>CAZZAF010000001.1:0-118232 GCA_964652135.1 uncultured archaeon
ATAATAATGCATAATTCTTAGTATTTATAGTTTTATGCTAATGTGGACACGTCCCCCAAAAATAGATAAAACATACATATCATCAGGCAAGACCATCAGGCAAAATACAAATATCCCAGAAGTAGGGAGCAACCAAGAGGTGATCAGATGAGGGAATACAAGTTCAAGAGGGGCTTCAAGCCTACAATCGAGAGGCTTGAGGAGATGATAAAGAAACACTTTGGTGAATACAGCAAGGATGGAGATGTCTACATAGTCAAGTTCGGTGCTATCGAAGAACTGAGGCTGTGGATAGAAAACAAGAAACTCTTTGCAGAATCAAAAACAAATAAGGACGTATCAGATGATGTTGCAATGATGACGATTAAAACATACAACAAGTTCCTAGAAGAATTAACAGGATACACTGCCAAGGAAAGACAGAAGTTAATGAAAAAAGAGGTGGAAAAAGATTAAATTATTCAATATTATTTAATATTACATTACAACTATTATACTCCGGAAATATATTTAATACCCGAAAAGTTTAATTAAAGTATTATCGCATGATATGCAAGTATATCCTAACGACGAGACGAGGTAAAGATGTCGATACTTGTTAAAGGTGATACAGGGATTGAAAAAATTTTGATGGCAGCCGACATTGCATCAAGAATGAACAGTGTAATATGGGTCACTTCCACACTTCATCCTCCAAAAATTGAGTCCATTTTTAACAATATTGATTACAAAGGGAACACACATATAATTTTATGCAAAAAAAGACCGATTTTTGATACTGAGATCGACACTACCTATATTGACTCGTTAAGTCTAAACGAAATAAGTATCTGTGCATCTAAAATAACACATATTGCTGAGAAGCCTTTTGCCTTAGTTCTGGACAACATTTCTGAGAGCTTAGCTTTTCAGCACAACCACGAGAAGTTCTATCTGTTCATCCACGATATGATCGGTAAAGTCATAGAAGACGGAGGGTTGTGTGTCGGATGCATGGTAAAGGAAGCCCAGGAAAATACGTGTGAAACACTCATATCATCAGTTTTTGACTGGGTTTTATCCATAAAAAGATCCGTAGACGTAGAAAAAATGGGATTTAAGAGAGTATTAACCATTGAGAAGTGGCTGATCGAACCATCGAAAGAGATTTTGGAATTTGATATAAATTCAGGAAGAATTATTCTGCCCGAGGATGTCCGCGAAGAACTATTTACCGCGCTAACGACTAACTATAATGAGAGATAGCTAACTATCTCCAAAGTGAGTTTTATAAGTCTCTACCCCATTCGAGTTTTTATGGCCAAGATCCCAAAATCACATCCACGCTACCTGAGCCTGATAATGAGAGAAAAGCTCGTTGAAGGTGTCGAAAAAGGAATAGCTGTCCCGCAGGGTTTAATTGCCCATGGAAGGGGAGAAGCTTTCGATTATATCCTCGGCGAGAAATCTCACAGCTTTGCTCTCGAAGCTGAAAAAGCTGCTGTAGCGCTCATGCTCATTGCAAAACGCCCAGTAATATCTGTGAACGGTAATGTAGCATCACTTGTTCCTGATGAAATTGTTAAGCTGTCCAAGATCCTCAACGCACCACTGGAGGTGAATGTGTTCCACTGGAATGAAGGGAGAGTTAAACGAATAAAAGAGCATCTGGAAAGTTTTGGTGCTGAAGTGCTCGCTGCTGGAGATTCAGAACTTGAGGGAATCCAGCATGCAAGGAGAATTGTTGATAAAAGAGGAATCTACATTGCAGATGTTGTCCTTGTTGGTCTGGAAGACGGAGACAGATGTGAGATTCTCAAAAAACACGGCAAAAAAGTGATTGCAATAGACCTGAACCCACTCTCACGAACTGCCAGGATGGCAGACATAACTATTGTGGATAACGTCACGAGAGCAATCCCAAATATGGTCAAAATGGCTGAAGAGCTTAGAGACTTGGACAGGTCAGAGCTCGAAAAAATTGTAAAGAATTACGATAACAGGTGTGTTCTAAAACAGTCAATTGAGGCGATCCGCGATTATCTGACCGCCAAAGCTTCGGAAGTGCTTGGTTGAACGAGAAGTACAATCATTTCAATGATTTCTTTAATTCAAGGATTTTCTCCTTTATCAGCTCCACCACCTGGCGGTAAACCCTGATATCTTTTCCTTTTGGATCTGGAATGTTCCACTCAACAACTTTAATACCAGGAATGTTGGGGCATTCAACCCCACAACCCATGGTTACTATTATATCTGGTTTGCCTATCTCGCTTATTCTCTTTGGATGGCCATTCCAGTCAATACCCATCTCTTTCAGCACTTTTATTGCAACAGAATCGACCTCATTTACCGGATTTGTTCCAGCGCTCATGAATTTAATGTCCGGCATGATTGTTCTGGCTAAAGCTTCTGCAATCTGACTTCTGCATGAATTTTCCCGGCAGATGAATGCAATTCTCATATTACCCCTCTATAAATTTGGCTATGCAAGGGAGCCATAGGCCAGGCCGGCGAATGTTGAGAACAGTACAACGAGCAGAACATAGACTGCCGTCTTCCTGACACCCATTATCCTCCTGAGCACGAGCATATTTGGAATACTCAAGGATGGGCCAGCGAGCAGCATGGCTAGAGCTGGTCCTTTTGCCATACCAAGCTCAAGCAGAGATGTTACGATTGGTACCTCTGTAAGTGTTGCAAAGTAAACGAGAGCTCCTATAAAAGAGGCAATAAAGTTGGACTTTACGCTGTTATCACCCACATAACCCGCAACATAGTCTGGGGGAATTACTGCTCTGAATACACCTGCAAGAAAAATGCCAAAAAGAAGCCACGGTATAATTTGTCTTGCCAGAAACCATGTTTCATTCAGCCATGCTTTTATTTCCCATTCTTCAAATTTTGAAAGTGAATAACCAAGTAAGATAAGCAGAATGGCCAGCAGAATCATCCTTGTAACAAAATCCACACGCATTGAACCAACGATGAGAATTCCTACCAGAGATGCGAAGAAAAGAAGTAAGCGTCTATCACCTCTGCCACTACCACCAACGCTTTGCTGCATAGCGGAATCTCGTCTGCCTTCTTTCCCTTCGAAAATCAAGTGCATAATAAATCCTATTACGACAGAGAAACCTATTGCAGCGATTGCCCTTGCAAGACCAAACTCCAGGCCAAGCAGTCTTGCAGTATAAACGATTGCAAGCAGGCTTATCGCGGGTCCAGAATAAAGGAAAGTTATCGCCGGCCCAATTCCAGCTCCGTTCACATATATTCCCGCAAATAAAGGCAAAATAGTACACGAACAAACTGCGATAATTGTTCCCGAAATCGCAGCTATGGAATATGATTTAAACGGGCTCACATCTGGATGGAAATACTTCAAAACCATTTCCTTGTTAATCATTGCTGAGATACCGCCAGCTATAAAGAATGCCGGAATGAGGCAGGATAAAACATGCAGGGATAGATAATCAAGTAATGCTTCCAGTCCTGCCCAGAAGATTTCAGAGATCATTCTCTCAACGCCAGCAATTCATTTGTTATTACTCTTATCAGCTCTTCTCTCGTCAGCACCTTGCCCTGACTGACGAGTTTTCCATTGATGACAAGCCCGGGAGTTGCAAAGACACCATACTTCACGATGTCCTCAACTTTATCCACCTTTGTTATCGTTGCATTCACTCCAAGTTCTTTCAGAACGTTTCTCACATTTTCTTCGAATGCATTACACTTTGGACAACCAGTTCCAAGAATCTTGATCTCCATAAGATCATGTAAGATGGCTACCATCATCATAAAATTTTCGGGTTGTTGAAAAATTACGTAAATCACGCTACCTAGAACAAGCAAACACAGAAGGATACGCCATATACGACCGGTTAATTTTCCACAAAATTTAGAAATAGCTAAAAAGAAAAGATGGTTGATTGCCCATGAGCAACAGACGACGATACACCATCCCGCTTCTATTATCAGTTGCAGATGAAGTGCTCATAGCATTCATTGCTGTGATAGTTTTGCACGTATTTGGTCTGCTTAATGCAACATACGTCATATTACTGATAATTGCTCTCACCATTGTAACTCTGATCAAATTCAAGCTATTTCCATCGCACAACCCTACCACCGGAAAAGAGGCCATGATAGGTAAAATTTGTACTACTGCAACACATCTCACACCCTATGGTTTCGTGAAATACAATGGAGAGTTATGGAAAGCCAGATGTATAGACGGTGAAATTCCAAAAGGAGAAAGAGTCAAAATAGTTGGCATCGATGGTTTAACGCTTATTGTAAAGAGAGCCTAGCATTAATATGTCCCACAGATGTTTCCAGAGTATTCTGCCTTAGCTTTCCAAATCCCGTAACCACCCATACAAACCATAACGAAAACTACTTGAGATGTGAAAACTACCCCATTTTATGGAGCTCGATGCAAAAAAATACTACACATTACTAGTCAGGCCGGTGGTAGTAATAACAACGATTTCCGAGGATGGCAAAGTCAACGCTGCACCTTTCAGTTTTAACTCGCCCATTAGTTTCTCACCACCGCTTTACGGATTTGCCTGCAACCCGAAGCATGACACTTGGACGAACATAAGCAAAAACGGTGAATTCGTCGTAAACATTGCAGGAAAGAAGCTCGGCGAATTTATGCACATTCTCGAGCAGGACTTCCCATACGGTGTCAACGAGCTAGAAAAAGCAGGGTTAACAGAGGTTGCATCCAAAAAAGTCAAACCTCCGAGAGTGGAAGAAGCTATTGGATGGATTGAGTGTAAGCTGGAGAGCCATTTCGAAATTGGAGACCACATATGGGTGGTGGGGCGTGTTCTCGAAGTTGAAGTAAAGGATGAATTCTGGAAGGACGTAATTGATGTAAGCGAGGCTCTGTGCCACGTGAGCGGCGAATTCTTTGCCCAGAATGCAGAGATCGTTAAATACAAGAGGGCAAAGAGATAAACTCTTTTAATTTCAGGTCTTTCTACTTTTTTACCCAATTTATCCGACTGCACAGATTATAGAATGATAAAGCGGTCGCAAAATTTTTAAGCACTAATTTTAAGAAAAATACATTGTAGATATTGCCATCCACGCTTGACGCTTAATTCTATCCTGATAGCCCATAATTTTAAAATTTGAACTGGTGATTCTTATGAAGGCGGTTGTATTGGCTGCAGGACTTGGTACGAGGCTTAAGGCTAATGTACCAAAACCCCTTGTAAAGGTTGCTGGTAGAGAAATAATCTACAGAAATCTCAGTATTCTATCGGAGCTTGGAATAGATGAGTTCATTGTCGTAGCTAGAGATAAAAGAATTGAGGAATTCCTCATAAAGCACAGATTCAAATATAAAATAGTATGGAATAATTATCCTGAAAAAGGGAATGGTTATTCACTTTATCTTGCCAAGGATTTTGTTGACGATGACTTTGTGCTGATAATGGGCGATCATATTTACGAGAGAGCCTTCATTGAGAAGGCGGTTAAAGGAAAAGGATTGATAGGAGATAAAATTGCAAAATACGTTGACAAAGATGAGGCTACAAAGGTGCTGAGCAGAGATGGTAGAGTTGAAAAAATTGGAAAAGAGCTGGATGAATACGACTACATAGATACGGGTTTTTTTGTTCTCAGTCCTGATATATTCAAGTATGCCGAAGAGATTGTCAAGGAAAAGGGAGACGAAGAAGTAAAGCTTTCAGAAATTATAAGCAGGGCCAAGCCACCGGTAACAGAAGTTTCTGGCTATTTCTGGATGGACGTCGATACACCTGAAGAACTTAAAAAAGCCAGAAGAGAATTGATCAGACTTTCGGTGAAAAGCTATGGAGACGGAATCGTTTCCAGAACCATAAACAGGAGAATTTCGACATGGATCTCTGAAAAAATTGTAGATCATATAACTCCAAACCAAATGACTGTAATAACATTTCTGGTGGGTTTGTTCTCTGCTCTTCTCGTCTTTGTTAATCGTCCCCTAGCTGGAGTGTTATATCAGATAAGCTCGATTCTTGATGGAGTTGATGGAGAAATCGCAAGGGCCTCAATGAGAGAGAGCAGGGTCGGTGGGTGGATAGACTCAATACTGGACAGGTATGTCGACTTTTTATTCCTGCTGGCACTGGCAATTACACTAAACGACCTTAGAATGTGGATTGTCGCTGCCTTCGCAATATTTGGCTCATTTATGGTCAGCTATACCACTGAAAGATACAAAGCAGCATTTTTTGAAGACATATATAAGGAGATCAGACCAATGCGAGCTTTAGCAGGTAAAAGAGATGAACGAGTATTTCTAACCATGGTTTTCTGCCTGATTGGCTGGATTGACGAGCTATTCATAATTCTAGCTATTTTAACAAATCTCAGAGTTATTCTTACAGTATATCTTGTTATGAAACATAAAAAATCTGCCGAATTAAAGTAAGGTGAGCTGGAGCTACCTGTACATTCTCCTCTCTATTCTTTCAAGCCTTGCTTCAATTGGCTCAAGGTACGAAGCCAGCTTACCATCCAGCCTACTTTCAAGATCATCGGTATTTACTATAATTGCTCTTTTTGTACTCTCAAGCTCTTCCATAAGTTTCTGCATCCTCAGTTCGATGCTGAGTAGTAATCCTCCAAGCGAGAGGGTCAGCAGAAATGCAAAGAATATTACACTGCCATCAATTCTGTCGTATAGCGAGAGCCACTTGTATGTTAGCATTATTGCAGAAAGTACCATTAAGGCCGCAAGCACAATATCACGTGTATCCATTCACAATCACCTTCCTGATACTGGTGCATGATCCTATATATGTTTTTTGAATAATAATTATGTTTGCATTCTGGAACGTGTCCCAAAAGAACGCATAAGGAGGCCCAGCGTTTTTAGAGTGATACTGAAAATAAACTAAATTGTAAGAAATAAGTTAAATGAAAGATTAGAAAACAATCTGATAAGATTGAAGCAAAACGTCTGCATTCAACTTTCCATGGACGTACGTCTTACCTGTGGTTATATCCGAGATTACCACCTGAGCTGGAGCAAACAGACCTGGATCTATCCTGTAAAAGTCATAGTCTGCTGCCTTGAATATCTCGTAAAACGGTCTACCATAATCTTCTGACTCGCATGACGGCACACTTTTGAGTATTTCACTGTACCCTTCCACCGTCATGTAAACGCTTCCATAGTACAGTATGCTATCGTTTGTTGCACCCATTGCCTTCAGATCATCTTCAAGAACAGGAGCAACAGGACATCTGCCAACTGCACTGAGAATATCTCTGGGGTCATAGCCAAGTTCAGCCATTCTGTATACTGCAGTCTCTATCACCCTTCCTGAAACCTGAATGCTACCAACGATTGAAGCTGTTGGTGCTACAACAGCATAAACATCCTCGGGTTCTACATCACATTCCCTTGCAATATACTCGATTACCTCTTCGTCCGGAAGTTTGTTTGACTCGAGAGCGATTACAGCATATTCCGTGTCATCCTCATAATCTATGAGTTCGTACGTTTTCCTTGGTTTAAGAGCCAGAGCTCTTGCAGGGCCGCTACCCAATGCGAAATAATCGCCAACCTTGATCTGCCATCCAGCCTTCTGACTGCCGAGACAAGCGATTGCAGGATAATCGGTGTATTCTTTGATGAAAGCAAATGGAATGTCTTTTATCGTGTCAACATACAGATCGACATTTCCGAGCCCGCCCATGCATATCTGGGTATACATTACTCCCGCTTCGTAACTACCGGGGACCCTTACTCCACAGTCTATGACTGTGGCACCGTTTTTAAGCCTCTCTGAAAATATTTTCAGGTCTTCTTCGTAATCCAGCATGTCTTCCACAATATCTAAAGCCAGTTCATTCACACTGACCATTTAACCACCTAAATTGAAAAGCGGAGATGCTGGTACTTTAATATTATGATTTATCATTCAACATTGTAAATATTTCATGCTGAGCGGGCAATATGTAAAATTCTCTAGTTTTTTCGTTGCTTTATGTTTTAATCAATTTTGATCAAGGGTTAGGCGTGATTGTAAGAATTTTGGTGTCATTTGCAATTTGACGTCCTTTCAACATATTTTTTGAATAAAGTTTTGCCATTAAACTTTGAGAAGTTTGTAATGCCTCGCCTGTCCAAGTGCTTCCTCTTTCCTGTCTTTATGTGCAAAATGTATATCCACTGAATACTGTGGTGTGAGTCCAGCTCTCCGTTTGAGCTCCCTTGCAACAGATCTCTCCGTGCCCCTTGCTGGCGGATTCCCTGTCAGGACTAGTAAGTCGACATCGTGGGCTTTGTGTAACTCTCCCCGTGCAATGCTGCCGACCAGATACACTTCTGCATCTTCGAAAACTTCCAGTATTTGTTTCACAACACCATCAATCCATTTATACCAGTTTTTCACATTCTCCTCTCTCTTTTTGAGTCTGCAGTCCACGTACTCCTCTATTTTTCTATCCGTAACAGCTCTGTAAACTGTCTCAATCAAAAACGATGCTGAAACTAGTATCAACAAGACTGTTAAGCTCATCGCATCAGTCTTTGCCATTCTGTACACGAGTATCAAAAAAGCTGCAAAAGTTAGTATAGCTCCTACAATCGAAATGGCTGGATTTATCTTTACTTTATCGCGGAGCTTAAGTGCTGCAACGTTTACGAATAAAAAGATCAGTAGAAAACCACCGCTGCCAGCAATAGATATTGATTCCAGACTTGCTGTATTTGCGAGCAACAGGGAAATCAGGCTTATAATAAGTAATCCTTCATATGCCTGCTTCCATATCGGCTTCTCCACAACTTCGGGAAGTTGTCCATACTTCGCCACCATGTAGCTTGATCTCGCGGTCCCATAGAGAGTGGCATTTATCGCTGAGCTTGTAGATGCTATGGCAGCGAGTGTTACGAGCCAGAAACCAAATTCTCCAAGTGATGGCTTAGCTGCAGCAGCTAAAGCGTAATCCCTCGTCTTTATTATCACATCGTAAGGCAAATTTCCAACTGTAACTACTGCTATCATTACGTAAACTGCTATTACGAGTAAAACAGCAGCATAGAATGCTTTTGGGAGTATTGACGGATCCTCGACATCGCTGCCTGTATTTGCTATTAACTCAAAGCCCTCATAGGCGAGAAAGATTATCATCCCGCCAGCAACAACGCCTATTGGGTCAGCCCAGTTTGACGGCGATAGCTTGCCAGTGTTTACGAAAAATATGCCAGCTCCAGCCACTATGATTAGTATCACCAGTTTTAATGCAACCAGAATATCCTCTGTTCTTCCACTTATGACAGCACCCAGTGCATTGACTGCAGTAAATAAAACGATGACTAATGTAATTAGCACGTGCTTTGCCAGAGCTGTTGAGCCAAGAAAACTGAAAACGTTTGCTCCATAACTACCAAAAGCGTAGGCGTAGAGAGATATCATAACGATGTAGCTCGCAAGCAGCAGAATATTGAGGCCACCAGAAAGCAGTCCAACACCATACGCCCTTACGAGGAATTCTATTGTACCTCCCTCGCTTGGGTACCTCACAGACAGTTTAGCATACGAATATGCAGTCGTCAACGCAATTAAACCAGCCAAGAGGAATGATATTGGAGCAGCACTTTTTGAGAGTTGAATGCTTAAACCTAAAACTGCAAAGATGCCCCCACCAACCATCCCACCAACACCAATGCTGAAAGCTTCCCAAAAACCTATCTTCTCTCGAACCATCCTACCGCCCGATACTGTTTTTTGTCTTGCTTTCAAAACATACAAAAAAAAGTTTTTTTGTTGGGGATATATAACATGAAAGTCAAATTCGGAAAAGAGTATTTAAGAATGTAATACTGAATTAAACCATGGATATAAAATCTCGTGTGTGGTATCAGCAGCTTAAACCAAATATTTCCCCATAACCAAGTACGCCAGCTTAAAAGAAATCATAACGCAAGTATCTCCCTACCTTTATAGGTCAGGCTCGTCGTACAAGAAAACTGAGCGATATCTCAGAGGAGTTCGATGAAAAACATGTAAAGATCTCCAAAGAATTAGAAGAGATATAAGTTCAATTATCAACCGGCTCCAGAACAACAGGTGTTCCGTCTTCAACTTTCTTAAATTCCTCGACGTCTCCGAGCACCTTTCCAATAACGTTAACTGCACTAGCCGGCCTTATTTCATCTCCCTCACTCATAGGTGTTTTACCGAAGAAAATGCATATTGCTCTTCCTGGAATCCAGTATGCAACGTCCCCAAGCTCGACAACTTCCTTTGAATTTTCTTCTACATCCACTTCAACATCTGTCTCAAAATAAATCTCGTCACCCCATCTGTTTGCAATTCCCTTTATCGGTAGAGCTTCAACCACAGCTTTTACTGTTGTTGGAGCAAGATCTTCATAAAGCTCAGCCTCTCTGACCACATCTCCCGCCTTTATTCTGATTTTCATGTATACTGGGTGTGAAGGGATTGAATATCTATTTTTCCAAAATTCTGAGTAAAGTTTAAATATAACCACAAAATAATTATGAAATGAAATTTATGATAACTGAGAAAATTAAGATGGGACTCGTTCCAAGAAAAGTATTCTTCACAAAAGGTGTTGGTGTGCACGAAGATGCCTTTCTCTCTTTTGAACTGGCTCTAAAAGATGCGGGCATCAAAGACTTCAACCTCGTCAGGGTAAGCAGCATAATCCCACCCAATTGCAAAGTGATTGAAAAGGAAAAAGGACTCTCAGAATTAAGGCAGGGACAGATAGTATACTGTGTCATGGCAAAAATGACGAGCAATAGCGCTGGAAAAACAGTATATGCTAGCATCGGGGCAGCAATACCCGACAATACCAAACTGAACGGTT
Organism: uncultured archaeon; assembly: GCA_964652135.1. Taxonomy (GTDB): domain Archaea; phylum Halobacteriota; class Archaeoglobi; order Archaeoglobales; family Archaeoglobaceae; genus CAZZAF01. The sequence goes on from CAZZAF010000001.1 coordinate 10,834, forward strand.
ATCTCGTAGAAGACCATGGATGCTGCGAATCAGACAGCATGGATACTGGCAAACATGCAAAAGATTCTGCAGTTTATTTGCTCGAAACATCTTATGATGTAATGGCCGCAGTGAAAACGAATGTTGCTGTGAAGGCAGATGTAGAAGAGGGCAAATATACTACAGTCGTTGCAGCTGCTATCTTTGTGATGTAATTGTACTCACGCCTATTTGCAGACGTCGTTATGGCTTTATAAATTAATATATAATCAAATAATTAAAATTTAAAAATTAGGAAAAGGGGGAAAAGGAGTTAGAAAGCTCCTCCTTTAAATAGGGCGTTCTCTCTTTCGAGTACTTCGATGGCCTTCTCGATATCATCAACCCTCAGAATTATCAGAGCTTTATCGCCGCCAAAAGTGAATGCATAGACGTATTCGATGTTAATGTTCTCGCTACCAAGAGCCTTCGCAATCTTGTAAAGCCCTCCTGGCTCGTCTTCAACCTCAACTCCAAGTACATCCGTAAGAGTGACGGTGAATCCAGAATCCTTCAGAATTCTGTACGCCTCATCAGTCTTATCGACGACCATCCTGATTATTCCGAAATCTCCTGCTTCAGCTATTGTGAAAGCCCTGATGTTTATTCCTTTCTCGTAGAGCTTTTCCGTAACAGCGGCAAGCCTGCCAGGCTTGTTTTCAACAAAAACTGAAACCTGCTTAATTATTTTCTCTTCCATTTTTCCACCTCAAATCTTTCTTCTGTCTATTACTCTCTTCGCTTTGCCCTCAAATCTCTGCAGTGTTCCTGGGTTTACAACTTCAACATTTGCAGAAACGTTTAAAACACTTTTGAGCTGCTCTGCAATCTTTCTTTCTAGATTCAGAATGTCTGAAACTTTGTCGATGGATGCATTCTCACTCAGTTCCACCTGTATGGTCATTACATCCAGTCCGTCTTTAGTCCTGTCGAGAATGATCATGTAGTGCTCGCCAACTTCGGGTATCTGCATGAGCACATGCTCGATCTGGCTAGGGAATACATTAACACCCCTGACTATTATCATGTCGTCCGATCTGCCGAGAATTCTGAGTATACGCGGGTGTGTTCTTCCACATGCGCATTTTTCTTCTTCCATTATTGTTATGTCCCCAGTCCTCCACCTTATCAGTGGTAGAGCTTCCTTGCTCAGGGTTGTGACTACAAGCTCTCCCTTTTCACCTTCTCCAACCTGTTCTCCTGTTTCAGGGTCAATAACCTCAATTAAGAAATGATCAGCCCATATATGAAGTCCCTGTCTCTCAGTACATTCTGTGAAGAGAGGTCCGCTAAGCTCCGATGTGCCATAAACATCGTATGCAGTGATTCCAGTCTTGTCCTCTATTCTTTTCCTTGTTTCTTCACTCCATGGCTCTGCACCAAAGATGCCCATTCTCAATTTTGTGTCATTCTGGATGTCAACACCCATCTTTGACGCATATTCTGCAATGTAGAGCATGTAGGAGGGTGTACATGCAATTACTGCCGTTCGCAAATCCCTCATAAGTTCAATCTGCCTCTGCGTGTTGCCAGCAGAGGTTGGGAGAACCGTAGCACCAATCTTTTCTGCTGCGTAATGGAATCCAAGACCGCCTGTAAACAGTCCATAACCGTATGAAATCTGCATTATATCTCCACTTGTTACTCCACACGCTGTCAAGCTTCTGCACATGCATTCAACCCAAACACGTATGTCGTTTTCCGTGTATCCCACAACAGTGGGCTTACCGGTCGTTCCACTGGATGCATGAAATCTAACTATCTGCGAGATGGGTACGGCAAACATTCCAAATGGATAATTGTCCCTCAAATCCTGTTTCTTTGTGAATGGTAGCTTTGGCAGGTCTTCAAGCCCTTTTATGTCCCACGGGTTTATACCCATTTCTTTGAACTTCCTTCTGTAGAATGGCGAGTATTCATATGCGACATGAACCAGAGCACGCAGCTTTCTTTCCTGAATGTTCTTCAGATCTTTCTGGGGCATTTTTTCGATACTTGGACTCCAGTACATGGTTTTAACCTCCAGCCAGTACCTGCAGATGTCTGGAGGTTATTAACTTATAAAATTTGGCATTTTAAATGCAATTGCACGCCTTCAGAATTTTTATCTTTCAGCTTCATATCCAAAATCTTTCTTCACAACCTCTGCAACCTCTATGCCTGCCTTTATGCTTCCGTTCATGCTTCTTTCCGGATAGTTTGGTCTGGATGTCATACCTGCAACGTAAAAACCTTCAAGCTTTGTTCTGTAGGGCGTTATCTTTTTCAAATATCCTTTTTCGAATAACGGCCCACTATATTTAGCTTTGAATATCTTAATCCAGTTTATCGCTTCGCTTTTCAATCCAAACTTCTGCACGTCTTTGAGATACAGCCTTTTCAGTTCCTCTTCACTCCTATTATAAAGCCAGCCATCTGGCGTAGAATAGCTCGCAAGATAGATGACATGCTCGCCGTAATCTTCGAAGGGCATGAAGTGTGTGTGCTCAATTATAGCACCAAAAACCGTATCCCCTTTTATGTTTGTCCAGTAGATATCCTCCGTCACTGTTTCCTCCGCACCAATCAGCGCACAAACAGAGCTCTGATACCTGATATCAAGCAAATTTGCTGCCTTTCTTATTTTTTCATCGAGTTCGGGCAATGGGGCGGTATATATTACAGCATCAAAATCTTCGCCGTTTACACGAATTTTGTTTCCGGCTTTCTCAATTGTTTTGATTTCATCATTTCTGATCTCAAGATTTTCCCTCATTCTCTCGATGAGCTGGTAAAAACCGTGCCGTATGTATCCAAGCTCCTCTCCACTGTACTTCCTGTTGCTTCTTATTGCAACTCTTGCAAGCAACCAAGCATAACTAATATCCTTATAGCTATCCCCAAATTTGCTTTTGAGGAGGGGCATAAAGAAATCTTCAAGCAAATCATCTCCAAGCTCCCTCTTTATTCCATCCACGACGCTTACATCATCTTCAGATGAGTAATCTCTCTTTTTACTCATCAGAGTGAACATTGCAAGTTTTATTTTTTCTCCCAAGCTCATGTGAGGGTATCTCAAGATCTCGAAGGGTGTATTGAGAGGGTATATTTTACCATTTACAGCATAACCAACTCTGGTGGTTTTCCAAACGAGCTTATTTGAGAGGTTGAATTTTCTTATCATTTCGAGCAGTGCATCATCGCCTTTAAAGCAGTGGTGATAGAATTTCTCGATGCAGTAATCCCTGCAGTAGGATGCTGCAAGCCCGCCAGCATCATCTTTTTCAAATAACACCACTTCGGCGTATTCTTTGAGGTTGAGCGCTGCACTCATCCCTGTCAATCCCGCACCGACTATGGCAATTTTCATTCACTCTTGCCCCCGTACAAGGCTCTGAAAATGGTTGGTGAAATAAGGCATGTCAGTATTGTGAAAAAGATTACTGTTGAAGCTTCATCATAACTCAATACACCCAGATTTTCTCCTATACTCACGCCAGCAATCGTCAGGCTTAACTTGGATGTCTGAATGATCCCGATTCGCAGGGAATTCACAAGTCCAAATCTTGGGACAAAAATAAGAGACGGGACAATCTTCACTGCGAAGGCCATGAATACAAGAATTACGAGCAGATCGAAATTTGAGGAGAGGATTTTTAGAGGATCCATACTCGCTCCAACAGAAATGAAGAAAATTGGAATTAGAAAACCGTATCCGATACCATAGAGCTTCTCTTCGAGCCTCTCCCCTCCTCTGAAGATAATGGATAGCAATGCTCCAGCCAAGAATGCTCCGAGAATTGCTTCAACTCCGAGAAGATACGATAGGCCGACAAATGATACCATTATTGCCATTGATCCTCTCACACCCAGCTCCATTGGATCCTCTGTAAACCACCTTGACATGAACTCGGGGAAATGCCAAATTGCAAGCCTTCCAATATAGTATGATAGTAAAAAGACAAGAAAAATTCCAAATACTAAAAGTAGCTCGTATCCTGTTTTTCCAGTTCTCACACTTACGGCATATATTGTGAGAGCAAACATTGTAACAAAGTCCGTTATGAATGCTGCCACAAGTATTTGCTGACCCAGATTGCTTTTCACGATCCCCATTTCCCGAATTGTGGGAACGACTATTCCAACAGACACATTGGTTAGAAGGATTGCATACAGCAAATCCAGACCAAATGCAAGAGTGAGTAAATATGAGAACGACATTGACAAGGCTAGAAATAACAATCCAAGGTATGCAAATTTCTTTTTCTTCCGGATAATATTAATGTCCAGATCCAGTCCTGAAAGAAACATCAGGAATATCAATCCAAACGTGGAGAGGAACTCCAGCCATTCGCTAGACTCAATGATTCCCAGCCCATATGCTCCAAGAATCATTCCGGCAAAAACCTCTAGCACAACAGCAGGAACCCTTAACCTGTCGGCAAAAAGCGGGGTTGCAAATGCAAGTAATGCAATAGTAACAAGAGTGTAAACACCTTTCATTCTACCACCAGGACTGAAGAGGGTGTTTTTTCGACAATTTTCCACAGTAGGGGTTGGTCTATGTTTCCCAGGTCATTTTTCAGGGAGAACATTACTAGATCATAGTCTCTCTTTACTTCCTTAACCACTTCTATTATGGGGTTTCCTTTAACCAGCTCAATATCAACGTTTGAAACTTCGACGAGCTGATTTTGATACGGCAACAATTCTTCATCCAGAATGAGTACCTTAAAACCAACAGTGGGATGGGACAAAGCCTTCAAATGTGCAAAGAGCTCCGATGGGTCAGATGTGTTGACCACAACAAGTATTTTTGAATATCTTCTACCTCTTTTTGCAATCAGGAATGGTGGATTCAGGTACCAAGTAAAATCTTTTGTCCAGAGAGAGAAAATTTTCCTCCTCGGCGCATCAGTTACGATCAGGTCAAATTTACCTCTAACATGCTTTAGAAGTTCAACAATCTCACTCTCCCCAACTCCATCCAGCGAAGGCAGTTGATCTTCCAGGCTACATACAGAGAGTCCATTCTCCTTCTCCTTTGAGATGCCAAAAACCTCAGCGCCTACCTGCGACGCCAATTTACTGGCTTCTTCAACTACAATATCACGAAATTCGGGGTATCGGAAGATTACGAGTATTCTATCAAATGGATTATGCATTTGCTGTACTTCTTTACCACACACAGCTCCGATTACATCTCCTGGCTGAAGCATTATACCTGGAATCGGTCTGAAGAGCATCCCTTTCCTGAAAATAGAGATAACAGCACAATCTTCTTCAAGACTAACCTCGTGGAGTTCTTTCCCTGCAAGACCAGAATCCTCAGATACTTTCATCTCAAAATACTTTCTTCTGGCATTTGCAACAATGGTCAAAAGATTAGCAGCATTCGATTCATCACAGACAAGACCTATTATACCTGCTTTCCTATAATGGTGTGCTCTGGATGGGTCCACTATCCTAGAAACTATCTCCTTGGATCCCAGCCTTTTCGCAAGTTCCGCAACTTCGAGATTTACATCATCACTATCCGTAACAAGGATTACTCTTGCGTTATTTACGCCAGCTTTTAATAATATTTCTCTATTTCTTGCATCTCCATTAATAACCCTTAAACCCTCCCCCTCAAGCTCCTTTGCTTTTGCAGAGTCAATTTCGATTATTACGGATTCTGAACTCCTTCTGGCGATTTCTCTACCTGTTTTTCCGCCTCCAACTATAATATTCATTGAATGTTTTTCTGATGATCTAGGTTATAAACTTTACCCACAGCAGGGGAGAGGGGTCCACATAAAACCAGGAATAAAAACTTTTCGCCACTCCGGAAGTTTAAAAATATTTTAAAATTTTTAACTAATATTATCCGGCAAAAGATCACTCAGCATTTCCTGCGGGCCGAGATTCACGTGGTATACTTTGCGTTTAATTTTACATAGTCATACGTCAGGTCGCAACCGATTGCATATCCCTCAGCATTACCTTTGTGAAGATCCACGATAAACTTGATTTCCTTACTGTTTCTCATAATCTCCTTGGCCTTCTTTCTTGTATCCATATTCTTTCCTCTGTCTACAAGTATAACAGATTCCCCATCCCCTTCAAGAATGAGTGTTAGATCTTCATCAACTTCAGCGCCGGAATAACCAATTGCAGCAACAACTCTTCCCCAGTTGGGATCATTGCCAAAGACGGCTGTTTTAACAAGTATGGATGACACTACGCTTTTTGCAGCTTTAAATGCGTCTTCTTCACTCTTAGCTCCCTTTACATACACCTCAATCAGCTTTGAAGCACCCTCACCATCTCTGGCTATCATTTTTGCAAGGTTGATGCAGACCTCATTAAGTCCCTTCTGGAAAATCCCCCTATCTACTTTCTTTTTACCTGTTGCAACTAGCAGAACCATATCGTTTGTAGATGTGTCTCCATCAACCACAGTTACATTGAAAGATCTATCCACGGCAATTTTCAGCATTTCCTGAAGCTCATTACTGTCGAAATCAGCATCTGTGAAAATGAACGCAAGCATGGTGGCCATGTTCGGAGCTATCATTCCAGCCCCCTTCGCAACTCCCGCAATAATGACGTCTCCGGTCTTAACAGCATATTCCTTTGTAAAAGCGTCTGTTGTGATAATTGCTTTTGCAAAGTTGTGCGAGGATTCTCTGCTCGAATCGAGCTTTGGGAAAATCGCTTCAAAGGTCTTTTCGATCCATTCCATATCAAGCTGAACACCGATTACACCTGTAGAGGCCACAGCTATTTTACTAGGATCAGTTCCCAGCTTTTCTGCAAGAATTTCAGCCATTCTTTTTGCATTCTTTATTCCCTGCTCTCCAGTGAAGGCATTCGCGTTTCCACTGTTTACAATAATTCCCTCTATTTCTCCTCCCTTTATGTGCTCTTTCGTCAGTATTACCGGAGCGGCTTTTATTTTGTTGAGAGTAAAAACTCCTGCCACCTTCCCTTTACATTTCACAATACCCAGGCCATATTTTCCCTCTTTAACTCCACAGCAGTAAACACCATCAACATCAGTAATTCCAGCATCAACCCGTTCAATTTCCATAACCCAAGGCTAGTATTCAGTCCTTTTAATTTTTCCGATAGTGATTTATTTAATGTCCAAAGCTGGTAAAGTGTGCACGGAGACTTTTTGTTCAGGATAGCGAGGGAAAAAAATCTGCCACCAGAATCGTTAATCGACTTTGCTTCAAATATAAACCCGTTTCCACCTCCAGATATTCAGGATATTGTTAGAAGTGCCTTAAATCAGATCTTCTATTACCCAGACGATTCGTATAGCTGGCTTGTCGATGTGATAGCATCCTACCTGAAGTGCGAGGAGGATGAAGTAGTATTTGGAAATGGTTCAATTGAAATAATCAGAGGCTTTTTTGCAATGCATAAAGGCAGCGTTTTGATTCCCTACCCAACGTTCACGGAGTACGAGAGGTTTGCCCGCCTTCATGACATGCAGATTATCTCGGTCAGGTTCGACGTGGATGCCATCGTTCATGCCATTGAAGATAAAAAACCTCAGGCGGTTGTTCTCTGCAACCCAAACAATCCTACTGGAGATTTGATAAAAAGAAAGGAATTATGGGAAATAGCAGAGCTATGTGAGAAATCCGATATATCGTTGCTTATCGACGAAGCATTCATAGACTTTACCGGCAAGGGTTTTGATGGAGAAGCATTCATCGCAAGATCTCTTACCAAGATTCTGGCAATTCCCGGCCTAAGATTTGGATATGGCAGGTTTCCGCGCAGTTTTGCAAGGAAATTCCATGATGAGAGAAATCCCTGGAATGTAAACGTAATAGCGATGAGAGTTGCCGAGCACTACCTCCCAATGCTTGAAGAGTTCTCCAGAGAGGTTAGAAGAAAGATAGCAGACGAAAGGGAGTGGCTGAAAAGAAATCTTGAAAATATCGGTTTTAAGGCGAGAGGTAGTGCAAACTTCCTGCTTGTCGAGGGCAATATTCCAGCCAAACAAGTCTTTGAGGAGTTGCTCGACAGAAACATACTCATAAGAGTGTGCAGCGATTTTAAGGGTTTGAGTGAGAACCACTTCAGGGTTGCGGTCAAAAGGAGAGAAGATAATACACTGCTTATAGATGCGCTCAAAGAAGTGAAGAAATGATTTATTTAATCGTAGTTAAATCCCATCATGGATCGCTCAGTTCTCACAATTGCCGGATTTGATACGTGTGGTGGTGCTGGAATTCACGCAGATATTAAAACCATTAATGCTCTCGGTTTTCACCCATCTTCAGTCATCACCGCTATAACCTTCCAAAATACGTGCAGAATTTCGGGATTGATGCCTGTACCGCCCGATGTGGTTGAAAAGCAAATTTCAGCGATTCTTGAAGATCTGGACGTTGCTAGTATCAAGATCGGTATGGTCTGCAACATGGAAATTGCCAGAACCATATCAGAGAATATCAAGAAAATAGACGTTCCAAAAGTCCTTGATCCTGTTATAACTGCAAGTGTTGGATTTGAACTTGGTTCAAAGGAAGTGTACGAGGTTGTGGCAAGAGCTTGCAGTGTTATAACACCAAATGTTGAGGAAGCGATGCAGTTTGCCGGGGTGAAAATAGATGGTGTGGAAACCGCAATACAGGCAGCAAAGAAAATTGCAGAAAAGTTGGGCTGCTCAGTCGTGATAACTGGAGGGGGGCTTGGAGGGAAAGATGTTGTTTACGATATTCAGCAAAATGAACACTCCATAATTGAGGGAGAGCTTATTAAAGCAGAAGTGCATGGAACTGGATGCGTTTACAGCTCTACTCTTGCCTGCTATCTTGCAAAGGGATACAGTCTAGATGATTCATGCCAGATGGCGAGAGAGTTCGTATTAAACGCCGTCAGAAAAGCAAAAACTGTTGGAGAATGTCTGCCAGTGGTCAACCCCTAACATGAAGAAAGATAATTTAGTGCTGTTCATCCGGTTCCTCAGGCATTAATATGGCGAGAATCAGGTAAAGTATTATCCCATAACCCTTCAGGATTGCGAGCGCTATGAACAGGATTCTAACCAGAGCAGGGTCTGCTCCGAAGTATTTTGCAAGACCACTGCAAACTCCGAACAGAATTTTATTTTTCCTACTTCTGTAAAGTTTTTTCATGCTTTTAGATAAAATTACACCATTTAATAAACTTTGCCCTTAGAGTAAAGTTTAAACAACGTAAAGACACTCGGCTGAAGGAGGTAATCTCATGCTCGATGTAGAGAAGTTTGTCCAGCAGGCGATACAGGAGATAAAGGAGAAGGTTAAGGATGGAAAGGCAATCATAGCCTTATCCGGAGGAGTCGACAGTTCAGTGTGTGCGACTCTCGCCTATAAGGCAATTGGTGACAGACTGATCCCTGTCTTCGTTGATACGGGGTTAATGAGAGAGGGCGAACCAGAGAGAATAAAAGAGATTTTTGGACACATGAATCTTGTTTTCGTTGATGCTAGAGATGAATTCTTCAATGCACTAAAAGGTGTAACAGATCCGGAGGAAAAGAGGAAAATTGTCGGAGAACTTTTCGTCAGGGTTTTCGAGAGAGTTGCTGAGGAGCACAACGCCGAATACCTCATCCAGGGTACGATTTACCCGGACATTATTGAGAGCATGGGTGGAATCAAGAGCCACCACAACGTTGGAGGATTTCCTCTCCACTACAAATTCAAGGATGTAATCGAACCACTCAGAGAGCTTTACAAGGATGAAGTAAGGATGGTTGCAAGATACCTCGGTTTGCCCGAGGAGATATCTGAAAGAATGCCTTTCCCCGGCCCGGGTCTCGCTGTAAGGGTTGTGGGAGAAGTCACACCTGAGAAGGTAGAAGTTGTGAGAAAAGCCACAAAGATTGTCGAGGAGGAGCTAAAGGACTATAAGAAATGGCAGGCCTTTGCAGCTCTGATAGGTAAAGCAACAGGTGTAAAAGGAGATATCAGAGTTTACGGATACATAATTGCTATCAGGGCAGTCGACTCGAGAGATGGTATGACTGCTGACCCGCTTGAAATCGATTACGAAAAACTGAAGAAAATTGCACTGAGAATTACAGGTGAAATTCCCGAAGTTGCAAGGGTAGTGTACGATATAACACCCAAGCCACCCGCCACAATTGAGTTTGAGTAATTCTCCAGCCTAGGAAAGTTATGCCGGAATGAAAATCTGAAAAAACACGCATATTTACCACTCTATTTTTTAAGAAATTAAAAATTCATAAGGCAAATCACCAGTGATCACCCCCACGTTGAACTGCCTATGATTCCTAAAGGCTTAAGCTGCCCAAATGACCTTAAGGACAGATTCAGGCAAAGAATCGGGTAATAATCGAGACACTTAAATAACCTGCTTGACTATCGTACAGGAAGGTGATGCAATGAATTGGATTGAAAGGGAGTCAAAAGCCCTCATTCAGTTTTACCGCCGTCAAAATGTAGTATTCGTAAAGGGAGAAGGATGCTGGCTCTATGATGAGAATGGCAAAAAATATCTTGATCTTGTGGCTGGTATTGCTGCAATCTCCATCGGGCACAGTCACCCTCAATTTATACGCAAAGTCTCTGAGCAGCTCCAGAAGCTTGTTCACGTCTCCAATCTCTACTACACAATCCCCCAGATACAGCTCGCTGAAAAACTCAGTGAGATATCCGGTTTAGATAGATTCTTCTTCTGCAACAGCGGAGCTGAGGCTGTCGAAGCTGCGCTGAAGGTTGCAAGAAAGGCAACTAGCAGGAAGAAGTTCATAGCTTTTACCGGCTCATTCCACGGAAGAACCATGGGTGCATTATCTGTAACATACAAGGAGAAGTTCAGAAAACCGTTTGAACCTTTGATACAGCCGGTGGAATTTGCAGAATTCAACAACATCCACGATTTGGAGAAGAAAGTTGATGAAAACACAGCAGCAGTAATTCTGGAGCCGGTTCAGGGTGAAGCGGGTGTTTATCCGGCTGATAAGGAGTTCATAAAAGAATTGTTTAGATTAAGGGATGAATACGGCTTTCTCATTATATTCGATGAGGTTCAGACTGGATTCGGAAGGACTGGCGAGTGGTTCGGGAAAGATCACTTCGGAGTTAAACCAGATATAATGGCAATGGCAAAGGCAATGGGTTCAGGTTTTCCAATAGGAGGAATAGGTGTAACTGAAGAGGTTGCCTCAAAACTCGAAAGCAGCGAGCATGCATCAACCTTCGGCGGGAATCCACTTGCATGCACTGCATCGCTTGCAACAATAGAGGTAATTGAAAGCGAAAAGCTTGTGGAAAATTCAAAGAAAATGGGCGAATATTTCAGAAAGAGGCTCGAGGGACTGGACAATGTTTCATCCGTTCGCGGACTTGGATTAATGATAGGTATCAATGTAGAGAATGCCCCAGAAATTGTTTCAAAGGCTTTGCAGAAAGGATTGGTGATAAATAACACATCTGAAAATTCACTCCGCTTCGTTCCTCCATTGATTATTAACAAGGAGGAGATCGATTACGCTATAGAAATTCTTGGTTCTATTTAATTATTATTTTTAAATACTTAAAATTAAAAGAAAGTTATTCACAGGGAACAATAAGCACAGGTAAAATTGAGTTTCTTGCCACTGTATCGGCTGTGCTTCCCAAAAGCAGTTCCTTCAGTTTGCTCTTACCCTTCTTACCCACAACAATCAGTGTGGCTCTCTTAACAGGAGCTGTGTTGAGAATCTCTCTTGGCGCAATACCGCTATGAACTTCCTTTTCAACTGGGAACTTGAAGAGCTTTTCGTATTTTTCAAGTTCGTTCATTGCCTTTCTCACATTTTCCTCGGTTTCTTCAACCTTTCCATAGTCTACAACGTGGAAGAGAATACCTTCTTTAACCACATCCTCAAATTTCTTGACGGCTTCGACTACCTTATCCGTACACGGTGAAAAGTCGAGCGCTATTAGCGGCTTCTCAAATACTCTCCTCGCATCCCAGAAGCATTTTATGGATTTTCTCCCCCTATCCCACTCGTACTTAACAAGCAGCACAGGTTTCTTAGCTGCTCTGGCAATATCTGACGCTGTAGTACCAATCAACATCTCTCTTAAAACGTTCTCACCCTTTGATGGCAGGAAAATAATGTCAACGTCCTCTTCCTCCGCAACCTTTGCAATTTCAAGCGCGGGAGTACCTAGTCTGACTACTGTTTTTGTATTAATTCCGATCTCTCTGAGCCCTTCAGCAATTTCATCAAGCTTTTCTTTACTTTCTTTCATTATTTTATCTACGACATCTACCGCTTCCTCAGTAGTTGGAACCATATCCACTACGTGTACGAGTATAAGCTCATTGGCTGCACCAGTGCTAAAGAATCTCGGTATACAATTTCCAAAAGCATATTCAGAGACCAATGAAAAATCAACCGGAAACAGCACTTTTCCAATCATTTTTTATCACCCCCAAATTTCGAGGTTTGTCGTAAAGAGTATATAAATTTTTACCCGAAGAAGAATGTTAAGAAATTAATCAGAATTACACCAGTGCCTAAAATCTCTTTATCTTCCGTTTTAACCCTTCTAAAATTTACCAGCATGCCTATTTTCCAGGATTAGTAAATATAATCATCAGGTTTTAAGTAGCAGAAAATACATATGAATGCAAAAAACATATGATTGGAAAAATAAGTTAGACATAAATTTCTTAAATATCACAGTAAATAAACGCAATCTTTAATTTGTCCTCAAGATGCTGGTTCTAATAATGAATCTTAGACATAGATTCAGAGGAGCTATCCTTAGTCTATCGATAGGCGATGCTTTGGGAATGCCTGTTGAAGGATTGTCTCCGGACGAGATAAGGCAGAGATTTGGTAGAGTTACGGACTTTCTGCCATCTCCGTTTGGAGATCTGAATGCAGGAGAATGGACGGATGATACTGAGCAGACGATCCTTCTTGCTGAATCAATACTTGAAAAAACGTATCTAAATCCAGAAAATTTTGCAGAGAAGCTTAAAGCCTGGGTCGAACTGGGGGTTAGGATTGGTCCAACAACGAGGAAAGCCATACAAAATCTCGCAGCTGGCATTCCGTGGAGCAGATCAGGAGTGTATGCGGATACATGTGGTGCTGCGATGAGGGTTTTGCCTATTGGCCTGGTGTATCATTTCAGTCTAGAGCTTGTAGAGAGGTATGCGGTAATATCTTCCATTGTTACCCACAGAAGCGATGCTGCGGTGGCTGGAGCTGTTGCTGTAGCAGTAGCAACTGCATGCGTATGTTCTGGTATGGGACATGAAAAGCTCATTGAGGAGGTTGTTGAAAGGACGAGCGATTATGATGAGTTATTGGCCGACAAAATCCAGTACTCATTTGATATTTCCAGTTTGGAGGTGGATGTGGCTGCTGATGAACTCGGAACGTCTATGTCTGCCTGGGATGCCGTACCAATGGCTTTTTACTGTTTCTTTTCTTCAAAGCGTTATGAGGAGTGTGTCCTCAAAGCCGTAAACGCTGGAGGAGATACAGACTCAATTGCTGCAATGGCTGGCGGAATGAAGGGGGCAGAAGTTGGAATTGAAGTCATTCCCGAAAAATGGGTTAAAAAAGTGAAAGATAGCGATTATCTAATTGAGCTTGCGGACAAGCTTTACGACCTGTACGAGAAAATCTCTGCCTAACTCTTCATTCTGACGTATTCGAATGCCGAGTTTGCGGCAATAGCCCCATCTCCACAGGCAGTTACAACCTGTTTCAGCGGGGTGTCACAGCAATCTCCAGCAGCGAAAACCCCCGGAACATTCGTTGCCATTCTTCTGTCGACCTTGATATATCCTGCTTGGTCTCTCTCAACTCCCAGGCTGGCAACAATGTCGGTTTCAGGCTTGATACCCACAGCTATGAACACACCATCCGCATCAACGACGAACTCTTCGTTTTTAATCCTATTAAGCAGCACAACCCTTTCAACCTTTTGATCTCCTTCTATTCTTACAACAACCGAGTTCCATATAACCGGTATCTCTCTCTTGAAGAGTTCCTCCTGAAGGACTTTGTCAGCCCTTAACTCATCTCTTCTGTGGACAAGTGTTACATCACACCCTATTTCCTTCAGGTAAATAGCATCGGTCACTGCAGTATTTCCTCCACCTATAACGAGAACCTTCTTACCTCTGAAGAAATTCCCATCACAGGTTGCACAGTAGCTTACGCCCCTGCCAAGAAACTCTTTCTCTCCAGGCACACCCAGTTCTCTGTGTGTTCCACCTGTTGCAATTATTAGCGCCTTTGCTTTGTAGGATCCAGATTCCCCTTGTACAACGAATCCATCATTGCCCTTTTCGAGCTTTTCAACGTTTTCGAATTTGTGTTTTGCTCCAAACTTTATGGCCTGATTCTTCATTTTGTCAAGCAGCTCAAATCCACTACCTTCAAAGCCAGGATAATTCTCTATATACGGAACAGTGGCAAGCTGTGAGGGCTTGACCGTTTCAAAGAAAGCTGTTTTTAATCCGTATCTTGCCGCATAAATTGCTGCTGTGAGTCCAGCTGGACCTGCGCCTACTATAATTACATCATATTCTCCAGTCATTATGACACCTCCACATCTTTTGCTTTCTTTCATTCACATAAAGTTTTGTGGGATGTTATATATTCAGCAAACTCGCGAAGAATTGTTGAGGGTTTCTTTCCTGTGATAAATAATAAACAAACAACTCTATTCTATAATTCTATCATTGGCAGCAAAAGCTTAAAATACAATTTGCCACTTCGCTGCGCGTGGTGATATTGTGCACTATACAGTTCTGCCATTCGCAATAGCAGTAGCAATCCTATTGTATGATGCGTATCTCGTTAAGAGAAAATCCCTCAAAAAGTGGTATCTGCTTGGTTATTGTTTAGTCTTTTTAGGGTTTGTACTGTACGTTGCTTCATTCATTTTTGATGACTTCTCTCTTAAAGAAGCATTCCTCCATTCATCAAAAACTCTGAGCACGGCATTTAAGCTCTTAGCTTCCTGGAGTGGTAGTGGGAGTTCAATAGTGTGGTGGATGTTCTTCTTTTCAGTTTTTGCTTTCTTACACAGACTTTACAAAGAAAACAGAAGTGGGTATGCCAGTTTGTTCGTGTGGTACGATGTACTGCTCATAGCACTTTTCGCAGTTGCATTGTTGAATGATGCATTTGCCTCCTTGGACACGTCACCGAAAAACGGCATAGGACTGAACCCACTTCTAAAAAGCGTATGGATGTATTTTCACCCACCTGCAACACTTCTCGGATATGCGTTAGGTTTGCTCGTTGCTGCCAGCGCTCTTGCAGGTGTGATGGACAGATTCATAAAAATAAATATCGGCATTGCATGGCTCGTAATAACTTTGGCCAATATTCTTGGAGGAGTATGGGCATATGTAACTCTTGGGTGGGGAGGATACTGGATATGGGATCCAGTTGAAACAGGATTGCTCCTTCCGTGGCTAACTTTGGCTGCATACTTCCATTCAACAGTTTTCAGCAAGAATTTGAGACGAGGAGTTCTTGCACTAACTGGATTTGCCATAGCCTATGCAGCTTTTATCACGAGAGGTGGAGCATATTCACCACTCCATGGGTTTTCCGGAATATCTCAGGGAGGTTTGGTCATTCTTTTAATCGGGCTGCCGTTTCTTGTAAATGCATTAAGAGGTTTATATGCTTTGAAACTGGATGAGGTAAAGAAAAGTCCATATACGCTGTTTATGAGTATCGCAATGTTCTCACTGCTGGGTATATTTCTAGTCTCATTTACAGGTCTGATTGCACAGAGCCTGCATTATCTGATAACTGGCAAGGGGCTGGATATTGGCACGGATTACTACAACTATTTCAGTCTCCCTTTTGTAATAGCGTTCCTGTTAGCGCTGCCCGGATGTACGAACTATATTGGGAATGTTAAGGAATACTTTACGAAATTCATTCCTGTTTTAGCAATATCGATAATAATGGTACTGGCAACAACGGCAGGAATGCTGACATGGTGCGAAAAATCGCCAACAGCTACCAATGCGGCAATCTCCCTCACATTACCTGTTGCACTGGCAAGCCTTTTTGGAGTAGGAGTGGGGTTTATAACTGAGATACGCAGAAGCAGATTTGCATATATGGGGTTGAGAATTCTCCACATTTCAGTACCTTTGCTAATAATAGGTATCCTCATCAGCGGTCCATACACTTCAAACCAGGCACTATTCAAACCAATTGCATTAGCTACTGGAGAAAAGGTCGATTTAGGGGATTTTGAGCTGGAGTATGTTGGAGTCGAATTTATTGGGCCAGTAGGGAAGATAACACCACCTTTGGGCAAAGAATATGCTAATCTTGAAGTCCCAGAAGAGAGCATAGCAGTTCTGAAATTCAGAGTATACAGAGGATCGGAGACAGAAGATGTACATATGAAGGTAAGATTCAATCTTGGAGCAAACCTAGGAGGGATGGGAGGTATAATCCCGGAGCCTCTGGTTGTGGGGGCAGGACTGGACGAGTACTACTTCGTCATACCTACAGTATATGCAATGGATCTTCTGTTATTCCACTCAAAATTGCTCTGTGAGGAAGCCCAAAAAGATCCTCAAAACAAAGATATGTATATGCATCTAATAATGTTCATGGCAATGCGCATGGATGTGGATTACAATATCCTGATAGATTCTGCTCATTTATGGAGTCCTGAAAATGCTTACCTCCAGCAAGGAGTTGTCTTATTGTACAAGAAATCACCTCTGATAAGGCTTGTATGGATATCTTCGGCTCTAATGATAGTAGGAGGAATCCTCAGCGTTATTTTGAGGAACAGAGACGTGGAAAAAATCAATTAAAATTCGAGAATGATGGTAACAATGCTACCAAATCCATAAATTTTTAATTTGAATTTGATTAAGTGGGTAAATCCCGATAATGTTCGGGAAAAAATAGATTACAGACAATATGGTTCAGATGGAGGGGTCAGAGATATGAACTTCAGCAGATTATTAAAACTCCTAATCGTTTTGTTGGTAGTAGACATTGCCACCATGTTCTACTGTGCATTTTATGGTCCTCATCCCGAGTTTTTACCCGGTGGAGGCGATCCCACCTCTTATAGAATAATATTCATTCACGTTCCTGCATCATGGAACATGTATGTGGCGTTTACGATAACCCTCATCGGAAGTCTACTATACCTCCTAAGAGAGAGAGTCCACTACGATGTTCTTGCCTATACCTCGGCAGTTCTTGGAGTGATATATGGAATCGGAAGTATTACAACCGGCATGATCTGGGCAAATGAGGTATGGGGCTTACCTTGGAGCTGGGATCCCAGACAGACAACAACCCTCATCGTTCTCCTGTCTTACATCGGCTATATCGCGCTGAGAGCATCCATTTCAGACATTGAAAGGGCTCGAACGCTTTCATCTGCATATGGGATCGCTGCATACGCAACCCTGCCAATAAGTTACCTTTCGGCTGTAACCTTTAAGAGTCTTCACGAACAATTACCAAGCCAGCCCCTAAGTTCTGAGGCTCACATGCTTCTGGGAATCCGAGTCATACTATCATTTGCCGTTTTTCTGGTGATACTTGCCATTTATAACAAAAGAGTTAGAGAAAAGCTGGAGGTGGAGTGATTGTACTGGGGCGTCTATCTGGCAGTAGTGATATATATCATACTGCTGGCCATATCCATATCCATAGCAAAGAAGGGGGTTGTGGTTGGCGGTGAAGAGGAATAATTTGGTCTTGGCTGTGATACCCCTGATGCTGGCATTCGCAGCTATAGGATATATTAGCCTGTATTCCTCGTCCTACCTGGAAGTTTCAGATCTGAAAAAATATGATAAGCCTGTGAAGGTATCTGTTATAGGAAATGTTACCAAAGGTAGCGTTCGTTTTGTTGATGGTCGTCTTGAATTCACAATTAATGACGGTAAGAATTATGTCAAGGTTGTATACCCTGCCTGGGTGCGGCTGGATAATGTTTCCGGCTACGGACAAGCTACTGTGAAGGGCATATACTATCCAGACAGGAACGTTATAGAGGCAAGCATGGTGCAGTCCAAGTGTCCATCCAAGCAGGAAATGGCTGCTTATAAGGAAGAGCAGTAACGGTTGGTGTTCCCTTGAACGCGATTTTGAGAATAGACAACGTATGGAAAAAGTTTAAGGGGAACTGGGTGCTGAAGAGAATAACCTTCTCAGTTAAAGAAAACTCGGTAATAGCATTAGTAGGTAAAAATGGTTCTGGGAAAACTACCCTGTTGAAAATAATATCTGGACTGGTGAAGCCCACAAAAGGGAAGGTCGAGATACTGGGTGAAGACGTTCACAGAGGAAATGGGAATTACAAGTGGAAGATCGGCGTTCTGCTTCATGAAAACATACTGTATGAGGAGCTTACAGTCGAGGAGAACCTGAAGTACTACGCCAGAATTTATGGACAAAAAGATCTTGGGGGCATAGCAAGTGAAGTATTTGAAAAGCTTGGACTTGACAGGTATTCAGGCACCAAGGTGGGGCATCTATCTTACGGATGGCGGAAACGTGTCAATCTTGTCAGGGCCTTGATAAACGATCCTGAAATAATATTGCTGGACGAACCCTTATCGGGACTAGATGAGGAAGCTGAAAAGATAGTGTCAGAAATAATAGTCAATCTCTCAAGGGACAGAACAGTGCTGTTTACAATCCCGAACAGGCACGATCTCGTCTCATCATTGAAGAATATTGATGCCAGAGTTGTCGAGCTCGTTGACGGGAGGGTCAATGCTTGAGTAAATTTTCCCAGGTTTACTGGATGCTGGTAAAAGATCTGATGGTTGAGAGCAGGCGTGGATTTGAGATACTGGCTTCAATGGGGTTCATTTCTGCTGCAGCACTGGTAATCGCCCAGGCAGCATTTGAGAGTTTAACTCCAAAACTGGTAATACCCGCATTCTGGATTACCATACTCTTCATAGCAATATTCACGTCAACAACGGCATTTGTAAGAGAAGCTGATAAGAAAACATTGCCTGGTCTGAGGTTAATACCAATATCACCCTCGGTAATCTTCCTTTCAAAAACCCTTTTCACATTCCTATTAATTCTCGGGCAGGGATTCATAGAAATTATACTCCTGGCCGTATTTTCCAGTCAATGGTATCTGATTTCCGACAGGGTGCTGATTACATTCGTTGTATCGTCGCTGCATATCTCGGCAATTGCAGCATTCGCTTCAGCACTTGTAATGTATTCTGAAGGTCGAGCGTTTCTGATTCCAATGCTGATATTCGTGCTCACTGCTCCAATAATACCAACAGTACTGACGCTTGCAAATCCGAGTTACCCCTTTGAGATGGTGACTTTTGCAATACTACTGCTCGAAACTCTAATTATGGTTACTGCCACGGCTGTACTGTCTGAGTTTGTGCTGAGTGTTTAGAGATAAACTCCGGCTGACAAACTCCGAAAATATATCTGCACTCTACAAATAAGGAGATAAATAAAAAAGATCATGGGACGAGTCTCTGCCTGTCTCTCGGAAACATAATTGCTTCTCTTATGTTCTTGAGTCCTAGCATAGACATCAGCAGTCTTTCTGCACCAAGTCCCCATCCTGCATGTGGCGGCATTCCGTAGCGGAAAGCTTCAAGGTAAAAACCAAAGCTTTCAGGGTTAAGACCACACTCGGATATTCTTTTCACAAGGAGGTCGTACTGGTGAACTCTCTGTGCACCACTGGAGAGTTCAAGCCAGCCATGCATGAGGTCGAAGGTTTTGCTTATCTCAGGCTTATCTTCGTATGGCATTGCGTAGAATGGTTTTGTTTCTGTGGGCCAGTCCACGATAAAGTAATGCCCCCCAATACTCTCGCCAATGATTTTGAGTGCTGCAGTCGTTAAATCCTCGCCCCACGGTATGTCTTCTCCACCTTCTTTAGCAATCTCCAGAGCTTCATCGTACGTTATTCTTTCAAATGGTGTTTCTGGAACTTCAATCTTGACATCGAGCCATGAGAGGTATTTCTGGCAGTTCTCGTAGACATCCTCGTAGATCCTTGCAATCAGCCTTTCAAGAACGTCCATGACTCCTTCGTGATCCATAAAGCTTGCCTCAATGTCTATTGATATTGCCTCGTTGAGGTGTCTGACGGTGTTGTGCTCCTCGGCTCTGAAAATCGGACCGATCTCGAAGACCTTCTCAAGTCCGGCAGCCATTAAAACTTGCTTGTAAAGCTGGGGGCTCTGGTTGAGGAAGGCTTCCTTCTCAAAGTAGCTTATGGGGAAAAGCTCTGTTCCACCTTCCGTAGCAGTCGAAACGATTTTTGGTGTGTTTACCTCTATGAAACCCTCCTCGCTGAGGAATCTGCGAACACTCTGCAGCATCTGATGTCTTATTCTGAATATCGCCTGTATCCTTGGCTTCCTTAGGTCGAGATAGCGGTGGTCAAGACGGGTGTCAAGCTCTGCAGGAACTTTCTCAGCAACATCGAGCGGGAGAGGTGCATCTGCCTCATTTAAAACTTCGAGTGACGTTGGAATTACCTCGTAGCCTGTTGGAGCCTTTGGTTCCTTCTTGACAACACCTACCACCTTTATAACGCTCTCTCTGTGCACTTTCTTGGCTCTCTTGAAAATTTCTGGATCAACCTTCTTTTTCGGCAGTGTAATCTGAATAAAGCCTTCCCTATCTCTCAAAATAATGAAGACAAGTCCACCGAGATCTCTTACTTCATGAACCCATCCGTAAAGCGTAACCTCTTTTCCTACGTCCTCTTCACCGACATCACTACTGTACTTCCTCATCTCAATCTCTCCTCTACAGATTTAGCATGGAATTGTAACCCTTCCGCATTTGCTAGCCTGATTATACTTTCTCCAATTCTTTTCAGGCCGTCTTTTGTGAGCATCTGATATGTGATGTGCTTTAAAAATGTTTCAACGCTCACGCCGGAATACATCTTTGCATAGCCTGAAGTAGGGAGGATGTGGTTTGTTCCCGATGCATAGTCACCAGCAGCAACGGGGCTGTACTCTCCAATGAATACGCTGCCTGCATGCTTTATCTTTTCAATGTATTTCTCTGCATCATCAAAAACCATGGTAAGGTGTTCCGGAGCAAATTCATTCGAAATTTCAATGGCTTCGTCAATGCTCTCTACAATAGCTATTTTGAGATTGTCCAGACTCAGCTTGTCTTCTGCTATATCCTTTGCTTCCTTCTCAATTTCCTCAGCCAGCTTCTTTGAGGTTGTCAGAACCACTGCAATGGCCATGGGATCGTGCTCAAGCTGTGCTACGGCATCAAGAGCGATGAATCTTGCATTTACAGTTTCATCGGCAATGATCAGAATTTCAGAGGGGCCGGCGGGCATGTCAATTGGTACATCCTTCTGAACGAGCATTTTTGCAGCGGTAACATATATGTTTCCAGGTCCAACTATCTTTTCAACCTTCTTTACCGTTTCTGTGCCGTATGCAAGAGCAGCAATGGCCTGAGCACCGCCTATAGCGTAGATTTCGTTAATTCCGGCAATATCACATGCTACAAGCGTAAGCGGTTTAACTCCGCCTTTTTCATCTGGCGGGGTGCATGCTGCTATTCTCCTAACACCAGCTATTGAAGCAGGTATTCCAGCCATCAGGGCTGTTGATGGGTAACTTGCTCTTCCACCCGGGATATATATTCCAGCAGAATCCAGCGGTACATACTTCTTTCCAAGAACCGCATCACCAAAATCAAGTCTCATATCTCTTTCAACGGAAGTTACTGAGTGGAACTTAGAAATGTTCTCTTTCGCAACTTCAAGTGCATCGATGATTTCGTCATCAACTACTTCGTAAGCGGCATCAATTTCCTCTTCGGGAACTCTGATGTATTTCAGCTTGACACCATCAAATCTTTCGGTTAGCTCGATCAGAGCTTTATCTCCTTCCTGTTTTACTTTTTCTACAATTTCTTTTACTTTCTCGATATATTGATCGAGTGCAGCTTTTCTTTTCATCTTGAGAATTTCTGTGCTGTTTACAATCAATATCAACACCTCCTGAGGTCTCAATGCTGGATGAATTACGTTATTAAAAATTCACCGATCAGGATGCTACTTTTAT
The DNA here is from genome assembly GCA_964652135.1 of uncultured archaeon. Lineage (GTDB taxonomy): Archaea > Halobacteriota > Archaeoglobi > Archaeoglobales > Archaeoglobaceae > CAZZAF01. The sequence goes on from CAZZAF010000001.1 coordinate 32,914, forward strand.
CTTTTGTTATCTTCCCAGCAATGCCGAAAACATGAGATTTCATGATATTGGAGAGATATCGATGTGAAGCCAAATCAGAATTAAATTGCATATGGTTATTCAACCAACCTCTGCGAATCCTTAGCCCATAAATCAAAATGTTCGGAATTACTGCAAACCACAAGTCAGTCACCCAATTTGTATTCAACTTTATAAGCATCATAGATGCGCCAGTAACAATGAATACTCTATACAAACTTCTCCTAAGACTTAATGACACAAAATCCCGGATAATAACAAAAGTTTTAAGCATTACATAAATAGCTCCATAAATGGCAAAAGACCCTATTGAGGTAAGTCTTAGTAGGGAGCTCACTCTTTTTGATATAACTGCCATAGGCATTGCAGGAATGATTGGAGCAGGTATTTTTGCGTTGACTGGTATAGCAGCCGGTATTGCCGGCCCAGCGTTAATTCTAACGTTCCTGCTTAACGGTATTGTGGCTACTCTTACAGGACTCGCTTATGCAGAACTTGGATCATCCTTACCAGAGGCAGGTGGCGGTTATTTATGGGTAAAGGAGGCCTTGGGTGATTTCTCCGGATTTCTTGCAGGATGGGTGAGCTGGGCTGCACACAGCATTGCCTGCGCTCTTTATGCCGTAACCTTTGGCGCTTTCTTTTCCGAATTCATAGTAAATTTTCTTGGCTTTTCATATCTTCCACAATCCATTATCTCCAAGAGTCTAGCTATTTTTGCTGTATCAATTCTCACGTATATCAACTACCGTGGGGTAAAAGAGAGCGGAAAAGTCGGAGGATACATAACGCTCTTTAAAGTTTCAATCCTCGTCCTGTTCATATTTTTCGGCATATACAGAACCATATCAAAACCTGATTGGATTTCGGCATTTGTAACGCCATCATTTATGCCACATGGATTATCTGGAATTCTTGCAGCCATGGGTCTCACATACATCGCCTTTGAAGGCTATGAAATAATAGTGCAGAGTGGGGAAGAAGTGAAAAATCCGGAGAAAAATATACCAAAGGCGATAATATTGTCTCTCTGGATTGTCGTCGCTATTTACATTCTCGTGGCGTTCTCACTAATTGGTTCTGTCGAATCCGATATACCCAGCTGGATGTATCTGGGTGAACTCGCTGAATATGGCCTGATAAGAGTCGCAAACCAGATAATGCCATTTGGCTCGATTTTGATAATTGTGGGAGGTCTAATTTCAACAATAAGTGCAATGAATGCAACAATATATTCTTCCTCCCGTGTCGCATTCGCAATGGGGAGAGACAGTCTTCTCCCAACTACACTTTCCAGAATACATGAAAAAAGGAGAACTCCTTACTACTCTATTTTCTTCAGTTATCTAATCATATCCGCCATGGCTCTAGCTCCAATTGAAGCCGTTGCCTCCGCAGCAGATCTGATGTTTCTTATTCTTTTCATTCAGGTAAATTTTGTATTAATCGTGCTGAGATACCGTAGACCTGATTTGAAGAGGGCATTCAAGATGCCCTTTGTACCGTATTTGCCCATTTTAGCAATTCTTTCACAGATTATTATCGGATATTACCTCATTACTGAGCTGAAACACGGTAGTATTGTGTTTGCAGCCACTTTCTTCTGGATAACTTCCGGTATACTCATTTACTTCGCTTATTCTGAAAAGAAAAGAGCCCATAGACTGAAGGAACTGATCAAAATAGTATATGAGGAGAAACCCCTCAAAGAAGATGTGGGCTTTAGAGTTCTTGTCCCTGTGGCCAATCCCGCTATAGCCTCAAAGCTTGCAAAATTTTCAAGCATAATCGCAAAAGAGAGAAATGGAGAAGTAATACTACTCAATGTCGTAACTCTTCCGGCCCAGACACCTCTATCGGCAGCAAACAAATATGTTGAAACATCAAAGAGCTTTTTAAAAGAGATAATGAATTTTATCGATGTTCCAGCAGGAGGTATCATAAAAGTTGGCCACAGAGCTTCAGAGGCTATTATGAATGCTGCGGAGGATGTAAAACCCAATCTAATAATTCTCGGCTGGAGAGGCAGAACTTTCAGAAAAGATTTTGTCCTGGGAAGTACAATCGACCCAGTTTTGCTTAGAGCAAAATGCGACGTAGCTGTAATCAGATTTGAACCAAGTAAAAGCTGGAAAGAAATTAAAAGGATCTTGATTCCTACCGCTGGTGGGCCACACGCCATCCTAGCCGCTGAAATTGCAAGAGATATTTCAAGACATGAAAGGGCCGATATAACATTAATGCATGTTGGGAGGAGTGAAGAGGAGAGGAGAAGAGCTGAAAAAATATTTGAGGAAACAGCAAAACCGCTTGAAGGTATAAAAATCTCCAAAAAGTTTGTAGTTTCACCAAATGCAGTAGATGCAATTGCAAAGGAGGCAGAAAACCACGATCTCGTCCTGATTGGAGCTACCAACGAACCTTTCTTAAAGAACTTTTTGATGGGTGTATTTCCCGAGAAAATAGTGAATAAAACCTCTAAAACCGTTGTTATGACGAGGAAGTGGGTTAAACTTGTGGATATCATAAAGAAGTAAATTACGTAATAGTCATTGTTGGAAAAGTTGGAAAATGTATATGTATATCTCCCCAGCATACGAAATATCCAGCTATATCCAGCCTTCTTTCATAGTGTATATCCTACCGAGAAGAGTTTAGTGAGCGACCATCCGATAGGAAATGTGAGTAAATCTAACAAACGACAATTGTAGACACATTCACGATTTTAAGTTTTAACATGAATATACAACACCTCCTATAAAAAACTTATTTAGAATTTCAACTATAGATTTATATATTTTTGAAAAGTAAGTCCAATATATTTATATATTTTCAGGTTGTAGTTAAATATGGTGTCATAAAGTGTGTTGTAAAGAAGGTATTCCCTTGATTGGGGACAAAGTTCCGGAGTTCAAAGCACAAACAACAAAAGGCGTAATAAATTTCCCAAAAGACTATGAAGGAAAGTGGGTTGTTCTGTTCAGCCACCCCGCAGATTTTACGCCTGTTTGTACGACTGAATTTATTGCCTTTGCCAGACGATACGAGATGTTTAAGGAGCGAAATGCAGAACTAATTGGTCTGTCCATCGACCAGGTGTTTTCCCATATAAAATGGATTGAGTGGATAAAGGAAAAACTGGGTGTAGAAATACCATTTCCAGTTATAGCCGATAACACCGGCAAGATTGCAACACTATTTGGAATGCTACATCCAGAAGCTGCAGAGTCGCAGACTGTTAGGGCAGTATTTATAATCGATCCCAACGGGATAATTAGAGCTATCCTCTACTATCCTCTCTCAGTTGGCAGGAACATGGATGAAATACTCAGATTACTGACAGCCTTACAGGTAAGCAGCGAGAAGGGTGTCGCATTACCTGCTAACTGGCCTGATAATGAGCTGATTGGGGATAAAGTCATAATTCCACCAGCTACAAGCGAGGATGAAGCTAAAGAAAGGCTGAAGAGGTATGAATGTTTTGACTGGTGGTTCTGTTATAAAGACCTGCAAGAATAATTTTCCTATATGCGAGGTAAATAATATGACGGAATTAAAGCAGATATATAAATGTATGGTTTGTGGAAATATAGTTGAGGTTTTGCATGCTGGAAAAGGAAAACTTGTTTGCTGCGGCAAGCCTATGGTGTTGCTTGAAGAAAAAACGGAAGATGTCGGGCACGAAAAGCACGTGCCTGTTGTGGAGAAAGCAGACACTGTAAAGGTTAAGGTTGGCAGTGTTCCCCACCCGATGGAAAGCGAACACTACATAGAGTGGGTGGAGATAATTGCAGATGGTAAAGTTTACAGACAGTTTTTGAAGCCCGGAGAGGAGCCGGTAGCTGAATTTGAGATTAAGGCAGATAATGTGGTTGCAAGAGCTTACTGTAACGTTCACGGTTTGTGGAAATCGGGGTGATAGATATGGAGACGATAAAGAATCTTGTAAAAGCCTTTATTGGTGAGAGCCAGGCGAGGAACAGGTACACCTTCTATGCGAAAGTTGCGAAGAAAGAAGGATACGAGCAGATCTCGGAGATTTTTGAAATAACAGCAGAAAATGAGAGAGAGCACGCCAAGGCCCTCTACCAGATGATTCTCAGCATAGCCGAGAAGACTGGCGAGAAGATTGATGCTGTAACGGTTGAAGCTGAAGCACCGATTGCCTTTGGAACTACGGCAGAAAACCTGAAGGCGGCGATTGGTGGAGAAAATTATGAGCACACAAAGATGTATCCTGAGTTTGCAGAAGTAGCAGAAAAAGAAGGGTTCCCGGAAATAGCTGCACGTTTGAGAGCAATTGCTAAAGCTGAGGAGCATCACGAGGAGCGCTTTAAGAAGCTGCTGAAAGAACTTGAGGCTGGCACGCTGTTCAAGAAGGATAAGGAAGTTTACTGGGTGTGCAGAAAGTGTGGCTACGTTCACTACGGCACTGAGCCACCTGAAAAATGCCCGTTATGCAGACATCCGAAGAACTACTTCCAGCTGAAATGCGAAGAATACTGAACGGTTTAGGTTTTTTTGCTTTTTTTCTTTTTAGTTTAAGTTAATTAACAATCGAGAGGTGATAAATTGCCTTTAGAAATAAAGGAGAATGTATACTGGGTTGGAGCTATAGATTGGGAGGAGAGGGATTTCCACAACTTTGAGATCCCGAGAGGTGCTACCTACAATGCATACCTTATTGTGGATGATAAAGTAGCCCTTGTTGACACAGTCAAGCACAAGTTCTTTGGCGAAATGCTGAGGAGAATAGAGGAAATTGTTGATCCAAGGGAGATAGAATACATAATTTCAAATCACGTTGAAATAGATCATTCAGGCAGTTTACCCTATATAAAGAAAATTGCAAAGGATGCAAAGGTTATAGCAACCGAGAAGGGAAAAAGAGGTCTCTGCAAGTATTACGACTGTGCTGACTGGGAATTCCAGACTGTTAAGACAGGGGATGAGATCAAGCTTGGAAAGAAGACGCTTATGTTCATAGAGGCTCCAATGCTTCACTGGCCAGACAGCATGTTCACGTATGTAAAGGAAGACAAGCTTCTACTACCAAACGATGCCTTTGGGCAGCATATAGCGAGCGCTGAGCGTTTTGATGAAGAGCTTGGAGTTGAAGAGGCGCTTTACTGGGCTAAAGTCTACTATGCGAACATTCTCATGCCTTTAGGAAACCTAGTAAACAAGAAGCTCAATGAGTTGAGCAGCCTTGAAGTGGATATGATTGCTCCCAGTCACGGAGTAATATGGAAGAACCCAGCTAAGATCATAGAAGCATACAGGAAATGGGCAAACTTTGAGGCCGAAGAGAAAGTCTGCATTGTTTACGATACCATGTATCACAGCACAACTCTTCTTGCGAAAGCCATTGCAGAGGGTGTTGCATCAAAGGGTGTTGAGGTTAGGCTTTTCCATACGAGAAATGATCCCTGGAGTGAAATTGTTGCTGAAATTCTCGATGCGAAAGTAATTGCAGTTGGCTCGCCAACAATGCACAATAACATGTTCCCTCCGGTAGCAGGATTTCTGCATTATCTTAAAGGCTTAAAGCCAAAGAAAAAGCTGGGAGTTGCCTTCGGTTCGTGTGGCTGGGGTGGTGGAGCAGTCAGAGAAATCAACAAAATGCTTGAACAGATGGGCTTTGAGATAATCGATGAGGGTTTAGAGGTAAAATTCAGACCAAGTGAAGAGGAGTTAAAGAAGGCTTTCGATCTCGGTGTCAAGATTGCTGAAGCGGTGAAAACGAAATAACATTTCTGTTTTTTTCCAGGATAAAATTTTCTATTTTTTATATTACTATGTTTAAAACTTATTTATTGATTCCCTCTTGTTTTTCGTCATATTGGTTTAAAAATCATCAAACCGTAAAATATTTATTAAACCGATTGTTAATTTGGTGCCGGTGGTAAGATGGTAGAGATAGCGAATGAAGATGTCAGAACTCTTGTAGAGATGGCCAGACAAAAGGGGCTGGAGACTGCCCACACGAGATACAACCCAAAAACCAAGTGCAGCTACGGAAGAGACGGAATATGCTGCAATTTATGCACAAATGGTCCGTGCAGGATAACAGAAAAGACACCATACGGCGTATGCGGAATGAATGCACACCAGATGGTTGCCAAGAATCTACTGCGGAGAATTGCTGCCGGAACAGCCTGTTACATTCACGTATGTGAGAATACGGCATTCATACTTAAGAGGAGTGAAGTCAGAGATAGAAAGAGGCTGGAAGAGATCGCTGAAAAGCTTGGAGTTGAGGCCGATGCTGAAGCAATAGCGAACTTTGTTATCAAAGATATCTACGCACCAGGCTGGCTGATGAGCGGCGTTGTGATGTCCCTGGCTCCAAAGAAGAGACTCGAAGTGTATGAAAAACTTGACTTAATACCGAGAGGAGCAAAATCGGAAGTATTTGATGCTCTTGTTAAAACCTCAACGAACCTCAATGCAAATGTTGTGGATATGCTAATGCACAGCCTCAGACTTGGACTCATAACCGGCTATATCGCTCTGAAGATGCACACGTACATGACGGACATAATGCTCGGATCACCAAAAATCACCGAGGTCGAAACTGGAGTTGGAGCAATAGATCCAGAGTACGTGAATATAATGGTCACCGGCCACCAGAGCCCGTTACAGGCGAAGATAATTGAAGCTGCTAGCGACGAGAGTCTCATCAAAAAGGCCGTTGATGCTGGAGCAAAGGGTATAAGGATTATAGGATCAACGTGTGTTGGGCAGGATTTACAGGGTAGGATTCCAGGATTTTTGCAGTGTGCAAACAACTTCGGCACAGAACCTCTTGCAGCAAGTGGATTGATCGATGCGATAGTTTCAGAGTTTAACTGTACGTTTCCGGGATTGACGAGCATAGCCCAGAGTTTGGGAATAAAGCTGATGGCTATTGACGATGCTGCTCTGGTGGATGAAGCTGAGCTCCTGAAGATGTCTCCTGAGAATGCAGGAGATGTTGCCAAAGAAATAGTTGAGAGAGCCATAGAAGCGTTTAAGGCCAGGGAAAGAGGAGAGCAGGTGGGAAGCACTAAGAAAGCTATTGTGGGCTTTACCGAGGACTTTGTTGCTGAAAACATGGATAAGATTCTGGAGATTCTTGCAGAAGGCAAGGTTAAGGGCGTCGTCGCTGTTGTAGGTTGTTCGAACCTTGTAAGCGGTCACGACGTTCTCATAAAGAGATTGACAGAAGAATTGCTCAAGAGGGACATACTCGTGTGGACTGCGGGCTGCACATCGTATGCACTTCAGGGTCTGGGATACATGAGCGAAGAGGCTCTGGATATAGCTGGAGAAGGATTGAAAGACGTGTGTGGAGAGCTTGCCTTACCGCCAGCATGGGACTTCGGAATGTGTATGGGTATTGCGAGAATATCCAACACAGCAGAGATGTTAGCTGAAAAACTGGGAGTCGATATTCCTGATTTGCCAGTGGCTGTTTCGGCACCTCAGTGGCTCGAGGAACAGGCTTTAGGTGATGCAGCCTTTGCACTGGCAAGCGGATACCTGCTGCATGCATATCCATCACCCTACATTGATGGAAGCGATGTTGTAACAGAGATTCTCACAAAAGGATTGGCAGATATGACTGGAGGCAAGCTACTGATTGAGGGGGATGCTGAAAAGGCTGCTGAAGCTATGGAGAGGCACATAATTGAAAGAAGGAAGGAGCTGGGCCTGAAGAGTTCATAACAATCAAGCAAACACTTAACCCTTTTACCTATTTTTTATGAAGCTGGAGATAAGGTGTTGCAATAACTGTATCTTGCAGTTATAAATGGTCTTTTCCCCTGACGTTTGCAGTTAATATCGTTAGCAATTACGTTAAAACTGCTATTTTGAAAATATTCGGGATAATCGATATAGCCTCTGGGATAGATTGCAGCCTCTGGGATAGATTGCTGGAACATGGCGATAAAACAGAGAGATGGATCTTATGCAGTCGTTTTGGACGTAGCAATAACGACACCGCAGGAATTGAAGAAGATAGCCGAAGTGCTGGAAAAGTATGGAGTCAGTCTGATAAAGTTCAGCGAATCCCAAAGAATGGTCATAGTTGGTATTGATCCTGAGAAAGTTGAGGAAATGTGCAATGAAGCGGGTGTCAAGCTTGCAAGTGCTGTTGGCAGAGTCGTTAGAAGCATAAAGTTCTGCCCCGGTAACACCCTGTGTGTAATGGGGCTGCAGAATACCATTGAAATGGCACAGAAGCTCAAGAGGTTCGACGGCATGGAGGTGCCGGGTAAGCTGAAGATTGCTATTGCTGGATGCTCCAACTCGTGTACGGAGCCTGCTGTAAGAGACATAGGATTGATGGGAACGAAAGAGGGGTACACGATATTCGTCGGTGGATCTGCCGGCAGAAAACCAAGAATTGGCTACGTGCTGGCTGAAAAAGTCAGTCCAGAGGATGCAGAAAAGCTGGTTGAAAAGATCATAGAATTCTACAAGAACAATGCCAAGAATGGTCAGAGATTGGGAGATTTCATCGATTCGATAGGCTTCGAAGAGTTTAAGAAGGCCGTACTTTAATTTTTTACTTTTATTGAAACTGTATATTTAAAAGATTTCAGCACAGGTAATGAGCAATTACCTGTTCAACGGCTTTTTTCATAGCTTTTCTAATTAAATTAGATGCTGTAGCGGTTCTGTTAACTTATTGTTGGTATAACGGCTGGAAGATCCCGAAGGCAATTTGGGCGAAGGGTCTGCTCAAATGCTGTAATGAATAAATTTTAGGATTTTCATTTCGGGTATTTTTGCACCTTTCAACAAAATCCACAAAATAAATAATATTTCTCCAAATGCCATGAGTTCGAATACTGGGAATATTACTTCGTAGTTGGGTAAAAGAAAATGCGTAAAAGAACCTAACAGATAGCCAAAACCTGCTATCACCACCAAGGCACCCAAAATTCTGGGAAAGTAGCCCGACTTGTAAATTAAATAACCGAGGGGGAATAGCCAAAGGCCCCAAAATATCGAGGCGATAAGAACTCCCTGTTCGTTCAAATTGAGAAATAACAACACCAGAGTATGCAACTGATCTGGTTCGAATACTTTCAAGTAATCAGCACCGTTCAATAGTAGTAGAGCAGCAACTCGGTTAAGAGTATTGAGCATCGCGATAGGGACACCGACCAGAGCGAATATAACCATAAGCGAAGCATGGTTTTTGTTAACTGGTTTGAATAACTTGTATAAAACTAGAACCGCAAATATAAAGATTAGCTGGGTGATTAGACTGCCAACGATACCCATACGGAATAGCAACTCATTAGCCATAATATTATTGGCTGTTGTTGTGGCATCTCCGGGCACAATAAGAGTGGCGGGAACATACATTATGCTGAAGATCGCGACTACCGCCCAAATTGGATACAGGAGCCTTAAAACTGTTACAGCTTCGCGTTGTGACATATCAGAGATATGATTTTTCATTTCAATTTCTCCTTATTTACTTTGGTCTGCTCATTTTATCCCGTTTATATCTGTTTTGGCAGACCCGGAAGTGATTACAGATGGATTGAATCCTTTAACTATCAGCCAAATTCCTAGAAATATTTCATTCAAGATAATTGGAAGAGCTAAAATCATTCCTGTAATAATGTCGGCCTCTATCAAGGTTAATGTTAATATCAATGCGACTCCAATGAGACCCCAGACTGATATAAATCGTGGAATGAGTTTTGACTGATACAACAAATAATAAAACAACAGAGCACCTAAGCTAAAAAAGACCGGAATCAACAGACCTGCCAAATGTGCGCGCCCTGCTATAAATAAAGTTCCTAATGTTTGAAAATAGGAATCATCCGAAGCTCCTGCTTTTAAATATTCCTGACTTAATGTTATTAGTGATAGCGGGATGATTGCACCAACAATAATGAATATGGACTCAATGATCCTGAAACCAACGTACCCAACAGCTATATTTTCATTGTGTTGTTTAAAAATTGGAAACAGCATAACTGCAATACCAACAATTGCAATGCCACCAATTAACTCAAGGAGCACACCTATCCACACCTGGGTTGTATTTGTAGAAACATTCGTAAGATAATCCGGAGCATTTAAAATAGATTCTAATAAACCACCACCTAGAAGACTCGTACCCATCGCTGTTAGAAATAATACTCCCACAATTTTTGCAGTTTTTTTGTTTGAATTCATTTTTTCTTACCTTTTTTTATTATTTAATATTATTTAAATTGTACTGTAAAGATACTTTGTTATGTCTTATTATTAGGACTAACCTTCAGGGTTAGGCCATGTCCATGCATACCAGATGATGAACAAAGTACAAGCAATTTCTATAGTTCCAAAAAATATATAATGAAGAGCTGGCGTTCCAAGAAACATTGATAAGGAAACAGCAGCAGTATGTATTGTACCTGCACCGATGTTTGCCCAGCGATTTGCTCTATACTTCAATACCCGGGACAGGAGAACCATGGCAATCGCAGTCTCCATTAATATTGCGGCTCCCAACAAAAATCCTTGAGTAAATTGAATACCCCCTACGGATCCTGTCATTATTTCCTCTAGCATTCCAGGCTCAAATAGAGTAAGAATATCTGCATAAATATAATTAAACATTGCAAATATCCATAATGTTGAAAGTATTACCTTCTTATTTTCCATTTCAGCTGTCTTTCTGTTTGAATTCATTTTTTCCTCCTTTTATTTATTATTATGTTCCAAAGTTATTACCACATTTCCCTTCTTGTGTCCTTTTTCGACATACTTGTAAGCCTCGGCAATTTGTTCTAACGGATAACATCTATCTATGACTGATTTTAACTTACCCACCTCGATAAGCTCCTTGAAAAAAGCCACAGTCCGTTCTGTTTACTGTTGTCGCATGAACTTTGATCAGTACTTCATTGTCCCTGTGAGTAGGTTTTTCTACCTCTTTGAGCTGAAGAACATCCGGTGGTCCGTATTTTGTGTATACAATCGCTTTCATCTCATCATCCTACGGCACCATTTCATCTAACGTATCGAATTTAAATTTCAGTGATTTCTTCATATTGTAATTGTAAATTTTCGATTCTTAATAAAGTTTTCCTATCAAAAATAAGAAGTGTCTATCTTGCTTTAAAATTCTTCTATGAAAATGTGCTCAATGAAAAATTTGATGGGTGATTACTCGCTCAACGGCTTTTTTCAGTGCCTTTCTGACTAAATTAGATGCTGTAGCCTCAGATACGTCGAGTATCTTCGCAAGTTCCCTGAGCTTTACTCTTTTGGGATTTTCAAAATATCCATGCTCCAAGGCAAGTTTTAGTATTTCAAGTTCCCTGAAACTGAATTCTTCGTTATTCTCTAAGAACGTGGACTTCCAGACGAGTTCATAATTTAAGTTCAAATTATCCAGAGATGCTACAATGTTCTTAAATTCCTCCCAAGTGCAAACTAATGTCCAGAAAATTTCGTCTTTTCTAACCTGGGCTGAGAGCACAATCGCTCCAGAATTGAATAGTGCTCTGGCAAGTTCACATTCGTGGTAGTTTCTAATAATTATGTCGTACTTATCCATCGGTTTAAAAGCAACAAGAACCTTTACTCTTCCTTCCATATCAGTCTGGAATCGTTTAATGGTCACAACATCACTACGATGTCCTAAACGGCAATCCTTTGGAACTCCTGTTTTTATTACAACTCTAAGCATACAAACTCCACAGTGCTAAAAAACTACTTAACAATTTCTGAGTCTAAAAATATTAAATAATTTTAATAAATTTAAACATCTTAGACTAATCTATTTCGTCCCATTATCTCATACAGTAAAATGGAGGTGATTGCATTGGCTAATATTTTTGTTTTTGGGCTGGTAAAGGGGCTTCACGACTTAGCAACGGCAATCTGGATAGGCGGTTTGATACAGATGTCTTTTGTCGTGCTACCCACATTTAGGAGTAGACTAAAAGATGGCAAGGAGCTGAGACTCTTACTAATGGATATACAGAAAAGGCTATCATTACTCGTTTCAATTAGCATACCCATTCTGATAATAACGGGTATTCTGGAATCCTGGCACTCACCAGCATTTCAAGGATTCTTCAGTTTTAGCAACACCTATTCAACGTTACTCTCGATAAAGCACATTCTTGTGATACTGATGGTCTGCTTAGCAATTGCGAGAAGGATGTTGATGACTAAAAACGTTGAAAAGATGAAAAGCAAAGAAAAAGTGTCAGCAATGATGGTTTTTGCAAATGCTCTGATAGGTATAACTGTAATCATTCTTAGTGGATTCTGCGCGGCTGTGGGATCGGCATGAAAGTCGTGAAAGTTGAAGATATGGGAATTGCACCGAATCCACACAACGTCGATGCAAGAATGCTCCATGATACAGAAAAGACCCAGATAGTCCACATAACTCTCAAACCTGGTGAAAGACTGAAAAGACACGTAACGCCGGTTGATGTAGTATTCTACGTGCTGGAAGGTACGGGAATAGTTGAAATTGGAGATGAGAGAAAAGAAGTCAGCAAAAATACGTTAATTGAAAGTCCAGCAAAAATCCCTCACTGCTGGTACAACGAAAGCGATGAGATTCTTAGAGTTCTTGTCATCAAGCTGCCGAGACCTACTGAAGCTACAAAGCTGCTTTAATTTTTATGTTTTTGCCAGACAGGCGATAACTCTCAAAAATTCAGCTTCAAAACCTGAATGGTAAATCAAGAGCCATAACAGCGCTGAAAGGGGCCATGAGCGCCTTTACCCGGAATCACGTTTTTATTTTCTTTATCAAAAATTCGCAGAACTCGTAGCCGTTACCCCAGCATTTTTCTTCACGCACAATGTACTTATCTCCTGTAGCCTTTTCGAGGGCTCCCGATATGAGTCCCTCATCAAATTTACAGTATGTTTTACCTATGTTGGGTAAATTGCTACAGAAATAGCAATCTTCAACAACGATTTTATCGGAAGACACTTCGGTAACAACTCCCATCTTCAATTTTTCCCAAATATCTGCAAGTTCATCCAGCGGATTGTCTTTAATAACCTCTCCAAATACTCCATATCCAACTTCAAATCCCACTTTTCTTAACAGATACGGCGAAGTTGACAGCAGACCCAGCCCAAAGAACCTCGTTAAACTCTTTGAAAACTCCTCATCGCTCATATTTTTTACTGATAGACGTATTTCATCCATCAGCTTCTTGTCAGCTCCTCCATTTGGAATGGATACTGTATAGTACTTCTTTATAAAGTTCTTAACTCTCTCTTCCCTTGTTACTCTTATAAGTCCCTCTTCTGAGAGATGTCTTATGTGATGTAAAACTGTGGCCTTGGTTAGTCCCAGCTCCTTCGATAAATCGGAAATTGCCATTTCTCTTTCCGAGAGCAAATCCAGGATTTTTAGTTTGACATCGTCTTTCATGGCCACAAATATTAAAATTTAAGGAGTTTAAAAATATGGGCAAAAGCACTTAATTAAATTTTTTGATTTTTTAGACATCTTCGTTGAAGTATCTCTTCAGCAAACCTCTCAAGGCTTCTGCATGTCTGTACTCATCCCTTGAAGCTTCGTCCCATATGTCGTGTGCCTCATCAATTCCAAGTTCCTTCGCCTTCACAGCAACCTCTCTCTTCCACTTGTTCGCCTTCATCTCACCGCTGAGAGCAGCCTTAAGACTTTCTTTTATATTCTCCTTTATCATCCCATTGAGCTCGGCAAATCTTGCCGCATGATAAGCCTCATCCATTGCTATGCTTCTCAGCACCGCAGCAATTTCAGGGTAACCTTCTCTTTCTGCCTGTCTGGCCATGGCAAGATATAGACCTACTTCCATCGTTTCTCCCTTAAACTCGTTGTTCACCGCTTCCTCCAGCTCGGTACCCTTTATTATACCAATCCTGTTTACGTTTTCACCGTACTCGACCATGTTTGTAAATTGTATCATGGTGTTATAAAAGCCTTACGGTTAGACTAATTTCAAACCAACAGAAAGTTGAACCAGAAATATTTATCTATTATTTTATAAATACTTTTATTAGGTGAGTGGAGAAATGAGCGTAGACAGAAATGAGATTAGAAACTTGCTTAGGTTAAGGGAATTTGATGGTCTATCAAGATTCAAACAGAAAAAGCTCGCATCCATGCTTATCACATTTCTCAACGATGAAGATGAACTGTACAGATTTCGTGCTGCCGAGGCGCTTGGCATAACATGTAAAAAAATTGCAGAAAGCGATGAAGAGCATGTTAGAAAAATACTGAGACGCCTTTTCTGGTCTTTGAACGATGAATCTGGAAGTTACTGCGTTGGAGCACCTCTTGGAATTGGTGAAATTGGGAGAAATGCTCCAGTTCCATTTGAAGGGTTCAAAAATATGCTGGTTTCTCTGATGGATAACTGGGAAGTTGAGCTGAAGTATGTCGTATACGCCATAGGAAGAGCTGCCAGTAGCGTTAAAGATGCATACCCCGATCCAGTTGAAAAGTTAATCCCACTTCTCAAACACAAAAAAGCTGAAATCAGGAGTTATGCTGCATGGGCCCTGGGTGAGCTTAAAGCTGAGAAAGCCAGGGAAGAATCAGAGAGCCTAATGAGAGATGTAGATGAAATAACAATTTACGACGGTGTTTTTAAAAAGTTAAAAGTTAAGGAAATAGCCGAGAAAGCATTAGCAAAGATAAACTCCTCTTTGGTTTAACTCTTCGTAGAGTTTGGCTAGCCCGATCCTCACTTTTTCTCTGTTCTTCGATCCTTTCTGTTTTCTAAATAGTTGCTTTTGAAACCTCTTGATTTTCTCGAGGGTTCTATCGTAGTACTTTGGATGCTCGAAGTAGTAGTTTCCGTCGGAGTCGACGCAGAAGTGAGTGATTCCTATATCTATGCCAACTGATTTGCCAGTTGAAGGTAGTGGTTGCTCGTCGACTTCAGCCGATGACATACCACTTTCCCGACTTTGTACTTTTTTGATGATTATACCCTTGATCTTCCCTTCGATGGGGCGGTGTAATTTGATGGGTATTGAGCCGACCTTTGACAGGGATAGTCTCTTTTGCTTGAAATCAATCCTAAACCCCGACTGGTTGAAGTTGAGGGTTTTGAAGGAGTTCCGGTCTTATATCTTAGTTTTCCAACTTTCTCCCCTTTCCTCTTCAGTTCATTTAAGGCTTTTATGTTTGAGACTATAGCTGGTGAATTACCATTTGCAAAACCTTAGAGTACACCTTATCTAGCTCTGGGTTCCTCTTTCCGCTTGAGTTTGACGATGAAGCTTGAGTGTCTTCCCTTTTATCTTCCCTTTTATCTTTCTTCTTTCTTTTCTTGCTTTATTTACTTCTGAGAGCAAACGGTTGTAGAACCAGCGATACAGTTCAAGCTGTTCATTTAATTTAAGCCTGAATGGTTTTGGAAGAGTAAATGCGAAATTTGTAGCTGATTAGCATGATTTCCACCGAAGGATGGTTCTCTGAGTTTGATTAGTAACAACAAGATTATTTGTACCTTGAGAGTGACGTGAAAGTTTTAGCGGGCTCTCACCCTCCCCCATACCAGTACTTCACAAAGTAACAACTAAAAGCATTAAAATTGGTATTAACACTTACCATTAGGTTAAGAACATTCACATTTCCCCCTATAAGTGTTAAAGTTCGTTTGATCTTAACACCATTGCTTGATTTACGATGGTTGTTAAAATGGTTTAGTATTGTAAGGTGCAGTCATATTTTTCCGCAATAATTCAGGTCTATGTGGAACACAAACCTACCACTCCACTACAAAACCCATAAAAAATTTAACACGTATTTTTCCTGTTCTGCTCCAAGTGATCAAAAGATGGTATTAATAACCCTTATATAAAGTAAATCCTGATTGAAAAATATGAAATAAAAACTGAGTGGTTTCCACAATCAATCCACATTCTGTTGCGAGGAACTCTACGAAAAACAGAAAACACCAACATTAACATCCCTACATCAATCAATTCAGCGAAATGAAATATATCCTTTCTTTTTGAAACGTTCTGAAACATCTCCTGTCTTTTTCGTGTTATGTTTTGAGAGGTAACATCCTTTGCCTCTAAGGTTAACTTATTGATTGAGGTGATGTGAGATGAAGTGGAAGAAGGTTGGGATTGTGGTTGTGGCAATAGCTGCAATAGCTCTGGCATATACAGCAACAGCACACCCAGTTGGATGGGGATATGGTATGCCGATGATGGGCATGGGTGGAATGATGGGATACGGTATGCCGATGATGGGCTACCAGCCCACAGGAAACACAGGCGGATCTACTGGATTTAACGATGGCTTTTACAACTGGTTCTGCCCTATGTGGGAGTGGTTCAAGCAGAATGGTCGTGGATGGGTCTGTCCAATGTGGAGCTGGCGCTAATTTTTAATTTTTTTAATTTCGATTTTATTTCTTGAATCACAGGTATTTTGGTTAAAACAAAACAATACTTTTGTGCGCAGTTAACATAACTTTTTACTAATACATATGCTCTTGGCAATTACACGCTGCTTTTACAATACGTGTGATGTCCCCTCAACTCTCAATCTAATCACCATTGAGACACTTCCATACCCCCAAAACAAACAATTGCCCCTCGCTTTTAGTGAGACATTATCAGTTTACTCTAATCAAAAAAATAATAATAACAAACTCAGAATAAGATATGTATAGTGCTTATACCTTCCAAGAAGTATTACAGATACATAACAGGCCTAAGGATAATAAACAATCCGCTACCCACATATTTAAATCAAAGAAATCGAGAAGGGAACAAATAGATAGAAAGTTCGTAAAGATCATTTGAAGGGATTGAAGAAGAATCTGAAGAATTTTGGGAATACAGTAGTGGACGTAATAAAATTGGGGAAAGAAGCTTACAGTAAGGATTTGCACTGCTATAACTACGAACCTGTTAAAAAGAGGAAGGCTATTCAGAAATTATCCGAGTGGGGAGATGGCAAATTGAAGTTAATTTTTTATTTAATGTTATTATTTAAGTTATTCTGGAAAGGAGTTGTTTGACAAAGAGTTATTCCTCCAAGGGTTCGATTAACAGAAAATAGTTTCCAAGTAAAAACGGCGCCATAGTGCCCACCAAAAAATTTTAAAAAACTTTAGTTATGATACAGGGCATGAACAATGATTTAAAAGCAAAGCTCGTAGAAATTCCTGTTAAGATACTTGCATTAATTATCGCGTTCATGATCATATTGAGGTTTGCTTACGTTTTTTACAACTTCCTCGAGAACCCATTCCACGAACCTGCGGCCCTTAGTGAAGAAGCTGTAAAACATGTAATGGTCTCTCTGATATTGCTCGAACTCCTTGCACTAACTCTTCGATTTCTAATTCACGATATAATCGATCCGAATCTAATTTTAATTACCGTTTTAACTGCTCTTGGGAGAGAGATTATTGTTCTAGATCTCAAGGAAGTAGATTACACCAAGATAATAGCAATTGGGCTAGTATTCGCAATAACAATCCTTGGTCTGCATGTCTTGAAACAGCAAGATTCTGAAGTTTGAGAGCTTTCTAATTAGTTCACTAATCCAAATGTTTCACGGTTTCGTCTACATTATTTCAGATGTATTACTTAAAAATTTCACTTCGAAATAAACCCCCGATCCATGAGACTTCGCAATCAATTATGGAAACCGTAGTATTTTCGGCGCTCTGGGATGGAGGTAAATTTTAGCTGGTTAACTTGTAGATCCTTTTTGGAGATACTCCTCTCACAACCACTATTTCCTTTACTAGAATGTCCTTTTCAAGCTGTCTTATTATCAACTTGATTTTCTTCGTTAGCTTTTCTAATACCTCTCCAAACCCTCAGCAACCCGATTAGATCTCCTGCGACTACTATAAGTGGTCGACACTACCCAATGAAGACTATTACTGGTAGCTTGAAGATTCATTTTTTATTTTATTTTTCTATAGTTTTAAATCTAAGAGTCTCTGGAAAATATTTTTATATTTGATGAACAGAATCAAAATTGATGGAAGGAATCACGCTTAAAATTGCTGGAATGACATGTGCAATGTGTGCAAAAACTATAGAAGCAAATCTAAAAAGTCTACCTGGCGTTATTGACGTTTCTGTTAACCTCACAAACGAAACAGCTTTTGTGAAATACGATCCATCTATAATAACTTTGGAGAAAATAATAGAGACTATTGAGAATATCGGATACAAAGTTGTTAGAGAAGAAAAGGAAGTTGATGTAAAAATTGGTGGAATGACTTGCGCAATGTGTGCCAAGACAATAGAGACGGCAATTAGAGAATTAAAAGGAGTAAAAGACGTTACGGTAAATCTCGCTGCAGAAAAGGCAAGAATAGTTTTCGACCCTCGGATCACATCCATTCAGGACATTAAGAAGGTCATTGAAGAGACTGGTTACAAGTTCATAGGCGTTGAAGGAGAAGGACTTATAGACACTGAGAAGACTGCTAGAGAAGAGCACATTGTCCAGCTCAAGAAAAGATTCTTTGTCGCTACAATAGTTGGTAGTATTTTACTCATTCTTACTTATGGTAAATACGTCGGGCTGCCCAAAATTCCAAATTTGGCATGGTTGGGGTTTGTCTTATCTACACCAGTGATGTACTACTCAGGAAAAGATATGTTCTCTGCAGCCTTTAGAGCCTTAAGACACAAAACTCTCAACATGGATGTTATGTATTCAATGGGTGTTGGTTCAGCTTACCTCGCAAGTATTGCCAGCACTCTAGGCTTGCTACCATCTGACTATCTTTTTTATGAGACTGCTGTATTGCTGCTCGCGTTTTTACTTTTAGGTAGAACTCTTGAGGCCATCGCCAAAGTGAAGACTTCTGAGGCGATTAAAAAGCTTATTGGATTGCAGGCAAAAACGGCAGTCGTTGTTAGAAATGGCAAGGAGGTTGAAGTTCCGGTTGAAGAAGTTAAAGTAGGCGACATCGTTATTGTTAAGCCAGGAGAGAAAATACCAGTTGATGGATTTGTTGTAGAAGGAGAAAGCTACGTTGATGAGTCGATGGTAACTGGTGAGCCAATCCCCCGCCTTAAAAAGAGAGGCGATACTGTTGTTGGGGCGACAATAAACAAAAACGGCGTGCTTAAAATCGAAGCTAAGAAAGTTGGAGAGGACACACTACTTTCGCAGATAATAAAACTCGTCGAACAAGCCCAGAGCACAAAGCCACCCATCCAGAGAATTGCAGATAAAATCGTCGCATACTTCATTCCGGTTGTACTGGCTATAGCAATCTCATCGTTCGTATACTGGCACTTCATCGCTGCCATGCCTGCGGTATTTGCCTTCACAACGCTTATATCGGTTCTTGTCGTTGCTTGTCCGTGCGCTTTTGGCTTAGCAACTCCAACAGCTTTAACTGTTGGAATGGGGAAGGGTGCTGAGCTGGGGATACTGATAAAAAATAGTGAAGCGTTGGAGGTAGCAAGGAAGATAACAACAGTTGTTTTTGATAAAACTGGAACGCTGACAAAAGGTAAGCCAGAGGTCACGAATATTGTTGCCCTTAACGGAACAGACGAGAGCGAAGTGCTAAGGCTTGCTGCTTCAGCTGAAATGAGATCGGAACATCCAATTGCCGAAGCAATCGTTAGAAAAGCTGAAAGCAAGAGTATAGAAATCATAGAACCTGAAAGATTCGAAGTTCTGGCAGGGAAAGGTGTTATAGCAACAATAAACGGAATGAAAGTTTTAGTGGGCAACAAAATGCTTATGGCTGAATACACGAATACGAGGGAAGTTGAAAGAGTTGTTGAAAAACTTGAAAGTGAGGCTAAAACAGCAGTACTTGTTGCGCTGGATGGAAAAATAGTTGGAGTTATTGGTGTAGCCGACACGGTAAAGGAATCGGCGAAAGACGCTATCGAGTGGCTCCACAGGATGGGAAAGAAAGTCGTCATGATTACTGGAGACAACAGAAGGACTGCAGAAGCTATTGCGAGAGAGCTGGGTATAGATGAGGTCCTAGCTGAAGTTTTGCCACACGATAAGGCGGAAGAAGTTAAAGGTCTGCAGGAAAAAGGGGAAGTCGTTGCCTTCGTTGGTGATGGAATTAACGATGCTCCGGCTTTAGCTCAGGCTGATGTGGGCATTGCGATTGGTAGCGGTACAGACATAGCAATTGAGAGTGGGGAGATTGTACTAATAAGGGACGATTTAAGAGATGTCGTTGCGGCAATACAGTTGAGTGAAAAAACTTTAAGTAAGATAAAGCAAAACCTTTTCTGGGCTATGGTCTACAATGCTGCATTAATCCCCGCTGCAGCAGGCTTGTTTTACCCATTGGCTGGTATTATCTTTCGCCCGGAGTGGGCTGGAGCAGCTATGGCTTTAAGCAGTGTTAGCGTAGTTACAAATTCGTTACTCATGAAGAATTACATTCCACCAATTAGGAGGTAATATTATGAAAATGTTGAAACTCAAACTCTCTGGCTTGGGCTGCGCTGGATGTGTAAATGTCGTTAGGAATGCGTTGGAGAAGGCTGGCGCTAAGGTTGAGAACATAAACCTAAACGAAGCAGAAATAATCGTTAAAGATGACGAAGATGTGGAAAAATACATTGAGGCTGTAAGAAAGGCGGGTTACAACGCAAAAGTAGAGAGTGCTCATCATTGTCTTTAGAAACGCTGGTAAATTACAGAAGTTCAAAGAACTTGGTACTACTCTCGCTGTGATATGGCTATAGATGATGTTAGCGATCAGGTCAGTGGTAATTCCTTATTGCGAAGAAATTAGGTTTACACCACCATACAACTGATGAAAAATTTGTTATCTGACAACAAATTTTTATAAAAAAGTTCTGAAAATAATGATACTTAGACATATTCACGTAACTTTAGAGGGGATGGGTATCAGAATTTTATTAAGTGTTGATTAACACAGTACTGTCAACATAACCACCTCCAATAATTATACAACGCCATAAAGCTCTCTAACCAGCTCTGTACCACCAACCCGTCAGTTCGTCGTAGTGGGTTTCTAATCTGCCTTGCTTGCCCTTCCATCTGATTGAGCCTGTTATCCTAATCCTCAAACCTCGGAAGATTAACCACTTCTTTTCGTTCACCTCCCTTATGCGATAGCAATCGTTTCGGATGATAGTCATCAATTTCCTTTTTCCATCCTGCGGTCTTTCCAGTATCTAGGCGGTGAAATCTTCTGAATGTGTTTTGGAAGCTTGCCCTGCTGCTTGAGCCTCAGTAGCTTAAGGAAGCTTCTCCATGCTTCATCATTCTTCCTGATGATCTGCTGAGCAATAGCAGATCCTAGAATGGGTTTAAATTCGTCGTAGAGTTCGTTTACTCATTCTTTCCAATCAAATTTACCGTTAAAGAAGGATTGTCTTCTGATATAGTTCACCTTGTTCCACAGAACGGCAAACATTTCGCACATACTGAACAGTACTTTCTCATGCTCCTTTGTTGGTCTCAAGCGGAATTTGTTGATCCTTTTGACTTTCATGAGCATTTTACGTTTAAGCTCTGGAGTATTTAAGTGAGGAGAGTGGAGCGAAAGTGGAAGACTTCCCACCCCCTACTTCATACCCCTGGTAAATCAGGGGGCTTTCGTAGCGACTTTTTGTAAGAGATTTTTCAAGAGGGTGGAAAAGTCATAGAACTGAGCTACGAAACTTATGATAAAATGGCTATTAAGATGCTTGAAGAGCTTAGGAAGAGAGCACTCGAAAAATTTGACGTTATGGGTATTTTTACAATACATAGATATTACATAATAGAAGTGAATGAAAGTACAGTTCTTATAGTAGCAGGGTCACCACATAGAAAAGACAGTTTTGAAGCTTATATTGTCCTGTATAGGCGAATTAAAAGGGGAATTAAAATATAAGAAATAAAAGATTTAAAAAGGCAGTATTATGGATAGAAATGCCAATATTTTTATATTAATTATATTATAGGAACAGAGTTTAAACAGTAAATGTTATAAATATTTGAGCAATTGTTCAAATATGGAAAGAAAGGTTCCGATTTGCAAAGATATAAGAGTGAAAAATGTCGATGTAGTGTGCTCTAAGTTACCGTCTGATGAAAAAATAGCCGAATCATCCGAATTTTCTGGAAGCTTTCAGCGATTTCTCACGTATAAAAATCCTTCTTGCCTTGCAACAGCGTGAACTGTGTTCGTGTGATATCTCAGTTATAACTGGTTTATCCGTATCCGCAGTAGCTCACCAACTTAGAATACTCAGAGACAAGAAACTTGTAAAATATCGACGTGAGGGTAAAAACGTGTATTACAGCCTTGATGATGAGCACGTATCAACTATTCTGAAAATCGCTTTTGAGCACGTGAATGAAAGAAGGTGAAAGGATATGCACCACGAGGAGGAAGAAAATGAAATAAAAAAAGAATTAACTGTAATAATCGTATCAGCTATTTTATTTAGTATAGGGATTATTTTTGAGGAATCGTTACATAGCTACCCACTAGCAGAATATGGACTATTTTTGATGGCTTATGCTATAGTTGGCTGGAAAATCGTGTGGAAGGCTGCGAAAAACGTAAAGAAGGGTATAACATTTGATGAGAACACTCTAATGACCATAGCAACCGTTGGAGCTATTGTAATACACGAAATGCCAGAAGCTGTGGCTGTTATGTTGTTTTTTAGAGTTGGTGAGTTTTTACAGGATTTAGCTGTGCATCGTTCGAGACATTCCATAAAATCGTTGCTCGAAATAAGACCAACCTTCGCCAACCTTAAAGTTAATGGAAAAATTGAGAAGGTTAAGCCTGAGAATGTGAAAGTTGGAGATCTAATCGTAGTTAAGCCCGGAGAAAAGATTCCGCTGGACGGAATTATCGTTGAAGGTTCGTCGGTTGTTGATACCTCCGCTCTGACTGGAGAGTCTAAGCCGAAAAGCGTCAAGGTCGGAGATGAGGTTCTGTCAGGGATGATAAATTTAAGTGGAATGCTGACAATCAGAGTAACGAAACCTTTTGCCGAATCTACTGTTTCCAAGATACTTGAACTTGTTGAAGAAGCCAGGAGTCGGAAAGCAAAAGCTGAGAAGTTCATAACGAAATTTGCCCGCTATTATACTCCAGTTGTCATAATGTTAGCAATTGGTATAGCGACGATTCCACCTTTAGCTTTGAACGAGCCATTTTCATCTTGGATTTACAGAGCTCTGGTTTTGCTTGTCATATCCTGTCCATGTGCCTTAGTTTTGTCCGTCCCACTTAGCTATTTCGCAAGCATCGGAAAGTTTGCGAAAGAAGGGATTTTGGTTAAGGGTTCCAATTTTATAGATTTGCTGAGCAAAGCTAAGATTGTTGCACTTGATAAGACTGGAACGCTTACGAAAGGAACATTTAAAGTAGTGGACGTAGTTGCGAAGAACGGTTTTAACAAAGAAGATGTACTGAAATTTGCGGCATTAGCAGAGCTAAATTCGAATCACCCAATAGCAAAGTCAATACTCGACGCTTACAATGTTAAAGGTCTTGAAACTCTTGTTAAAAGTTACGAGGAAATAGCCGGGATGGGTATAAAAGCGAAGATAGAGGGGAGTTTGGTAATAGCTGGAAACGATGCTATGATGCACGCTGAAAGGATAGAACATGATACGTGCAAAGTTGAGGGAACAGTCGTGCACGTTGCAGTTAATGGCGTGTACGCTGGCTATATAATAGTTTCAGACGAAATAAAGGATGATGCGAAGAATACAATTACAGAGTTAAGAAAACTTGGATGCAAAGTCGTCATGCTTACAGGTGACAGTAAAGAGGTTGCAGAAATCGTTGCTAAGAAACTGGGAATAAAAGAGTTTTACGCTGAACTCCTACCGATCGATAAGGTTAGAATCGTCAGATCTCTAAAGAGTAATGGTGGCACGGTATTTGTTGGAGATGGAATAAACGATGCTCCAGTTATCGTTGAAGCCGATGTTGGAATAGCTATGGGTGCACTTGGTAGCGATGCGGCAATAGAGACAGCAGATCTCGTAATTATGGACGATAAAGTTTCTAAGATTCCAAAGGCTATAAGGCTGTCGAGAAGGACTCAAAATATCGTATGGCAGAACATCATTTTCGTCTTAGCTGTGAAAGGTTTGTTCGTAATCTTGGGATCCTTAGGAATGGCTACGATGTGGGAAGCGGTTTTTGCAGATGTCGGTGTATCCCTAATAACCGCTTTCAATGCAATGAGAATATTCAAAATGTGATGAGATGATGAGATAACCAATTTTTCTCGTCAATTCTATGAAATCTAATTTTGATCGGAATTATTTGAGTTTTTATTAGGGATTGATTATCTACAATATAGTGAAGTTTATTAGTAAGCAGAAAATTCGAAAAATTTTTAAATCCTTGAAAATTCCTAAAATTATGAAAATTTGTAAAGCTACTAGGATTGAAGCTATACTTACAATAGACAACAAAGGTCAGATTTTGCTGCCAAAGGAACTTAGAGAGAAAGCAAATATTAAGACGGGTGATAAACTCGTCGTAATTTCAGGATGTGACGAAAACGGTGAGATTTGCTGTTTAATTCTCGTCAAAACAGATCTGATTGATGAAAAATTAAGGTCTATACTCTCACCGATGCTAAAGGGGGTCTGCAATGAGTGAAAATAGAAAAACTGAAAAACTATCTCTAATTGAGAAATATTTAACTCTCTGGATATTTCTTGCAATGGTTTTTGGTGTAACCTTAGGCTATGTTTTTCCCGAAATAGCAGGGATTATAGGCTCTCTGAGCATAGGAACGACTTCGATACCAATAGCTATTGGACTAATCCTAATGATGTATCCTCCGCTCGCAAAGGTAAAGTACGAGGAAATGGGTAGAGTCCTCACAAATGTAAAGCTTATATCGTTTTCACTCTTCCAAAACTGGATT
This sequence comes from uncultured archaeon, assembly GCA_964652135.1. Classification (GTDB taxonomy): domain Archaea; phylum Halobacteriota; class Archaeoglobi; order Archaeoglobales; family Archaeoglobaceae; genus CAZZAF01. The sequence continues at coordinate 57,811 of CAZZAF010000001.1, forward strand.
GTTGGTCCAATTGTGATGTTTTTGCTTGCCGTAGCATTCCTCAGGGATTATCCAGAATACATGATGGGGGTAATAGTCATTGGCCTCGCAAGGTGCATAGCAATGGTTATAGTATGGAACGAACTTGCCAAGGGTGACAGAGAGCTGTGCGTTGGACTTGTAGCCTTCAACACGATCTTTCAGGTCTTATTATACTCGATCTATATTTATATTTTCATAAACGTGATGCTTGGTTGGCTTGGAATAGCTAAGGGGTTAAATGTCAACATATCGATAGGTGAAGTCGCGAAAGCTGTCTTTGTTTATCTCGGAATTCCGTTCATTGCTGGAGTTATAACTAGATACGGTAGCTTTAAAATTAAAGGCAGAGAGTGGTTCGAAAATGTTTTAGCACCTAAAATCAGCATCATCACTCCAATAGCTTTGCTTTTCACGATCGTAGTGATGTTCTCATTCAAGGGAGAATACATAGTCGAGTTACCCTATCACGTTTTCAGAATAGCTGTGCCGCTTGCACTCTACTTCATCATAATGTGGTTCATAACATTCTTTATAGGTTACAAGCTTGGATTCGATTATCCTCAGAATACAGCAGAAGCATTTACAGCAGCAAGCAATAATTTCGAATTAGCTATAGCGGTTTCAGTTGCGATATGGGGAATAAACAGCAATCAGGCATTTGCAACCGTAATTGGGCCATTGCTTGAAGTTCCAATCCTTATAAGTTTAGTTAACGTGGCTTTAAAGCTTAGAGAAAAACTATATGGGGCAGAAGTATGATAAAAGTCTTGTTCGTCTGCGTTGAGAATTCCTGTAGGTCACAGATGGCTGAAGCTTGGTTCAATATGCTGGCTAAAGGTAAAGCAATAGCTTCAAGTGCCGGCACAAAACCAGCTAAAGAAGTAGATCCGCTGGCGATAAAGGTGATGGAAGAAGTTGGCATTTCAATGAAAAATCAAAAGCCAAAAGCCTTGACACCGGAAATGGTCAAGAATTTTGACCTGATAGTCACAATGGGCTGCATCGACACATGTCCATATTCGCCTGGTAAAACGATAGAATGAAACATAGAGGATCCGAAAGGTAAAAAGCATCGAGAAATACAGGGAGGTAAGAGATATTATCAGAAGAGAAGTTGAAAAGCTTATCAAGCAGTTGAATCTCTGAGTCGTTAATTAATTTTCACGACACGATCCATTGAGGTTAGTTAGTTTAGTACCATACAAGCTCTTCAATCCGGGTGAAAGCCTGAGAATTAGTAACATTATTGGTATCTGGATGAGAGGAGCTACTGCCGCTGGAAGGGGCACAAGAGTTTCACTAAATGCAGTTACCGCTATTCCTATTGTAATTGCATGGTTTTTTGCTGTTACGCTGTACACGAGAGCTATTGCATCTCCATAGTCAAAGCGGAAAATCTTAGAGAGTAATACCACAAGCAAAGAGTTGAGAGGGTAAAGTGTTGCAATACCAAATACTACGAGAAGCACATAATGAAAGTTTGGGACGATAAGCCTTGCCTGCGTTGAGATTATAATAAAAACCATGACAAGCATTCCACAGGTTGAAATTGCGGGGAATGTTGGGGCAATCTGCCTGTATCCATCCATACCAACCTTGTGAATTAGGAGCTTTCTTGTAGCGATTCCAGCAATAAGTGGTGATATGACAATCAGAACAAGTTTCTTCAATATCATAAGGGGATCAATTTGTATGTATATTCCCGCAAGAATCCACATCCAGAATGGGACAAAGAATATTGCAAGAATGAGACTCAAAGCAACGATTATAAGGGCTGTTTCAACTCTTCCTCTAGCATAACCCGTCCATGCTGCAACCATTCCGCTGCATGGAACAACGATTTTGAGAATGAAACCTGCTGCGAGATAAGGGGTACTTTGAAAGAGTAGATGTGCCCAAAGAGCGCCGAGTAAAGGTGATATCAAAAAGTTCATAAAAATTGCAAGAAAAATAGGTTTTGGTTTTCCAGCAACCCTGATGATGTCCTCAACTCTCAAATTTATCATCATCGGATAGAGCATAATAAAAAGAAAAAGAGGAATAAAAGGCTTGAAGACACTTACTTTTTCTGGAAAATAGCAACCTACGACAAGGGCAAGGCTTATTGAAACTGCAACCCAGACAGGCAAATACTTACTAATGATTTCAACCCAGCTCAGTTTAACTTTCAAATTCCAACACCTCTCTCTACGATTATATGCGAGTATTTTTTTCTCTGACAAACTCTAGCAAAAATTTAGGTAAGGCAGACGTATCCCTGCCAGATGAACTTCAGCGAGACGTAGAGGAAGACAAAGCCGAATATCGCTTTGATGGCCCACGGTGGAACTACTTTCGTCAGCCTTGCCCCTATCTGTGCGCCGATAATTGTTCCCACGCCCAAGCATATCGCAGCTATTACGTCAACGACTCCCTGATAGAGCTTGAATGCTCCGCTAACTACAGCCATGCTTATGAATGATGCCAAGGAAGTGCCGACTGCAATTTTCACCGGAGAGCTCAGCAGGTATATGAACGAAGGCACCAAGGCGTATCCGCCACCAAGACCGACGATGCCCGTAATAATCCCGATGCAGAAACCTATGGTAGCTTTTGCCACTCCAGAGCCAGGTACTTCGTTGCCGGACTTTTCTGGCATTTTTCTTCTCACAGTCCCCTCGTATATCATTCTAATCGAGACGTAGAGGAATGCAAAGCCGAGGATGAAGTTTAGCAGCCAAAGTTGATTCGCTATGTAGAAGAAGATCACTGAGCCTACAGCAGCACCAACTGCACCGCTCACAGCAACGACTTTGGCTGTTGAGTAGTCAACGTTCTTCAACCTTATGTGCCCTACAGCTCCAGATGATGCTGTAAGAATTACTGCCGTAATTGTTGTTCCGATTGCAACCGGCAAAGGATATTTGAAGAGGAAAGCTAAAGCTGGGAGCATTATGACGCATCCACCTATCCCCAACAACCCACCGAGCGTTCCGGCGATTAAACCCGTTATTAAAAGAAGAGTTGCGATGATCGCATCAGTCATTGTGACACCTCCTCAACAAGCCATTTCAAGCCATCTGTTGCGGTTGCAAAGATCGTTGAGGCTAAGGCAAATCTTGCAGTAAGTATTGCTTCGCCAATTTCCCTCTCACTCACACCCTTTCTCTTCGCAATTTTTATGAAAACTTCTGTGCACATCTTGCTTCCAACTGCAGCAGCGACTGCAATCATTATCAGGTGTTTGTACTTCTCCGGTATCTCCGGTAGCTGCATGACAAATTTTCTTTCTTCCATTTGCCTTTCAACCCACTCCGGAATTATTTTTGCCATCAGAATCTGTGGTAGTGGTTTCTCTCCAGTCATTTCCTCCATCTTTTTGAGAATCTCTTCAACTTCCATGGTTTAGTTTAGAAATTAAATGCATTAAAGAGTTTTGGTTTAAAATTTAAACTTAAAGAATAGTTAACTATAATTTACCTCTGTAAAATTTTGTCGCAGGGCATCCAAGGCATTTCTTTGCTTCATATCTTTTGCAGTCTCCACAAAAAACACCACATGGTGCAATCTCCTTATTCTTATCTGCAACAACTTTAATGTCGAGATAGCTGTCATAATAAATCTCTTGGATCGGGTAGATTTCAAACCTCCTTATTCCTGGCTGAGATCTCAAAGAACACTTTTCGAGACTGACACTCTCCAATGAATGATAATCTTCAGCGAAAATTAAAGCAAAGAGGTTGTAGCTGCCCGTGGTGACAAAGAACTTTATTACTCTTGGACAAGTTTCAAATCGCTTCAAGAGTTTTTCCAGCGCCTCAGCACTCTCGACCTCCATCGCAATTATGGCAGTTATAATTTTGAGTTTTTCAACGTTTAGCAATGCAGTTAACTTTATCTCTCCTCCTTTTTCAAGCTTATCAAGTCTTTTTTTAACGCCCATAGCTGACATGCCGATCTCTTCAGCTATCTCGGAGAGTGTAGCCTTTCTATTTCTCTGGAGAATCGATATGATCTTTCTGTCCTTTTCGTCCATGTTATTTTCTCTTTTCTCCTTAACTTAAAGTTTATTATCTAAACATATCTGCGATTATCGTTTTAATTTCTAAAATATCGTTGAGTTTACAATTTAAACCAAAACCGTAATATAGGTTTAAATTAACAAGAGAGCCTGAAAGGTGTGCTGGAGATGTCGTTGAAGCAACTTAAATAATAAAATACAATTAAAAATATACAATAAAAAACAAAAAAATTTGAATAGTAGACAGTCAAACCATTTTTGCACCAAATAAAATACCGAAATAAAGAGTATCTGGAACCAGAGACAGCAAGTGATACAAACCAAGGTTCCAAAGAGACCTCCTGTACTGGATAGATTTTTGGCTTTTTTGATTTTGAGGTTGGAGGAGAAGGAGGGGTTTGTAATGTTTGATAATCCTGCGTGTGTTTACTGTGGTTCATCGAACGTGATAAAGTATGGAAAAAGAGAAACGAAAGATGGTGAAATTCAGATATACAAATGCAAGTCCTGCAAAAGGTACTTCTCCGACAACAGGTATAAACCTAATTTAAAAGAGATCATGATAAAAACATCCATACACCTCTACAGCTTAGGCCAATCTTACAGAAAGATTGCGCGCTTCTTTAGGGAAGATCTCGGTTTTGAGGTTTCTCACGTCACGGTAAGGAACTGGGTGAAAATGTATGCAAACCCTAACTAAATTTTCTCGAAAATATTTATACAACTTTTTTGATTTCAAAATGAGGGAGAACTCAAAGTATTCTGATAAGGATATAATCGACCTCCTCATTCACTCTGCGAGGCTCAACAACCCAACAGTAAATACTGCTGCAAGACAGCCTGACTCTCCAACCTCCATGCACCCAAACACGTTCTTTTATCACTTATCAAAGCTGAATGAAAATGAAATCAAAAGCACTTTTGAAAGGATCACCGAAGAACTTCTTAGATTTGCAGAGCCGATCAGAGGTAAGAGGGTGGACATAGCAATAGATACCCACGACTGGTTATTTTACGGTGATAGAAATGCTGAGGGGGTCGTGGGGACCCAGCACAAGAGAGGAACGAACTACGCCTACAAATTCATCACCGTTTGCGTCGTCGAACCCAGTTTCAGGTTCACCCTTGCCGTTGCACCGATAAAGGATTACTCTGACAAGCATGAGGTTCTGAGGTACGTCCTTGAAAGAGCGCTGAGCCTCGTGAACGTGAGGACAGCGTATCTGGACAGCTGGTTTTTCGATGTTTACTCGGTCAGAATTCTCAAGGAGCTCGGCATCGACTTCGTAATTCAGGGGAGGAAGACGACCAGGATCAGCAGAGTGCTGAGCGAGAACGAAGGCAAGGATATAATCGTCGTAAAGGATTACGAAATGGTCAGGAAGAGGGAGGGTCCTGTTTTAAAAGAAAAGGTAAACCTCTTCATAGTTCCTCACAGGTATAAAGAGAACGAGCACACGTACTTCGTGACGAATCTGCATGTAGATGAGTGCAATGCAGAATACCTTGCAGAACTCTTCAGAAAGAGGTGGGGGATAGAAACGTCTTACAGAGTTAAAGCAGGTGTCAGGCTTAAGACGTGTACGAAGAAGTACAACGTGAGGTATTTTATGTTCTTGTTTTCGGCAATACTGTATAATTTGTGGGTCCTGTTTAATCTGGTATTTGGAGTTCTGAAGTTTCGAAGAGTGTTTGTAGAGCCTCTAATTACGATTTTTAACTTTATAACAGTAGTTCTCTTGGATTCTGGGCAGCCCGGATAGAAAAACCAATTTTTTCTTGAAGCTTTAGCACTTTAGTTGAGACTATCTCAAATTTTTATTAATCCTTTTATATATAATTTATATACCACTCCGTTTTCCGCTTACCAAAACGAATTTAACAGCTTTTTCGCTGTGGAAGTCACCCAACGATTCTTAACACCAGAGACATCTTTTTATTTAGTATTAACATTATTTTTGTGAAATTGTAGATAGGAAATACTTTGTTTCGGAAGAGATCTTCCCATCCACGATTTTTTAAAGTTCAATTTTCGAAGGCAAGGTTTATAAATTTGTAAAATCTTTTTTATTTTTGGAGACACAGTGTGTGTCTCCCACATGAAAAACTCGGAGGTGGAAACTTGTCCGATGCAAAACAAATAGTTCTTGATGCAATGAAAAAGGCTGGAAAGCCCGTTAGACCGGGAGATATTGTAAAAATGACCGGGCTAGACAAAGATGAAGTTTCAAAAATCATAAAGGAACTGAAAAAAGAGGGCAAGGTACACTCACCCAAAAGGTGCTATTACTCGCCGGTTGAAGAGTAGTAAAGCACAACGCTTTTCTATTTTTAATTGAAGTTTTTTATGTGAATTCATACGTGTATCTCTACTTTCATTCGGATGATTTAGATAGCGTTATTGAAGAGCTCAAAAAAGCTGGAGTAGATTTAAAACTGAAGTTTGAGAAATACAGATACACGGAAATACTCGCAGCAAATGAAGACTTGGTTCTCGGGAAGTACAAAAATGTCGCTTTCATAATCTCCAAAAAACAGATAGAAATCACATGCGATTGTTTAAAGAAGGTTACTGTGGAGATTGCTCCGGCCGATGAAACCTTCAATGAATTCAAATTTGGAAAATTTAAGATTGAAGATGAAGACTTGACAAAAATTAAACTTGATACAGAATTTGATAAAGAACTCTTTTACGATTTAATTCCAGCCCTGCAAATCGAGTTAATCAAAGCAGATATTCTGCTTAAGGAGTGCAACTTACAGGCAGAAGTGCTCTCAAGGAAAGAAAGTGAAATAATTAGAGAGGTTTCAAAGCTTTCTGAGAGAGCCAAGAAGTCCAGCGATGTTTCCGAACTGGAAACTATTTTATCTGAAGTTTCAACACATCATGTAGACTTCTTCAGGAAATTCATGCGCTTCAAAGATGTTAATGAAGAGATGTTCTCATCTATAACAGAATTTGAGGTTATCTCCAGAAACTTGGGCAACTGGTTTTCAGAAAAGGCCGACGAATTAAAGGATTTTCATGAAAGGCTAATATACTTCGAATCAAAATTTGAGCAGACGTTAAACGGAATAAGAGATCTGTTCACTCTGGTTTCCTTAAGACTTGACATGCTGAGAAACAGAGAATATCTGGATTTACAGAGAAGAACTGCTTCATTGCAAGCTGCAGCAGCAGTCATCGAATTTGTTGCTGTATTTTACTATACTTTAAAGATATGGGAGTATTTTATGCCAATTGAAAGAATGCCTGCCTATATTTCCTTTACATTGCTTTCAATATTTACAACCTCTGTTGTAGCTTTTACCGAGGTTTTTGGAGAATTGATAAGGGAAAGAAAGGTATCGAATCGATTTGTGATTCTGGCTGCTATTTTACTAGTTGCACTCTTACTGATGTATTACATACCTAATCTTTTTTCAGAAGCTTAATGGCTTTCAACCTTTCATTTATCATCCTAATGTGCTCCCTCTCCTGTGCTATCAAAAAATCCAGTAAATCTGCAGTTTCATGATCTGCATCCTCTTTCATTTTTGTGTACTCTTCAATCGCCTCTCTTTCCATTTCCAGTGCCTTTTTAAGAATTTCTTCGGTTTTCATAATATCACCCAGTTATCGAACTTTTTTAGATTTTTGCCTTACACATAAAATATAACTCCAAATCATTTAGATCTGACGTTATTTCCCTGAAAAGTATTTCTCAAGAACTTTCTTTTGTCCTCTACGCAGAATCTCAGAGAGAGTCGAAGGGGCTATATCAAGAAGGGATGCAAGCTCTTCCAGCTTTATTTTCTTGGGATAGTCGAAGTATCCCTTTTCAAGGGCTATTTTAAGGATTTCCTCTTCCCTGTAAGTGATAGAAGACTTGCTTCCAGGCTTCCCCTTGTACAGCAGATCGAATTCAACTTCAGATTCTTCGAGAGTTTTCATCAATTTTTTGAAGGATTCGTCATCGCATATGAGGTTCCACGTAACTGAATCTTCACCAAGTTCTGCAAAGGTTATCAGACAACCAGCGTCGAGTATAGCCAGCGCAACATAGCATGCATGCTCTTTAATAAGTACTTTTGCTTCCTCTTTTGATAGAACCAGAGCCTCACATGATGGAGGTAGACAGCTTATTGCTTCCTTTAACTCCTTTGCCTTAAGCTCAAGCAAACCTCTAACACCAGAATCGAATTTTGAAATACCCGATACTTTTACGCTGGCAGAGTCAACTATTTTTTTAACCATGCCCATTGTACAGTTTGGTGGCAAAGGTGTCTTAATCTGTACCTCAATCATCGCTCAACCACTCTGTGTAAGAGTATTTAAAGTGATTGTTCTTGATTTTTCGAGATGGAAGAAGCATGAGTTGGGTAGAAAAATTTTCCTGCACCTTCCTAAATTTACTCCATGTCAAATTAGTATAACCTATATTAGAAAATTAAAATTATAAAAGCGAATATCTTACTGAAAACACATATTAGCTTTCAATTCAACCTTTAAAACATGAAAGTAAGTGAACATGAAAGCATAAACAAAATGTATGAGTTTGTAAAAAACCAGGGATTGACGAACATTGTAGATAGATTTGAGAGCTATCAGACAAGATGTAAGTACTGTAGTGAAGGTGTTAGCTGCCAGCTCTGTTCGATGGGTCCGTGCAGGATCACTCCTAAAACCCCAACAGGAAGCTGTGGAGCAGATGCAGATCTTATTGCCATGAGAAACATGCTCCATCTGAATGTCCTTGGAACAGCAGCATACACACACCACTTCTTTGAGGCGGCAAGAACCCTCAAGGCTACAGCTGAAGGTAAGGCTCCGTTTGAAATTAAGGATGCTGAAAAGCTGAAGAAGTTTGCCTCAGCTCTGGGTATTGAGGGCGAGGACATCAACGAAATAGCCATCAAGACAGCCGACTTTGTAATGAATGAGGCATCCAAGCCATTCTATGAGAGATCAAAGCTCGTTGAGGCGTTTGCTCCAAAGAAGAGGCTTGAAGTATGGGAGAAGCTCGATCTCATACCCGGAGGTACATTCGGAGAAATGCTTGTTGCTCTCTCAAGCTCAATGACAAACGTTGATGGTAGCTTCCAGAGCCTTGCTCTGAAGGCTCTTAGGCTTGGAATTGCAACAGCCTTCAACAGCCAGCTTCCACTTGAGGTGTTCCAGGATGTCCTGTTTGGAACACCCAAGCCACACAAGACATATGCAGATCTTGGTGTTATTGAACCTGAATACATAAACATCGCCGTTAACGGACACGAACCTTTCGTAGGAGCAGCCCTGCTGAAGCTTGTTGAGAAAGAAGAGATCCAGGAGATGGCTAGAAAGGCTGGAGCCAAGGGTATCAGGGTTGTTGGTAGCATTGAGACCGGTCAGGAGCTAATTCAGAGATTCGAGACTGACAAACTCTCCGGACTAACAGGCAACTGGATTACGCAGGAGTTTGCATTAGCTACGAACGGTCTCGACGTCTTTGCAATGGACATGAATTGCAGCTTGCCAACACTTGGCGAGTATGCAAAGAAGTTCAAGGTCAAGCTGGTTCCAGTAACAAGGCTGGTCAGGATGCCAAATACGGAAGAGCCGCTTGAATACCACCCAGAGACTGCCGAACAGATTGCAATGAAGATCATAGAGATGGCAATAGAGAACTACAAGGAAAGAATGAAGGAGAAAGCCAATGTCCCACCAGTAAAGAAGGAAGTTATCGCTGGATTCTCAGAAGATGTGATACTCTCGGTAGCTGACAAGCTGCTTGCTGCACTGCAGGATGGAAGAGTTAAGGGTGTCGTTGGACTAGTAAGCTGTACAACGCTTGCAAATGGGCCGCATGATAGCAACACCGTTACGATCGCCAAGGAGCTGATAAAGAACGACATACTGATCCTGTCAATGGGATGTGGTAATGCTGCACTGCAAGTAGCTGGTCTCACAAGCTATGATGCGGTGAAGTATGCTGGCAGCAACCTGCAGAAGTTCTGTGAGGAGCTGCAGATCCCACCAGTTCTGAGCTTTGGAACATGTACTGATACTGGAAGACTAGCATTCCTCATCGCCAAGCTTGCAGAGGTCCTGGATGTCGATGTGCCGCAGCTCCCAATAGCCGCCACAGCCCCAGAGTATATGGAGCAGAAGGCAACAATAGACGCAATCTTCGCAATAGCGTACGGTGTATTCACCCACGTCAGCCCGATTCCACCGGTTACCGGAGCACCAAATCTCGTGAAGCTGGTCACAGAGGATGTTGAGAAGCTGGTTGGTGGAAAGATCTTCGTTGAAGAGGATCCAGTTAAGGCTGCAAAGGCAATAGTTGAGCAGATCGAAGCTAAGAGGGCTGCGCTCGGATTGTAACCCTCCTGAATTAGTTTTTCCATTATTTTTTTGTTTTAGCCAATCTATGTGTGTAATTAACTATCTTATTCTTCGCTTCTGCGCTTGTAGTATGAAGTGCAAGCGATGGAGAAGATGTGTGTTCACCATCGCAATATGAGAAATGAAGATAACCACAATGCGCGACAAATGGCATAAAAGTGTATCAAGTGTTAACTCATTGCAGATATGCAGTCTCCTACGCTCTGTACTCTCTTGTAGCACGAGGAGTGATAGCGACGAGGAACAAGCGCGTTTCGGTGAAAAAGTTTATTATGATGACTTACAGAGAAAGTTGATAAAAACCAAAGAAAGGTGAAAAAAATGGGAGCTGACATAGGCGAACTCCTCGAGAGAGAGGAGGTCGAGATAGAATATTTTACAGGCAGAAAAATTGCGATTGATGCATTCAACACCCTTTACCAGTTCATCTCAATAATAAGACAACCTGATGGCACACCGCTTAAAGACTCAGAAGGGAGAATAACCTCTCATCTCTCCGGAATTCTCTATCGAGTCTCAAACATGGTTGAAGTCGGAATTAAACCGATTTTCGTTTTTGATGGTGCTCCACCAGAATTCAAAAAGAAGGAACTTGAATTAAGAAAAGAGAGAAGAGAGGAAATGGAAGAAAAATGGAAGATAGCACTGGAAAGAGGAGAAAAAGACGCAAAGAAGTATGCCCAGGCAGCAGCCAGGGTTGATGAATATATCGTTGAATCATCCAAGCAGTTGCTCGAATACATGGGAATCCCGTACATCCAGGCTCCTTCAGAGGGAGAGGCTCAGGCAGCATACATGGCTGCCAAAGGTGATGTAGATTTTACAGGGAGTCAGGATTACGATTCTCTCTTATTTGGTAGTCCGAGGCTCGCAAGAAATCTAGCCATAACCGGTAAAAGAAAACTCCCGGGTAAAAACGTATACATAGATGTGAAACCAGAAATTATCGACCTCCACAAATGCCTGCAAAAACTTGGAATAACAAGAGAACAGCTTGTTGACATCGCTCTGCTTGTTGGGACAGACTACAACGAAGGAATAAAAGGTGTAGGAGTTAAGAAAGCCTACAAGTATATAAAGACGTATGGGGATGTATTCAGAGCTCTTAAAGCTCTTAAAGCTCAACAGGAGAATATTGAGGAAATAAGAGAATTTTTCCTGCACCCTCCAGTGACCGATGATTACAATCTGAAGTTCGGTAAGCCAAATGAAGAAAAAATCATTGAGTTTCTCTGCGAGGAGCATGATTTTAGCAGAGATAGAGTCAAAAAAGCCATAGAAAAGCTCAAAGAAAGTTTAGGTGCAAGTCAGATGTCGCTTGAAAGGTGGTTCTCGTGAAAGAGCATGAAGCAGAAATTAAGATAAAAGTAGGAGTTATAACGATTTCCACATCGAGATGGGAGAAATTCGGCAACGTATGTGGGGTTGAAGCATTAAAATCAATTGATGACCCGTCTGGAAAATTGATTGTGGATACGCTTGCAGATGAGTACGAAGTTGTGGACTACAGGCTCGTGCCCGATAACGAAGAAAAGATTCTCGGTGCTGTTGGAGATTTGCTCAGTAAATCTGATGTCGTTATTACGACAGGTGGAACGGGGATAACGCCCACCGATATTACTGTGGAGACTCTTGAGCCTTTTGTGAACAAGAAGCTTGAGGGATTTGGAGAGATCTTCAGAATGCTGAGTTACAAAGAAATTGGCAGCGCAGCAATACTGTCAAGAGCTTTTGCAGGGATAATCGGTGGTAAAGCAATCTTCTGTCTACCGGGTTCGCAAAAAGCTGTCAAACTTGCACTGGAGATTATACAACCAACACTGAGACACATCGTTACTCACGCAAGAGGTTTGAAGTAAAACACTCCCTTGTTCCCGCGTTAAACAAAATGAAAAAATTAAGTCGACTTTTTGCCAAGCACAGACTTAAGCTGCGACACGAAGACTTTCCAGTTCAGCAGCAAGTGGACGATAATTAAACCAAGGATTATGAAGCCCGCGTATGTGTGCCATTCTCCCCAGGTATGCTTATCAACGCCCCAAAACATCCAGCTTCCCGAACCCCTTCCGCTTGGCGCGATATACAGAATTATGCCTGTAATTGCCTGAAAAGTTGCAAAAACGAACAAACAACAGTCGACCACAACCTTATACAATATCCTGCTCATACACTATATTTGAAATACACATTTTTAAATTTTTTGAGCTAATGCTTTAAACTTGCAAAACCGCCTCAAAGAACACTTTTAATTTAAAAATACCTAATACAGACGTATGGTTATCGCTTGGATCTATGGAGCAAAATTCACGAAAATTAAATCTACCAGGAGAATGTAAATATTCCAAATTACAAAACGAGTAAAATTAAATCCGGAGGGGCCATGAAGTACCTGAGATGGGATGAAACTATCTTCAAGAATCCAGAAGTTTTCGATCCAGATTACTTACCAGAAGAATATCTGCATAGAGAGCAGCAGCTTTTACAACTTTCATCAAACCTGAAACCTGCTTTGAGAAAATCCCGTCCCGTCAATACACTCTGTCTGGGTCCTCCCGGAACTGGCAAAACGACAGCGGTAAAGCTTCTCTTTAAAGAGATTGAAGAGACTAGTGAAGAGATCATTCCCGTTTATGTAAACTGTCAGATAATAAACTCAAAGCAGCAGGTTTTTGCAAGAATTTTCGAGAGAGTCCACGGTTATACTCTGCCATCATACGGCATTCCGTTCTCGAAGGTTTACTACAGTATAATGAATAAGGTTGCCGAAGAGGAAAAGGTTCTGATCGTTGCCCTCGATGATCTAAACTTTCTGCTTGATGATGCAGTGATGAACGAGGTCCTCTACGCACTACTTAAAGCCCACGAAGAAGTAGATGGAGTCAAACTCGGAGTAATAGGAATTGCCACAGATATTAAACTCACCGCAAGACTTGATGACAGGGTCGGTTCAATATTTCATCCGGATGAAATACTATTCCCTCTGTATGGCAGGGAGGAAATATACGATATTCTGGCATCGCGAGTTAAACATGGTTTTTATCCAGGAGCTATGAGTGAAAAAGCTCTTGAAAGAATTGTTGATCTTACATATGAAAGTGGAGATCTGCGTTTCGGGATATACCTCCTCAAAATGTCCGGACTTGAGGCGGAAAGAAGAGCCAGCAGAACAATAGAGATTGAAGACGTTGAAAGAGTTTATGAAGGTGGCAAAAAGATATTCCTGAAAAAGGTCATCTCGGCTCTCAGCGATGAGGAGCGAAAACTCATAGAGTTGATCTATTCATCTGATGAGATCACAACCGGAGAGCTATTTAGGATTTTCAAAAACAAGGTTGCAATCGGATATACACGATTTTACGAAATGCTCTCAAAGCTAGAGAGTATAAGACTCATTGACATGAGATTTGAGCAGAAGGGAAGGGGTAGAACGAGAATTGTGCTAAAAAGATACGATCCAAAGATTGTTCTGGATGCACTTAAGGAGTTTTAAAACATCTTTTAATGATTACCTAGTGAAGATGAGATGACCCATGACAACAGTACAAACAAACTACCGCAACCTTTAATACTATTCATTAACTTCGACAAACTTATATTTGCGTCCCTACAGCCTTTAAGCGGTGAAGGTATGCAGGATCTAATCTGCAAGTTTGTCGTCAAAGATGGAGAGGAAGTCGGCGAGAGCGTGGATGTGTATCACGACCACCTCATAATAAAAATCGGATCAGAGTTCATTGGTGTTTCAGTCAGCAAAATAGAAAAAGTTGAAGCTGAGAAAATCTACATCTCCGATTTTGATGAAAAAGAAGCAGAAGAATTCGGCAAAAAGTGGGTCTCCGAGAAGTCAAAGCCCGTAAGCGTTGATGAACTCAAGCTGTTCGGATTTGGAGAATCTGAGAAGAAGGAAGAAGAATCCAATACTAACCAGAATTCTGAGGCTAAAAATAATACCGCAGACAATAAAAATGGTATAGACAGATTATGAGCGAGTATAAGCAGGTAATCGTCGTAAGGGAGGATCTCCAGCTTTCACGAGGTAAGCTTGCAGTACAGGTTGCGCACGCAGCCATTATAGGCTACGAGAGAGCAGATGAGAAAACCAGAGAAAAGTGGAAGCTTGGTGGTCAGAAAAAGATAGTCCTCAAAGTACCAGACATCAAAAAAATGATGGAAATTAAAGAAAAAGCCGATAAGGCTGGACTTGTCACAGGAATTGTAAAGGATGCTGGTTTGACAGAGATCCCGCCAGGCACGATAACCGCCCTCGTTATCGGCCCAGATGAGGAAAGGAAAATTGACAAGATAACAGGAAACCTCCCTCTCCTGAAATAATTTCAATACTGATACTTTTTAAGACATTGTAAGCCGGAATACTGTTCAATTTCCCATGTTTTGAAAAGCTTTTATTGCCACCCTTCAAAAGCCCATTATGGATTCGCTCGAGGACATTGAGAGAGAAATAAAATCATGCAGAAAATGTAAACTCTGGATCTCAAAAACAAACTACGTTCCAGGAGAGGGCAATCCCAATGCAGATATCATTTTTATCGGTGAAGCACCCGGAAGAGAAGAAGACAAGCAGGGAAGATCATTTGTTGGAAATGCGGGCAAACTGCTGACAGAGATGATCGAAAAGATACTGGGTTTGAAAAGGAACGATGTCTTTATCGCAAACATCCTAAAATGCAGACCACCAAACAATAGAGATCCCTTGCCTGAGGAGATCGAGGCTTGCAGCCCATACCTCCTGAGGCAGCTTGAAGTGATTAAACCTTCAATAATTGTATGCCTGGGAAGATACTCCGCCAACTTCATTTTCAACCTGTTCGGACTTGACTTTCCTGGTATCTCCAAGGCAAGAGGTCAGGTCAGGGAAATAGACAAATGGGGAAAAAAGGTAAAGATCATACCAGTATATCACCCCGCAGCAGTCCTGTATCGCCCACAGCTAAAGGATGTCTTCGAGAGTGATTTCAAGAAGATTGCCAAACTCCTGGGACATAAGAGGTCAGCAAATCCCACACTCCTTGATTTTCTCTGAATTTCCAAAACTCATCCAGCTTCATTACACACCCACTAGTTCGGCTCCCGTAAGCATACTGCCAAGAAGATTTACGACAAATCTCTTATTATCTCCAGACTTCATCGGTTTATTTGAGAGTAGGTCTCCCGCAAAAAAGACCATATTTTCCTTTCTTTGACTTAAAACAATATCTTTTCCAGTCCTGATCGCAAGATCTCCAAGCATAGCTTTTGTTGATTCATTACCATTCAGAATGGTTTCCCAGCCAGCATCCAAGTGGAACGGTTTGAATATTGCTATCTCCTCAACACCTTTAAAGTATTCAAGCTTCCCCTTCATCGATGCAGCCGAAAGCAGTATCTCGTCCTCTTTTCCAGTGTTTTTTACATGGTCAAACACCCAGAGCAAATTACCCATATTTACACCATGCATATTGAACCAGTGTTCACTTCTCTTGGATTTTTCAAGGAGAATGATTGGATCGGGTTGATAAAAAAAGACCTTGGTTTTGGATAATCTTGATACTGCGGGTATTTCATCCTCAACTGGCTCTCTCAGAAGAAAGAATATATCGTATTCAAACTCAAGTTTGCTTACCTTAGAGATCTCAGAATTAAGTTTATGCGCAAATTCGACGGTAAAATCATGAGCAAGCAACAGTTCTTCAAGCTCTTTAAATTCGTGCTCGCTTTCAGTAATAATAAGGCTACTTAGCATAATCAGGACAAGAAAAAAGAAATATAAAAAGCTTTTCTAAAAACTATTGAAAAACTACTCCGACATTAAAGCGTATGCCTTTCCAAGCTCTGTGAGTTTTATCTTAACGTTCTTACCCTCTCTGCGCATCTCTACAAGTCCATCCTCTTCAAGTCCCTTGAGGTGGTAGCTCATTCTGGCCCTCTGAGCCATGTACTTCTTCTGGTCCTCTGTCTTACCCTCAAGCAACTCGATGAGCTTGTTGATGGATTCGACTTCGCCACCCTGTTCCTGGAGTGTCTTCACGATTACAAGCTTGTCGTCGCTGATCTTCTTGAGCGGTGGGATTGGGATCTCTACAACCTTGTCTATGCCCACTTCCTCTCCATTCTCGTACTTTGGCAGTGCGATGTAGAGTTTGCTTCCTGAAAGCTGGGCAGCAACGTAGCACGAGATACAGAGCGTTCTTACAGAGTCAGATGCGTTGATCAGAACTTTGTTGCCCTCTGTAATCTCTTTCTTTATCACTTTCAGCATTTCCAGTGCGGCAGAATACACATCAAGTTTGTCTACATAGATCTTCTCCACTTCAACAAGAACGTTCAATGTTTTCTCTATCTCTTCAGCTGTTTTGTGAACGTTTTCTTCACCACTAAGCTTTTTATCTTTTCCAAGGACCAGATATACCTTCTGAATCGGATATCCGCTTCTCCTGATGCTCTCAAGTAATCTCTCCTTTTTTAAACCTACCGGCATTATGTGTACTACCTTGCTCATGATATTGTGTTGATAGTCACAATTAATAAAGTTTTCTATAGTTACGACGATCCACAAAATGTAAAATTTAAAAATTCAAAAAATTTTACCTGATACTCGAAAAATATATCTAATTACGGATCATCATTTCTTCTTTCATATGCAAATTGTATGACCTTACATATATAGAGTATATTAACTTTTCCATTGATGTGAGAGTTGTCCAAGGTGATGCAAGTTTTACAATAAAATGGTATGGTGATGGCTTACATTTTTCATTTTAATTACATATTTAACATAATTTGTCATCTCACCTCCCTGATTTATTCCCCGACAATTTTTGTCAAGATATACAAAATAGTCCACGCCGTTGTAAGTGAATTTTGCCTCTTCTTCTCCGGTATTTCGGATATAGAAGGGATATAACACGCACGCTAGGGGTCTTTCATCATAAATTTTGCATCCCCATTTAGCCTTGAATACACAAGTACCTTTTTTTCTTTTGAGGTATAAACCAAGCTTTCCTCTTCTGAATATGTTGCCGTATTTTCTCAGTCTATCCTCATCATAGATCGAAACAGGAATATCATAGGTTGAACAACAGAATCCACACCTGATGCACTTCCAGCCCCTAACCCTCCTCCAAGGGATGAGGCTCTCTAATTCTATCATGATTAAAAATTAGTAGTTTTACAATATATACGTTTCCTTAGAAGCTTTGAAAATGTTTCAAAAGTAAGTTTTAATATCCCTGCTTCAGAGGGTTGAGAGAATGAAGAGGATTGAAGTTTACGTAAGTGGAGTTGTTCAGGGCGTGGGATTTAGATATTTCACGAGAAAGGTGGCAAAAGAGCTTGGAATCAAAGGTTACGTAATGAACTTGCCTGATGGTAGAGTATACATCGTGGCTGAGGGAAAAGATGACCAGCTTGACAAGTTTTTATCTGCCGTGAGACAGGGTCCAACTCATGCTGTTGTCAAGAATGTAGAAGTAACAGAGAAACAACCTACAGGTGAATTTTCTGATTTCTCCATAAGGTTTTGAGGTGTGAGAATGCTGGCTAAAAGGATAATTCCGTGTTTGGACGTAACTCTGAATGAAAGTGGCGCTACAGTTGTTAAAGGAGTTCATTTCGTAAATCTGCGTGAAGCAGGAGACCCTGTTGAACTTGCTAAGAGATACGATGAAGAGGGTGCAGACGAACTTGTTTTCCTTGATATCACCGCTTCACCCCACGGCAGAGAGACGATGGTCAATGTTGTTGAGAGAACAGCTGAACAGGTTTTCATTCCCCTAACAGTAGGTGGTGGAATAAAGACACTCGATGATATTAACAAGCTTCTCTCTGCTGGAGCTGACAAGGTATCCATAAACACGGCTGCGGTGAAAAATCCCGAATTCATAGAGAAGGCATCAAGTGTTTTTGGAGCGCAGTGCATAGTCATTGCAATAGACTGTAGAAGGAATTTTGATTTGAGTAAGGGTGAACACATAATTACGCTGGAAGATGGAAGAAAAGCATGGTATGAGGTTGTGATATACGGTGGAAGAACGCCGACAGGTATTGATGCAGTATCCTGGGCTAAAAAGGTTGAGGAGCTTGGAGCGGGAGAGATACTGCTAACAAGCATGGACAGAGATGGTACCAAAGACGGTTACGATATACCAATTACAAGAAAGATAAGCGAAGAGGTATCTATCCCGGTAATTGCCTCAGGTGGAGCAGGAACCCTGGAACACTTCTACGAGGGATTTGTTGAAGGTAAAGCTGATGCATGCTTAGCGGCAAGCATATTCCACTACAAGGAAATTTCAATTGAGGAAGTAAAGAGATACCTCAAAGAGAAACGTGTCCCGGTGAGGTTGTAGGATGGAGATCAGAGAGTTCCAGAAGTTGATCAGAGAACTATATTATGATAGAGATGCGGAAAGGGGTAAAGAGAAAACGATGCTCTGGTTGATTGAAGAAGTTGGCGAACTGGCTGAAGCAGTAAGAAAGAATGGAAATATCGGTGAAGAGATAGCCGATGTTTTTGCATGGCTCGTTTCGCTCGCAAATCTTTACGATATTGATGTAGAGGAAGAAGTTGCGAAAAAGTATCCTGGATACTGCCTGAGATGTAGCGAAAAGCCGTGCAGGTGTGATAGCCTATGAGTTTTTACATTGTCTCCAATGAGGACATAAAGAATGGTGTTGTAACAGACAGATACTTCATCTGGACAGAAAAAGTCCTGAAGGCCAAGGGCATTAATCCCCTCGTTGTTGCAGAAGTTACAACCTCAAACTGGGGTGTTTTTGCTGGATTGGAAGATGTACTGAAGCTGCTTGAAGGAAAACCAATTGATCTGTACTCAATGCCCGAGGGATCAATATTCTTCCCTCACGAGCCTGTGATTACAATAGTGGGAAGATATCTCGATTTTGCCCGGTTTGAAACTTCGCTGCTTGGATTCATATGCCAGGCCAGTGGTGTTGCAACCGCTGCATTCAAATCTAAACTTGCTGCTGGAGATAAGAAAGTATTCTCCTTCGGAACGCGTAGACAGCATCCGGCTCTCGCAGCAGCAATAGAAAGGTCAGCATATATCGGTGGTGTTGATGGGGTAAGCAACTATGCTGCCGAAAAATATCTCGGCCTTAAAAGTATGGGGACAATGCCACACGCCCTTATAATCTCCATCGGTAATCAGATCGAGGCATGGAAGGCATTTGATGAAGTAGTAGATGAATCCGTACCGAGAACAATGCTTGTGGATACCTACTACGATGAGAAGACAGAAGTTATTCTCGCCATCGAGAACCTGAAACGGGTGGATGGGGTCAGGCTCGATACACCCAGCTCAAGAAGAGGAAACTTCAGAAAGATAGTTGAAGAGATAAGATGGGAGCTTGATATCAGGGGCAAAAAGGATGTGAAGATATTCGTCAGTGGTGGCATTGGTATAAAAGAAATACTTGAGCTCAAGGATATTGTTGATGCATTTGGTGTTGGAACTTCCATTGCTGGTGCAAAACCCGTTGACTTCTCTCTCGATATTGTGGAGAAAGAGGGTAAATTCGTCGCAAAGAGAGGAAAGCGAGGTGGAATGAAGCAGGTGTATAGAGACTGGTCAACGCTCGAAGATGAGGTCAGACTGTTCAGAGATACCCCTCCAGAAGGAAAAGAGCCTATGTTAAAGAAATACATCGAAAACGGCAAGATTTTGAGGGAGAGTAGAATGGAAGATGCCAGAGAGCTCGCCTTAAAACAGATGAAGATAATCCATGAGCTCGGGAAAGAGGATGTCTTCCTCGATCTATAATTTATTTCTTGGTTAATGGCTAACGGTACCAGAACACAACCCCTGAAATATGCATTACATCCATAAATACTAAATACCGAAATAATGTTAAAGCACATAGATATCTAAACCCCTCAAGATCGATTTGAGTCCTCCATACAACCCTAAGGTGTGAAAGGAGCAAATTAAAAAGCCATGCGGGGGTTGCCGAGCCAGGAAAAGGCGCCAGATTCAGGGTCTGGTCCCGTAGGGGTCCGTGGGTTCAAATCCCACCCCCCGCACTAATTTTCCAGTGTTAACGCATAGAAAAATAGAGCTTGACGACAGTAAATGAGCCAATTCTCCTTTGACATGAACCACGTTGTGAGAACGGTAATACAACTAAAAGGCTGTAGGAATACCACCTCTAATAAAGGGAGAAAGAGCAAATCCAGAAGATTTTTGTTGTTTTGATTCCGGTTGGAGGTATGTGTTGTGTCTAAGAAGATAATGTGGGTTGTTAAAAGGTTAGCCTGGGGAGCCTGCACAGCCTTGCTTGCAGATGTTGAATACTCGGTCGTTGGTCATTATAACAAGCAAAACATCCCCGCTGATGTCATTACCGTCGGGCCTGTCATGCTGAGAAACAGGACTTACATCTACATTACTCCCAATGAATACCCAGTCTGCAGCGCTAAGATATACGTTTACGGGAGAAGGGTAAGGATAACCGTCCTTGGGCCGAAAACTCTGAAAGCTTTCGGTGTTTCAAAACTGATCACGAATCCTATAGTTGTGGAGTACAAAGGAGAGGTTGCTCTGTACGTTGACGATTTCAGTCTAAAAGACATTGAAGAGTTAAAGAAGCTCGTTAGTCTGCTCAAAGCGCAGCTTGATGATGAATTTAAGGTGTTCATAATGCCCGCGTACAGTGGTGAGAAATGTGGAAACGACGATCCCGAGCAAATCTCCAAAGCTTCAAAGGACTTGTACATCTTTGCCAAGAAAAAAGTAGATGAGGTTGTCCTTTTAGGCCGTCCTGTAATTCCAGAGTGGGCCTTTATGTCTAAAGCAAGAATTTTTCCGAAGATTTTGAGAACAATTGGCTAACACTTTTTATTATTTTTTATTTTTTTCTTGTTTTTTAGCCTAACTTAGTGAATATCAGTGTAACCCTCAGTCCCTAAGCCTGTTTTTAGAGATAATTAGACAGGAATCTATCTTTCGGTATCCTTTAAATTTCTTCAAAACGTTGAAAAGTTCCCGATGAAAGTCAGGATATCCTCTCTTCCAACAAACTCTAGGTGTCGCTCTGTACCTTCTTCTGAAGTAGAGAAATCATGGTATCAATAAATCACAAATTCACTAATTGCATTTTTATATTTTTTACTCTTAGAAAAAACAAACCCGTACACTAAGTTTTTTTGATTCTTTTCCGAGTTCATTAAAATCTACCCCTCCAAAGGAGAATAGTAAGTATTAACAAGAGAATTCTCCTTCTAAAGTACTCATTTCGAAATCATTTTTCACTACGTCATCATTCATCCTGTCGGAGATTATGACCACTATTTATCTCTTTAAGATGTTTTCACATAGTTGAAGTTCTATTTTTTACCATAGTTTTCTTCAAGACGATTTATTGTTAAAGTGTCCAAACATTTTAGATATAACATAAAAATTTCTTAATCTAACTCCTCTACAAAAGATATCGATTCTGTAATCATTTCGAAGACCTTAAAGATTGTATTCTTTCAGTTTTTTCATTGTTAAGTGTTATCTTACACACCTTTGATATTCTCCATTGTCATGCTAAAATTTAAATATTATGGATAATTCTGTTTTTACGAGACTTGATAGTATTGAATGGCTTAGGGTTAAACAATGAGCTTAGCAGTACGGTAAAAACGATAAAGTATCAAAATAAAATAGGTGACTATAATGGATAGTATAAAATATAGGATAAGGGTAAATTTAACCGATAAAGAAATAGAAGTCGAAGGTGACAAAGACTTCGTAAAAGAGGAGATAAAAGCACTTCTAGAAGCGATAAAAGAGATTTCTCTTAAACCTCCTAAATCTACTTATTCTGAAGAAACCTCAGAAATTGAAGATGTTAAGGTACAAAATATTGGAGATAAACCATATATCAAAGATTTTATTGCTCAGAAAAATCCTTCTGGATCGTTGCAAACTGCTGTAACATTAGCATGTTATTTATATAAATATGAAGGTAAAAATACCTTCAACAAAGATGATATAAAAAAGATATGGGTAGCCTCTGGTAAAAAGCCTCCTAAGAAGATTTGGCAGGCAGTCATAGATGGAAAAAACCGATATCAATGGTTTGAGGAAGTCTCTCGCGGAGAATATAAAATATCGCCCCACGGAATTTACTTCGTTGAAAATGAGCTACCAAAGAAAAAGGAGTAAATTGCTATGCAACAAGTGGGTAAAATACTTGCCCATATCGTAGATCAAGCATTGATTGAAAAAATGGAGGAAAATTATCAGAAGATAAAGCAGAACCTCTGGTTAGGGAAAGACGAAGAATGTTTGGAAAAAGTAGGTAAATTTGTAGAAATTACAGTTCGTATTATACAACAATTAACAAGCGGTGAGTATACACCATTTAAAGAAGAATTAAAAATCTCGAATACCTTGAAAAGTTTTGAGCAACTCCCTAAAGACAAATTTCCAGAGTCAATACGAATAATGATCCCAAGAGTTCTATACACCCTTTACACATTCAGGAGTAAAAGGGGCGGTGCACACGTAAGAGGAATAGATCCAAACCACATAGATGCTGCTTACGTCGTTTCTGCTTGTGATTGGGTCATGGCAGAGCTTGTCAGATTATACTATACAGATGATGAAAAAGAAGTACTGCAAGTTATCAACTCAATGGTTGATAAGAAAGTGCCTTTGTTGGAAGAATTTGAAGGTGATATTAAAATATTAGATACGAATTTATCTGTCCCAGATAAAATACTAGTAATCCTATATAAAAGATATCCAAATTATGTCTCAACCGACGACCTCAAAAGATGGATTAAAACCAAGCATCCTACACATATAAATACGACATTAAAAAGATTAGATGATAAAGGTTTGATCTATCGGAAAAATAACAATAATAAATTAACGCGAAGGGGCATAAACTATGTGGAAAATAAAATCCAATCAGAAGTATGGTAACTCATTTACTGTCCTTTATCACTCCAATTAGCGTTTCTTTTCTTAATTTCTTCGTCGAATTTTTATTCAACCTAAACTCTAATTTCACCGTAGAGGAGTTTTAGAAGAGAAATGTCTCAGATTTTGAGCAAATATACTGAGATTCTTATTCGTTTGAGTGAATAAAATCAAACGATGGTTTTATTAAATCTACAAATTTGGAAGACATTGTAGCATAAATCCAAAAAAAAAACTGGAGAGAAAAAGAATCCGGTTAAATCCTTTAAAGGAGAATCCTTCCGGAAACATATAAGCCGTTAAAGTTTTATAGAAATAACATATATTTACATTATGAAAAAAACATACCTATGCAACAGATTGCTCCAGACTTGAAGTTTGAAGTTGAGTCCTGATTCCATGGAAAAAGTGCTTTAGGAGTATTTTAAATAAAATTCAAGCAAATCTTTTTTGCACACTCACAACGAAAATACACAGCTATCAACCTCGCATAGGAAAAAGTTTTTCCGAACTGCCAGTAAATGTCCCTCGCATCAGAGACTAAGAGGAGTTGTGACAGGTGATGAGCGATAAAAACAACCTCAGAACGAATCGCATGGTACAGGTGCTCAGAGGATTTACTTCCAGAACTGATCGCTCCTTCTCAATTATCTACGCAATCCTCAAATTCATCATACCTTTTCTGCTTGGCGGTGCACTTGTCGCAGTCCAGCGTGTGTTTGGAGATGAATTTTTCACCAAAATCTTTTCTCTAATGACTTTGTACTTCTTCCCCCCATTTGGTAAGGAAACTGTAATACCTGCTGCCGTTGCTCTTGGAATACATCCCCTCCATATCTCCCTGACCCTTACAGCAATGGATGCTGTCACATCCCTTTTTGTCATCTGGAACTTTCATTGGATCCATCACATCCCTCTGCTTGGCTGGGTAATCAAGAAGGTCGAGGTAAAGTGCAGAAAGTTCCTTGAAACCAGGAAGATTATCAGAGAAGCGACATACTTATCGTTGTTTGTTTTCGTGTTCATCCCGTTTCAGGGATCTGGCGCCATAACTGCATCCGTACTGGGAATGATTCTGTCGCTAGATGCAAAGAGGGTGTGGGTTGTAATAGTTCTGGCATCCCTGTTCAGCTGTCTGTTTATAGCTGGATTTTCTAGCGTATTTGTGTCTTTCCTGAGACTTGGTTAAGTCCCAATGCAAAAAATCGTTATGAATCATATGTAAAAGGCTTCAAAGAAGTAAAAATAGATTCTGCTCAGGCAAGAGCTAAGCATGAAACCAGAATTGAACAAGAAAAAGCATCGATTTTGAGAGAACACGTTACAATAATAGCCAAAAAATAGCAATGATTGAATGCTTAAAAGGTAAAATAATATACTATTAAAGCAGAAGTTAAGCTATGCCAATAGAAATTAACCCCGAAATTAGCGGGGGAAAGCCCGTAATTAAAGGAACCCGTATAACAGTTGAATTTATCCTTGAACTTCTTGCCAACGGATGGAGCTACGAAGAAATACTCGAAAATTACCCTCAGCTGAAAAAAGAGGACATACTTGAAGCTATCAGTTACGCTGCAAACATTTTGAAAGAAGAGAGAATTTACGTGCCACCAAAGAAGCATGAAGTTCATAGCTGATGAAAACATCCCGCTGAAAGTTGTTGAAAGACTCAGAAAGGAGAAGATAAACATAGACTCAATTACCAAAATACAACCTGGCTTGAAAGATGAAGAGATCGCCAAAATCTCCGAAACAGAGAAGGCAATCATAATCACATTCGACAAAGATTTCGGAGAGATAATTTTCAGAAAGTCGATAAAACCCTTTGGAGTTATTCTTTTGAGAATCCCACCAAAGTCTATTGATTTTATTTTTGAATTTCTCAAATGGCTTTTAATCGAGTCTGAAATAGAATTTGAGAGAAAGCTTGTAGTGGTTAGAGAAGATAAAATCAGAGAACTCCGCATAGAGTGAATTGACAATAGTAGTTAACAAAAAGACTGCACGAAATTAATGAGAACTCTGCCGAGGTACGTCAGATGAACGTGGTAGTGCTTGATGGCATAGAAATCCCATACACCGTCGATTACCGGAACGTCAAATACATGAGGCTCGAGATAAGGCCAGATGGGACTTTGCTCGTTGTAATGCCTAAAAAATCCACTTATAATCCCAAAGATTTCATAATGGATAAGAAGGACTGGATTTTAAAGAAATTCAGGGAAATAAAGAGCTACAAGGAGCTTTCTAGCAATGGCAACGAAAACAAAGTTCTGCTGTTCGGTAAATTCTACGATCTAGAAATAACAAGAGGAAAATACAGTGTAGAATTAAAAGACGGCAGGATAACTGTATCAATTCCAGATAAAAGAAATCCATACACCTATCTAAAGAAATGGCTTAAAGAAGAGCTGAAAAAGATGCTCAAGCATCATCTGAACAAATACTCAGCATTAATGAAAGTTAACTTCAACAGATTTTACATTAAAACCCACAAAAGCAAATGGGGAAGCTGTTCAGCAAAAGGAAATCTCAACTTCAACTTAAAGCTTGTCGCGTTACCCGAAGATCTGATAGAGTATGTTGTAATCCATGAGCTGACACATCTGATCGAAAGAAAACATAACAAGATTTTCTGGAAAGAAGTTTCAAAATACTGTCCTGATTATAGCGTGAAAGAAAGGGAGCTATCGAAATACTGGTTTGTTATTGGGAGTAATAAAGTCTGGAGCGAAATTCTTGGGATTTCCTGAACTTGAAACAGCACTGGTGTTGTATACACCAAAGCGATAAAACTGCTGTTATCAATGTCAAATAAAAAATCCGGTAATCCAGGAGCAAAAAAAAGTATCCAGTATATGCACTCCCCATATTAAACTAACTTTATAAGGATACTCTAGATTACTCCTAAAACGTAGCACTTTACTGTAAAAAAGAATAATCCAGCATTCAATTAAAACCAAAGCTCTTTTTAATTCGACGACACTTACCTAAACTTGGATATGTGCGAGAAAAGTTGCCTCCCCATCGAAGACAAAATTGCATGGGTAGAGCGTAAGTATTCTGCATTGGGCAATATAATATCAAAGGATTCCATGATTAAAAGTCTTCTAAACAAGCTTGACTCGGCTATCAGGTCAACCCGCAGGTACATGCTCGAAATTGGTGTGGTAGATATTTGCAGGGAATGTGCTCTCCAGGGCGGTAGCTGTTGCAAGAAGTGGGTGGAAAACGAGTACGATGAAATTGTTCTGCTGATAAATCGCCTACTGGGAGTTAACCTTCCCACGAAAAGATTTGAACCAGAAGGTTGCTTCTTTGTCGGCCCTAATGGATGTGTTCTAAAGGCTAGAGAAGTTATCTGTGTGGATTTTCTCTGCGATAAGATTCTGAAGCATATTGGCGAGAAAGAGATACAACTACGAATAATTGAAGGAGAAGAACTGGAAACACTATTCATCTTAAGAGAAATTGTAAAGAAAGCTATTCAGAATTCGGGTGATGGCTCTTGAGTGTAAATACAGCCATTCCGAAGGCCAAAATGAATGTAATAGCCAGACTATCACCAGAAGAAAGAGAATTTATGACAAAGGTTTGTGAAGAGATAGAGAAGAGTAGGGTTGATAAGGTGCTGCCAGTTCTGTATGCTGGTTCAGGTGGAGATGTGGAGCATGCCGTTCTTCTGGGAAACAATCTGGTATTCGTGGATCCACACCTGCCAGAAGAGACTCTCCTGGAAATTAAACGCAGGATTGAAATGATCGATGGGAAAATAGTAGAAGAGGAGAGGAAAGGGGAACTCGGAAAGGGTGGAAAACACGTAGTCAAATTTTTGCTTGACGGAGAAGAAATAAAACTCACCTACTACGCAGAGGATGCAACAAAAATCGGCAGGGAGTTCAAGCCAGAGGAGCTGGAAAGAGGATATTTCGTATACTTTGTCAAAGTTCCTCTACCAAAAGAGGAAAAAGTCGGGTCATTGACCTCGCCAGAATCCCTTGGAACACTTCTCAAACATATAGCTGTGGGTGGATTCTACCTTGAACGAGAGTGTCCGATATCTCGCTACCTCGATCCCAGAATGCTTGGCTTCGAAAAAGTTGCTTCAGGTCCCATTTCTGCACTATCAATAAACTACGGTGAGATGGGTAACCTCTACAGGAAGATCAAGGAAGTAGAGGAAATTGCTCTACTGCTCAAAATCGACCATGAGCTCTATAAATTACGTAATAAATCTAAAACAGTAGAGTTTTCCGAAATAATGGAAGCCATATATAAATATTACAATCAGCTCCCAGACCACCTTAAACAAGAAGTTGAAAAAGCTGTTAGACGTCTAAGTAAAGAGTAGTGTAGTGATTACCGGAATGGCCGAAATGCATCCTATCATAGCACAGATTTCTGAAAGGCTAAAAAACAAAACAAAAAACAGAAAAACTAGTAGATGAGCTCATGAAGCATATCCTTCTCGATTGCAAGCCTGATTTCTCTGGCTATCCTTCGTCCCATATACATGTTCTCGCCAAAGAGGATGTAGGAGTACGGGAAGGACGGGATTCCAACATTTGTACCGGCAACAATTCTGGCAGATATCTCGAATACAACCATCTCAGCATTCTCGTTGAATACCGCTTCGAGACAGAATGGTCCAACCATGCCAGGATACGCAATGCTCTTTGAAACTTCCACCACATTATTTGCGGCATTTAAAGCCTGGACAAGCAAACTCTCTCTCAATACCACAGGGAAGTTGCCCACCACTGTGTATGTCGGGGTTGCATTAATCTCAAGCTGAATATCAGCCGGAATTCTACCCAATCCGTCAACACTCGACTCATACCTTCTGTCCACAGCAATAAGCTCAACCCTGTCAAAAACCGGGGAGTAGAAGAACGAAAAATAAACGTTCGCTCCGATTATATATTCCTGAATGTGTGCATTTCTGACTTCGTCTTCACTGATCAACCCTTTCTCAATCATTTTCCTTGCCTTCTCATAGAATTCTTCAGTGCTTGATGCCAGGAAGTATCCTTTTCCTCCTTTAGCCCCAGGATACTTTACAATTACAAGCCTGTCTATATCTTCCGGTTTTTCAAAAGTCCTGGGCAATCGCAAATTTGAGTCCTTTAACCATTTCCTCTGCTTGTCTCTGTCAGTCTCCCAGAGCATGAGCTCTCTATTTCCGAAAATCGGGATTTTCAGATCATCAAGCCTACCAATATAAGCGTTGAAAGAACCGTGAGGTATCATTATCGCATTCTTATCTCTGAGTTGCTCCTGTAGATCGTCCTCCAGCAAATCTGAAAAATCTCCGACAGTAATTATCTCATCCGCAACGCCAAACGACTCGTAAATTATCTTCTCCTTTTCTCTACAAATACAGATCGTCTTAAACCCCTCATCCTTGGCTCCACGCAGGATGTTGAGAGCCGAATGGCTTCCCAGGGTTGCTATGGTGATATCGTCCTTATCATATTCGTTGAGTATTGAGATTATCTCATCCCTCAGATTCATAACCTCACCTCTCCAGAGGGGGGTCAGATGTAAACTTAAAAGTTTGGATTGGTCAAAGAATAGTCTTTCCAAACATTCTTCAATCTTTCCGTTACCAAACAAACAAACATAAACAATGGTTGCAGTTTACCCTGAAAAATACAATCTAAAGTCCAAAACATAAATTTATTAAAGAGTAATGGTAAAGTATTCACTATAAGTTGCAAAATCCCTCCTGTAATTGGAGAGTGGAATGTAATGGGTAGAACCATCTGGGTTGTGGCCTCAATAATACTAATTTTCGGACTCGTTGGGTACTACAACAGTGCAGAGGAAGTGAAATACAGACTAACTGTCAGGACATACATAGATAACAACAAATATGAACAAAAAATTGAGATTGATCCCAATGCGATTGTAAATATAATGCAGGGCAAGAAAGTCATTACAAGGAAAAGAGTCAACGAGAGTGGCGTTGCTGTATTTTATCTCTCAGAAGGGAACTATACTGTATACACCTTCACCCATAATGCAATTTACAGGTACAATGACACAGTAGTTTGTCTCAATTCTGATAAAACAGTTAAAACTGTAGCTTACGCATTATACCAACGCGACATATAACCACTTCAGCCTAAATCTACTATTTCCTTACTCTCCTCGCAATGAGATGGGCAAAAACAGCTGCTCCAAAACCGTTGTCGATGTTAACAACCGCTACACCAGATGAACAGCTCTGAAGCATGGCAAAAAGGGTTGTCAAACCACCAAGATTTGTTCCATATCCGATGGATGTTGGAACAGCTATAACCGGAATGTCTACAAGCCCCGCTACAACCGATGGCAGCGCTCCTTCCATTCCTGCAACCACGATGATTGCATCGACATTCTCTTCGCATATCTTTCTGATGGGTTCAACCAGGCGATGAATTCCAGCAACACCAACATCGTAAAACTTCAACACTTCCATTCCGAGAAACTCTGCTGTGCTTGCCGCCTCTTCTGCAACAGGTATATCCGATGTGCCGGCAGTGAGTATGGCTAATTTCCCGACTTTCTTTTTCCCATCACATTCGCCTTTACCTTTAGACAGTATAACCGTCCTGCCCTTCTCGTTAATAGCAATATCGACCCCATCAAGTTCTTTCCTTAACGCTTCGATATGATCCCTGTTTGCACGGGTAATCAGCACAGAATCGGAAAATTCCAGATATTTTTTAGCAATCTTTACCACCTCATCGGGCTCCTTGAACTCTGCCAGTATAGCTTCGGGCTTTCCAGCGCGGATGCATCTGTTATGATCTATTCTAGCAATGCCATCCACTTCTTTGAATAACAACTCCCTCAGAAGCCTGGCAATATCCTGATTTTCCAACAGTTCATCGATCCTGGTCATTTCCATTCCCCGTTTCTCAAAAATCTAAAAAATTAATTCTGAACCTCTTTATGGTATTCCTGAATTGATTTAATCGTCATTTCTGCCTTCTTAATTGCCTCAATACCTCTCACCGCAGCAATTGCTCCTGCAACTGTTGTAATATACGGAACGCCATAGTCAACAGCAGCTCTTCTTATAATGAAACCCTCTGTCTTTCCTCTTTTTCCGCTTGGTGTGTTGATTATTAGGTCAATCTGTCTGTTTATTATTGCGTCAAGTATGTTTGGTCTTCCCTGGCTAACCTTCAGCATAACCTCTGCCTTAACACCATTAGCGTTGAGGAACTCTGCTGTTCCGTTGGTTGCAACGATCTTGAATCCCATTTCCTGAAGTTTCTTAGCTACAGGTAGGATCTTTTCCCTGTCTCTCTTTTTGACACTGATAAATACGGTTCCCTCTGTGGGCAGCCCCATTCCTGCGGCAAGCTCAGCTTTGTAGTATGCAACACCAAAGTCGTAGTCAATTCCCATGACTTCTCCCGTTGATTTCATTTCGGGGCCAAGAACAGGATCTACGCCAGGTAGTTTGATGAATGGGAAGACTGCTTCTTTCACAGCAACGTGCTTCAAATTGAGTTTCTCCTTAACTCCAAGCTCCCTCAGTTTTTTACCCATCATGAGTTTTGCTGCAATTTTGGCCAGAGGTAGACCTGTAGCCTTGCTTACGAACGGTACGGTTCTGCTAGCTCTTGGATTTGCCTCAAACACGTAAACCACTTTGTCCTTCACAGCATACTGGATGTTTACCAGACCCACAACTTTCAGCGCCAGAGCGAGCTTTCTCGTGTAGTCAACGATAGTATCAATTACGTCCTTGGAAAGAGAAACCGGCGGCAGAACACATGCAGAATCACCACTGTGAACTCCCGCTTCTTCGATATGCTCCATTATGCCTCCAATAACAACTTCCTCGCCATCACATAGTGCATCTACTTCAACTTCAATTGCATCTTCAAGGAACTTGTCTATCAGGATGGGCTTCTCTGGGCTTACCTCAATGGCCTCATTGATATATCTTTCAAGTGTTTCCTCATCGTAAACAATTTCCATCGCTCTACCGCCAAGCACATAGGATGGACGGACAAGGACAGGATAACCGATCTTTCTTGCAATCTCTTTTGCCTCCTCAATGCTGTAAGCTATTCCATTTTCAGGCTGAGGTATACCGAGTTTCTTGAGGAGTTCTGCGAATCTCTCTCTGTCCTCAGCTAGATCAATCGAGTCTGTCGATGTGCCCAGCACCCTAGCACCAGAAGCTTCAATGTCCTTGGAGATGTTCAGAGGTGTCTGACCACCAAACTGAACAATCACTCCCTCAGGCTGCTCGTTTTCGTAAATATTCATTACATCTTCATGAGTTATTGGCTCAAAGTACAGCCTGTCGGAAGTATCATAGTCTGTGGAGACCGTTTCAGGGTTGTTGTTTACCATTATCGTCTCGTAACCCTCTTCTTTCAAACTGAAAACAGCGTGAACACAGCAGTAGTCGAATTCAACACCCTGTCCAATTCTGTTTGGCCCGCTGCCCAGAATCATTACCTTCTTTCTTGGGGTTCTTACAGCATCATTCTCCATTTCATATGTTGAATAGAAGTAAGGTGTCTTTGCCTCAAACTCCGCTGCACAGGTGTCTACCATCTTGAATACTGCATTGATGCCGGACTTCTTCCTTCTCTTCCTTACTTCTCTTTCGGTTGTGCGGAATATGTTTGCAAGCTGAATGTCAGAGAATCCGAGCTTTTTGGCTTTGATGAGAACTTCATCTGGCAGAGTATCAATTGTGTGAGTCTTCGCAAGCTGTTTGAGCTCTTCCTCCATATCAACTATGTTTTTGATCTTCTGAATGAACCACGGATCTATCTTTGACAGGCTGTAAATTTCTTCTACACTGAATCCCGCCTTCAGAGCATATCTGATATAAAATACTCTATCGGAATACGGTGTTCTGAGTTTCTGGATAATTTCGTCCCTCGTCGGATTCTTGTCTTTTCCGTCACTTCCAAGCCCGTATCTGCCAATTTCAAGTGATCTAAGTGCCTTCTGCAAAGCTTCCTCAAACGTTCTGCCTATGGCCATCACTTCTCCAACACTCTTCATCTGTGAGCCAAGAACAGGATTTGCAGTCGGGAACTTATCGAAGGCAAAGCGCGGTATCTTGACCACAACGTAGTCTATTGTTGGTTCAAAGCTGGCAGGAGTTTCCTTCGTAATGTCGTTGGGTATCTCGTCCAGCGTATATCCAACTGCGAGTTTGGCTGCAATCTTTGCAATTGGGAATCCAGTTGCCTTTGATGCCAGAGCCGATGATCTACTAACACGCGGGTTCATCTCAATGGCCACAAATCTCTCAGATTCAGGATGGACAGCAAACTGTATATTGCTTCCTCCCGTCTCGACTCCAATTTCTCTAATTATCTTGATAGCAGCATCTCTCAAACGCTGATATTCCCAGTCTGTAAGTGTTTGTGCCGGCGCAACTGTGATGCTGTCTCCAGTGTGAATACCCATAGGGTCAAAATTCTCAATAGGACAGATTATCACGACATTGTCCGCAATATCTCTCATTACTTCAAGTTCAAATTCCTTCCAACCGATAACTCCCTCTTCGATGAGAACCTGGTTTATCATTGACATTTTAAGACCCCGCTTGGCAATCTCTTTCAGTTCTTCGCGATTGTACGCAATACCTCCACCGGTTCCACCAAGGGTAAAGGCTGGCCTTACAACAACAGGGTATCCTATTTCGTCGGCAATAGCCAATGCCTCATCAATATCGCTTGCGATATCACTTTTCGGAACCTCTATACCAACTTTCTCCATGGATTTCTTGAAAAGTTCTCTGTCTTCAGCCTTCTTGATTGCATCCAGCTTTGCACCGATAAGCTCCACGCCATATTTGTCAAGCACACCCATTTCGCCAAGCTGCACTGCAAGATTCAGACCGGTCTGACCACCAAGTGTTGGCAGCAATGCATCGGGTGTTTCGCGCTCTATTATTTTAGCAACAACATCAGCAGTCAAAGGTTCAATGTATGTGCGGTCTGCCATGTCGGGATCGGTCATTATTGTTGCTGGATTTGAGTTTACGAGAATGACCTCGTAACCCTCTTCACGTAAGGCTTTGCAGGCCTGACTTCCAGAGTAATCAAACTCTGCAGCCTGCCCTATTACAATCGGTCCGGAACCTATAACCATAATTTTCTTTATATCTTCTCGCTTCGGCATTTCTTCACCTCAATACTGCTTGATGAGTTCCACAAATCTGTCAAAGAAGAAATACGTGTCATGCGGACCTGGAGAAGCTTCAGGATGATACTGGACGCTTATAAGCGGATATTCCTTGTGTCTCATCCCCTCAACGGTGTGATCGTTGAGATTGATCTGCGTAACCTCCAGACCGGTACCACCAAGGCTTTTATCATCAACTGCGAATCCGTGATTCTGGCTTGAAATAAACACTCTTCCCGTTTCAAAATCCTTTACCGGCTGATTTGCACCTCTGTGTCCAAACTTGAGCTTGAACGTTTTTGCACCAAGGGCGAGGGCCACAAGCTGGTGTCCCAGACAGATGCCTGCCATGGGAACTTTTCCTGCAAGCTTTCTTATTGTTTCGATTGTGGGTAATACTCTTGCCGGGTCTCCCGGTCCGTTTGAGAGGAAAACTCCATCCGGATTGAGCTCCATAATCTTCTCAGCCGGGTAATCGAAGGGGACAAGGGTCACATTAACGCCCCTCTTGAGGAGCTGTCTGACTATGCTGAGTTTAACTCCACAATCGATGAGCACAACCTCGTATTTACCATTACAATCCATTCTCTTGGGTTCCCTAACACACACCTTATCGACCAGATCAATCTCGGTAATTGACGGCTGCTCCACAGCCCTTTTGAGTAGTTTCTCCTTATCGAGATCATCTCCCACAGCAAGAACAGCTTTCATTGCTCCATAGATCCTGGTCTTCTTTGTTAACGCACGGGTGTCAACACCCTCTATACCCGGAACGTTGTACTCCTTTAATAACTCATCAACTGTCATTTCGCTTCTCCAGTTGCTCGGTGTTTTGCATAGCTCCTTGACAACGAATCCCTCGACTTTCACTCCATCACTCTCGAAGTCTTCCCTGCAAACTCCATAATTTCCTATGAGCGGATATGTCATCATCAGAATCTGGCCAGCATAGCTTGGATCTGTTAGCGCTTCAACGTATCCTGTCATACTCGTGTTGAAAACGAGTTCACCTTCAACCGTTTTTTCTGCTCCAAATGCTTTACCCTCAACATATGTCCCATCTTCAATTGCCAGCGCAGCTTTCATAATTATCCTCCATAATTTCCTTGATCAGCTTTACAATACTTCTGAGGCTTTCTACATCGAAAAATCTTCTGCCAGTAATTTCATTACAGCACGCCTTATACATATCAGAAACTGCCTTTCTCAACTCCTCAGGAAGTTTCGGTGGCTTACCTGCTAGCTCTCTCCAGTTCTCCTTACCCTTAACCTGCTCGAGCTTTTTGTACCATTCAGTCGTTCTGTAGTATTTTCTCAAAATTTCCTTGCTTATCTGGAATCCATCGCAGCTGAATCTGCACTCATCTGGAGTGCCGAGGGTGTCAACAACGATTAAATTCCTGTCTATATCGAATGCAAATTCCAGTTTGCCATCCTCGTTTCTTATACCTGCCTTTGAAACTTCTCTCGAGATTATACTGTTGACTTTCAGCGTAATTTCCTTAAGCTCTTTAATTTCCTCGGCACTCATTCCAGAGATCTCCATTGCTTCATCCCAGCTAATGTAACGATCTCTGTCCTCAAGCTTTGTGCTCACGTCAAGTAGAGGTCTTTCAAGAACTTCACCGGGAGAAGGATACTTTTTCAATCCAAGCTGCTCAAGAGTAATTTCGCCTCTTTCAAGCCTTCTGAAAACGCTGGATCCTTCTGGAAGTACGTTTCTGTATATCACTTCAAGGGGGATCAGAAAGTTCCCTCTTTCGCTTTTGAATATACTGTAATCATAACCCGAATCAATTTTTCTGGGTTTGAGCACCCTCACAAGTTCTATTTCCATCATGTTGGAGGGGTTTTCAATCTCATCAAACCCTTTTACCTTGCCATCCTCCACAACACCGATAAAGTGATTACTGATACCTTCTTCCTTCAGTTTTTCAAAGAAGAACGCCGATATCAGGCAAAGCGAAGCTCCTTTTCCTTCAATCAGGTCAGGCATCTCACCATAATCGAACACTGAATATCGATCAGAGAAAATAAACCGCCCTTTTCCAAGCTTGTCCTCTTTCGGCTTCTCTAAAACCAAAACATCTTTTACACTACCCATTAGGGAATGTTGCTCAACAACTGAATTAATAATCTTTTCTCTCACCCCCGCCAAGATTTTACAGATTCTACAGAAATAACAGATATTCCACACACCTCCAAAGATTAATTCGCAAATGAATACTTAGTATATTTAGAACAATTCATTACAGATTAATATCTAATTCAATAAAATACATAAGAATAACGTAAAAGATATTCCAAAATTAAAAACAACGATAAAATTTTTAATGTAAATCACCAGATCTAACGACATGGAGGACGAAATTAAAAGTATTCTAAATCTGCTCAGGCCAGGACACACTGCTCTCATTAAATACGATGTTATGACTCCAGCTCTTGCTTTTCTCATACTGGCACTGGAACACTATTATACAGAAAAACGATACTTCGTTTTCTGGAACAAACTCACTGCGAAGAAAGTGAGAAACTTCGTTCAGGCCTATGAACCCATACAGAAATTCTTCAACGATGCCGAAATAATCGTTGTTGGCGATGTTGAGATGCCACTCGGAAGGGTCAATAGAGTTGAGCCCTCAGAAGACGTCGAAGATCTCATCGATAAGATTTTTGATTTAATCAGTCGCGGTAGAGGTGTTATATTCAACTTCGGATTGCATTATCTCAGATGTTTCGATGAAAAGGGAATGCTGAAGGGTTTGATTAACTGGCTTGGAGATATGGAAAAGCACATAAACTACATATTTATGCCATCAAGATTCATCGAGTATAAAAATGGCTTTCTTCTCGAAAATCTGCCCGATCTAACAATTCATCTCAAAGTTCCTTCCGCAGAACTTATCTTCGATAAAAGTACCTACCAGTTCGAGATCAGACATTCACTGATACCAGGGTTGCTACCAACATGCTTTAGCTTTATTGTTAAGGATGATCTCAGCCTTGAGTGAGGCTGGTCTAACAATAAAAAATTTTTAGCAAAAAAATATTTTATTTTAATTTTCTATCAACTACTGGCCTCGCTCTCTTTACTTTTCATATAGCTCAAAATTGCAGCAGTTGCAGCAACTATTTCTTCTTCAGTAAGTTCTTCAGCCCAGAGGATTTCGGAAAGCCTCTTCTGAAGAGTCTGAATTTCCCCAGCTATCTTCCTGATCTCTTCCTTTATGTTCTGCTCTTCTATGAAATTGGTATGGGTTTCTCCTCTAACAAAAGCTTCATTATACATCACGGCATAGTGTAGCGGAATGTTTGTCTCCACCCCATCTATTATGTAACCGTACAGAGCTCTCCTCATACGCTGAATTGCTTCAAGCCTATCCATTCCCCATACTGAGAGCTTCGAGATCATTGGATCGTAATATGGCGTAATTTCACATCCCATAAATACTCCGCTATCCACTCTTACCCCTATGCCTCCAGGGCTTCTGTAGTGTATAATTTTGCCAGTTTTTGGTAGAAACGTGATAGGATCTTCAGCATATATTCTGCACTCTATTGCATGTCCCCTCATTTCGATGTCTTCCTGATCGTGCATGAGCTCCTCGCCATAAGCGATTCTTATCTGGTATTTGACAATGTCAATACCCGTAACCAGTTCGGTAATTGGATGTTCAACCTGCAGACGTGTATTCATTTCGAGGAAGTAAAATTCGCCATCGTAGTAAAGGAATTCCATGGTTCCAGCATTCGAGTAGCCTATGTATTTTGCACCCTTTACAGCAATTTTACCCATCTTTTCTCTCAGCTCTTCCGTCATTATGGGTGATGGGCATTCTTCAATTACCTTCTGGTGTCTTCTCTGAATACTGCATTCCCTCTCTCCCAGATGGATTACATTCCCATGCTCATCAGCCAGAATCTGGATCTCAATATGTCTGGGTTTGGGCAGATACTTTTCTATATAAACGGCAGGATCTTTGAAGAATTTCTCTCCAAGCTTCTTTGATTTGTAAAAAGCCTGTTCTAGCTCATCCTCGTTCCACACAATGGTGATACCTATACCGCCTCCTCCACCCGAGGCTTTTATCGCAACGGGATACCCAATTTTGTCTGCCCATTTTCTTGCTTCATCAATATCTCTGACTTCCGGACTTCCAGGAACAAGGGGTACTCCAGCTTCCTTCATCAGTTTTCTTGCATTGAGCTTTGAGCCCATCGCCTCAATAACTTCTGGTTTCGGCCCTATGAACTTGATTCCTTCCTCCTCACATCTCCTAGCAAACTCAGGATTCTCAGCCAGAAAGCCATAACCAGGATGTATTGCCTCAGCCCCACTTTTCTTGGCAACTTCGATAATCTTGTCAATGTTAAGATAACTCTCCTTGGGCTCTGGCTCACCTATCCAGTAGCACTCATCTGCATAAACACGATGGAGTGACCTTTTATCAGCAGTACTGTAAACAGCAACAGTCTTTATGCCCAATTCTCTGCAGGCTCTCATTACTCTTATGGCGATCTCTCCTCTATTTGCCACAAGTATCTTCTTGAACATCAATGATTGCTGGGCGTTATACAACTTAAATAATTTTTGAGTGTAGAATGTTCGGCTGTCGTTAAATTACTTCCCGTAGCCTAGTATCCGGAAAACACAGTATCCAATGAATAAAATTCCATTAATCTCCGCATCTGTCCAACACCCCCCAAACACCAACGTTTTTATTGAGTAAACAATAATGTTCATAGATGACAAAGGTAAAGGGCTGGTTGCTCGATGCAGATTACATCACTGAAAATGATCGAGCCGTTATAAGACTCTGGTGTAAAGATGAGAAAGGAATATTCATCGCATATGATCACTCTTTCCAGCCCTATTTTTACGCACTCAAAGAAGAAGGAATCACTGCTGAAGATTTAATGAAAATAAAAATTCAGACAAAAAAAGAAGTGATTACTCCGTTAAAAGTTGAGGAGACAACAGCCAAGAATCTTGGTAGAGAGGTTGAAGTTTTCAAGATATATGCAAGACATCCCCAACACGTCCCCAAGCTCCGTGAGGTTGTTTCACAGTATTTAGAGATTAGAGAGGCAGACATACCATTCGCCTATAGATACCTCATAGACAAGGATCTTGCTTGTATGGATGGGATTGTAATCGAAGGCGATGAAAGATATGAAAGGGGGCTGAGATGTTACGAGATCAAAAGCATCGAAAGAGATCCCAGACAAGATTTTCCAGAATTGAAAGTTCTGGCATTTGATTGCGAAATGCTCTCTGAGGTCGGTATGCCCGATCCAGAGAAAGATCCTATCATAGTCATCTCAATTAAATCGGGTGAATTTGAAGAGATCCTCAGTGGTGACAACGAGAGAGACTTACTTACCAGATTTGTTAAGATAATACGCGATATTGACCCCGACATCATAGTGGGTTACAATCAGGACAGTTTTGACTGGCCATACATCAAGAAGAGGGCTGAGAAACTGAGGGTTAAGCTTGACATCGGAAGAGATAGAAGCGAACTAGCGATCAGAGGGGGAAGACCAAAGATTGCTGGCAGATTGAACGTTGACCTCTACGATATTGCAATGAGAAGTCTCGATGTAAAGGTAAAGAAGCTCGAAAACGTTGCAGAATTTCTGGGTAAGAAAATAGAGCTTGCAGATATTGAAGCGAAGGATATCTACAAGCACTGGACATCGGGCGACAAGGAGAGTGTAATCAAGTACTCCAGGCAGGATATTCTGCACACGTACTTCATAGCTGAAGAATTGCTGCCAATGCATTACGAACTTTCCAGAATGATACGCATACCTCTCGATGATGTGGCAAGAAGTGGGAGAGGTAAACAGGTTGAGTGGTTGCTGTTAAGCGAAGCACACAAACTTGGCGAACTTGCACCCAACCCCAGAGAGATGGCCGACAGCTATGAAGGAGCATTTGTGCTCGAACCTGCAAGAGGGTTGCACGAGAACGTAATCTGCCTGGACTTCGCTTCCATGTATCCTTCAATAATGATTTCATACAACATCAGCCCCGACACGCTTGTATTAGGCAAATGCGACGACTGCAATGTAGCTCCAGAGGTTGGACACAAATTCAGAAGGCATCCAGACGGTTTCTTCAAAAGAATACTCAAAATGCTGATCGAGAAAAGAAGAGAAATAAAGAAGATTATGAAGACACTCGACTACAACTCGCCAGAATACAAGCTGCTCGATATAAAGCAGGCAACTCTGAAAGTTCTTACAAACTCGTTTTACGGTTATACTGGCTGGAGTCTTGCAAGGTGGTACTGCAAGGAGTGCGCTGAAGCTACAACAGCATGGGGTAGGCACTTCATCAAAACATCTGCAAGGATCGCCAAGGAACTCGGATTTGAAGTTTTATATGGAGATACGGACAGTATCTTTGTCAAAAAAGACGGATTGAGCCTGGAAGAGCTCAAAAAAGAGGTTAAAAAGTTAATTGACAAGCTCTCGAAGGAGATGCCAATACAGATCGAGATAGATGAATACTATGAGACCATATTCTTCGTTGAAAAGAAGAGATATGCTGGTTTAACGCAGGATGGGAGAATAATTGTCAAGGGTCTGGAAGTTAGAAGAGGGGACTGGTGCGAACTTGCAAAGAAAGTTCAGAAGGGTGTAATAGAAATAATTTTGAAAGAGAAGAATCCTGAACAAGCTGCTGAGTATGTGAAAGAAGTCATAGAGGAGATAAAGGCCGGCAAAATTCCGCTTGAAGATTACATCATCTACAAAGGTTTAACGAGAAAGCCATCAAAGTACGAAAGTATGCAGGCCCACGTAAAGGCTGCTATTAAGGCGGCAAAAAGGGGAATAACATATACAGTTGGATCAAAGGTTGGTTTTGTCGTGACAAAGGGTGTAGGAAACATAGGCGACAGAGCTTTTCCATCCGATCTGATAGAGGACTTTGATGGTGAAGTATTTACCGACCTCGATGGAAACAAATACAAGATCGACAAGGAATACTACATAGAGAATCAGGTTTTACCATCTGTTCTCCGTATTCTCGAGAGATTTGGATATACCGAAGCGCAGCTAAAAGGTGCTGCGGAGCAGCAAACACTTGACGCTTTCTGGTAATATGCCAGCGGGGGTGAGAGTATCTACATTGTTTTCAGATGTAGAAAATGTGGAAGATATCTTTACGCCAAAAGTGATAGCAAAACACGTTTATGTGCTTGCGGATACAGAAATAGCCTTAAAAAAGTTAAAATTGTTGCGAAAGCAGAAGATGAGATGAAAGCCGGAGAAATGGTAAGAAAAATGCAGGGTGGAGGTACTTTTTTCAGACCCCTTGCGTGATTCCCTAATACTATTCTAGGGTAAAGTTATTATTAAATGATAATCAATATAAAGAGTGGAAAAAGAGATAGAATGGTACAGAATCCCGGCTGTAGAAGTCTTCAAGCTGACTGAAAGTTCACCCCAGGGTATAACGGACGGTGAAGCTGCGAAAAGACTTGCATTATATGGTTACAATGAAATTGAAGAAGAGAAAAGGGTAAGCGAGATTCTGAGATTTCTATCTCACTTTAATGACCCCCTGATCTATGTTCTTATTGTTTCAGGTCTGCTAACATTCTTCCTCCACCGCTACATTGACACAGCCATAATATTCGCAGTTGTACTGATAAACGCTGTAATTGGCTATGCTCAGGAGAGGAAGGCCAAGAAAACAATTGAAGCTCTGAAAAAGATAGTGGAAATCAAGGCAAGGGTTATAAGAAACAGTGAAAGGGAGATCTCTGCGAAGGAACTCGTTCCCGGGGATGTAATAGTGCTGGAAGCTGGAATGAAGGTTCCAGCAGATGCAAGGCTTTTTGAAGTCAGAAACCTAAGTGCCGATGAATCTCTGCTAACTGGTGAATCCACACCCGTTGAAAAATTTTCAGAAACTATTCTGGAAAAAGTGATGGTTGAGAAGCACAACATGGTTTTTGCAGGAACACTTGTGGTTGAGGGTTACGGAAAGGCCGTTGTCGTCGCCACTTCCGAGAAGACTGAACTCGGAAAGATTGCAAAGACCGTCAAAAGAGAGAAAGGTGTCGAAACCCCTCTGCTACGCAGAATAAAGCATCTTGGGAGGATCGTGTTCTTTGTAATTCTTGCAGTTTCAATCTTAAATTTCGCAACTGGAGTGTTAAGAGGATATGAGCCCGAATTTATGTTTTTAGCTTCTGTTAGCCTGGCTGTTGCAGCCATTCCAGAAAGTCTGCCTGCTCTTGTGACAATGAGTCTTGCAATTGGTGTCAGGGATATGGCAAACAGGAAGGCCATAGTGAGAAGATTGCCTGCAGTCGAAACTCTTGGAAGCGTTACAACAATATGCTCGGACAAAACAGGAACACTCACACAGAACAGAATGAGCGTAGTAAGGATCTTCGCTGGTGATAGGGAATACGAGATTAAACAGGAAAATATTTGCCATGATGGCTCTACTCTCAGCAGAGAAAAGCTCGCAGAGCATCACGATCTGTACCTGACAATAAAAGCAGGTTACATCTGTAACAAGGCCGTATACCGTTTCGAAAATGGAAAGTATGTGGTAAGCGGAGATCCAACCGAAATAGCTCTTCTCGAGGTTTCATCACTAGCAGAGGTTGAAGGACGATTTGAAATCGTTGACGAAGTTCCATTCGACTCTGCATTACGCTACATGGCAACTGCAGTTAAAGAAGGAGAAATGGTGGGGATCTACGTCAAAGGATCACCAGAAAAAGTTCTTTCGATGTGTGGATGGGCTTCAATAAAAGGACATCCAGTGGGGTTTGATGCACACCACCTCCACAAAATATCATCCGAGCTAGCCTATCAGGGTTTGAGGGTTCTTGCATTTGCATACAAGTTTGTTGACTCAAGAGAGTTTGAAGGAATTGAAGACCATCTCAATGACCTCATTTTCCTCGGTTTTCAGTGCATGGTCGATCCTCCAAGAGAAGAATGCTACAAAGCGGTCAAAAATTGCAGGGAAGCTGGTGTAAGAGTTATCATGATAACGGGCGACCATCCCAACACAGCATCATTCATTGCAAAGGATTTGGGCATCCACGGCGGTGTTGCGACAGGCGATGAACTCGAAAAGATGAGTGATGATGAGCTCAAAGAATTATTAAAGCAAACAAACGTACTCGCAAGAACTCTGCCAGAGCTCAAACTGAGAATAGTCAAATTACTGCAGGAAATGAAAGAAATCGTTGCGGTCACGGGAGACGGTGTAAACGATGCACCTGCGTTGAAGAGGGCAGATATCGGAATTGCAATGGGTTCTGGCACAGAAGTGGCTAAAGAATCCGCCGAGATAATCCTGCTCGACGATAATTTTGCAACAATTGTAGAGGCAATTGATGAGGGTAGAAATGTCTTTAGAAAGATTCAGAAAATATTGGCATGGCTGCTACCAACCAATATTGGAGAAGGGCTCGTGGTTCTTGCAGCTTTTCTACTGGGTATTGCACTTCCGATTTTGCCCGTACAGATACTCTGGATCAATACGGTTACAGCAGTT
Source organism: uncultured archaeon (assembly GCA_964652135.1). Lineage (GTDB taxonomy): Archaea > Halobacteriota > Archaeoglobi > Archaeoglobales > Archaeoglobaceae > CAZZAF01. The sequence goes on from CAZZAF010000001.1 coordinate 100,824, forward strand.
CTTCTTGGAACAACGCTGGTTTTTGAACCCCGAGAACCAGGTTTACTCAAACTAAGACCAATAACAGGGGAATTGATAAATCCCACAATTTTATTCAGAATTGTGTGGGTGTCTTTCGTTCTTGTTGCTTGTGCATACTTTCTTTATTTCAGATACAGCGGAGACGAGTTAGTAGCCAGAACAGTTACAATGAACACGATCGTCTTCTTCGAGATATTTTACCTGCTCAGTTCGAGAAGTATTGATTTGAGCTTTATAAAAACTTTCGAGTTCAAAAACAGAACGATATACCTGGGAATAGCTGCAATGATTCTCCTCCAGCTGGCAGCAACCTATCTGCCTCAGTTCAACAGCATTCTACAGACTACACCGCTCGATGCCACAACATGGATTGAAATTATAGCCGTTTCTTCTCTCGTGTTCATTTTCGCTGAACTGGAAAAGTATGTAAAAAGAAATACAAAATTTTTAAAAATCTCCGGCTAAATGTCGCAGAGGTGTCCTGTATGTTTACGTACCAGAAAGTGAAACCGCCTGAAGAAGGAGAAAAGATAAAGTATGAAGATGGAAAGCTAATCGTACCCGATAACCCGATTATCCCCTATTTTGAAGGCGACGGAATCGGAAAAGACGTCGTACCAGCAGCACTGATGGTTCTGGATGCTGCTGCCGAAAAAATTGGTAAGGAAATTGTATGGTTCAAGGTTTATGCTGGAGAAGACGCATACAAAATGTATGGCACACATCTGCCAGAAGACACCCTCAACGCAATAAGAGAGTTCAGGGTTGCACTGAAAGGTCCGCTCACAACGCCGGTTGGTGGAGGATACAGAAGTCTGAACGTTACAATAAGACAGACACTTGATCTGTATGCAAATGTCAGGCCAGTTTACTACCTGAAGGGTGTACCAAGCCCGGTGAAGCATCCGGAGAAAGTAAACATAGTCATATTCAGAGAAAACACGGAAGATGTTTATGCTGGAATAGAGTGGCAGAGAGGCAGTGAAGAGGCCTTAAAGCTGATAAAAATCCTCCGCGAGGAGTTTGGAGTTGACATAAGGGAAGACTCCGGAATTGGTCTCAAACCGATTAGCGAATTTGCAACTAAGAGACTTGTCAGGCTTGCAATCCAGTATGCGATACAGAATGGAAGGAAGAGTGTAACCCTCGTACACAAGGGCAACATAATGAAGTTCACCGAAGGAGCGTTCAGAGACTGGGGTTATGAACTTGCAAGGGAAGAGTTTGGCGAGTACACCATAACAGAAGACGAGCTGTGGGAGAAATACAACGGTGAGCAACCAGAAGGAAAAATCGTAATAAAAGATCGTATCGCGGACAACATGTTCCAGCAGCTGCTGACGAGGACAGACGAATATGATGTGCTTGCAATGCCGAACCTCAACGGAGACTACATGAGTGACGCTGCAGCGGCGATGGTTGGTGGGCTTGGCATCGCTCTTGGCAGCAATATCGGCGATGGAATGGGTGTGTTTGAGCCAGTCCATGGTTCAGCACCGAAATATGCTGGACAGAATAAGGTCAATCCTACAGCAGAGATACTGACCGGAGCACTGATGTTTGAGTACCTCGGCTGGAAGGAAGGAAGCGAGTTAATCAAAAAAGCAGTTGAGATGACAATACAGAGCGGAATTGTAACATATGACATCCACCGCCACATGGGTGGAACTCTCGTCGGCACGAGAGAGTTTGCTGAAGCGGTTGTTGAGAACCTTGAATCACTATAATATAAGTACCCGCAGATCTGTAATGAATTTTCTATCACTTTTTTCAAACTATTTTTCAGATTTAAGTAGTGAACTCGGAAAAAGAGAGGTAAAGAATTTTAACCGCCTTCCAGTTCGGTAGTCCTAAGTGGTGATAACATGAAGATAGCTGTTCTAGGTGGTACGGGCCATATAGGAGTGGGCATTGCATTGCGATTTGCGATTCTAGGACACGAAGTCATTGTTGGCTCAAGAAGTCCCGAAAAAGCCGAAGCTAAAGCAAAAGAGTATTTGGACATCCTCAAAGAAAGAGGAATTGATGGCAAAATCACAGGTATGAAAAACGAGGATGCTGCAAAGGAGGCCGAGATATCAATTCTCGCGATTCCCCATGAACATGCATACTCAACTGCCGAAGGTCTCAAGGATTTTCTGCGTGGAAAAATAGTTGTTTCACCAATTGTACCCATGGAGCGAAGAGGTAAACTACTCCTGTATAACCCTCCCCAGGAGGGGTCGGCAGCAGAGAGACTGGAAACTATCCTGACAGAAAGTCGTGTGGTTTCTGCATTCCAGACAGTTCCTGCCAACAGATTTGCTAATCTCGATGCAAAATTTGAATGGGATGTGCCGGTTTGCAGTAACGATGAGGATGCAAAGAAGACAGTCATGGATCTGATAAACCAGATAGAAGGGCTAAGAGCCATCGATGCAGGTCCGCTGGCTGTGTCCAGACTTGTTGAGAGTATAACACCCCTGCTTATCAATGTAATGATCCGGAATGACATAAAAGACATAGGAGTAAAATTCCTCTGAAACTTCCTCAACTATTATTAGCTAGTAGCGTGTAGATCAGATCGGCAATAATGCATACAGTAGTGTCCGGGAGGTGGGGGCTCCCTGAAAAAACCAGGAATAACTATGCAGCGCTGTGAGCAGAACACCTTCGACCAAAACACCCTCACAAGGATAAAGAAACTATTTGAAGTTTTGAAGGACATTTACGGTGAAATAGAGTGGTGGAGAGGAAATGAATTCGAAATATGTATCGGGGCCATTCTCGCCCCACAAACAAAATGGACAAAAGTTGAGGAGGCTCTTGAAAACTTAAAGAGGAATGGTTTACTTGAGCCGGAAGCTCTTTCAAAGGCCGACATTGAGAGAGTTAGAGAACTCATCAAACCCGTAAACTTCAACAGACAGAAGGCAGAAAGGATAATATCCTTCGCGAAGTTCTATATCAAGAACAGAGACGCTATTATGCAGCTTCCACTGAAAGAAGCAAGAAAACTGCTCTTACAGTTAAAAGGTGTCGGAGATGAAACCGCTGACAGTATTCTCCTCTATGCATTCAACAGACCCTCATTCGTTATTGACGCATACACAATCAGAATTCTAGAATGTCTGAAAATCAATACGAAAAGATACCGTGAAGCAAAGAAACTATTTGAGGAGGCTATTGATGCTGATGTCAAACAGTATCAGCTCTTTCATGCATTGATAGATGAATATGCCAAACAGTACTGTAACAAGAAGAAGTGTGATGAATGCCGAATAAAATTAATATGAAATTATATTTCTACCCCTTTTTGAGATCTAATTTGTTGCCAAAACACTATCCAGAATTAGGTCAAGCATAAGATTCGATTTAAATATTGTGAAGTCAATATTTGTCGACGGGTTGAACAGGTTTGTTATGATAACCCAGTGGTAATTTCAGGCGTGTTGGTGGAAGTTCAAACGAAAACTATATATATTTCGAATAACTCATCTGCTTAATAGAGGAGGTGAGAATAAATGGGTGAATTGCCCATTGCTCCAATTGACAGATTAATAAGGAAGGCTGATGCAGAAAGAGTTAGTGAAGATGCAAGAGAGGCAATGGCAGAAATTCTCGAAGAGTGGGCAACCCAGATCGCCAAGAAGGCCATCGAGGTTGCCAAGCACGCTGGTAGAAAGACTGTCAAGGCTGAAGACATCAAGCTTGCTCTCAGAACCTAACGAACAACCAGCAATTTTTTTATTTTTGTTGCTTTTTAAAGTCGACTATTTTAGCCCTTGTATGATTCCTATTTTAATTATCTTTATATACAATTGTACTGAACTCACACCATGCGAAGTGATGAGGTCAAAAGAGGAGTTGAAAGGACAGCACATAGAGCTCTCCTTAAAGCCCTCGGACTAACAGATAGCGATCTCGAAAAGCCATTCATTGGAGTTGCCAATGCTTACAATACCATTGTTCCAGGCCACATGGGGCTCGACAAGATAACTCAGGCTGTTAAGGAAGGCATTTATTCAGCTGGCGGTGTTCCCTTTGAGTTTGGTGTAATAGGAATATGTGATGGAATTGCAATGGGACATGAAGGAATGAAGTTTGCTCTACCATCCCGTGAAATTATTGCAGACTCCATTGAGGCAATGGTTCAGGCTCATCGTTTTGATGGATTGGTTGTTGTTGGTTCATGTGACAAAATCGTGCCCGGAATGTTAATGGCTGTTTTACGCCTGAATATTCCCGCCATTGTTGTTACAGGCGGTCCAATGAATGCCGAGAGAATTGGTGACCAGAATGCCACAATAAAAACAGCCTTCGAAGCAGCGGGAATGTATAAATCTGGAAAACTCGACGAAAAAGGTCTCAAATTATACGAAGACTTCTGTGCAGCATATTGCGGTAGCTGTCAGGGTCTATATACAGCAAACACCATGCAAATTTTGACCGAAACGATGGGTCTAAGCCTGCCATACTGTGGAACTTCTCCCTGTGGATCAGCAAGAAAGTTGAGAATAGCAAAAGAGAGTGGAAGGAGAGTTGTTGAGCTTGTTAAGTACAATATAACACCCAGCGACATTATAACCGAAAATTCATTCGAGAATGCAATTACAATGGACATGCTCATAGGTGGTTCAACCAATACAGTTCTGCATCTGCCAGCAATTGCAAACGAGATGGGTATAAAGCTCAGCCTTGACCTGTTCGACGAAATAAGCAGAAAAACACCCCACATTGTATCTCTTGATCCTGCAAGCAACTATACGATAGCAGATCTGGATGAGAGCGGTGGTGTTCCAATGCTATTTAAGAAGGCCAGAGATCTCTTCCATAACGAGATTACCGTAAGCGGTTTAAGGATATACGAGATTGCGGACAAGGCTTTTGTGAGGGGCAGAGACATAATAAGAGACATTTCGAATCCAATACACAAAGAAGGTGGTATCGCAATACTCCGCGGCAATCTCGCAGAAAAGGGTGCTGTTGTTAAGGCTGCTGCTGTAAGCGAAGATATGCAGAAATTTGAAGGTGTGGCAAAGGTTTTCGACTCCGAACAGGAGGCTCTGAAAGCCATACTTGGTGGTGAAATCGAGGAAGGAGATGTTGTGGTTATAAGGTACATGGGTCCAAAGGGCGCCCCTGGAATGCCAGAAATGCTGTTGCCAACAGCAGCAATCGCTGGAATGGGATTGCAGAGGGTTGCACTGATTACAGATGGAAGGTTTAGCGGTGCCACGAGAGGACCATGCATCGGCCACATTTCACCGGAGGCAGCAGTTGGAGGGACGATTGCTCTCGTTGAGGATGGAGACATAATAAACATAGACATCCCTGCAAGAAAACTCGAGCTCAGGGTTAACGACGAGGAACTGGCTGAGAGAAGTCAGAAATGGAAGCCTAAGGAGAAAGATCTAAGAGGTTATCTGGCCAAATACGCAAAACTCGTCAGTTCGGCAGATGAGGGAGCTATTTTGAAATAAGTAGTAAAAACCGACAACACGATAACTATGGGATAGAATTATCTGTGAGGCAGAAGCTCCGTTCGTAGAACAATTACCCGAAAAATATATTCATTTTTCGTATTTTTCATATACTTGAATATGTATACGTGAAAGATAAGTATGTACTGAAAAGCATACTTAACATTTGGTCGTCTTTGGTTAATGGCCAAGTGTGTGGTGGGTTGAAATGTTTGTTAAACGTCGGGATGTAAAAATGAACAGGAAAATGATTGTCCTGCTCCTGAGCCTAATTGCATTATATTATATTTCTTTATATGTTCTGATGTTCCTTATCCCAACCCTTTCATCACCTGCAGCCATCACAATAGCTGTTTCTGGTGTCTTCATATCCCTTGTCTTGCTCCTCTATGGTACAGTAAAAATTGATCAATCAGTCACTTTCACCGAAAAGGTCCAGGTGGAGAAGGTCTTTGAAGTAGAAGTCAGTCCAAAAGACGTCTTGAAGGCAATTATACTCAGCGAGTTCTATATGGTCTTTGCAGTTCTTCTCACAGGGATTCTTGTGATTTCCTCCATTTATGATTTTTACTACCCCCATGGTGTGTTGACAGGCATGTTTATGGGGGCTCTTTGGGGAAACACCGTAATATCGTCAGGAAAGGTCTTGATTACTGATAAGGGTGTGGTTAGTCAGGACTATCTAATTGATTGGAAAAAGTTCAGGAGCTATAGCGTCAAGGATGGATATATCATCCTGTACACGAGGCTTAAACATCCAAAAGTAGTCATACCGTACAGTGAAGATGTAATGAATTCCATTTTATCCAGACTTTATACTACCTGATCTCACTTACCTCCTCATAAAGCTCACTCAGTGCTTTCAGGTAATCCAGTTCTCCCCTCTCTATAGCATCCATCTTCTCCTCGAGCATTCTTGTTCTCTCTTCAGAAACAAAGCTCGAGTAGTTCTCAGCGAGAAATCTGTAAACATCTATACCACGCCTTGTGGGGTATACCCTACCTCTCTTCTCTACAACGTAGTTTCTAACGAACAGCTTGTCCACTATTGTCGCATAGGTGGATGGTCTCCCAATACCCTTCTCTTTCATCATGTGGATTATGTCTGACTGCGAAAACAGTGGGACCTTTGGTACCGTTCTTATTTCGGCTTTCACCCTGTGGGAACCAACAGGTAGTGGTTTTTTGACCCATACCGACCATTTGTAAAGCTCAAACGCTTTGCCTTCAGCTTCAAGAACTCTTTCCTCCTCAACCTTTCTTCCATCAAACTGAATGCTGTACTTTGCCACCTTGACCCTGTAGGGCTTGCACTGACTCGCCATGAATCGACGAAATATCAAATCGTAAAGGGCGAGGTGTCGCCACGTAATTTCTTCAACCTGAATCACTCCTTCCTGAATAAGTCTCTGCAGAGATTCCTTTGGGAGGGGGCGTGTTGGACGGATACACTCATGAGCTCCTTCAGCAAACCACTCTCTTGCAACAAAATCATCGCCAAGAAACTCCCTTGCAATCCTGAATCCGACCTCGCTCACTCTTGTGGAATCTGTCCTGTGGTATGTGATCAGACCACTTTCAAACAGTGTCTGGGCAAGCTGCATCGCCTCTTTGGCAGGAATCTTGAGTATGGCATTTGCATCCCTCAGCAGTGTATCGGTGGTGTACGGTGGCAGAGGTGTCTTTTCCTCTTCTCTTTCTTCAATCAAATCAATTTCCAGCTCAAGCTCAGCATTTTCCACGTCCTCGATTGTCAAATCGAAGTCCCTTATTATCCCGATCTTTTTCTTTTCTCTGTGCTGTTCAGCCCTTTCTATGATCCACCCCAGAACAGGAGTTTGAGCTCTTCCCGCTGAAAGGTTCGTGTCGCCAAAAGCCTTCCATAGCTTCTGGCTCAGAATGAAACCAATCCACCTGTCCTCAATTCTCCTGACGATCTGTGCTTTTACAAGGTTCTCGTCTATATCTCTCAGGTTCGCCAGAGCTTCATTGACCGCTCTTCTCGTGACCTCGTGGAACTCTGCTCTCTTGATTTCGCCACATCCAGAAAGCAGATTTTTGAGATCCCATGCTATCTTTTCTCCCTCTGCATCAGGGTCTGTCCCTATAATCACAAAACCAGCATCGTGAGCAAGCTTTCGCAGAGCGTTGATTCTGCGCTTTGAATCATCAATGTTCGTACTTCCACACTTTGGACAGTCTTCTCTCTCCTCTGTAAACTGATATCCACAATCTCTGCATCTCTTTATTGAAGCATAAATAGGGACAAACTTTCCATTAACCTCAACACCATGGAAACCGCGGTTCGTTATCAGATCCGTGACATGACCGAGGCTTGCAGTAACAAGAAGCACATGCTGGGGTGTTGGGACCTCATAGGCTACAAGCATCGTGTTTTCATCAGAGAAAACTTTCACACTCGGCTGTCCAAAGAAACGTGAAATCTGCCTTGCTTTGGTTGGACTCTCCACTATAAACAGAGTCGGTTTTATTGTGTCCTTAAGCTCTGTTCTCTTCTTATATCGCTCTCTGCTTTCATTTATTTCCTTTATGAGCTCATCAAAGTTAACCTCATCCAGATTCTTGAACTCAATATCGAAGTATTTTGCTCTCTCAACAAAGGCTGAGAGAATATCCTGATCTTCTTCAAGAAGGAAGGATGCGCCCTTCGTAATACCTCCTGCAAAAAGACGGGATGTTCTGCCCGAACCCTGTATGTACGTCCTGATGTCAGGAAATATGATTTCTCCCTTCTTGATTGCAATGTCCTTTTCCTCAATCTCGCCTGTCTCCAGCAGCTCCTTCAGTATCTTTTTCAGCTCAGAAAACTCTTTTTCGTGTCCAGGCTTATCGATAACGGAAAGGATTGGCAGATACTTCTTTATTTCTTCATTTGTTCTAAAAATGAGTGCCAGAGTCCTTACTATTCCTGGACTTGCTTCTTCAATATCTTCAACTCTGACTCTGAAAACTGGAGCTCCTACAAAAACAGCAAATCTGATTCTTTCGGGTAAATCTAGTCCTCTCACAAGAGTTCCATAGTAATACGCTGTTCCCACAAGGTAATCTATCTCACCCTTTTCAAACAGCTCATAATCCTTCTTTTTGCCAGCAGTGACGATGCCTACCCTGAATTTATCCTTCAGGATTTCGTATAGCTTTTCTGCCTCTTCGCTGCTTCTTGCATAGATTATTCCACCGCTACCCATCCTCGTTAGTATATCTGAAATTGTTTCCAGAGTTTCAGAATTAATTGCAATATCCTCAATGTTTCTCGCCGCATGCGTTGAGGAACCAACATCGAAATTCAGTAGCTTTCGGAAAAGCTGAACTTTCCGACCTTTCTTGGCTGTTGCAGTTGAAACCATCAATGCGCCTTTCGCTTCACCCTTCCACCCTTCTCTCGTCCAACGGAATCCAAGCAGCGTTAGAATCCTATCAACGTTCTTTGAGGCTTTGAGAATGGCATCAACATCATCGACAAAGATAAAATCAAATACCATACTTTTAAGCTTGTCAAAATATTTTGAGAGGAATTGTGTGGTGGTGACAAGAATGTTGAATTCTCTTTTCTCCAGAAATTCAAAGAACTTCTCTTTATCACTCTTCTTCAGGTTACCGTGATAGTAAAGAATCCTAACAGACCCATCCGAATCATTTACTGTCGTGTTTACCCCTGATCTCTCCCCGTACCTCTTAAGGTATTCCACAACCTGAGTAACAAGGAGCGTGGTGGGAAGAATTACGTAGCTCTTCTTCCCTTTTGTGGCAAGGAAGAACGCTACTGCCGAACCAAAAGATGTTTTACCAATTCCGGTTGGAGCTACAGCCGCAAAACTCTCCTTTCTTAAGATCCTTCGAGCCCAGAATTTCTGAACGGCTCTGGGCTCCCCGATAACCTTTCTGAAAAATTCAAGGAATTCTTCTACGATTTTATCTTCTTTCATTCTACAGAGGGGGTAATTTTCACTTTTGCATTTTCCTTCAGTAGATTCACCCAGCGTTAGATCCTTACCACAGATATTGCAGAGATTAGCGTAAATTGCTCTGATATCTCCGGACATTTAACCCACCCTGAAACTATAAAAAGAAGGAGAAGTAAAATTCTTTTCGGTAAAAAATTTAAAAATTAGAGATGCTCCTTTATTTTGTGCAATAGCTCCGCGGGGGATTTTATCGGATACTCAAGCTTTTCAAGAATTTCTTCAGCCTTTTTACCCTTTATTACAAGTCCTTTCAACCTCTCTTCAAGCTGCTCTTTATTGACAGGGAAATCGAGACCCTTTATTCTGACAAGTGCATGTACAGCCCAGTCAATGCCAAGAACCTCAATCTCGTCGTTTTTCATTACAACTTCTTCCCCTTCTTCCAGCCTGCCCTCTTCCTTCAATTTCCTGTATGCGAGCTTCGCAATACCACCAGCAATGTGTTCGTTTGGTTTTTCCTCCAGCGTGCCCTTTATGTACTCTATAACTTTCTCCTCATCAGCGGTAGCGATGTTTCTCGCAGTCTGTTCTGTTATACCAAGTTCCTTGGCTATCTCGCCATATGTCTTGAACGCTTCGTTCTTAAGAACCACCACATAAGCTGCTTCAGCCAGAGAAGGTAACCATGTAAGGTTTCTATATTCAACAAGCTTTTTCAAACCACCAAGAATGTTTATACTCTCCATAAAGACTTTTTCAGCCATTTTATCGATATTACCACCTTTCGGCTTCACAATTATCTCCATACTATCACCTCCTAAAAATTACTCTTCTTTCCCAACTCTTCTTCTCTTAATATACTCGTTAAGTGGAGCGATTATGTTAATCGTCCCGAACTCAGTGATTTCAAAAACCCATGTGCGAGAGTCATGACCAGTCATTCTGCATCCATCAATTCTTATCGTTCTCAGAACACTGCCTATTGGTAGGCCATAGAGGCTGACATCCCACCTTGACTCTATCAGCTTCTTATCCAGAACGATCGTACCATCCACAATGTGTGCAACAGCCAGACCTCCAGCAGCTTCAGCACTTTCGCTGGCTTGAGCAGATCTTTTCTGCGATACAAAAATTCCAGTCTGTCTCCACTTTTTGAGGAAATTGAAGAACTGCCTGACGATTTGCCTAGCCATCATCTCCTTATGCTCATAAAGGCCAGTGATACTGTCAATAATTACGTTCGTTACCTTCTTCTCTTTTATTGCATACGCCATCGTATCGAGCAGAGCTCTCGGATTTTCCCTGAGTTCTTCACTCTCAGAAGCGTCTATGACAACAACATTCTCCTCAACCTTGCTGAAGTCGGCACCTAAAGCTTCACTTTTCTGTTTTAGAGCGGTGTACAGAAAGTGAGCAGGACTCTCAACAGTAACGAACAGTACCTTGTAACCAGCATTAGCCTGAGTTATGGCAAATTGTTCAGCAAGAACGCTTTTTCCACTGTCAGGAACGCCCGTGAGATTCATAACAGCAAGGTGCGGGATTCCACCAAGCGGTTTTTTTACGTATTTATCTCCCTCTTTTTCAATCTTGTAAAACATTTCGTCAAGCTTTGTGCCTGTAGGAATTCCAAAAAGTTTTGGAGCCCTCGATTCCAGCTCACCAAGTTCATAGTACTTTGCAACCATAATTAAAATTAATTCAAGCTAAGATATAAAGTTTCCCCACAATGAATTTTAAAAGCTTCTTAACAGTTAAACTCGCGTAGAAATTGTAATTGGCCAGAATTTCAATTTAAATTGATTTTTCTGTAAATCTCAAAACAACACTCCAGATCAACAAAAACCATTCTCAAAATCTGCCATCCGACACCCTTCTTTTTGATTTACGCAGCCCTCTTTCGAACCAGCCAATTTTTACATCCGTTCGATTGTCGAATTCAGGAACATACGGCTTGATATCTAGCAGAGGAGTTCCATCCACCACATCAACATCACAAATGCGTATTGTAGATCCTTCTATTCCCTTCAAACGCACAATAGATATTCCAATTGGATTTGGTCGTCTGGGTGCTCGCGTTGCAAATACTCCGTGCATCTCGTCATCGAGAAATGGCTTCACAACAAGTTCATACCCGCTTGAGAGGTGAAAATGGTATATCAAAATTAAATGCGAGAAACCATCCAGATCTTTGAGACCCTCCACATATTCAGGAAAAATCTCAATAGAACCTTCCACATCCTTTCCATAGATTGACTGAATTGGTACGCCTTCCTTTGATTTGAATGGAGAATGGATTATTCCAATAGGCCTGTATACGATTTCCATAACTTGCAAAGTTCCTCACTGATTAAAAAATTTTGATTTTTTTTCAGCCAAAGAAACAATATTTCTCCTCTAACAAATCGTAGCTTCTTTTTCCTTGAAAAATCTGGATGTGGAGTCTTTAACCCTGCTTAAAGCATACCATAAACATAAAAGCATGGTAAATAAAGAAGATTAGAAGACTAAAGACTCTCAAGATACTCTACTATGCTCTCAAAGATTGCTCTTCCGTCTCCCGGCTGCTCGGGATCATCTCTACCAACCCAGTTCGGATGATTGCATCTCCAGAAAACTCTCTCCGGATGAGGCATTAAACCAAACACGTTCCCCCTCACATTGCAGATACCTGCTATGTTATAGATACTGCCGTTCGGATTCCATGGATAGCCCGCGTAATTGCCGTCTGGATCAACATATCTGAAAACAATCTGGTCGTTTTCCACAAGCTGCTCGATGTACTGCTCTTCCTGCCCCATTGGAAAGATTACCTTACCCTCTGCATGCGCAACGGGGAACATCACGATCTCTTTGTCCAGCTTTCTCGTGAATATGCACTTACCCCTGTTTTCATGTTTCAGAAAGACTGGTCTGCACTCAAATCGGTTTGAGTCATTTATACCGAGAGCCATCTGTGGCTTTTCAGCTATTGGTTTATCTTCATCAAAGCCCGGAAGTGCTCCAAGCTCGACAAGAACCTGGAAACCATTACAGATACCGATGACCGGATAACCTTGTCTGATAAAATCTTCGAGATCCCTCTGCAGCACACTCTTTACCCTAGCTGAGAATATTGCTCCAGCCCTTACATAATCTCCGGCTGAGAATCCACCCGGGAACACCAGACAGTTGTAGTCGGAAATGTTCCTCTGATCCTCGTCTCTTATCATATCGCTGTAGAACTGTTTCAGGTGAACAGCCTCGCAGTCAACACCGAGCTCCCTGAAAGCTCTGACAGTCTCGTCCTCACAATTTGTACCCTCAATGCGAAGGACTGCAACCTTAATCTCATCCCTCTGCATGTTACCACCCCGTAAATCTCGTCAATCCATTACGCCACGCCTTATCTGCCTCACTGAGTGGAACGCTGAACTTCAACCCCTTATCTCTGAACTCTATGCTCTCTCCACCTGTGTAACCTATATGATACGCTTTCAAGCCCCTGTTTGTGAAAAAGCCAATGAAGTCCTGTACATCTTCCCTCCTGATTTCAACGAGCCACCTTGTGTTTGACTCTGCAAAGAGCTTGACAAAGCTCTCTCCCTCCATTGAGGTTACATCTACATCAGCACCGATGCCAGAAGCTATGCACATCTCGGCAATCGCAACTGCAAGTCCACCTTCAGCCAGATCATGGCATGCATAAACCCTGAATTCCTTGAAGCTCTCAAGCATTGCATTTGAGTAGTTCTTCAGCTTATCTGGAGATGTTCTCGGCACATAACCGGATTTCATACCGGTAACAGCGGAATACAGGCTACCTCCAAACTCCTTTTTGGTTTCACCGATCAAAACGATTGCATTGCCGTTCTTCTTGAAATCGGCTGTAATCGCCTTCCTCACATCCTCAACAATACCGATACCGAGCAGAGTTGGTGTTGGAGCAACACTTGCGTGAGGTGTTTCGTTGTACAGGCTAACGTTTCCACTCACACATGGCAATCCGAAACCTGCAGCCATCTGTCCCATTGCCTTGACACACTCAACGAACTCACCCATCCTCTCTGGCTTCTCTGGATTTCCAAAGTTGAGGCAATCGGCAAAGCTGTGCGGGACAGCATTAACAGCAACGAGATTTCTGATCATCTCGTCGAAGGATGATGCTGTTCCCCAGTATGGGTCAATCTTGGTCATCCACGGGTTCACGTCTGCTGTAACAGCGATACCTTTCCATGAGTTTGAGAGAGGTTTGATGACCGCAGCATCCCCATGCCCTTCACGGTTTATCCTTCCCTGCAGGGGTTTGATTATGGTGCATGCTCGCACTTCGTGATCATACTGCCTTACAACCCACTCCCTGCTGGCCACATTTGGATGTGAGAGCATCTTGAGCAGCACTTCAGCGTAATCCTTGGGCGGCTTTGTTTCATCTGCCTCGGTCACTTCAGGCTTCTTAACGACATAGGGGCGGCAGTATTCAACACCTGATGAGACAAACTCGATGTCCATCTCGTAAATCTTGAAACCCTGGTAGTATATCCTCAGAATCTTATCCTCGGTAACCTTTCCAACTACCGTTGCCGGCACATCCCATTTCTGGAAGATGTAAAGAACCTCATCTATGTGCTCCGGCTTTACTGTAAGCATCATTCTTTCCTGGCTTTCGGAAATCCATATCTCCCATGGAGCCATCCCCTTCTCTTTCAGCGGGACTTTATCAAGGTAAACCTCAGCACCGAATCCGGCAGCGAGAGCCATTTCTCCAACAACACAGCTTAAACCGCCACCACCCAAGTCCTTCATTCCCGTAAGCAAGCCCTTTTCAACGATTTCAAGGCATGCATGTATGAGAGGTTCCTTAATAATCGGGTTGCCAAGCTGAACAGCTCCTCTCGCCTCCTCCTCACTCTTCTCATCAAGCTCGGTAGAGGCAAAGGTAACTCCGTGTATTCCATCTCTACCAGTAAAACCACCAGCAAGAACAAACAGATCGCCAGCTCCACCTGCTTTGCTCGGAATTACGTTCTTCTTTTTCGCGATTCCTATACACCCAACGTTTACAAGGCAGTTTGTCAGATAACGATCGTCGAAGAAAATCATTCCTGCAATTGTGGGGATACCAACTCTGTTACCGTAATCCCTGATGCCGGCAACAACACCTGAAAGGAGATAGAGGGGATGCTTTGTTCCCCTGGGTATTGCAGATTCAGATGTGTCGGGATTTCCAAAAAACAGGGGATCGATTAGGGCAACGGGCTGAGCACCCATACACAAAACATCTCGCAGTATACCACCAACACCCGTTGCAGCTCCACCATATGGTTCTACGGCTGAGGGATGATTGTGAGATTCCAGTGCAACAACATACGCATGTTCTTCATCGAATTCAACCACTCCAGCATCTTCTTTAATAGCTGAGATTACATAATCAGCCTGCACATCGAATAAAAACTGCTTGAGATAGTATTTCGAGCTTTTATAACAGCAGTGCTCACTCCATGCCTGAGCAATGCTCTGGAGTTCAATATCATAGGGATTTCTCCCCTTCTGCTTGAAATATTCCTTAATTCTCCGCATCTCATCAACGTTTAAAGCCAGTCCAAGCTCCTCGCTTATCTTCGCTAGATCTTCATCGCTTGCATCGAGAATATTAATTTCATAAAGCTCAAATGGAACGTCAACTTTTTTGTATAGAGTCATAAAATCACCTATTCAATCCACTGAATGTGATACTTCTGTATTACTGGATTGGCGAGAAGCTTTTCACACATTTTGACTATTTCTTTTTCAGCATCCTCCTTACTTTTTGCATCAACCTCAATGCGAAAAACCTTTCTTGTTGAAACATTTTTAACATTCTTAAAACCGAGCAGCCGCAATGCTTTCTTTGTTGCTTCTCCTTCTGGATCTGTCACGCCCTCCTTGAGCTCGATATACACGTCAGCTATCATAAAAGGCTGTTGAATTGGCTGATATAAAATTGTTTTGAGATGCGAAAACCGGTTCACCATTTGATAGAGTTTACAGTGATCGTACAACATACATCTCACAAAGGATAGGCTATTAAAATCGAGAACATCTCAAAAATATTGGATGAAAGCACTGTATAGGGAGCTCGGGCTTAGCGCGAAAGAGGCTGCAAAAGTAACTGCTGATGTTGTCGAGATAATTCAGAAAAGGCTTCCCGACATAGAAGCGATTGACATGGTTGAAAAGAAGTATAGCGGGAGAAAGTTGTGCTTTGCCCTCCTTCTCCTTGGAAGACTTGCAGGGATGAGTTTTGCTCTTTCAAATTCAGAAAAAGCCAGAGCCATACTTGCAGATTTTTCAAGGCTCATGTCAATTCTTGAAAAGGAAGGGAAAGACAGGCTTGTAAAAGTTCTCGAAGAGGAAATTCTTGAAGAAGTTTATTCTGAACTTGACAGGCTCAAAGATGTGCGATAGGTTTTGTTTCCATCAGGATTCTGAACAGACATCCATAAATATCAAATATCAAATGCACAATTTAGCAAAATAAGAGGCTATCCGAAACAGTGTCATTGCGATCCCGCACTAAAGTCCATAAAACTGTAAATTTAATCTCGCAACGCTCGATGCACCTTAAAGCCGAAGGATGAGTAAAATAAAGAATCATAGGCGGGGGTTGCCGAGTCAGGAAAAGGCGCGGGATTTAGGGTCCCGTCCCGTAGGGGTTCGAGGGTTCAAATCCCTCCCCCCGCATACGTTTAATTCTCCATTCAAGAATTCTCTAAGCCTGTTTTCGAGAAAAGTTGACAAACTAATCCCTACTCGCTTAGCACGCCAGTATAATTCCTCATCGATTGAAACATTAATGCGCTTCTTAGCCATCAGAACCCCTCAGAATGTGTACACGTGTGTATGCGTGTGTATAAGTCCAGTCCCGTTGGTCTACTCCCGTTAGAAGTTTGTTAACTCCACCAAACAGAAGTATATAATTGACCATCGATGCATTGAATAAAGAAGAGAATAAGCTTACCTACGATTTCATTGGTACAAACTTCGGGTGGAATGACGTAAAATCACTATTGTTTTATTTTCCGTTAATTTTTTATTATTATGTGCGATATGTAAAAAACGTGTGGAACAGACGCGTAAAGCTAACAGTTGAAAAGATAATTGAAATTCACGAAGCGATAATCGAGAAATACGGTGGTGAATCTGGAATATTGAATAGAGGTGAGTTGGAGTACATTGTGGATCAGGTGAACCATGAAAGTACATCTATCTTCTGGAAAACAGCTCTGATTTTGAGGAATATAACATGTGGACACCCATTTTTAGACGGGAATAAGAGAACAGCTCTTGAGGTAGCAGATACGTATCTCCGTATGCATGGTTACAAAATTGCTACAAGTACTAAAGAAAAAGTGGATTTCATGTTGAACCTTGCTACGTATGGCATGGAATTAGATGACATTATCGCTTGGCTGAAGCGTTATGTTCGAAAGCTTTAAGAATTATTAGGGATGACAAAGTACTGATATGACTACTGTAATACATACTGTGTTTGGTAAGACTATGAGGTTTATTAGAGAGTGGAAAATGGAAAGAGACTGGAAGAGGGCGTTTGAGGAAAGCCTGAAAGAAAACGATGAAGCTTTGAGGATTTTGGCTAAAATGTGATTATTTTAGTTTTTGCATTTGCTTTTTTAAAGTCTGTTTTAATCCCCAAACTATGAAGTCACCCTACGGGGTTTTTTATGACTGTCATCGAAGTCGATTCAAGAAACTTTGACGATGTTTTGAGGGAGAACGTTGTAGTCGAATTCTGGGCTGAGTGGTGCGCACCCTGCAAGAAGCTAAAGCCAGTCATAGATAGTTTGCCGGCGAGTCCTCAGAGATAGTTTTCGTAAGATTTAACGTTGCTGAGGATTCAGAGGTCCTCAACAGGTATGGTGTGTCTGCAATACCAACGCTTGTATTCTTCAGGAATCGTAGGCCGGTTGATGTTGTGATTGGAGTTATCCTCGAAAATGAGCTGAGGAGAAAAGTCAAGG
>CAZZAF010000002.1:0-109462 GCA_964652135.1 uncultured archaeon
AACAAGAGCTGCAGAGGCAGCACCAGCTGCAACAAGTTTCAGAAAATCCCTTCTGCTTAAAGATAGACTATCTGTATCATCGGACAAACAATCACTTGTAATTAATAAGAAGAAATACAAACTATAAAAATATTACCTACTAGGTTTTTTAGATCAATTCACAAAAAACCAATTAAGACGTTTTTCTGTCTTCATTTTAATTAAACAAAAATTCTTAGAAGGAAGTCTCTTTATAATATATTTCAATTAATGAAGGAGTTTTTCAGAAATTTTCTGTGGATTAATGAATAGCTTATAGAAGGAGCGAACTTAGTTGCCGAAAAAAATTTGTGAAAGTCAGACCGTATGCCCCTCTTCATCGCCAGTCAGATAGTCGATCCCTCATCACCCTCATCAGTCTAACGGGGGATCGTCATCCTGGCTCAGACTAGGATATTTGTCATCACTCTATTTAGAATTAGAATTGTGAGGATTTTTAATTTTTGGATATGGTGGTGTATGTTTCTTGGTCTGTAGCATATGTGTACTTTCAGTTCAGAAGAGTTTGAAGAGAATTATTACGGTGCTGGGAGGCATGGGGCCGCCGAGATTTGAACTCGGGTCTCCGGCACCCCAAGCCGGGAGGATAACCAGGCTACCCTACGGCCCCTCCGTCTGCAGTCTATATGGCTGTTTATTTGAAGTTTATGGTTCATATTGGAATGGACTCGTTCCTCGCCGCTATCGATCCTCATGCTACAAGAGTGTGCATTGTGGAATGATCGCAGATGGGCAGTACATCACTATGTATTACTTGGCAATCCTCCTTCCAACTAATACATTTGGAAACCGTATCTTTATTTTAGCTGAGGTAAAAAATACGCTTGTTTCCATTTCTCCTAGTTTTCAGCAAACTTTTCTTACGGTTGCCTGTACAGTGGCGTGGGCAGGGAAAGATCTCTGATCGGTATGGGTAAGATGAGCTAAAATTTTATATAGGTTGTTAGTGAATTTTTAGAGCGGTGATAACATGGTATTTGCCAAGTCATTGGCTAGAAAAACTGTACTTCTCTCGGATGGTACTGTTGTTGGAACAGTATACAATGTAACGGTTGATTTGAAGACTGGAACTCTCATCGATTTGCTTGTTAAACCTCAAAATGATGTTTCAGAGCTTAGGAAACAGGACGGGCTTTATATAATTCCCTTTGATAGTGTCAAATCGATAAGCGACTATGTGGTTATAGATAGAAGAAAATTGAGAGCATGAGAGACCTATTCTTTCCACCACTTCTTTTGCCCTTCTTCATTCTGTTTGTAGTTCTCCCGTTCTTTATTCTCCTATTTATATTCACGTTTGTATTTGCAACATCTCACGTCTTTCAGATAGTCTTCGGGCTGAGTTCTATTGATGCGCTCACGATCTTTACACTCATAGTTATTGGTAGTTTTATCAATATCCCTGTCTATGAGAAGGAGGGAAGGGAAGTCGTAAGAGAGTTTAGCTTTTTTGGTTTTATGTATTCTTTCAGAGAGAGAAGGCGCATTACGGTGGCAGTTAACGTTGGAGGATGTATAATTCCGTCGATCCTAGCCTTTAAACTCCTCCTCGAACTACCATTTGAACCCTGGTTGGTTACGTTTGTAATATCTTCGATTGTAATTTACATGTATGCAAGACCTGTTAAGGGGCTTGGTATCGCTGTACCCATGTTTGTTCCGCCGTTAGTTTCTGCCATGGTTAGCTATATTTCCCTCTCTATTTTCGGTCAACCTCTAATTCTGCTCCCCAAAATGGCTTTCTCGGCTGGCGTTCTATCTGCTCTTTTTGGCGCAGACATTCTGCATCTAAAGGACATAGACAGAATTGGTAGCGGTGTTGTGAGTATTGGTGGAGCCGGTACATTCGACGGAATATTTCTAACGGGAGTATTTGCAGTTGTGTTCTCTATGCTCCTGGTGTGAATTGTGAAAGCACATCGGCGAGTACAGATACTTTTTTCTCTAGAGCGGCATTGGATATTCTCCATCAAGTGAGGTGTTGGAAATGAACCGGACAGTGGTTGCGTTCAGCTTATCGCTGCTTCCTTTTATGATCTCTTCGGGTATGATGTATTCGGTGCTACCGATCTATATTTCAAAGGAGCTAGGAGCGAATGTAATGGAGACTGGTATGCTTTTCACGACGGGAGCCACGGTTGGGTTATTCACTTCGATAATTATAGGAAAAATTGCGGATAGGTTTGGGAAAAAACCGTTAATTCTGCTTTCACAAATGCTGTTTGCCCTTGTCATGCTCATATATTCAATAATAACTGATTTCGTTTATGCATACCCCATTCATGTTCTCGAGGGATTTGCATGGGCTTCATTGGGTGTTGCCTACCCGGCCTTACTTGCTGACGTCGCAAAAAAGGGAAGGAGAGGTGAGGCTTTCGGAATCTACAACACTGTGTGGAATATGGGCTGGGTTATTGGCCCAATTCTTGGAGGTACTCTTGCCCACTTTTTTGGATTTCGGCTCATGCTCAGGATAAGTGCGATTATGATTCTGGTCGGATTGATTATAGCAATGGTCGTAATTCGAGAAGAATCGAGCCAGTAAAAAAGATATAGGAAAATGTAAAGGTTGCTGGGGGTTTACACCAGCAGGAAATCTGGAATTATCTGCTTTCCAATTAAGTCTGAATAACTTTCCTCTTCCCTGGTTATGTACCACTTTGATCCATCAACGAGTATCTCTGCACATCTCCGCCTACCATTATACTGGCTGCTCATTGAGAATCCATACGCTCCAGCATCAAACACGGCGATCAGATCTCCCTTTTCAATTCGTGGCAATTCTCTGTCTTCAGCCAGCACGTCACCTGTTTCGCAGATTGGCCCAACAATCGTGTATGTCTCCTCCGCTCCTCGATCCATCTTATTTGCGACGGCAACTCTGTGATAAGCTCCATACATCGCTGGCCTTACGAGCAGGTTAAAACCGGCATCGACAGCAACGAAGTTCTTGTAAGCTTTTTTGACGGCATTGACCTTTGTGAGTAGTATCGTTGTGTTACCAACAATACTTCTTCCGGGCTCGAGCCAGAGCTCCGGTTTTGATTTTAGCTCCTTAACCCTTTCATCAAACACCGGCAGGATAGCGTTAGCAAAGTCCTTGGGTGTAGGGGCCCCTTTTCCAGTATAATCGATTCCCAGTCCACCACCCAGATCCAGAAACTCTATTTCCACTCCAAGCTCTTCAATCTTCAAGGCCACATCGAAAAGTCTGTTCAGAGCTTCAACAAATGGCGAGACATCTAGAATCTGGCTACCAATGTGACAGTGAATTCCACATGGTATAACGTTGGGCAACTCTACCGCCAGTCTATATGCATCTATGACTTCCTCCCACGGAATTCCGAATTTGGACGTCTTGAGTCCCGTAGCAATTTTTGGATGGGTTTGAGGAGATATATCTGGGTTTATTCGAAATGCTATTTTTACTTCTTTATTTTCCTGAACAGCTATTTCTGAAATCGCATATAATTCATCAATACTGTCTACACTGAACTTGACGCCTGTCCTGACACCCATTCTTATTTCTTTATCACTCTTTGAATTTCCGTTGAACAGAATTTCTTCGGGTTTAAATCCAGCAAGCAAGGCGAGATACAGCTCGCCGTCGCTGAATACATCAGCTCCAAAACCGTTTTTGGCTACAATTCTCATTATGGAAAGATTGTTGTTAGCTTTAACAGCGTAAAGGAATTTAGCATTGGGAAATACCTCTTTGTACACCTTAATATTTTGCTCAAGCTGCGCCTTTGATGTAATATATAGGGGTGTACCCACCTTCTCAGCGAGCTCCCTGACACTTACATCTTCAACATGTAGAATACCGTCAACACTTTTGAACATATCAACACCTCTGGATCTTGCTTCTTAAAATATTTACCAGCAGCATATAAGCATGCTGATACGTTTTGCAATTCTTGAAAATGTGCCAAGGAACTCAGGCTATTTAAAATTTAAAGGTAAAAATGGTATGAGGGATGGTAGGTGTCTTATATACTGATATTTTGCAGTCTTTCGACTGCTTCTTTTATTACACTCACGTCTCTCGTTAGAGCAAATCTTACGAACCCTTCACCGTATTCTCCGAATCCGACACCGGGCGTAACAAGAATTCCCGCTTCATTGAGCAGCTTCTTTGTAAAAGTCATGCTGTCGTAACCTTCTGGAACTTCACACCATACGTAGAATGTGGCCTTCGGAACTTCAACGTTTAGACCTATGTTTTGCAGTCCTTCTATGAGAACATCCCTTCTTTCCTTGTAAATGCTGTTGTTCTTTTCAATCACTTCGTCACTTCCCGTTAAAGCTGCAATTCCCGCTTCCTGCACAGCCTGGAAAACACCACTGTCGATGTTTGTTTTTACCTTTAGCAATCCAGCAAGAATATCAGGATTACCAACAGCGAAGGCTATTCGCCAGCCGGTCATGTTGTATGTCTTTGACAGCGAGTTAAACTCTATTACAACCTCAAAAGCATCATCAACTTCCAGGAAGCTCTTGGCTTTATAATCGAATGTTATCTCGCTGTACGCTGCATCATGTGCAAGTATGATCTCATTATCTCTACAGAAGTCTACCACTTCCTTGATGAAGTCCTTCTCTGCAACACCTGTGGTCGGATTGTTTGGATAATTCAGAAACATGATCTTTGCTTTTCTGGCAACATCGTCGGGGATAGCCTGCAGATCTGGCAGGAATCCGTTCTCCTTTTTCAGTGGCATTGTATATGGCTTACCTTCTGCAAGTATTGTTGATGAAGCATAAACAGGATAACCAGGATCTGGAACGAGAACAATATCCCCTGGATTTACATATGCCAGAGGCAGGTGGGCAATACCTTCCTTTGAGCCAATGAGGGTTATTACTTCCTTCTCGGCATCAAGCTTCACACCCTTCCTTCTCTTGTAAAATTCTGCTACAGCCTGCCTGAAGGAAAGCATCCCCTCATAGCTGGGATACTTCTGGTTCTCTTCCTTCTCTACTGCCTTCTTCATTGCCTCGACAATATGCTGTGGTGTTGGCAGATCTGGGTCACCAACACCGAAATCAATGATCTTAACACCTTCTTCCAGCTTTTGCTTTTTCATTGCATCAAGCTCTGCGAAGAGGTATGGTGGAAGCTTTGCAATTCTTTCGGCAACCTCGAACTTCATATAACCACCTCCTTGGAAAAAAGTAGTAAAAAGTATTAAAAGCTTTGTTTTAGGGATGCGTAATTTACTCTCTTTCCTCTAATGGAATGTACTTGCGTCCAGTTTCTCCGGTGTAAAGAGCGCGGGGTCTTATTAACCTGTTGTTTTCATACTGTTCAATTATATGGGCAGACCAGCCAGCTATTCTACTGATTGCGAATATATTGATAAACAAATCGTCTGGAATGCCGAGGTTTGCATATACGCTTGCCGAGTAGAAATCTACGTTTGGATACAATCCTTTATACTTGTAAACTGCTTCTGCCACAGCTTCTGAGATGTTAAACCACTTTGGATCCTTCTCTTCTGCGAGTTTCTTTGCTAGGGTTCTCAGCTCAATTGTACGGGGATCCATGACTTTTTTGTAAACTCTGTGGCCAAAGCCCATTATCCTCTCTCCTCTTTCAAGCTTTTCTTTGACGTAGGCTTCTGCTCTCCATGGAACCGCTACCTCCCTCAGCATCTCCATTACCTTCTGGGCAGCTCCTCCATGTAGAGGACCCATTAATGTTCCCGTAGCAGCGACGACACACGCATAGATATCTGCTAGCGTGGAAGCTGCAATTCTTGCGGCGAATGTTGATGCATTCAGTTCGTGATCTGCGTGCAGAATTAGGTCAAGATCCAGGCTCTTCTCTTCTGTTTTTGTTGGTTCTCTTCCATGCAGCATGTACAGGAAGTTTGCTGCATGCCCAAGATCATCGTTTGGATGTATTAGATTCTGCCCAGTTCTGATTCTGTGGTAGTATGCAACAATTGTGGGGAACTTTGCTATCAGATTTTTGGCTTTCTGAAGAGTTTTTTCGTGGCTCTTGTAGTGAATGTATTTGTCCATCGATCCCAGGTAGGAGACTGCAGTTCTCAGAACAACCATTGGGTGTGTGAATGGTGGTAGATGTGTTAACAGACCGATAATCTGCGGTGGTAATTCTCTCAGCTCTTTTAACTCTTCGCTGAAAAGCTCAAGCTCGCTTTTGGATGGTAGTTCACCGAAAAGAAGCAGATACACGACTTCTTCAAATGTTGAGTGTTTTGCAAGATCATGTATATTATATCCTCTATACTCCAGAATAGCCTTGTCACCTTCAAGATCAACTCTGCTTATACTTGATTTACATGCTATAATTCCTTCAAGTCCCTCGTGAACAGCTTTTTCTCCAGATGTCTTGCACAAATTTACACCCCCTCTTACATGTATCTGAGGGAAGGATACTTTTCAAGAATCATACTTGAAACAATGACAGGTGGCTCCTTTGTAGCAAGCTCAATTGCTTGGGAGAGCTTCCACTCTTTTTCAGCGTAAATCGTGAAGAGAGGATCTCCAGCCTTTACGTGCATTCCACCTTTTTTATGCAGGAGTATTCCCGCTCCTTTGTCCTTCGGAGCTCCGGCAGCCCTCGCAATTTTAACGAGTTTCTTGTTATCTACAACAGCAACCGCACCATCAATTGGTGAAGTCACCTGGTAGGTCTTATCACCGATAGGAATATCATCCGACTTTATATTGGGGTCTCCACCCTGAGCTTCAACAATTTGCTTGAATTTTTCCAGTGTTTTTCCGGACATGAAAAGCTCTTTGGCTGCTTCATAGCCGTTTGCAGCCTTTCCGGTCATCTCCAGAAGTGTTCCCGCGATACCAAATGCTTTTTCTAGGAAGCTTTTGGCACCCTGTCTGTCTTCCATGGCTTTCAAGGCTTCCCATGCCTCCAATGCTGGGCCAATTGCCCTACCAACCGGCTGGCCACCGTAGGTTAGAGCACAGGTAACGTTTAGCCCGAGTCTCCTTCCAAGCTCAACAAAATCGTTTGCAAGCTCTCTTCCTTTGTCGATAGTGGGTACCTTTGAACCTTCTCCCACAGGAATGTCTATCACAACATGCTTTGCGCCTATGGCACCCTTTTTTGCCATCACACTTGCAAGAAGCTGTGGTTTTGGATCGATAGAAAGCGGATACTCAACTCTTATGATTTTATCGTCTGCTGGAGCTATATTTGTTGCTCCTCCCCAGGCAATTACTCCTCCAACCTTCTCTGTGATTTCCTTTATTTCTTCAACACTTAGATTCACATCGGCAAGAACTTCCATCGTATCTGCAGTACCACTTGCAGAAGTGATAGCTCGTGAAGCTGTTTTAGGAATAAGCAAACCGCTTGCCGCTATTGTTGGAACAATTAGGAGAGAAATCTTATTACCTGGCACACCACCGATGCTGTGTTTGTCAACAACAATTCCTCTCTCGAAGGAAAGAACATCTCCAGTCTCAATCATAGCCTTGGTCATCCACTCTATTTCATCAAGATCCATATTGTGGACATAGTTTGAGAGAACAAATGCGGTTAGCTCAACTTCGGTTAGAGTATTGCTAACAATATCGCGAATAATTGAGTAAATTTCATCTTTTGTGAGTTTATTTCCATCCATCTTTTTCCTGATGTATTCTACTGAGGTGGGTTTGGGTACAGGAAATACTTCGACTTCCGCCCCTTCATCTATTTCTATCTGGTCGGTTACGCCCATACAAACTCCTATCTCTCCCCTCTCTATCATGCCAGTAGCAATCTGAACATCGGCAATGCAGGACTTACGACCGTAATTAACCCTAACTCTGTCACCTACAATTAATCCAAGCTCTTCGGCATCACTTTGATTCATCATAACCGAGGATCTATCCATTCTAACAGGTATCAACTTTACTTTAAACTTCATTGGACTCTCCTCTCCTATAGAGATTTTTAAATGTTTTCATTAGATGTGTGCTAAAATATTAATGGATTCGTGTAAAGATGTAGAAAATTTTCAAAATTTGTTATGCTGTGTTGTTCACTTATTATTTATAAGGCTATATTTCTTCTTCACTTCCTTTGACTTTAGCATCTCGATCCCCATCTCTTCAGCGACGGCAGAAACGAGAGATTTCACATTCGAGGTTGTTGACTTTTCGTCTATAACAATATAGCCTGCATTGCTTATTTCAACAGCTTTCATCAGAATTTCTTTGTTTAAGCCATCGAAAGTGTATTTTGCAAAATTGTGGCCGAAGGTAAATGTCGTCCCGAATATTATCTCTGTCTGGCGTGGGGCATAATGTGTTCCTCCTACACCCACTGCAATATTCCAGTCTTTTCTCTGATCATTAATGGCTTCAATAAGCGATTCTGCAACGATTCTGCCCGCTTCCTCATCCCTCCACACTTCTTCGGTTGAGCCTATCTCGTAAAAGGCTGAGGGTGTTGTAATCTCTGATGGGCCGTGATGGGTCACTTCGAGTGTGAATGTGTATTCGGGTTTTCTTTCAAGCCTTTTCTTTAAGGCAAGGACATAGTTTTTCATCCGGATTGGGGATGGTTTTGCCAGAGAATACGGTTTCCCGCCATAATCTGCCGTGGCAACATTTCCGGAAACATGGACAGTGAAAATTTTTCTACCATCTTTGCTGCTGTGCCTTGATGCAAAGAGAATTTCGTCAAAATCTATTTCTTTTTTCAATCTCGAATCGAGATGGTCTGCATAAATAAGCCTCTCATTAACCTCCGCTATGCCTATATGCCCTGCATCGTAGAAAACACATTCTTTGAGCTTCTTCTCATCGGGATCAAGCATCTCAATCAGATGAGATTTTATGTTTTGCGAGGCAATATCCTGTGTGCTGCAGACTATGAGGTGCATGGGTCAAATTAAGGAACTGGAATAAAAAATTATTCCATATAGAAGCACTCTCCTGAGTATACTCTTTCAATTTTGTCCTCGGTTTTTAGCAGTAAACCACCGCTTTCATCTATATCAATAACCAGACCTCTGTACTCTCTGTTTGCCAGTCTTATGACAACCTCTTTTCCAATCGAATCTGATAGTTCTCTCCATCTCTGCCGTATTTCATTCCACTTACTGTTGAGGAGCAATTTGTAATACTTTGAAAATTCCTGAAGTGTTTTTTTGAGTATCTCTGCTCTATTCAGCTCTCTTCCTGTAACCTCCTTAAGCGATGTGGCTTTTTCCTTTAGCTCTTCTGGAACTGGGTTATTTACATTTATACCGATTCCAACAATTACAAGCGGTGAATCAACTTCACCACCAATTTCACTAAGGACACCGCATACTTTTTTACCATCAGTAAGCACATCGTTGGGCCATTTCAGTTTTGCATTCACGAAGCTTAGAGCCTCACATACAGCAACCCCGCTGAGAAGTGTTATTTTTGGCAGATCGTCTATAGGCAAGCCCGGTGAGATCACGAGCGAGAAATACAACCCTCCCTCATCACTTGACCACTTTCTTCCCAGTCTTCCTCTTCCGGCACTTTGCTTTTCTGCAATTACGAGCAAGCCGTCTCTCATTTCTTCTTTAGCCCGCTGGTTTGTTGAATCAGTTTCGGTGTAGTAGTGTATCTCCTTGATGAAGTCTGCTGCACCACTTTTACGACATGCTTCCGCAACCTCGTATGGGGAGAGGTCTGGAGCGCTAACAAGCTTATAACCTACTTTCTTTCTTGTCTCGATGTTGTATCCAAACTTTTTGAGCTTTGAAATTGCCTTCCAGACAGCAGTTCTACTAACTCCGAGCTTGTTTGCTATTTCTTCCCCAGAAACTTCTCCTTGTCTCAAAAAATCAAGAATTTCCATCGCTAGGTCCTTTTCGTCAAGTTTCAGCGTAATTTTCATTCCAGTTTCTGCTTATATAGCCATAAAATAAGTTTTTTTGTGGGCTTTGTAGTAGGGGGTTTGTTACTCTCAAATGTATAATAGTTTACAATAATTACTCCCTCCGGGAAAAATTGCACAAAATCAGAGTCAAAATGGGCCCGGAGGGATTTGAACCCCCGACCGACCGGTTATGAGCCGGTCGCTCTGACCTGGCTAAGCTACGGGCCCTGAGTGGTTTTTGGCGACGAACACTCAAACAAGCCACTTATCAACAAACTTTTTCGTGTTTGAGTTTATGAAGTTTATGGTAAATATAAGGCAGCCAAAGAAAAGTTGCCTAAACTCTGTAAACTGGAGCATTCAGCAATTCGGACAGCATGTCTATGTAGGAGGGAGCAGGATCTATTGATCTGGTTCTGCTGTCGTAAATTTCCAGGTGTAGCCTGTTCTTTTTTATGGCTAAAGCTAACATCTCAAGTTCTTCCTTTTATGGATTTTTCCGTAAAGGTATTGGCTTTTCCATCACTTATCAGGATTTCTTTGACTGATGAATGTCTGTGTTTCATTCTGAAGCTTCCTGCAAGCATAAGCAATGCTTGGAAGGCAGATAAGGAGTGTATTTAAACTTATGCTGTATTCTTCACCAATGAAGGTAGCTATTCTTCTGGCGACAACCTATCTACTGAGAAGACCCTTAACCATTTACTTGGGTGGGGATAAGCCTAAAATTAGGAATTTTCATTATTATTTTGGATATTTAGCCAATTATTATTGTGTAATATGCATTAATATTGTCAGAAATAATTTTTAAATTATGGGTTTCCACCTCTAGACTCTAATTTTTGGGTTTGTTTAATATTGTGAAAAATTTTAGAATCAATGCCAAATTTATTATTATTTTACGATTTATACACTATCTTTTTGGAATCAATGTTTTGATTCGTAAAGATGATAATGTTTATAAGCATATGATAATCGTTGAAAATTGTGGACAATTCAGCGAATCTATGCATGATTGCTGTTGATGGTGGAGGAAGAATTGTCCACTGGAGTGAGCCAGCAGAATATGTGTTTGGATATGTTGGGGAAGATATTCTTGGAGAACACTGGAATGTTATTTTTCCGGACGATCATGTAAATGATTTTGCAGGATTACTGTCTTACTCGGTGAGAAATGTTAAAGCGCGGAGGAAGGATGGCTCATATTTTTTTGCGGAGGTGTATATCTTCCCACTAGAGATTGGAGATGAACATAATTTTTTCGTAGTAGTCCGTGATGCTACTGAATGTAATAGATCGAAGGAAGAAATAAAACGCCTGAATCTCATCATAGAGGCTATAAGAGATATAAACCGCCTAATCGTAACCGAAAAAGACAGAGAACGGCTTTTACGCAGGACTTGCGAGGTATTGGTTAGGAGAAGAGGATATAAAATGGCCTGGATTGGATTTGTTGAAATGGAAAGTAAAACTGTTAGACCTGTGGCAAAGGCCGGTTGCGAAAAGTGCTGTTTTGAATCGATAAAGGTAACGTGGGAAAATGCTGTAAAAATGGGAAGACCATATGTTATGAGAGATATTCAGCACACACCGATCGATTCCTCGCATGAGGATGATGTAGGGTGTGGATACGTCTCGCTGGCATCAGTTCCCATAGCCTATGAGGGGAAGATATACGGCGTTCTGAATGTTTATTCAGATCAAAGGGATGCATTCGATGATGAGGAAATAAACCTTCTAAAAGGATTGGCAGACGATATTGGCTATGCAATACGAAATATAGATATCAAAAAGGAAAAGAAAGCTGCTATGGATAAACTAGCAGAAAACTTGGAACATTTTGATTTTTTGGCCGATAAACTAAGAAATCCTCTGGCAATAATACAGGGATATTTGGAGCTTAAGGGCGAGCTTGGGGAAGAAAAAGTCTATAATGAAATTTCGAGGCAAGTTGTTAGGATTAGAAGGATACTGGATGAACTCAGAGAGAAAGAAAAGGAAACATACAGACTGAAGCTGCTTTACAACGGGAATAGGGAAGTAAAGCAGGGTGAAAATTAACCATAAATTGAGCTAGAGCTGCAGTTTCTTTATAATGGAAAACCATATATTTTGCGTAGCGTTTCGAATCACGATGACAGCCTATGGTAGATTCCTTGCAAGAGGAGAGCTTCATGAAGGCTTTTTCGAAATAAGTGATGATGTGCTTGTTTTTGAGGGTATAGAATTTCCTATTTCGGCGGTGAAGTTCCTTCCTCCTGTTGAGCCAACAAAAATAATCTGTGTTGGGTTGAACTACAGGGATCATGCTGAAGAACTCAAAATGAAAATTCCAGATGAGCCTATAATTTTTATGAAACCACCTTCAGCAGTCATCGGGCATGAGGATGTAATTGAACTTCCAGAACAGTCTAAGAGAGTTGATTATGAGGGTGAGCTGGCAGTAGTCATCGGTAAAAAATGCAGGAATGTTTCAAGAGAGGAAGCAAGCGAATATATCTTTGGATACACCTGTTTTAACGATGTCACGGCAAGAGACCTTCAGCAGAAGGATGGTCAGTGGACGAGAGCCAAATCATTCGATACATTCGCACCTCTCGGCCCTTACATCGTTGATATTGAGAATCCATCAAATTTAAAAATAGAAACGAGGTTGAATGGGAAAGTTGTGCAATCATCCAGCACATCAAACCTCATATTTGACGTTCCCAGGCTGATTGAATTTGTATCTTCGATAATGACACTGGAAGAGGGAGATATAATAGCAACAGGCACTCCGGCAGGAGTGGGAAGTTTGAAAAAGGGAGATGTAGTTGAGGTTGAAATTGAAAAAATAGGTGTCCTTAGAAACTTTGTGAGGTGACAGTATGGAGATCGATAAAGAGTACAAGGCTCAGGAAGTTGAAGAAAAGTGGGTAAAGCAGTGGAAGGATGAAATGTATTATTTTGACTGGAATTCTGAAAAGCCACATTTCATAATAGATACTCCTCCTCCATATCCAACCGGATCATTCCATATTGGAAATACGCTGAACTGGTGTTACATCGATTTTATAGCGAGATACAAGCGAATGAAAGGCTATGAAGTCATGTTTCCGCAAGGATGGGACTGCCATGGATTGCCAACGGAAGTGAAGGTTGAAGAAAAGCATGGAATTCGCAAGAGCGACATTCCAAGAGAAAAATTCAGAGAACTGTGTGTCAAGTTTACTGAAGAGAACATCAGAAAGATGCGTGAAGCAATGAGAAGGCTGGGAGTCTCCATCGACTGGAGCAAAGAGTACATCACAATGTATCCTGAGTATTACTCCAAAACGCAGATTTCCTTTGTCAGGATGTACAATAAAGGACTCATTTACAAGGGATATCACCCCGTTATCCACTGTCCGCGCTGTGAAACCACAATCGCTCTTGCTGAAATAGAATACAAGAGTGGAAAAACCAAGCTGAACTACATCAAGTTTGATGAGGATGTTATAATCGCCACAACCCGTCCGGAGCTTATTCCTGCATGTGTTGCTATAGCCGTTCATCCAGAGGATGAACGTTACAAGAATCTTGTTGGAAAGACTGTTAAAGTTCCTGCAAGCGGTCACGAGGTCAAGATTATTGCCGATGAGGATGTCGATCCAGAATATGGAACCGGTATTGTAATGATCTGTACTTTCGGTGACAGACAGGACGTCAAATGGTGGAAGAAACACAATCTCGAGCTTAGAATGATTTTGAACAGAGATGGCAGGCTTAACGAAAAAGCTGGAAAATATGCTGGTTTGACTGTCAAAGAGGCAAGAGAGAAGATCCTAGAAGATCTCAGGGCAGAAGGAAGATTGCTCAAGCAGGTGGAAGTTGACCACAACGTTGGTGTTTGCTGGAGATGCAAGACACCAGTTGAGATTATCACTGAGGAGCAGTGGTTTGTTAAGATAGACAAGGAGAAAGTCCTTGATGCTGCAAGGAAGATCAAGTGGGTTCCAGAGCACATGCTAACAAGGCTGGAAAGCTGGGTTGAAGGCATGGAGTGGGACTGGGTCATAAGCAGGCAGAGAGTGTTTGCAACACCCATTCCGGTATGGTACTGCAAGAAGTGTGGAGAGATCATCGTTGCAAAGGAAGAGTGGTTGCCAGTCGATCCCACAAAGGATATGCCACCAGAACCATGTCCGAAGTGCGGATCAAACGAGTTTGTCGGCGAGGATGATGTTCTCGATACCTGGATGGATTCTTCAATCACTCCGCTCGCGATCACCGGATGGCCTCATGACCACAAGGAGTTCCCGACTCATTTAAGACCACAGGGTCATGACATCATAAGAACGTGGGCATTTTACACAATCCTCCGATCTCTTGCACTTGTTGATGAAATTCCGTGGTATGAAATCGTGATAAACGGAATGGTGCTTGGAGAAGACGGCAGAAAGATGAGCAAGAGTCTGGGTAACATCATTTCTCCTGATGAAGTAATCGAGAAGTATGGTGCAGATGCGTTAAGACAGTGGGCTGCAAGCGGTGTTGTTGGCAGCGATGTCATGTTTACATGGAAAGAAGTTGTTGCAGCTTCTCGTTTCCAGCAGAAGTTCTGGAGTATCCTCAGATTTACCATGAGCCATGTCAAGGATTACTCTCCTTCCGAAGAAGACAGAATGTATTTGAGAGATTCCGATAAATGGATTTTGTCCGAACTCAACAAACTTGTAAAGGAAGTCGATGAACACATGGAGAACTACCGCTTCAGCGATGCACTGAAGGCGATAAGAAACTTCACATGGTATGAGTATGCCGATAACTACCTCGAGATCGTGAAGAACAGACTCTATGCTGGAACTGATGATGAAAAGAGGGCTGCCAGATACGTCCTCTACACAGTCATGGACACGTTGATAAGGCTGATCGCTCCATTTACGCCGTTTATGGCTGAGGAGTGCTGGAGCATATTTAAGGGCGAGGGAAGTGTGCACCTGCAGAGCTATCCTGAATTCAGGGAAGACATGGTTGATGAAGAGGCAGAGGAGAAGGGCAGGCTGATCAGAGATATCGTGGCAGCGATAAGAAGAATGAAGCATGACAAAGGTCTCGCTTTGAATGCTCCACTGAAGCAGGTTAGAGTATTCTCACCAGTTGATATTGACGTCAGAGATATTGCTGGAGCAGTGAATTCTAACGTTGAACTGCTCGAAGAGATGCCAGAGATTGAGACGAGGGTCAAAGCGTTAAAGCCAAAGTACGGAATACTGGGGCCAATGTTCAAGGAGAAGGTAAAGTCCCTCATCAACGCTGTGAATGCTCTGCCGGATGAGGAGAAAATGAGATTTGTTAAAGAGGGCAGTATTACAATTGAGCTCGATGGTGAAAGCATAGAGGTCAAGGGCGAATGGTTTGACGTCGAAATGGAAAAGACTCTGGGCGGAAAGGGAGTAGAAGTTCTGGAAGTCGGGAATACAATAGTAGTGGTGGAAATTTAATGAAGGGGATGGAAGGAGAGGCAAGAGAAATAGAGAAACTCCTGGAGGGGAACGAGCCAAGCTTTGAATATTTACTTAAATGTATTTTTAAGCTCACCAGCACGGAGATTGAGGTGTATTTTACCCTTCACAAGAACCCCGGAGTTGGAGTTGACGAGCTAGCAGAGATGCTTGGTAAAGACAGGAGTGGAGTCTATAGAAGTTTACAGACTCTCCTCGAAAAAGGACTTGTAAGTAGGGAATACAGAATACTCAAGCAGGGCGGATACAAGTATCTCTATATCCCTCTTCCCCTTGAAGAGCTGAAGAAAAGGTTGAAGCTTGCACTGGAAAAGTGGTTTGCAAAGCTGAACTGTGTCATAGATGCCTTTAATCTGGATATGCCCCTCAGAGGGGAAGACATTTGCAAGTCGAGATAATCTGATTTTTTAATTTACTGTTTTTGGTCTTGTCTTGTTCTCTTGTTCTTTTTTAGTCCGACAGTGCATTTTCACGCTGTTTTGCTACTTTACAGCCAGTATTGTGCGTACAAACCAATCCTGCGAAAAATTTATTAACGACATATGTAATATTTTAATTACATATGATGGAGGTGATGGACATGAGGAAGGTCTGGAAGATAGGTTTGATGGGGTTGCTGGTACTTTCCCTAATTGTGGGAGCATCAGCGTATAGATTTGGTGCCCCAGATCAGGTTAGGCAGAACACTGGCATTGCAGAGTACGACGTCAGCGAAATTGAAGCAAAGGCTATGGAAATTCTCAGCAACGCTGAGATCGTTGAAAGGTGTACTGTAAATGTGACGCACTATTCGATTGTGTACGATGGCAAGGTGGTTGGTGTACTCTGGAAGAATGTTGATCTGAACAGCGTCGAAATAGGGCAGCCTTGGATTGCAAAATGGGGTGTAAAGGTCCCGCTCTACAGCAACGGTGAGCTGGTGGGACAGATATTCATTGATGGGCAACCCTTCGGGTTTGTTAAGGCACGCGGACAGCACGGCATGCACGGCTACGGTAAGCATGGTAGCGAACAGAGTCCGAAGCCATGGTGTAGCTGTAGCAACAATTAAATATTTTTTTAACATAATTTTTTGTGGTGGTAAAAAAATATGGAAAAAGTACATAGGACCAATTCTGATTTTGCTGGTGGTTCTGTCTTTCAGCGGATGTGCACAGAAAGAAGTAGCTCCAGTCCAACAAACACCTGCCGAAAGTACGACGCCTGTAAGCACACCTATGGGCAAAGGGCATGGTAATGGAATGGGGCAGGGCGCTGGCATGGGCATGGATCTATCGTATCTGCGTAATTATATCTCAAGCATCGAAGCTGGAACTCTGAGTGATCAGGAAAAAGAAGATATTCTCCACATGAGGGAGGAAGAAAAGCTCGCGAGGGATGTTTATCTTACCCTTTACGAGAAGTGGAATCACAGGTCATTCTACAACATCGCTCAGAGTGAACAAACTCACATGGATGCTGTAAAGCTTCTTATAGAGAAGTATGGCCTGGAAGATCCTGCAGAAGGAAAGGATATTGGTGAGTTTACAAATCAAAAGTTTCAGGAACTCTACAACCAGCTGGTTGAGGAAGGATCCAAATCACTGGTAGATGCGTTTAAGGTTGGGGCCACGATAGAGGAACTGGACATTGCCGACCTTAAGAAGTGTTTGAACGCGACAGACAAACAAGATATAACGATTGTCTACGAGAATCTGATGAAAGGTTCGAGAAATCATCTTAGAGCCTTTAACTGGAATCTGGAGAATCTCGGTGCCACATATGAACCACAGTACATTAGTGTGGAGGAGTATAACCAGATTGTTAACAGTGAAATGGAGACCGGTATGGCACAGTAATTTTTTAATTTTTTATTTTAGATTAAATTAAAAATATTGGTTCAGGAGTTGAGAGATAAATATGGTATCAAGCCAAGCCAGGTGAAAGACGTTCTGGCTAAACGAATTTAGCCAGAAACTTTTATTATTTATTTCTGACTGCGTTAGTGTAAATGGAAGGAGAAATGACTCTTGGAAAACTCGTTGCATTCTGCGAAGCTTTAAGTAATCCTTTGAGAATCAAGATACTCAAAATGCTCCTCGAAAGAGAGTGGTACATTTACGAGCTTGCCAAGGAGCTCGGCGTTTCGAGGCAGCTTTTATATCTGCATTTGAGAAAGCTAGAAAATGCAGGGTTAGTAGAAAGCGATTTAAGGCTTGAAAAAAATGAACCAAGAGCAAAAAAATACTATCGAGCGAAGAAGTTTAAAGTTACGCTGGATGACGAGTTGATAAGGAATCTGGAGGTATGATTTCATGCCACCTGGCTGGATGTCGGAAGGAGGTAGTTATATGGCGTATGGCGGAAGTATCGTCTGGATTGGTCTAATTGTTGGATTTCTGGCAATGGCAATCATCTTTTTTGTGGGGTTCTGGATTTTGATGAAAAACATACAGGAGCTCAGGCTTAAAGTTGCATCACTTGAGGAGAGGGTCGATAAGATTGATAAAAACGTATCAGAAATTCTGGAGCAGTTGAGAGAAATATAATATGATGCTGGAACGTATCCAGCAAGTTTGCATTTTTACGAGCTATGGAATATCGATCTACAAAGCTTCATACTCTTTTTTAAGCATAAGCGCATCTTCTTCCAGATTCGGACTTTCGCAGATCAGTATTCCCTCGACGCCAAAATCCTTCAGAGCTTTAAGCAACTCCTTATACCTAAAGTCAGATTCATTCAGATTCAGGTGGCTCTTTTCTCCTTTTAATCCATAATCAATACCGCTTACATGCATGTGCATATCTTTCAGCGCTTCCTTCCCAAGCGTTTTTTCAATTTTCTCCAGAAGTTCGCAAAATTCTTCGTAGCTGTTGTATCTTCTATATCTTGCGTGGATGTGGCTGAAATCAACGCACGGAAGCACATTATCCAGCTCAGAGGAAAGCTGAAGGAGTTCATCTAGTTCTCCAAATTGCGTTGGCTTACCTGTGGTTTCAGGACGGAGCACAACGTTAAGGTTATTCTGATCGATGTATTCTAAAACGCGCATGATTCCTTCCCTTATCCTCTGATAAGCCTTTTCTTTTGAAGATTTGAGATAGTATCCGGCATGGAAAACAATATTACGGGCATTAAAAATATTCCCGATTCTAGATGATGCTATGAGTCTATCGATACTATCCTGAATTTTTTTCTCTTCTCCAGCGTTTAAGTTGATATAATACGGTGCATGAACGCTCAAAACAACGCCCAGTGAATCAGCAATCTCTCCAACGTTTCTGGCAGTCTCTTCACCCATTTTTACTCCTCTCACAAACTGAACTTCCATGGCATCCAGCCCAAGCTCTTTTACAGTTTTTATACCTCCAGCAGTGCTACGTTCCTTGGATGCGTGCGGCACGCCGGCAGGACCAAAAAGCAGTGGCATAATTCAAGTTGTTTTTGTGCTAAAAAAAGTTTTATTGTATTGTAGTTGATATAATATAATATGAGAGCAACATGGAAGGGTTCGATATCTTTTGGACTTGTTAGCATCCCGGTAAAAATGTACAATGCAGCAACAACAAAGGAATTGAAGTTCAACCTTCTTCATGCAAAGGATGGGGGAAAAATTCGCTATAAGAAGTTCTGTGAGAAATGCCAGACAGAAGTTCCGAAGGATGAGATTGTTAAGGGATATGAAATATCAAAGAACGAATACGTCATACTTACGGATGAGGATTTTGAAAAGGTCCCACTCAAAACTGTGAAGAACATCGAAATAAAACAATTTTTCGACCCCTCTGATCTTAATGTAATCTACTACAGCAGCTTTTATTACCTTGTCCCCGATAAAGGTGGGGAAAAAGCATACTATTTGCTGAAGGAGGCGATGAAGGCAACAAACAGCATGGCAATAGGCAAGCTGGGGTTGAGGGGCAGGGAGCACCTCGTTGCATTGAAAGCTTTTGATGGTGGTTTGTTACTTGCCCAGCTTCATTACATAGATGAGATTCGCAATCCGGCTGAGATTCCTGGCTGGGGTGTGGAAGTTGAAGTAAGTGAGGAGGAATTTGAACTCGCAAAACAGCTAATTCTTGCGATGAAAAAACCTCTGAAGCTGGAAGAGTACAGAGACGAATATAAAGAGGCTCTGCTGCAGCTTATCGAGGCAAAACTTGCTGGAAAGGAAGTCAAGGTTGTTACCGAAGAGGTTGCTGCTGCAAAATCACTTATGGATGCTCTTAAAGCAAGCCTAGAAGCAGTGAAGGAATCATGAGCGACTGGTTTACAAGAAAAATACTTCCAATGCTCGCTGTTAAAGGTAAACCTTTCAGCTCAGAGGATTTCATTTACGAGATAAAGTGGGACGGGTCAAGGTGCATAGCATTTGTAGATGTAAAGCAAAAAAGGCTGAGGCTCCAGAACAGAAGATTGTTCGACATAACGTACAGATATCCCGAGCTTGACTTCTTTGATTTTCTAAGCGAAAATGCTGTGCTCGATGGAGAAATTGTTGCTCTGGAGAACGGAAAACCGTCCTTTCCTCTTTTACAGAAAAGAGAGCACGTAGAAAGTAGAGCAAAGATAAGTATTCTTGCAAAAACAATACCTGTAGTGTATTTTGCATTTGACGTCCTTTACACGGAAAGTAACGGCTGGATTATGGACCTGCCACTTCTCGAAAGAAAGAAAATTCTGGAAGAGGTTTCAAGCGAAACGAATCGAATCATCGTTTCAGAATACATTGAAAGAGCAGGGGAGGAATTTTACAGAAAAGCCATAGAGCTCGGGCTTGAGGGCATCATGGCAAAAAGAAAGGATAGCAGATATCTACCGGGAAAGAGAAGCCCGGCATGGATAAAAATGAAGAAAAGGAACACCATAGACTGCATTATTGTCGGTTATCTTGAAGGGGAGGGAGAGAGACAAAAAGCATTTGGTTCGCTTGTTCTAGCCCTCAAAGATGGCAATAGGTATGTCCACGTGGGACAGGTTGGAACAGGTTTTGATTCAGATTTTCTCAGATGGTTTTCAGAGAAGCTGAGAGAAATTGAGATTGGCAAACCAGTGATAGAGGAAGAGATTGAGTTCAAAAGAAGAGTTCACTGGGTCAAACCGGTATATGTTTGTGAGGTGGAATTTCTCGAAACGACGGCTGACGGCAAACTTCGTGCTCCAGTTTTCATCAGGTTGAGGGATGACAAAAGCGTTGATGAATGCACCGTTGATCAGCTTGCATGAAAAAAGAATTCACGTTTTACTGGAAAGGAATTTATTCAGAATGTCTTTATTCCTTTTCCATACGTTTTTGACACCGTATTCCCTTCTAAGTCGTAAAGGAACACAGCAGCAAGAACAGTAGTTGCATATGGCATAGAAGTTGTCCTGACATTTCACAATTGTATGTACCAGACCTCTTTCGCTGCACTCATCGATTATTTTCTTCGCTTCCAGCTTGCTAATTTCCTTGTATTCTCCCTTTCTGACTTCCATGAAGACATCGTAGCCCATACCTAACACAATATCTGTTTTTAGCGGATTGTCGCAGTTTTTGAATACCTTTCTACACTTACAATCTCCTACTGCAATACTTGTTGCTTTGTCTATGATTTTCTTGGCTTCTTCTCTGGTCAGAATCCAGGCGCTATGTTGATTTCTTGCATACCACTCCATTATAGCTTTGACCACTCTGCCCGCAATAGGTATTCTCGCAAGCTTGGCTCCAAGCATGTAAATCCTGAGAATGAGCTCCTGATTGATGCTGTAGAATTTCAGCGTGTGGTGTCCCATTTCAATCGCTGCTCCGTTTGAGTTTGATATAATACTTCACTCCGGGCAGCATCAGAGATATGCCGAGCACAAATCCAGCTATACTCTGCAGCCAGTCGTGAGCTCCAACCACTGGTCTGTTTACAACCATTATCAATGGAACAACATACAGAAACGCAAGTCTTCTGTCTATTGCAGTTAAATACGTTACCGGAGCTGCTGTAAACGTTACGTGTCCAGATATGTTCCAGAAATAGGATATCACAGAATATGGTATGGACACTGAGACTAGTCCAATAATTCCACCGATAACTTCTGCACCATATCCAAGCTTTTTCCAGGCTACTGCGCCCAGCATGAGACCGATGGACATGCCGATAATTGCAGAAATATCTTCCAGATACTGCAGGGGACTGTCTGGAGAAGAAAGATATGGATGTAAACTGAGGTAGTAATTCAGCAGGATCTCCATTATGCTAAATCCGATTATATAACATGCTCCCACGACGATCAGTCTACCAAATAACCGTCGTATTTCATCACCGGAGTTTTTCCAGTCGTAGAAGATCATTATAATGGCTGTCAGCAGGATGAAGTATTTCGGGTTGAATACGTCCTGGTATACCAGCACCAGCTCATAAAAATCCATGCAGCATCTCCTCTGGACTTGATTTCTCTCTTAAACGATTAAACTTTTCCTTCTCTTGATGTTATTAAAAAACGGCTGGAGCGTAAAAAGTAGCCCCGCGGGGATTCGAACCCCGGTCGCCGGCTCCAAAGGCCGGCATGATTGACCGCTACACCACGGGGCTTCCGTAAAAAGATTTCAATTTTGGAGAGATAAGTTTTTCGCAGAAGGCTGGCGTGAGCTTAAAAAATAGGGTATGGGTGGTGTTGGGTCATTTGGTGTAGTAGTTGTAAACTGCCGTTATCAGGCCAGCAAGCATCGGTGCGATGAAGAATCCAGATACTCCTCCTACGACGGCTCCTCCAATGAAAGAGAGCATGAGTACGAGTGGATGTATTTTCGATGTGTAGCCAACAAAGTATGGACGGAGAATAACTTCCGGCAAGAAATACAGAAATATAAAGCCCAATACTGTAAACCAAACCGCCAGCCAGACATCTTTCAGACCGAGAAATACTGCAATTGGTGCAAGGACCATCCACTCCGCAAACACGGGAATTAAGGCAGCGAGAAACATCAATCCGGAGAGGAGAGGGGTGTAGGGGATATTGAAGAAGAGGAAAAAGGGGACGCTCGCTATACCGATGAGCATTGCAACAACGAAGTTTCCAAACCACAGTCCGAGAAACGTTTCGTCAACCTCTTTAATGAATTTGCTGAACTCTTCTCTCCTATCTTCTGGCAGAACTTTCAGTAAACGCTCAATAAATCTGTCTGCATCAAGCAGAACATAAAAGCAGACGATCACGGATATTACAAAGTTCATAAAGAACATTACTGCTTTAAAAGTCGCATCAATGACTGAAAGCTTTAATTTACTCTGTGCAATGGATGCTAGAGTTGGGATCAGTTCTCTCACCTGCTGGATGTACTTTTCGTCGATTCCAGCATTGCGAAGGGCGCCAACAAAACTTGCTTCAAATTCACTCTGGTGGGTGAGTATGTGAATTAGCTGGTTTACTCCCTGAAAAATTCCGTAGAACATCAGAAAGGATATGGGTACGATTATTATGAGCGTTGAAATTAAACTTGATGGAAATCTACCCATTTTTTGTTCGAGCCTCTTCTTGACAGGTTTGGCGACATAGCCGAAAACAATTCCCATTACAATTCCATCGAGGAGAGGGTAGAAAAAGTAAAATGTGAGTGAGATGAGTGAAATCAGGCTTGCAGCCAAAACAAAAACCCATTTATCTCTACTCATATTTTAGTTAGTAGGCGATTTGAGTATATCATCCTTTTCCTGTCGGATAGCCGATGCGATTAATTCAAGTCAACTACAGTTGACTATTTACAGTATATTCTGCTCCAAAAATACTAATAAAAGATAGGACTATATAAGGTAAAAAACGATATAAATGAAATGCATCTTGCACTTTAGCCATATCCTATGAATGTCTTGGCAGCAATCTTTGCGGTTCTCTCCTGCTTAGCCCTCTCCTCGAATCTTTCGTAGAACCTCAGCATTGCCTCATTTATACTTGGTTTGACCTTCTTAAGCGCCTCTAGAAAGTGTCTCATCTCCACTTTTTCTGCATCTATATTCTCTCTGAATGCAAGCATAACTGCTTCTCTGCATATGGCTTCAATGTCGGCTCCAACGTATCCTTCTGTGAGATCTGCTAGCTCCTCCAGGTCAACATCTTCACTCAGAGGCATGCCACGTGTGTGTATTTTGAATATTGCAAGTCTGCTCTTCTTGTCCGGCGGCTTCACATACACAAGTCTGTCAAATCTACCTGGTCTCAGCAGTGCTGGATCAAGGATATCCGGACGATTGGTTGCACCGATGACAATAACTCCTTCAAGCTCCTCAAGCCCGTCCATTTCCGTCAACAGCTGGTTCACAACTCTCTCTATGGCTCTGCTGCCTTCTTCAACACCTCTCATCTGCGCAATGGCATCAATCTCATCGAGGAATATGATACATGGTGCAACCTGTCTGGCCTTCCTGAATATCTTTCTCACAGCTTTCTCGCTCTCTCCAACCCACTTGCTGAGCAGCTCGCTTCCCTTTACGCTTATGAAGTTTGCATTTGTTTCGTTTGCAACAGCCTTTGCAATCAGTGTCTTACCAGTTCCAGGCGGACCGTAGAGCAAAACACCCTTGGGCGGCCTAATTCCAAACTTCTTGAACTTCTCGGGGTAGCGTATTGGCCATTCAACCGCTTCCACTATCTCTCTTTTGACCTCCTCGAGCCCTCCAACATCCTCCCACGTAACTCTTGGAACCTCTACAAGTACTTCTCTCATCGCTGAAGGCTCTATTTCCTTTAATGCTTCTTTGAAGTCGTCCATTGTAACTCTTATCGACTCAAGAATTTCAGATGGGATCTCTTCACTGTTCAGATCGATCTTTGGTAGATACCTTCGCAGCGCCTTCATTGCTGCCTCCTTACACAGAGCTTCAATATCGGCTCCAACGAAGCCATGGGTTTGGTCGGCAAGAGTCCTAAGCATTGCTTTTGTAATTTCTCTTTCAAGCTCTGTGATCACCTCAGCTGGAAGTTCTTTCTCGATGATCTCTTTCACTTCTTCTTTCTTTTCTGCCTCCTTTACTTTCTCGTAGGCGAAATCGATAAGCCTGATAGTCTCATCGTCCCCATCTTCGGCAAAGCTCTTCCTAATCTTTTCCAGAGCTTCCAGAACAAACTCTCTATCGTATTCAGGTTCAAGAGGCATGTTTCTTGTGTGAATTTGGAGAATCTCGAATCTGCCCTCTCTGTCCGGCACTCCGATCTCTATCTCTCTGTCGAATCTACCCGGTCTGCGTAAAGCTGGATCTACAGCATCAATTCTGTTTGTAGCTCCAATTACGATAACCTGCCCTCTCTCTTCAAGTCCATCCATCAGAGTGAGTAGCTGTGCAACAACTCTCCTCTCTACTTCTCCGGTAACCTCTTCTCTCTTTGGAGCAATTGAGTCGATTTCATCGATGAATATTATTGATGGGGCGTTCTCCTTCGCTTCCTCAAATATTTCTCTTAAGCGCTGTTCAGACTCACCATAGAACTTGCTCATGATCTCTGGGCCGTTTATTGTGAAGAAGGATGCACCTATCTCGTTTGCAACAGCCTTTGCAATCAGTGTCTTACCAGTTCCAGGCGGACCGTAGAGCAAAACACCCTTGGGCGGATCAATACCGAGGCGCTGGAATAGTTCTGGATAGCGCAGCGGCAGTTCAATGATTTCTCTAACCTTCTGGAGTTCTTCCTTTAAACCTCCTATGTCTTCGTATGTGACTCCACCCTTTCCTAATCTCTCAAATCCTTTTGCTGGTCTGTCTCTGTAGATTACTCTTGTCGTTTCATCAATAATTACGACTCCCTTTGGCTCCGTCTTAACGGCAACAAACAGCAGTGCCTGAGCCTGTCCATACTTTCCAAAGCCTGCAAGAGCAGGTGCACCAACAATTGGGATTAAATCACCCTCAACAAGAGGTCTTTTGAGGAGCTGGTGCTTTAGATAGTCTCCAATATCCATTCCATAAACTTTGAACTCCATTTTTCGTAATGGTGCTATTACAACAACTTTTGCTGGCCTGTAATCTGCCTTTCGAACTTTAACAGTATCTCCAACACTGACGCCAGCGTTCTCTCTTATAAATCGATCAACTCTGATTATTTCCCTACCCCAGTCTCGCTTTGGGGCTCTCCAGACTTTTGCAACAGTTGTTCTTTTTCCTTCTATTTCTATTATGTCTCCGGGCGAGATTTGAAGTTTTAGCATTGCGTCCGGGTCAAGTCTTGCAATGCCCCTCCCGGAGTCGCTTGGATAAGCTTGATTGACTTTGAGTGTGATCTCCATTACAGACACCTCAACAACTATTTTAAATAAATCGTATAAAAAGACTTCTGGTGATTTCATGAGAATTGCAATATTCGATGCATTCAGCGGTGCTGGTGGAGATATGATCATTTCAACCCTGCTGGGCACCTCACTTGAAGAAAGGGATCTCGAGAAGATAGTTGAAACTCTCAAGCTTAATATCTCGTTTACTGTTAAGGATGTGGTTGTTGGAGGAATTCAGGCAAAAAGAGTAGTTGTGGATGGTGATCAGACCGAAAGGACTTTTGAAGAAATTGTTACACTCATAAATTTATCTCCTCTAGAAGAAGAGGTAAAAAAAGAATCAGTAGCAATATTTGAAAGAATAGCCAGAGCTGAAGGAAAAATTCATGGTAGGGATTACAGAAATGCAGTGTTTCACGAGGTTGGAAGTGATGATGCTATTTTTGACGTTGTGGCATCGGTAACAGGGATTCTCAGACTAAAAAGAAAAGGATATAGATTTTTTACAACACCTGTCCGGCTTGGAAGTGGTTTTGTTGAAATGCACCACGGCAGGCATGCAGTTCCAGCCCCAGCAACCCTTGAAATTCTGAAAGATTCCAGGCTGGAGGTTGTGTTTGGTGGTGAAGGAGAACTGCTGACCCCTACTGCTGCTGCAATATTATCCCATTTTTGCGAAGGAACGTTCAGACAACCATTCACCGTTGAAGATGTAAGCTATGGGGCTGGTAGCAGGGAAACTACAGAACCAAACGTCCTCCGACTGATTCTTGGCAAATCCAGCATGCACGATGGCATTGCAGTTCTTGAAACCCTCGTAGATGACGCCAGCGGAGAGATTATTGGATACGCAATGGAGAAAATAGCAGAGAAGGCTCTTGATGTCAGCGCCATGCCGGCCATAGGAAAGAAGGGCAGGCCAGCGGTGCTCATAAGAGCCATTGCAAAATTTTCACATGCTGAAGAGGTGGCCAGAACAATGATGAACGAGACAGGATCAATTGGCGTGCGTATAATTCCGGTTTATCATCGCATGATCGCTCCAAGAGAAAAGAAGGAACTTACACTGGAGTTGTTTGGAGAGAAATTCAAAGTAAGGGTAAAGAAATCAAATGCCGATGGAGAAATTCTGAAACCCGAGTTTGAAGATGTAAGAAAAGTTGCTGAGGAACTTGAAATGCCAATTACAACCGTTTACAGAGAAATCCTCAAAAAACTGGGTGAATAGCCATGCAAGCGAGGGAACTCATGAAGCTCCCTTCTGGGAGTAAGTGTATAGACTCTCTTCTCGATGGAGGTTTTGAAACAGGCACAATTACTCAAATTTTTGGGGCAAGCGGGACCGGTAAAACATCAATTTGCCTCATGCTGGCGTACAATACTGCCAAGAATATTGGAAAGGTTGCATACATCGACACGGAGGGGTTGTCTGCTGAGCGAGT
Organism: uncultured archaeon; assembly: GCA_964652135.1. GTDB lineage: Archaea > Halobacteriota > Archaeoglobi > Archaeoglobales > Archaeoglobaceae > CAZZAF01. The sequence continues at coordinate 27,011 of CAZZAF010000002.1, forward strand.
TAAACAGATATTTCAGGACACTTCAGCCTTGAAGAACGTTTTCCACTACGATGTCTTTGATTTCAGGCAGCAGAGTGCTGCGATAAAAGAGCTTGCAAAACTTTGTAATAAGGAAGATGTCAGGCTTGTGATTGTGGACTCTTTTACATCCCTCTACAGAAGCGAGCTCGAGGATGAGGATAGGCAGATAAAAATGAAGCGCGAACTGGTTTCGCAGCTAACATTTCTGCTTGGTCTTGCCAGAAAACACAATCTGGCGGTTGTGATAACAAATCAGATGTTCACAGATGTGAAAAGCGGAGAAGACAGGCCGTTGGGAGGACCAAGCATCGATCACCTTTCAAAGATAATTATAGGGCTCGAAAAGATCAATAAGCAGAGAAGAGCCATTCTAGTCAAACATCGCTCTAAGGCAGAGGGGGCAAGCTGCATATTTACAATTACTGATAGGGGTATCGAACCTTAGTAAGCTTCAATTGGCAATGTTTTCTGTCTTTATATTGAGGATTGAATAGGTGTTATGGCTACCGAGGGTAACGCAGCTGAGTAGACAAAACTTCCAGATGTAATAAACAATTTATTTTTGTTTAATTGCTTTTTAGATATTCTTTATACCCGACAGCTTCTAGTTTTTCAGCCTTTTTCTCAACTATTTTTTTCATAGAGTCTTTGTATTCTATTATCTTCTTTCTGATTTCCGGATACTTTACTCCGAGGATCTCAGCCGCTAAAATGCCAGCGTTTCTGGCGTTGTTTATGGCTACAGTTGCCACTGGCACACCTGCAGGCATCTGCACGATAGACAGAAGAGAATCTAGCCCCTGTAAAGACGAAGTCTTTATCGGAACACCTATTACTGGTAGTGGTGTAATTGAAGCTACCATACCCGGTAGATGTGCGGCACCACCAGCTCCAGCGATTATAACCCCAATTCCTCTCTCTTCAGCTTCTTTAGCATATTTATAAAGTCTCTCGGGAGTTCTGTGTGCGGAGACAATAGTAATCTCGTAGTTTATGTCGAAATGTTCTAGGACCTCTGCTGCATCTTTCATGATGGGGAGATCGGAGTCACTACCCATGATAATTCCAACTTTCGGTTTTGTCATATACACACCTCTGCCTTAACCTTTAGAATCTCTTTAATTTTTTTGGCTTTCACGAATGCACGCTCAGGTTCTCTATCTATAATCGTTACATGTCCCATCTTTCTGAACGGAAACACCGAGCTTTTACCGTAGAAGTGAAAGCACACTCCAGGGATAGATAGAACATGGTACAAACCTTCGATGATGGGTTTTCCCTTATAACCGTCCTTCCCCAATACATTTACCATTACTGCCGGAGACAGCAATTCTGTAGAACCCAGCGGTAGACCACTTATGGCTCTGATGTGTTGTTCAAACTGGCTGGTCACACATGCTTCTATTGTGTAATGCCCTGAGTTGTGAGGTCTTGGGGCAATTTCGTTGACCAGCACCTCACCATCCTTCGTTAGGAACATTTCTACTCCAAAGACACCCACTCCTTCAAGAACATCTATCGATTTAATGGCGATTTTACTTGCTCTTTTTGCTATGCTGTCTTCAATCCTTGCTGGGACTATGACCATGTCGAGTATATTGGCCCTTTCGTCAAAGATCATTTCTACTACAGGGTAACATTTAATCTCTCCCCGAACGTCTCTGGCTACGATAATTGCAAGTTCTTTTTCAATCTCAACGAACTCTTCAATATAAGACTCAGCTTTAATTGCTTTCTCTAAATCATTTTTGTTTTTAAGTATGGTAACCCCTCTACCATCGTATCCACCCATTCGGGCTTTTTGAACCACCGGAAATCCGAACTTTTCTATATGAGTTTTTAATTCGGCAACGGACTCCACTTTCTCGTATCTTGGCACAGGTACGCCGCTTTTGTGCAACACCTCTTTTTGTTTCAGTTTGTCTTGAATAACTTCGAGTAATTGCGGTGATGGATTGATCTTATGTCCTTCATTCTCCAGTTCTTTAAGAATTTCAGTATTTACGTGTTCTATATCAAAGGTTGTTACATCACAACGCTCCACTATCTCTCTTAGCTCGTTTTTACTATAATATGGGTCTCCGACAATTTGTTCATCTGCAAATTGGGAGGCCGGACAATCGTATGTGGGATCAAGAACGGTGACGTGAAAACCCATCTTTTTGGCTTCTTGTGCCATCATCTTCCCCAGCTGCCCCCCACCGATTATTCCTATTCTCATTAGAGGGTAGCAGATCGTTCTTTCCTTCATATGTCTGTTCCCACGTTTCTGGAATGGGTTATTTATACTTTTTGACACATGCTCAACAATTCACTTGACCAATTGAAAAAGATTAAAAATCCATGTGACGATGTACGGGCATGAAAAGTTTACCCCAGTATTTCACCTATCTTCTGCATGGAGCATATCTCGAAGATACACCTGTTACAGACGACGGGGATATCGTATTCCTGGCTGTTGAAGAGACCTTGAAGATTTTGGCTGAAATACACTCCAGTAGGGGTGTGAACACCTACCTATCGACACACATGCACAGAAGAGTTTACGAGGTACTTGGTGAGATGTAATTGCCATGTTAACGGACGGCGCATGAATGTCGAAAAAATCGTGGTTGAAAGGGTCACCGTTTACGTTGGAAGGTTTAGAGTTAACACCGTAGTCTATAGAGACATTGCTTTTGATCCAAACGTTGGTTCGAACGTGTATCATGATATAAAGACTGTTTTTATTACGCATGGACATGCAGACCATTTCGGCGATGCATGCAAAATTAATGCAAAAATCGTGGCACCGAAACTCGAATCCAATTTAATAGAAGATCCTAGAATATGCCGGAGAGGGCTTTTTAGCTGGGCAATGTTGCCAGAAAATCTTGTAACACCCCATTTTATGGGTGAAGGTGTTAGGGTTGACGATTTTGCAGAAAATTATGCCATATCTATTCCTCTGCCTGGACACACTTATGCACATACAGGATACTTGATTGAAAACGTGTTGATAGCAGGGGATAGTATTCATCTGGTGGAATGCTGGGAAAGATTTGGAGTTCTGTACTACACTGACCCGGACTCAGCTATTGAAAGTCTGAATAAAATAAGAAAACTTGATTGGGATTATATAGTTCCCGGGCATGGTGGTATCCTAAATAGAGATGAAGGCGTTAAAATTGTGAAAGAGAATATAAAGCGCATAGAAAAAGTGGACAAAACGATTCTGTCTATAATCGACGAAGAAGGCTTGACGGAGTCGGAGATATTGGCTGAAGCTATGAATGCATTCGGTGTTACGAGTACCATGGCTGCGCTGAACACACTTAAACCGGCAATAAGTGGACATCTTTCCAGCCTCTATCAACGTAACTTGATTACTGTCGAATTGAGTGAGAAAGGGCTCGTTTTTAAGAGACGGTAATTGAACATCCAGAATTTGTTAATTATTAAGCTACACCGATTGATTGGGCAATTTTTGTTGAGGTAGTTTATAGAAGTTTTTCTCTTTAATCTCGATTATCTTTATCAGGAATATCGAATTATCTAAAAATAAAATTTTGCACTTGCCCAATTATTCAATTGGGCAATTGCGAAAACTTTATAAACCTCTCGACTGCCACGACAAAAAACGTAATCCGGAGGTGGTTGAAGACGCAGGCATCTGCGATTGGAAGAATCAAAGTACAGAACCTTGGTGAGGAGGAAGTCGTCTATCTGATAGCTGCTCTTCCTTTGGATGTGGAACTATTGTGGGATGCTAGAGGAGGGTGATTGGTTTGGATACTTCGACCATAATTAGTCTATTCGTACACCAGCTACAATCCCCTACGCTGGGATTCTTGATTGCAGGAATGCTGATAGCAGCAATTAAGAGCGAATTCCGTGTTCCTCAGCCGATCTACGACTTCACAGTATATATGCTTCTAATGACTATCGGGCTGGAAGGTGGTATAGCAATTCGTGAAGCAAACATCATAGAAATGCTTGTTCCAGCCGTCTTCTGTATAATCATTGGTTCAGGAATCGTTCTTCTGGGCTACTTCACGTTTGCTCGTCTTCCCGGGTTAAGAAAGGACGACGCCCTTGCAACGCTGGGACTCTTCGGAGCTGTGAGCAGCTCCACTATGTTTGCTGGAATGACATTCCTGCAGGATAGAGGTATATTTTTTGAAGCGTGGGTTCCGGCACTTTATCCTTTCATGGACATTCCTGCCCTGGTGACAGCCATTCTTCTGGCGAACATTTGTCTTGCCAAGCAGAGTCAAAGCATTGAGAAAGTCGACGTGAAGGCACTGGCAAAGGAGTGTGTCACTGGTAAGGCTCTGACGATCCTGATATTCGGAGTCTTGCTTGGACTCTTAACGAAGCCGGAACCCCTATTCGAAACGTTCTATGAGCCTCTCTTCAAGGGCTTTCTGTCGGTTCTAATGCTGACCCTTGGTATAGATGCATATCAGCGGCTTAAGGAATTGGCAAAGGTTGCCCACTGGTACGCCCTCTTTGCCGTGGTAGGACCAATGGTTCATGGCATGATAGGGTTTGGATTCGGGTACCTTGCACACCATCTAGTTGGTTTCAGTCCGGGAGGAGTGATAATGCTGGCGATCATAGCCGCCTCCAACTCAGACATCTCGGGTCCACCAACACTTCGTGCTGGAATACCTAGTGCTAACCCATCGGCTTACATTGGGGCATCGACAGGTATTGGAACCACGGTGGCAATTGGAATTTGCGTTCCGCTTTTCACCGCGCTGGGTACGGCTGTATTCAACCTTTAAGGAGGAGGAAATATGGAGTTTCGTAAGGCAAAGAAAGTGGTGATAATTACCGAGGCGGTCATATTTGACAAGGTCGTTGATCTTATAACTTCGCTTGGAGCCAAGGGATACACTGCACAGAGTGCTACAGGTAAGGGTGACAGAGGCGTCAGATCTGGAGGAGCCGTCTTTGGAGATCTCTTCAAAAACGTCAGAATAGAGGTAATAACAACCGAAGAAATCGCTAAGAAAATAGCAACTACTGTAATTGAGAAGTTCTTTAGAGATTTTGCAGGCATAGTTTATCTGGAGGATGTAGAGGTAATCAGAGCAGAGAAATTCCAGATAACATAAATATTCAAATTTTATTAATTTTTTATATTAATTATGGATTTCGATAAAGTATGTGATTGTAATGGATATTTCTAAAGTATATCGATGTACAGTATAGTTCTCAGTTAGTATTTTCCTTTTAAATAGGGGGTATCGAATCTTATGTTAATATATAACGCTAGAATACTATATGGGGAAGACTTCGAACTTGTGAGGGGTTACGTCAAAATCAAGAATGGTGAGATTCAGGAAATCGGAAGTGGGGGTAAGAAAGGAGACATTAACGCAAAAGGAGGGATAGTACTACCTGGTTTTATAAATACCCACGTTCACATCCTTGACGCACTAGGAAAGGAGTCATGTATTGGAAAAAAACTTGACGAAGTTGTTAGACCTCCTGCAGGATATAAGCATAGAATTCTGAGGAATACGCCAGAACGTACTCTTATCTCTTCAGCACGCAATGCGATCTATGAGATGGTATCTAATGGCATTACAACTTTCTGTGAGTTTTCCAACGACCCTTTGTTATCTAGAAGGGCAGTTGAGGGTATTAAAGTACGTCCAATACTACTCTATGAACCTGTCGTCGTGCAATCCGAAAACGAAATTGCAAAAGACGTTTTTGATCCATACATCGTCGATCTAGTAGCCAAAAACGCTAAAAACTGTGATGGAGTTGGAATAAGTGGTGTTTGTGAGTTTTCAGATACTACTCTTAAGGAGATAGCAGATTCCACAGAATACAGGTATCTTGCTCTTCACGCTGCGGAGCATAGCGTATCTCAAAAACGATCGCTAAAACTAACGGGGAAAACAGAAATAGAGCGAGCTGTGAAATTAAAACCAAATTTTCTCGTTCATGTAACCAATCCAACGAGAAAAGATTTGAAAATCATTACAAGAAGAAAAATCCCAGTTGTGTGCTGTCCGAGATGCAACGCTCTGCTGGGTGTTGGTGCACCACCGATCTTGGAATTCCTAAAGAAAAAAATTCCGATCGCTCTCGGGACAGATAACATCATGCTAAACTCTCCAGACATGTTTCGGGAGATGGAGTTCCTGTCAAAGTTGCTTAGGTATATTTATAAAGATCCAGGAATAATCTCAACGAGAGAAATTCTAAAAATGGCAACAGTAAATGCTGCCAAGATTTTTGGTCTAAATTCGGGAGTTATTTTGGAGGGTAGAGTAGCCGATATAATTGTGCTCAGACCTCTCCGAAACATGCACCCTTTGAATGATGTTGTTTCTTCTGTAGTACATAGAGCGGATGCGAGAAATGTCTGGATGGTAATAGTCGGCGGAAAAATAGTACGGGTTTAGGGGGTAAAAGACGGAATTAATGTATTACAGCATTGCATTGGTTGTAGAGGCAGGAGATTATGGACTATGGCGTTGATATAGGTAGTTGGGCTGGAATGAGGCCTCAAATCATATTGTGTGTTGGATTAAAACCATTGGAGTTTTTGGAGTATGTGTTTGTTCGAGGATTGATTGGTGAATTGTCGTGGACAAGTACTTTGGAGCGGGTAACTGTAACTTGACAATACTATTGGTTTCGCAAGGATAGATAATAAAGATTTACTGTTATAATAGCTTTATAATCGGAGACAAGTTTTTTCAGCACTTGCCCAATTATTCAATTGAGTAATTGCGAAAAGTTTATAAACCTCTCGACTGCCACGACAAAAAACGAAACTAAAAAGGGGAAGACTAACATGACATCTGTAATACATCTGCATGAAAAGTATAGGGTTCTTCCTGGACCTGAAGCTTACCTTCCACCGGCGGCGGCCGCTATGGGGGTTAGCCTGCCGGACAGGGGTGAAGCACTGGTGGAAGGTGAGATCGTTCCTGCCGAAGAGGCGATGGTCAAGATTGCGGAGAAGTTAATTTCTGCAAAAAATCCAACAATTTTTCCAGGCCCACAGATCTTGTGGGTTTGGAACGAAAAAGTTGTGGAGAAGGCCAAGGCTGTTAGGGAACTGGCAGAGACTGTTGGAGCGAAAGTTATCCCAATGCCCGACTATCGTCCAAAATACCCAATGATTGATCCTGAGAAGGAAATCAACCCCAATCACCCCAATCTGACAATATGGCACAACGATATAGATGTTTGCATTTTTGTTGGAGTCCACTGTCACTTTGCAAATGTGGCTTTGAAGATCATCAGGGGTGGGACTGACTGTTACACCATAGCACTTTGTGCTAAGGCTGGTCATGAGGATGCAATGATATCTCTCAGAGATGTGGATGTTGACACTATTCGGAGACTGACCGAGATCGTGAAGGATATCAAGAGGAGAGAATCTAGGAGGGCTGATGGATGAAGGAGAGAAAAATTGTTGATCCGGAGTATCTACTCAAAGAGGCACCACGTGAAAGAAAGTTTATAACTGGAAATGAGGCGGTTGCAGAGGCGATAAAGAGAGCTAATATAGATATAGCGATTGCGTATCCAATTACACCACAAAGCGAGGCCATGCACTTGGTGGGCGATCTTTATGCTGAGGGCTATGTGAAGGACTACTACAGAGGCGAAAACGAGCTCGGCGTCATGTCTGCTGCAGCAGGAGCAGCGCTTGGTGGTGTCAGGGTTTTCACAGCTACGGGCGGTCCCGGTACTCTTAGGGCGTTTGAGATGTTTCCATGCTGGGCTGGCATGAGACTACCTATCGTATGCGCATTCATGTGCAGGGGTGTGAATTCTCCACTTACAATTCAACCAGACAATATAGAAATTGGTTGGCTGATGGATACTGGAATGTTGATTTTCCATGCTGAAAACCCTCAAGAAGTCTTTGATATGCTCCTTCAGGCTTATTGTATAGCTGAACAACCCGATGTACACGTGCCAATTGGAGTGTGCATGGATGGTTTCTTTGTTACGCATACTAGGGAAATCGTCGAAGTGACTCCAGATGATGAAGTTCTGCCTCCATATGACCCGTCTATGTCACCGATACCCACAATGGATATGGAGTCTCCGCCCGTTAGGCACATGCGAGATCCGTTTGTCATGAAGAGCAACTACATAAGCTACGCTACCCATGCCAGCTGGCAGCAGGAGGTTCGTGCTGCAGCGGATCGTGCGAGAAAACATATTGCGAGATATATGGGGAATCCAATCGAAGTTATCAACCCTGATGCAAAGCTTCTAGTTGTCGCTTCTGGCAGCGCCGCTGCTCAGGCAAGAGTGGCGGTGGATATGGCAAAAAAGGAGGGTATTGACGCTGGACTCGTGAAAATAAAGGTGCTCAGACCATTCCCGGATAAGGAGATCAAGTCTGCGTTAAAGGATGCCGAAGCAATTCTGGTGCCGGAATACAATATAGTCGGATGGTTGGCGAGAGAAATTGCATCAAGAATAGATGCTTCGAAGGTTTTTGGAGGACCGAGAGTGTTTGGAGGTATGACTATGCCTCCTGAAATTATTGTTGGTGAAATGAAAAAGCTTGCAAGGGTGGTGTATAGATGATACCCAAAATAGCCCCTGCTTTTGAAGACATTATGCCTGAGGAATATCTAGAACTTGTGAGAAATGGACCCTATGGTCGAAACTTGAGGTTAAAAGATCTGGGCACGTTTAAGGAGTTGATAGAAGAGCACCCACTATGCGCTGGATGTGCTCCGGCGCTGGCGATAAGACTGGTTGTCGCATCACTCCCCGCTCCTGAGGACACAGTCATAGTTGGTACTACTGGATGCAGTAGCCTGCTTATGCCGCAACTGGCTATACATAATATTCATTCCATATATGGAAACCAGAACGCTGTTGCATCCGGTTTGAAAAGAGCACTCGCAATGAGGTTTCCTGACAGGTGCAAGGATGTGGTGGTAATTGCAGGGGATGGAGGAACAGCAGACATTGGCCTAGCGATGACGATGCATTCGTGGTTTAGGAGAGAGAGGATCACAACGGTAATGCTTGACAATGAATGCTACGCCAACACAGGTGGCCAGGAGAGTGGTACATCGCGAGAGGGTGCTGTGTTGAATATGGCTCCACTTGGGAAGAAATATCCCAAGATACCAATGCCCGAGCTGGCTAAGGAATCTGGCTGTGCATACGTTGCAGTCGTGAGTCCTGCCTATCCAAGACGCCTAGAAAGAGTTGTAAGGAGGGCAATATTTGTAGCAAGAGAGATCGGCCCGACGTATGTTCAGATCTTTTGTCCCTGTATTACCAACTACAAACTCAGCGTGTCGGAAGCTATGAAGATGATGAAGGAAACTAAACCAAAAGAATACATGAATCACGATGCAAAGAACTTGATAGAGAGGTTAGGGATATGAGATTTGATGTCAGGATGTCCGGACTTGGTGGACAGGGGATGGTTACTGCTGCCCACGTACTCGGAAGTGCGGCCGTGAAGGATGGAAACTACGGTATCGTTGTTCCATTCTTTGGAGCGGAGAAAAGGCTCGCTCCTACGGAGAGCTACGTTCGTATTTCCACTGAACCCGTATACGAGAAGGGAGAGGTGACATATCCAAACGTCATAATGGTGTTTCATGAGGAGGTTATAACAAAAGGGAAATGCTACACCATGCCGTTCTATGATGGTTTACGTCCAGATGGTCGGTTGATAATCAACACTGACAATGTCGAATCAGTACTGTCTGAAAAGCACATTAGAGATTTAGAGAAGTTGAATGTTGGGATTTTCTATTTACCAGCCACCAAAGTTGCGCTGGAGGTAGCTGGTACGGAACTGGCGACGAACATGGCAATGTTAGGTGCATTGATCGGTGTGACCAACATCGTTACGTTTGACAGTTTGGAGGAATCTATTGCGGAAAGATTTGGAAGAAGGAGATTTGTTGCTTCAGCTACAACCGCAGCGCTTGATGATGTGCTAAAAAAGAGGTATGCCAAACTCCAAGAGCTAGTGAGAAAGAATATGGAGGCAGTTAGAATAGCATCTGAACTCGTTGAGGAGTGGTAGCGATGTATTTCGTGATAAAGCTGGCAGAAGATATATGCACTGGTTGCAGGAGATGTATACTTGCCTGCCCCGAACCCAATGTCATACGGTTACATAAAGATATCAAAAAAGTAGAATTCAATACCGAAAAATGTAAGGGATGTGGACTGTGCGCAGAAATATGTGAATTTGAGGCTTTGGAACTAACTTTGGCGTGAGCTATGAGTTCACGGATGCCAAGCATTAGCTAGGATCGAAGGGAAGATCGGATGTGCTCTTAGGAGTTTTGTTTGCTTGATTCTTTTCTCTTCTATGTTTTTATTATTTTATATTTCTTGTAAGAGTGGCTCATTTACTCCTGTTCAATTGAGCAATCCCGAAATGTTTATTAAGTGAATTAGACTAAATAGGTCTATGCCCGATGAGAAACTTGCTAGGGCGATAAGAGCAAGGGTGAGGAGAGAAATACTGAAAATACTATGTCAGAAAGACAAGGCTTCAGTTCATGAAATAGCAAAGAAATTAGGTATTACGGAATCTTCTGCGTCAAAGCATTTAAAGTTGTTGTATGACTTGGGACTTGTCAATTTCGAAGATAAACCGCCTGAAAAATACTACTACCTGAAAATAGAGGAAGTTAAGGAATTATTTGAGGTTTATGACAAAATAGTAGAAAAAATAGCCAAGTGAGCCTATATTATGGTAAATTCTAAATTGAGAATTTTATGCGGGTTGTACGATTGAACAATAGTCAGGGGATTATTTAGTAAGATTGTTTTAACACTTCCATCTGTAATGCAGTCATGCTACATAAACATGTGGTTAGGATTTATGAACTCCTTTTCTAAATTGTTCAACTGAACAATGCAGAAACATTTATAAAGCAATGGTAAATAGGAAATAATATGACATGAGCCGGGAGGAGGAAGATATTCTGGAATTTGGCTCGTTATTATCAAAACTGGAAAACCGGAGAGTAAGGATAATATACGACTCACTTTATGCCGTCAGAAGTTTGTTATTTTACCACATTCTTCCGTATTTCTCATCAGAGAAGAGATTATTTATGGTGGTCTACACGGATTCAATGTATAGAAGGCTCGAAAACACATATTACTCTATTTCTGAACTGGAGGTTAAAGAAATACTTAATAAAGTAAATATTATAAAAATCGGTCAAAAAGAGAATACTTCTCTTGGGGAGCTTTACAGATTCATACCGAGATCAACCCCCCGGGAGGATCTTGATGAGCTTAAGACTACTTTAGAAAAACTGAGTGATAACGACTTAGTAGTGTTCTTTGGGCTGTTTCTCGTATATGCTTTCGACAGATCCGTAATATGTGACTTGTTTAATTTGTTTGATGCATTACCAGAGAAAATAACGCTGTTCGATTTGCATTTGGATGGTGTTTACGATGATATGGCAAATAATATCGTTACGAAGTTATATGATGTGATTCTAAGAATAAAGAAGGAAACAGAGTTTTTTGGTGAAGATGCTTATCTTGTTGGAGTTGAGGAGAGTATACTGATGGATATCCCACCCAGCTATGAGAGGTTTAAAATCGTAGATAGTAGATTTACAAAGATCTGAGAGTCAGGAGTAGCAATAAAAGTGGCTGAGCTATTTAGGAATACACAGCGCTACTTTAGAAGTGATAAAAAATAAGAATGCAAACTTCTGACATTCAAATTTCCAAAGGAGAGCTTGCATTGTGAGGTGAGATAAATTCTTTCCCTTCGGAGAGATTTGCGGAAGCTGCAACAAACTTATTTTCCTGTTTATATCAGTTGAATAAAGCAAGTTTGGGCACACTATCCTTGTAGAGCCTGTACCCAGGGTTGGATAGAGTCATTATGAGTTGACTCTAAAGGCAGTGTTTCTAAATTGCTCAACTGGATAGTTGGGAAACATTTATAATACTTAGCACACGACCAATTTGATGGCATATATCGAGCTAGGAGGTGTGAAAATAGAACGTAAAGAGGGAGCTAGAATAAAGATTGGATTGCTCGATGGGGCAGACACTAATGTTAAAACATACAAAGTTCGAGATAGGGTTTGGGCTTGGGAAGTCTCAGAATGTGAAATGTCCGGGTGGTGTGAATGATCCCCCGCACGATGAGCACCCAACATCCGGACAATGTAACAACCCCCTTCTTTGTTGAGTCGTCGATAATTAAGGGAGATGACGAAGTCAAGGAGGCTTACTATGTTTTCTCGCATCTAAACTGCCATGAGCAGATGTGGGACTACGAGGGTAAAGAGGTGGACAACTTCGTTGTGAAAAAGTTACTCTCGAGATACGAATATTTCTTTAGGGAGTGCGTACTCGGTAAGGATGTCAGATTAACTCCGAGAGTTCCCAACCCGAGTTGTGAAAGAGTTGAGGCAAAGGTTTTGCTTGAAACGCTTGAAAGCATCCCTAGAAGTTTTGATGCAGCGAAACTATTCTATGGTGAAGATGTTACACCTATATTTGAGGTTATACTGCCCATGACTACTTCGCACATCGAACTCAACAGAGTTTTCTACTATTACAGGAACTTTGTTGTTGGAAAGCAGAATAAATCCTTCTTTCACGGAGATGTAACAATTGCTGAATGGATAGGGGAGTTTAAACCCTACGAAATAAACGTAATTCCGTTAATAGAAGACATGCCATATATCCTCGACTGTGACAGGATCGTAGAAAACTATCTCTCAGATAAATATGTCGAGTATCAGAGAGTGTTTTTAGCGAAATCAGATCTGGCCATGAACTACGGAGCCGTGGCATCAACGCTGGCCCTTAAAATAGCCCTGACAAAGTTGGAAGAATTGGAAGAAAGACTGTCTGTTCAGATGTATCCGATAGTAGGGTTTGGTTCAGCACCTTTCAGAGGCAATCTCAAACCAGATACGGTTGACAGAATACTGGATAAATGGAGAAATGTCCAAACGTTTACGATACAGTCTGCCTTTAAGTATGATTTTCCGGAAAGAGATGTCGTTAATGCGATTGAAAAAATAAACAATACTTCGAAAAAGAGAGGCGAGACCATAGATGCTGAAACCGCTATGGAAATAATCAAAAAGACTTCAGACGAGTACAGGAAGACAGTATCAACTCTGGTGGACTTGATAAATACTATAGCCGCTTACGTCCCTAAGAGAAGAGAGAGAAAACTCCACATAGGCTTATTTGGTTATTCAAGGAATTTAAATGGTTTAACCTTGCCGAGAGCAATTACTTTCTGCTGTGCTCTGTATTCTATTGGTTTGCCACCTGAAATACTGGGGTTGAGTTGTTTAGATGAAAAAGAGTTCGAATTCGTTATGGAAGTTTGTGGAGATGATATTGTAGATGCTATGAGGTTCTTCAATCCAAATGTGCTTAAGATTTTGCCCAATGAAGTTGCGAAGAGAATATCTGTCGATAGATTTGACTTCGAAATAGACATTGAGCACAAAGAAGTTACGGATGAAATAATCAGGTCTCTGGATAGGATTGATGAAGAGAAGATAGTGAGAGCAGCGTACATAAGAAAATTCTTAGGATAAAATTAATTTAATATTATATGATCATGCAAACACATAAGCTTGCGGAGTGGACACAGATCCTCAAGGGTTGATATAGCGATCCTCTGAAATCGCATTATTTTTTGATTTTAATGGGTCGGGTGGTGAGACTACAAAGGGTGGAATTTTTAAAGGAATAGAGTATTGAACCCTAAACTGGCTTTAATCAGAGCTAGTCGGGTGAATGTGCGAAAATTTTTATACTACTTTCCAAACAATTTTTATGCAATTTACATCAGGAGTTGATATAAACCCATTTATTCCCCCTCTAATTGCCTTCATTATCTCCTTCTTTACTTCTCAGGCTGGTGTTTCAGGAGCCTTTTTGCTTTTGCCCTTTCAGGTGAGCGTTCTGGGTTTTACCAGTCCATCTGTAAGCTCTACGAATCTTGTTTACAATATTGTGGCAATTCCGGGCGGGGTTTATGAGTATATAAAGGAAAAGAGGATGGTATGGTCTCTGGCATTGATAATTGTTCTGGGAACTCTGCCGGGAGTCTTTATTGGAGCAGTCATCAGGATAACTTATTTGCCTGATCCAAAGCCATTCAAACTTTTTGTGGGCTGTGTTCTCCTGTATCTTGGCTTTAAACTGCTTTATGAAGCAATTGCAAAGAGAAGGGGAAAAATTAACGCACTGGAAGAAAAATTCAGTGCAAGAGTTAAAGAGCTAAAGTGCTCTGGAAAGAAAAGATTTGCTGCAGGATTGCCAGAGGATGCTGCAGTGAAAACACTCAAAGTTTCTTTGAGTAGAATCGAATACGAGTTCTGGGGCGAGAAATTTGGTTTTTCAACCCTTTCACTATTCACTCTCGCTTTTGTGGTAGGTATAATTGGAGGCATATACGGGATAGGTGGTGGAGCAATCATAGCTCCGTTCTGTGTTGCTGTTTTCGGTTTACCAGCATACACAATTGCCGGGGCAGCTCTGGTTGGCACATTTTTAACATCGATTGTGGGAATTATCTATTACTCCTCTCTTGGCTATCCTCCCGACTGGATGCTTGGAGCGCTTTTTGGCCTTGGTGGAACGCTTGGGATGTTCTTCGGGGCAAGATTTCAGAAATTTATGCCTGAAAAAGCAATCAGACTTATTCTGGGCATTCTGGTAATGTCGCTGGCGATACGCTACATTGTTCAGTATTTCATTTAGAAAATCGAATTTTGGATTGCTGAATCACGCCATAAACCTGACCACTTTCATGGAGGGCGAAAGCATTAAAATGTATGAATACTACCCACTAGCATGGTAATTGGTGTGACAATGGTAAACGTGTCGCCAGGCAATGAAAAAAACGTTTATACTACAGTGAAGGAGATGAAAAATGTCAGGGACATTTACCACGTTTTTGGCGAGTTCGATTTCGTTGTGATAATCCAGGCTGACTCTTTAACGGAGCTTAACAAGACTGTTGATGAGATTAGGAGTGTTCCTGGCGTAACCAAGACTCAGACAGTTGTTGGGGCAGAAATCGAATCATGATTGCCGAGGAACTTGCAAAAAAGCAAAAAGAAATAAGCATAGCAGAGTTCTTCGAGAAAAACAAGCACATCCTGGGTTATTCTAATCCAGTCAAGAGTATCATAACGTGCGTTAAAGAAGCTGTGGACAACTCACTCGATGCGTGTGAGGAGGCAGGAATACTTCCCGATATTCTCGTTAAGATAACCAGGAGTGAAAAGAACTCCTACAGGATTATTGTGGAGGACAATGGACCTGGTGTTGTAAAAGAGCAGATACCGAGGGTTTTTGGCAAGCTGCTTTACGGATCACGTTTCCATGCAATACGGCAGAGTAGGGGTCAGCAGGGTATTGGAATATCGGCAGCGGTTCTCTACGCCCAGCTAACGACGGGAAAACCGGCTGTCATAATCTCAAAAACTTCTCCAAAAGAAAAAGCCTGGAAAGTGGAACTTTTCATAAACACACGTAAGAACGAACCTGAAATTGTTTCAGAAGAGCGAATAGAGTGGCATAGAGCCAGAGGTACAAGAATAGAGATTGAGGTTGCCGGAACATACGTGAAAGAGAGAAAACAGAGTGTTTTGGAATATCTGCGAGAAACGTCTATTGTTAACCCACATGCGAAAATCACGTTCATCGATCCGGATGGAGAGATATTTGAGTTTCAGCGTGTGAGTGAGGAACTCCCACTCGTTCCGAAAGAGATCAAACCCCATCCGCATGGTATAGAACTCGGAATGTTAATGAGCATGCTTCGATATACCAACGCAAAGAACCTCAAGAACTTTTTGAAGGCTGAATTTGTAAGGGTAGGAGATAAAACTGCCGAGGAAGTTCTCAACAAAGCTGGACTCGATCCAAGCTTGGATCCAAAGAGTTTGAGCAGAGATGATGCTCTGAAATTGCTTAATACCTTCAAGGAGACGGATTTTCTGCCCCCTCCAACAGATTGTCTCTCGCCAATAGGTGAGAGCCTTATAATGAAGAGTTTGATGACTGAGTATAATGCGGAGTGGGTGTATGCCACCACAAGAAAGCCGAAGGTCTATTCTGGCCACCCATTCCTTGTTGAGGTTGGTATAGCATATGGAGGGGAGATCAAGGGGGATGAAAAGGTAAGTATACTGAGATACGCGAACAAAATCCCCCTGCTTTACCAGCAGAGTGGTTGTGCTTTAACAAAGGCAGTTGAAAGTGTCAACTGGAAGAATTATGGTTTACAGCAGTCAAGGGGAGAGTTGCCAGTAGGTCCAGCTGTAATTCTCATACATCTCGCTTCAACGAATATCCCCTACACATCCGAGTCGAAGGAAGCTATTGCAGCAATTCCGGAGATAATAGATGAGGTAAGGTTATCGCTGCAGGAAGTTGGGAGAAGACTGAGGGAATACGTAGAAAGAAAGAAAAAACTTCAAAGAAAGAAGAAAAAGGAGGATGTCCTCAATAAGGTACTGCCTCTTCTTGCAAAGAAAGTCTGTGAGGTACTTGAGAAAGATCCACTTGATGTTGATCGTATAGTGGCGAAAATAATTGGAAATGTGCATGTTGAGAGAAGTATAGCAGAAAGTGATGGATATATGGATGTTTGCCTCAGAATATCTAACTTCACCAAATCCAGGAAAGAAATGAAAGTTTACGAGATGTGCAGCGGAGAGGTTGAGGCCGAGAATGCGAAGGTGATGCAATCATCATATACAACGCTGATGTGGAATATTACACTTGAACCAAACGAAGAGGTGGAACTCAGATACAGGGTTAAGGGAAGAATTGTCAACAAGAAACCACTGGTTGAAGGGGTAAGCGAGGAAATCCTCAGTGGTGGGGAGGTGACGTTTCTTTGAAGGAAATTGAGGCTCAGTGTTTACGGGCTTTGCTTGGGATTGCGGAAAGAATGTATGACCAGATGAAGGCTGGTAAAATCCCTGAACTTGAGATCGCAACACGAACAAAGCACAACATCGAGTTCAACGAGGAAAGCGAAGTATGGGTTTATGGAGACAGAAGATCCATCAGATCGGCAAAGACGGTCAAGGGAGCGTACATGCTTCTCCGCATGGCTTACGTCATTGGATTTCTGAAGGAGCAGCTCAACGCAAACAAGTCCTCGACGCTCAGAGAGCTTTACTACATATCAGAAAACTGGGGAATGGCCAAATTCAACGAACAGCAGGAGAGCGATCGCCTTATCGAAGACCTCGAAATCATCACAGCATTCCAGCGTGAGCACTTCCACATAAGACCGGAAGAGGATGGTGCAACTGTTATCGGGCCATTGAGAATTAGAGAGGAGACGAGGAGAGGTGTTAAGGAAATACACTGCCAGGATGATGTTGGTGAGGGAGGCTATCAAATACCTGTAAACGTTGATAAGATCGAGTTCGTCGATCACGACGCAAAGTTCGTTATAGCCATAGAGACCGGTGGTATGAGGGACAGACTTGTCGAGAATGGTTTTGACGAGAAGTTTGATGCCATCATCGTCCACCTCAAGGGACAGCCTGCGAGGAGCACTAGAAGGTTGCTTAGAAGGTTAAACACCGAGCTTGGTCTGCCTGTTGTGGTTTTCACAGATGGAGATCCGTGGAGCTACCGTATCTACGCTTCGGTTGCCTACGGCTCAATAAAGTCTGCTCATCTTTCAGAATACCTCGCAACACCTGCAGCAAAATTCGTTGGAATAAGACCGTCGGATATTGTGAAGTACGATCTCCCATCGGATAAGCTCACGGATAAAGACATACAGGCACTCAACTCAATCCTATCGGACCCGAGATTTGATACTGATTTCTGGAAGAGAGAAGTAACACTGCAGCTTGAGCTTAACAAGAAATCAGAACAGCAGGCCCTTGCAAAGTACGGTCTTGACTACGTAACCGATGTGTATCTGCCTGAAAGATTGAGTGAGCTGGGAGTCATCTAAGGGATTTATGAAGAGATAGAACATTCCATTCATCGCAAATTTTTTTAACGCAAATTGCATTGCTCTTGGAAAATGATAACAATAGCTAATTACTGCGTTGGATGTGCATTCTGTAAACTCGTGTGTCCTGAAGAGGCCATCGATGTTTTTGGTAAGGCGACGATAGATAGGGAGAAGTGTGTTGAATGCAAGAAATGTGTGGCTTATTGTCCCCTTGAAGCAATAAAGGTAGTGGAAGGATGAGAGCTGCTGTAATTGGGGCAGGATTGGGTGGTTTGCTTTCAGCAAACTTTCTGGCTGAGAAAGGCTTCAAAGTTGATATCTACGAGAAATTACCTTTTTACGGTGGTAGGTTTACGAATATAAGTTACAGGGGGTTCCAGCTCAGTACTGGTGCTCTTCATATGATACCTCATGGAAACAGAGGACCGCTTGCCCAGCTTTTGAGAAAACTCAATGCTGACGTTGAAATAGTTGATTCAAAACCGGAAGGAGAAGCTCTTTACGGAGGAGAACGCTTAATAATAAGGAAAAGAAACTTTCCATTAAGATCTAAACTCAAATTCTTTAAGTGGTACTTCAAAAACAGAATAGCTGGCAACGACGTAAGCCTTAAGGAATTCGAAGCTGAGCTGGATGATTTCACTCGAAAGTTTTTGAGAGCTTTCCTCGGATGGTCGTTGAGTATAACCACAGAGGATATTTCATTCTCACATATTTTGCCAATCTACCGCCATACAATTAAGCACAGAGGCCCTGGTATACCTGTCGGTGGATGTAAGGGTGTTGTTGATGCGCTTGTAGAGAATATAAAAAGCTACGATGGTTCTATTCATTTACGTACGAAGGTTAAGGGAATATCGAAAGAAGGAGACAGGCTCTGCCTGATTACAAAAGAGAAGAATTACTATGACATCGTGTTTTCGAATATTGGACACCTTGGGACTGCAAAGCTACTTAGGGATAGGGAATACGAAAATCGAGTATCCAACTTAGAGCCAAGCAGCGGGATAAAGTATACAATAGCAATTGATGAACCCTTTATAGGACATACTGGCGTGCTTTTCACTCTCGACACTGAAAGAATCTCGGGAATGAATGAAGTTACAAACGCTGATCCCAATCTGGCGCCCAATGGCAAGCATCTCTTAATGGCTCACCAACCCGTTATTACGAACAATCTGAGATATGAGATATCTCTTGGATTGAAGGATATAAAGGAGCTTTTGAAGGGATACAACTATGAAATTCTTGCAATTCAGAGCTACAGCGGTGAATGGCCGGTAAACAGGGTAAGGACTGGTATGGATATCGGTAATGAGACTCCATATGAGAATCTCTACGTTGTTGGTGACGGTGCGAAGGGCGATGATATTGAAGTAGATGGTATAGCTCTTGGAGTAATGAGAGTGATAAGCAAGCTTTGAACGTAGGCCGTAATTCTCACTGCAAGATAGCATTTGAGAATCAAACCTTTTTGAGAAACTTTCTTTGAATTTAGTCGAATGAAACTGCGTGTTAGCTTGTTCTATTGATTTAATACATTCACTCCACTAATTATCATCCTATAATCCAGTTAGCTTCTGGTAAAAGCTTATATTCATTCGATTATGAAAGTAAATGATGTCTAGATTCAGACACCTCATCTCAATAGAAGATCTGAGCAAGGATGATATAGTCTATATTCTTGAAAAAGCTGAGGAATTTGAGCCAGTTGCAAGGGGCGAAAAAAAGAGCAGGATTCTTGAAGGTAAATTGCTTGCAAATCTGTTCTTTGAACCATCAACTCGAACAAGGATGTCCTTTGAAGCTGCAATGAAGCGGCTTGGAGGAGACGTCATCAACATGACTGCTCAGGAGGCAAGCAGTATTGTGAAGGGTGAAACCCTTGCAGACACAATTAGGGTTGTCAGCAAATATGCGGATGCAATCGTGTTGCGCCATCCTCTTGAAGGAGCAGCACGTTTTGCAGCTGAGAACTCGGAAGTCCCTCTGATAAATGCCGGCGATGGTGCAGGACAACACCCAACCCAGACACTCCTTGACCTTTACACCATCAAAAAGGAATCGCGTCTTGATGGATTGAAAATTGCTCTTGTGGGCGATCTCAAGTATTCTCGTACCGTTCACTCTTTGATAAAGGCTCTGACACTTTTCAACGCCAAAATATATCTGGTCAGTCCTGAAAGTTTGCAGTTGCCGGAGGAATTTCTGGAAGAATTGAATGGAGACATCTCAATTGCATCGTTAGATGAGGTGATTGAGGAGGTTGATGTACTGTATGTCACCAGAATCCAGAAAGAACGCTTTCCGGACGAAGAAGAGTATAGAAAGGTAGCTGGAAGTTACAATATCACAGCCAAAATGCTTGAAAAAGCAAAAGACGACTTGATAATTATGCATCCATTGCCCAGAGTCGATGAAATTCATGTTTCGGTGGATTCAACAAAGCATGCAAAGTATTTCCAGCAGGCCTTCTACGGTGTTCCTGTTAGAATGGCCATATTGAGCGAGGTGATTCTATGAACGAGCATCTCACAATCAGTAAAATAAAAGAAGGGACAGTTATAGATCACATAAATTCTGGAAAAGCTTTGCTTGTTCTTAGAATCCTGGGAATTGGCCCTCAGAGCAGGGAAACTGTCACAATGGCAATGAATGTGCCAAGCAAGAAAATGGGTAAGAAGGACATAGTCAAGGTGGAAGGAAAGTTCATCAGTGCAGAAGAGCTAAACAGGATAGCTCTGATCGCTCCAAAAGCCACGATCAACCTGATAAAGGATTATGAGATACGCAGGAAATTTAAGGTGAATTTGCCGGACGTTGTTGAGGGGATACTGCTCTGTCCCAACAGAAACTGCATAACAAACAGTAAAGAGCCGATTACACCGCGTTTTAAGGTATCTCTCGAGAAAGATATTGTTGTTGCAAAATGTTTCTACTGTGGTAAAAAGATAACTGAGGTAGATAAATACATTATTTAATCTTATTTTTGACACTCTAAATCGAGCCTATGTCAAACCTCAGCAGCGCTGCAATGCCTCCCAATGCCATCAGCCTCTTCCCGGGCTCAAATTCTGTGCTCATAATGACGATTTTGCCTTTAGAGTTCTCGATGTCTCTCATAAATGAGTCTATATCCCATTTATCTCTCTGCTCTCTTAGGAATTCATCGGCGATAAGCAGAACCTCTATTGCACCATATTCATAGGCTTTCTTCACCTCGTCGATCCCATATGCTGCTTTTTCACCTTTTGCAATATGTTCGAGCAGTAAATCCATGTATTCAGCTTCCTCGGCAAGCCTTACTTCTCCGGCAATCCTTTTTAGTACACCGCGCTTTAGCACTTCTATAAATCCACGCATTCCAATGGATGATGTGTCGACCACTATCATTTTCTTGGCCAGTTCTGGGTTCTTTTCGCTCACAAATTTGACGAAATCCTCTTTTGCGAAACCAGGTCCAGCGACAACGACGTATTTGAACTCCATATTTTCGAGATGAGACAGCACTTCTCCAAAGAACTCCTGCCTGTAGCTAGTCGTATCTTTTCCATAGCTTCTCTTTATATTGGATACTTCCTCAACTCCCCACTGCCTGACAACGCCGATTATAGCTTCTCCCTCTTCTATTGTGACGATAACAGTTTCTGGCTGTTTTGAAGCTTCCTCAGCATATTTTATTCTCCTAAGCTGCTCATCTTTCCACTCTTTGATTATTGAAAGCTCCTTTCCAACAGAAATGTTAATCGTGTGGTAGCCGGAATCCTCAACTCCTGCAATTATTTTGCCTGTTATTCTCAATCTATTTGCAAATTTGTGGAATTCTACTTTCTCAACCTGAATACCCAGTCTGACTGTAATTTTCTCTTTATCACTGCGCAATTTATCGCTACTTTCACTTATTCTTTTTGTTAGCGAGAAGACTATATCACCTGGCTCTATTATGTACTTCAAATGCCAGAGATCATCAAGATTTTCCGGTATAAGCTTGATTTCTCCTTCTTTTCCTTTTAACTTTTCTTCGAGGATTCTCATTGTTTTTTGCTCTCCTTTTTAGGTTTATAAGTCTTGGCAGTCTGCCTCAATTTTCTCCTCATACACCACTCATAATATGCTATCGGGTGGTATGTTTTGTTGCAGCTCTCGTCAGCATAACAGTTGTGATACGTGCGCATGGTGTCGCATGCAGGACAATCGTACTCTGTGCCCTTGGCTCCGGCAATGTGCTCTACCTGGTAGCGTGTCTTTTCTTCATCGAAGTCGGGAGCAGAGCGGAAGAGATCAAGGACTTCTTCAACATTCAGCCCGATATTGAGCAGGAATGCGGTGATAGCAAACCTTGCCGAATGCGGTACGTTCACACCGCTTTGCAAATCCGACAGAATCTTTTTCATACATGGCGGGAAGCATGAAGAATCTACTTCTTCAAACCTGACATCCGAGAATTTCTTCTTCTCTTTGACTGCGAGAGCTTCCAGATCAACGAGATAAGGCTCAAGCATCTTCTTTATCTCGCTGCCAACCTCAAGCTTTTCTTCCAGTCTTTCTCTTAGGTATTCTTCGATGAGTCTTATGAAATCCTTCCTTGTTAGCTCCACGTAGCCATCTTTGAGTTTTCTGTTGACAAGCCTCCAGCTTTCCGCTTTTATTCTTGAGGCACCCTTTAAATACGCGGAAACGTGAACACTGACAGTTTCGCCAATTATTGCTTCAATTCCTAGATCGGCTGCAAGAATTCTGAGCAAATCATCCTGAATTGTTTTATCTTCGCTTTCAATGAGCTTTGTATATCTTTCAGCCTCCTTTATTGCATACCTTCTTCTAACCCAGTCTTCAAGGCAGGAAACGATCAGACGGGAGAAAAGATATGCTATTGATGATATCTTTGCCTGTATCTTTAACTCTCTGTAGAAATCTGGACTCACGTCGTATTTGCAGTGTTCAAAACACTTACCACACAGCTTACACTTCTGCCAGTCTCTGTCATTTCCAAATGCCCCTTCGTTGCAATAGGCCTTGCAGGTTTTTTCCTCACATGCAGTGCATACGAGGCTCATCCGGGGATACTTGAATTCGGGGCTCTGTTTCCCCAAAACTGAGAGAACTATATTCTTTCCGAGCTCTTTTGCTTCAGTTTCCAGATTTTTCTTCGATTTTAGAATCTGAAGAAGACTACCATACTCTCTTTGAAGAAATAAACCGGCCGATTTCAGGAATGGATATTTTGCGAAAAAAGGTAGTAGTGGAAGGTAGGGGTACTGACCGTTTTCACGATTAAGGGGGTTAGAGTAGAGACCACACATCACTCGGCTTCTATTCTTGGGGCGAGGATATATTCAACCTTGGCCTTTCCGTCGGCAACCTCAAACAACAGCCTGACAGGGTAGTTGTTTCCGAGGTATATTGTAAGCAGGTCTCCGGTTGATGCCACTTTGACGAACTCTTTGAGGTATTCGATGGAGAACATGCTCTTTGCTTCAGCCTTGTTGAACTCTATGAGTTCAGCCTCGCTCATGTGGAAGGTGATGCGATCAACGTCTCCCTCAGCTTCGATATAGAAGCCTGTTTCATCGCTTCTGAATACTACGTGATCGCTGATTTTGTCTGCTGCGTTTATAGCCTTTTTAAACTCTCCGGCATTGAGCACAATTTTCGCCGGAAGTTCAAGGCTTGGTATTTTTGGTTCTTTTCTGATTGCAGAAGGATCTATGAGTGCGACAGAGTATTCAACACTACCAAATTTAATTTTTAAAGAACTCTCGTCTTCGAGCTTAAGCTCGACGAGTTCTCCACTTTTTATGGATTTAGATATATCATAAACTCTGTTCACATCAATTCCGATTGTTTTTTCTTCATCAACCTTATAAACTTCGAATGATTCTTTTGGCACATCAATTATAACCATGGCTACGTTTGCCGGATCGACAGCCCTTGAATGCAGGCCATCATCGGTAAAATGAAATCTGGCCTCACTGACCAGAGCAACCATGGCTTTCGTCACAGATTTCAGTACATCTCCTGTTACTATCGCATCTATCATTGCCACCACCGCTTGGTAAAAACATAATGGCAAAAATATTTATAATTTTTCTTAGGCTGCCAGATTTCTTGGATCTTCTATTTATAGTTTACAGGACTTTAGCTTCACTTCTTCCACTTCTCCTCTTGGTTCTTTCTCTTGGAATATCTGACCCTCGAATCTGTACACCTCGGCATCTTCCATCAACCAGCAATCTGGTGGTAAACCTGCCTTCATGCATGTCTGGGATAAAAATTCCTCCTCATCGAATTCGTATTCTACGGCAACTTGTGGTAGTAGCAATCCTGAGAAATATCCCATTCTGATCATTAATCCATGTCTGCCTATTTCAATGTGTTTAGGCAACTCTTTTTTGTCCACATCGAGTTTTTCAGGTGGTGTAAGAACTGTGACTTCTACGATAATTTCATCCATTTCTTCTGGTTTAACTGGAGGGAAACGAGGGTCGTCTGTTGCTGCAGCTATTGCAGATTCTATAATCGCCTCATCAAGTCTTTTAATGGGGTATGGGAACCCTATGCAACCGCGAAGCATGTGATTTTTTGTCAGGGTTGTGAAAACTCCTCTCTTTTCCTCAAAAACACCGGAATATCTATCTTTGATAACTTCTCGGGTCGTGAGAAATGTTTCAATAGCTTTTCTGGCAAGTTTTACGGCTTTTTCACCTTCTTCCTTCGTTAATAGTACCATATTGGGCAGTGGGGTTTGCTTCTTTATATTCCTTCCGTATCTGTTTTTATTCCTCGATACCGGATCTCATTACTGGAATGGGTAGGGAATTGGAAACACCAAAAGACATGCGGTTCTTGTTTTAACCCTGGCACAGTTTTAGACGGAGAAGATTACCTTCTGGGAAATCTGAAAAAATCATTGCTGTTCTTCATGAAAGATTTAAGAATGGTTGTCTTTAACTATCGGTATGAGCATTCTTGGAGTGGATATAGGTGGCACGAATATCGATGTGGTGCTGTTTGACGGTTCTCACTACAGGCATGTAGGCAGTTATCCAACATCCAGTCACTTTGAAGGTTTGGTTGATCTCCTCGGGAAACTTGCTGTTGAGCTGGGTGTTGATGCTGTGGGTGTTGGGGCTGCGGTATGGTTAAAGAAGGGGAAACAAATCCTTGCACCAAATTTACCATCTTCAGTAAATCTTACAGGCGAGATTGCTGGCGTTCCTGTTTTTCTGGATAACGATGCCAACTGTTTCGCAATTTTTGCCCATGCGTATTTCGGTTTTCCAAGCATACTGGCGATAACTGTCGGCACGGGTGTGGGGAGTGGAATTATAGCGAACGGTAAAATTTACAGAGGAGAAGGCATGGCCGGTGAGATTGGACACTGGGTTGTTGGGGGTAGCGATGAATGTGTTTGTGGTGGTAAGGGGCATCTTGAGTGCTACTTTGGGGGCTGGAGCCTGAAAAAGAGATATGGAAAAGATGCAAAAGAGCTAATGGAGGATGAGGAATTCATCTATTCGATAGAGGGATTTGATCTGTTTTGCCGCAGCGTGGCAAATGCGGTAATGCTTCTCGATTCTACGGCAGTTGTTTTGGGCGGTAGAATTGGTATGCGACTTGATGAAGCAAAGCTCAAAGAGAGAATTTACAGATACCTGATGCCAGGCTTTTCACCCGAAATTAAAATTCTGAAGGATGAGCTTGCGGTTGCGAAAGGTGCATGTTTGCTGGCGAAGGAGCAACTGGAAGGTTGAGTTTGGTTGAGGTAAGTCAAATAAGCAAAGCTTTAAAAATAATCTCTTTTTTAAACCATATCAGGGATGAAAATGAACTTCCAGATTGTTGAGGAGGCTGCATTAAAAATTAAGACAATGGAAGTGAGAGGTGCTGCAAGAATCGCCAGATTTGCTGCTGAGACTCTCAAAAAGTTTGCCGAAATGGTTGAATCCAATTTTGATGAAAACATGAAGAAGGCTGCCGAAATCTTACTCAATACCCGTCCAACTGCTGTAAGTCTCTACAATGCGATAAATTATGTAATGAACTATGAAGGAGATAACGACAGAGAAAAGAAGGAGAGTGCAATTGCTCGAGCAGAAGAATTCATAAAATGGGTTGAAACAGCCCATGAAAAGATTGGAGAGATTGGAGCAAGGAGAATAAAAGATGGGTCGGTTGTAATGACTCACTGTAATTCTTCTGCAGCGCTTTCAGTTATAAAGACAGCCTACAAAATGGGGAAGGTTGTGGAAGTGTTCGCAACCGAATCCCGTCCCCGTATGCAGGGTCATTTGACGGTTAAGGAGTTGAGCGAAGCTGGAATTCCTGCCACGTTGATTGTGGATTCCGCGGTTCGCTATTTCATCGAGGATGTGGACTATGTGGTCGTTGGTGCCGATACTATAACAGCAAATGGTGCGTTGATAAACAAAATAGGAACATCTCAGATTGCTCTTGCTGCAAAGGAAGCCAGAGTACCCTTCATGGTTGCAGCAGAAACCTACAAGTTCAGCCCGAAGACTGTTTTTGGCGAACTAGTGGTTATAGAGGAGAGAGATGCAAGCGAAGTAGCTCCACCGGAGATTCTGAACCTGAATGGTGTTAAGGTTAGAAATCCTGCATTCGATGCCACTCCAAGGGATTATATCGACGTGATAATTACAGAGATTGGAGCAATACCACCCGAGATGGCATACCTCGTCATCAAAGAAAGACTGGGTTATGCTGTTTTTGGGACAGAAGAGCTTAAGATTTCAGCCCGCCATTTTGATTGATTTTTATTTTTATTATTTTGTTTTAGTTTTTTGTGCTTTCTTATACGTATGGCATAAAGAAATGTTGTAAAATCTCTGTGATCAATACGTATGAGAGAACAATCGGGATGAAGTATTTGGTTAGAAGAACGACAATTTTTCCAATTTTCCATCTAGCATGCCTATTAATTTGCTCGATCAGTATGTCGTTATCTAGGCACCAGGTGATTGATATTGAAAGAAGCAACGCCATCAGGGGAATTCCCATAGAGCCGAATGTCTCATCCATCAGGTCGAGAACCGGCCTGCTCAGGAGCTGAAGGTTTGCTTTTGAGTAGCTGAATGCTGCTGGAAATCCAAGTGCCAGGATAATTCCTGATATCAGCGATGTGGCCTTAAGTCTGCTTATGTTCATCTCGTCAACCAGTGCTGCTACCCCCACCTCCAGCATTGAAATTGCTGAAGTCAGCGCGGCAGAGAATAGCAGGAGGAAAAACGCTGTTGATACGAGGTATCCATAGGGGATTTCTTCAAATATCTTTGGCAGAGTGGAGAAAGCGAGTTTTGGCCCAGCAGCAACTTCAAAACCGAAGGAGAAAACTATTGAAAACACAACCAGACCGCTCATGAAAGATATGAGTAAATCGAAAACAGCTATTGTAGCAGAACTACCTACCAGATTCGTTTTTTCCTCAAGATAGCTACCGTACGTCAGGAGGATTCCCAGACCTACGGAAAGTGAAAAGAATGCCTGTCCGAACGCAGCCGCCCAGACAGAGCTATCGGTGAGCTTGGAAAAATCTGGTGTGAGATAGAATGCTACACCTTCCATAGCATTTGGAAGCGTTAGAGCGTAGATCACCATTAATAACAGAATAAAACCAAGAATCGGTACCATTAACCTGCTCGTTTTTTCAATACCTTTTCTTATACCTTTCATTACAACAAGGGATGTTACAAGAGTCACTATTACAAAAAATACTGGCGAATAGTACGTTTGAGTGAATGTCTCGAAGGATAGCCCCTTCCCAAGTAGTGCAAAAATAAAGAAAACCAGAGTCCAGCCAGTAATCACTAGGTAGTAACTTAGAACAGCTATTGAGACAAATACCACTGCAAAACCAGTCCATGCCAACCCTCTTCTAATCTTCTTTAGCGATGAAACCACAGAACCCCTGAATTGTCTGCCTGTGGAGAATTCAAGGAGCATCAGTGGAATACCAAACAAAAACACAGAAATCAGGAATGGAATAAGAAATGCACCACCCCCATTCTGTCCTACAATATAGGGAAATCTCCAGATATTTCCCAGTCCTACAGCAGACCCTATTCCTGCTAGTAAAAATCCGATTTGGGAACTCCATTTTTCTCTAACCATTTTTCCTACCAACCGGTCAAAATTATATGGTGCAGTATTGGATTCATAATTATTTAAATATTGGTGATATAAGGAAAAAATCGCCAGGTCTTAAAAAAAGCCAGATGGTAAAAAGTAAGTTAATAAAAATCAGCAAAATCTGGGTATTATCTCTTTGCCAATCAGCTCAATTGATTTCTTTTTGTTTGGACCTATCGGGCTTCCTGCGACAATCTGTGTTACTCCAGCCTTCGAAAGCTCCTCTATTTTACTGATAACTTCATCCGGCGTTCCGCTTATCGAGAAAACATCCACCATTTCGTCTGTAACAGCTTTTTGAACGGAAGGCCAGTCACCTTTCGTGAACGCATTGTTCAGGGCTTCTCTGACTTTGTTTACGTCGTCTGGGCTCAATCCGTGCCTCTCAATCACCACATCCGGACATCCAGCAACAATAAATGCAACAACTATCTTTGCTGATTCTCTTGCCTTGTTTCCATCCTTATCAACACTCATTGATGCATAGGCAACAACATCGAAAGAATCCGCACTTTTACCAGCTTTGTTCAATCCAATCTCGATGTTCTTTTTAGCTTCATCAAAGTCCTTCGGGTGTGATGCGTTGATGAGGACGCCATCTCCAATCTCTGCAGCTAGCTGCAGCATTTTTGGACCCTGTGCACCAACATATATCGGAACATCTCCTGCTTTAAAGTCCAGCTTTGCCCCGTTAACCCTGAAAATTTCTCCGTCGTATGTAACGGGCTTGCCGGAGTGAAGAGATCTTATAATTTCAACCGCTTCTTTTACCCTTCTCAATGGTTTATCCCAGTTTATTCCAATTCTCTTGAGCGTGACTTTATCTCCGGCAGCAATTCCCAGTATGACTCTTCCACCGCTGATCTCGTTCACGGTGGCGATGGCTGAGGCGATCACTGCTGGATGTGTATGATATGGATTTGCTACACCAACTCCCAGCTTTATTATTCTCGTTTTTAAAGCGAGTAGCGTTAGCATTGAATACACATTCCTGTTGTTGTAGTGGTCGGTAATCCATACAACATCGAATTTATTGTCTTCAGCAATTTTTGTGTAATACTCCAGTTCATAATATTTCATGTTGGGAACAAATTCAACACCAAACTTCATGATTTTTCACCTCTGGCATGACGCGAAATTTGGGTAAGATAACCTTTTCGATTCTTCATGTTTAAATGTGTGAAAGCAAAGGACTTAATAGCATGGTGTAATAAATGAAATCATGAAATACCGGTTTATCGATCATACGGCTGATATTGCTTTCGAAGTTTTTGGCTCAAGTCTCGCAGAGTTAATTGAAAACGCAACTCTGGCATTTTATGATGCTTTCACGTTTCTTGACCAGCTTGAGAATGGGAGAGTGGAGGAACTGGAGATTCAATCGGATAGTCCGGATTATCTGCTCTTCAAATGGCTCAATGAGTTGCTTTTTCTGTTCGATACGAAATTCTTTGCTGCAAAGGAAGTGCATGTTGAAGTGGATGAGGAAAAATTCCTTGCGAAGGGTGTTTTAAAGGGTGGTACAATAAGACCCGAGATCGTTAAAACAGAACCAAAGGCTATTACGTTTCACGAGTTCAAGGTTGAAAAAAGAGAGGATGGCTGGTATGCGTTTGTAATTGTTGATATCTAGCTGTCTTCTTTCTTCATTCTGTTCATAAGCTCTCTGTAAAGTCTTCCCTGTAATCCGTGGAATCTTGAAAAACCCTCTGCATACTTCTGGTCTATTGTCGTTGTGTCGAATGACGTAAGCTCTTCTCTGTACAATGCGTACTCTGAATATCTTGCCACAGGCATGACCGAACCCTTGTAGAGCTTCAGTTTGACCCATCCGGTTACTCTTTTCTGTGTTTCGTCAATGAATGCATTGAGAGCATCAAATAGGGGATCGTTGACGAGTCCGTAGTAGACAAGTTCTGCCCATTCCTCTTCTACAAACTTCTTGAACTTCAGTTCTCTTCTACTCAAAACAAGCTTTTCTAGGTCGCGATGCGCCACGAGCAAAATTGTTGCTGCTGGATGCTCATAGTTCTCTCTTGCCTTCAAGCCGAGAACTCTGTCCTCCATCATGTCTGTTCGGCCAACACCATGCTTCCCGCCAATCTCGTTCAGTTTCCTGATGAGGTCAACGCCGGGAAGTCTCTCACCATTTAGAGCAACCGGAATACCCTTCTCGAAGGTAATTTCGATGATTTCTGGTTCATCTGGGGCTTTTCTCGGATCGGTTGTCCATTCATAGATGTCCTCCGGGGGAATGAATGCGGGATCTTCGAGCTTTCCACCCTCAACGCTTCTGCTCCACAGGTTTTCGTCAATGCTGTATGGCTTCTCCTTTGTTGCGGGCACTTCAATGCCATGCTTCTTTGCGTAATCGATCTCCCACTCTCTTGTAAGGTTGAGTTCTCTCATTGGGGCTATAACTCTAAATCCGTACTGGTAGAAGATGTTCTCAAATCTGAGCTGGTCGTTGCCCTTACCAGTACATCCGTGGGCTACAGCATCTGCATTCTCCTTCTTTGCAACCTCAACAACCTTTTCGGCAATGAGGGGGCGGGCTATTGAGGTGCCGAGAACGTAACCCTCGTAATCTCCATTTGCCTTTATGAGCTTGAAAAGCAGGTCAACGTATTCTTCGCGGGCATCTATTGTGTAATGCTTATCTGCGTACTTCTTTCCCTTCTCTTCAGCCTCCTTTATCTCGCTTTCAGGCTGTCCTATGTCAACTGTGACTGTAATTACTTCATCGAATCCGTACTTCTCTTTCAGTAAGGGGATACATACTGTAGTGTCAAGCCCTCCGGAGTATGAGAGTACAACCTTTGCCATACTGGACGTTTTGTGTGGCAATTTAAAAACGTGATGGTTTTTCTTGAGATTGGGAGTTGTTTTTATGCCGGATAACGCTTTTATTTAATTGTGATAACATAGCTTGAAAGCCCCCGTGGGGTAGTGGACATCCTGAGGGTCTCCGGAACCCTCGACCCGGGTTCGATTCCCGGCGGGGGCGCTTTATTGTTTGTGTTTGTTCGGTTCTTGCTCTCTTCAAACATCTAAAAAATCAAAAGGCTAAGCCTTCTCTTGCTTGACATAAATTTCCTCCAGAAGCTCATCATCCTCCATTTGCAGAGTTAACGCCAGGACAAGCCCATCCATTTTTTCACCACGATGCTGTTTCTCCATTATTCTTTTGTGGCCAAACTTTATTAGGCTTTCATTGGATCTACTGGAAGCACTCGTTGTCTTGGCAATTATCAGATCAGAACCGACATCTTCTACAAAAAGTTCAAACAATGCTTAAAATAATACAATCAATCAGTTTGTTAAAAAGAAAACACTCAAAACTCGTTGTATCCAGCATAAGATCCTCCTGTATTGAAGTAGTTTTCATAGTTTACAACTGGCAATATTTTAACCTCTATGTCTTTAAGATGTTCTCTGACAAATCTAATAAGAGCCAGTTCATCCTGTGCGTCTATCAGCAGAATCTGGTCGGGTTTTCCAGCAGTCACTAGATTAGCGTCTACTTTAATTCCATCCGGCTCTACTGTGAAGTTTAACCTTCCATCTAACAGCAGTACGAACTTCATTCGCATCACTTGGCGACCTCTTCGCGTAAGCTAGGTATTTCTACTTTTTTCATAACACTTAATCATTATAGTTTTGGGAGGAAAAATGAACTGTATATAATATAATCTTAAAAACTTGAAATCGGAATCGTAGCAGCTGTTAAGACTTTATCTCCTGACGATAAGTGTTAGGAATGGGATAAAAAGATACTGACACTCCTAATTACAAATCAGCATATTTATAAGAACGTAGAGGTTTGGAAAGTCTGGATGGCGGGTTTAGAGCATTTCAGAATGCTTGGATTAGTAGCATTTCTGTTAATGATTTTACCACCTCTGATCAGAAGAAAGGCATCTTTGGGAGTATGGTTTCTAAAATCGGCCATCCTTTACATGTATCTGTTTGGTGTTTGTGTTTACATTTTCCACGAGGGAGGGCATGTATTCATCTATGTGATTTCCGGTGTTGAATTCACGTACCATTTTGACCGGATATCTCCATACATCGCTGTCGAGAATCCGCCAGCATCGGTACGTCTGATTTCTCTTATCATGGCTCCAGTATTCCAGGCTATTCTGGGCTATCTCTTCCTGTTTTCAGACTGGAAAGTGCTTGAAAAGTTTAGAGAAGGGTTTATAGATAAAAACGCTGTGAACGTCTTCCTGTTCTTAATTCTCGTCATTGTCAACAGTGTTCTGGATATTTTGGGAATTGTTGCAATGCTAACATCCTCTTAATGCTTGGAAAAATGAAATAATTTGATGAAGATGTAGTCTTTCTATATTAAAGTCTACGTGATTACGAAAGTTTATCTAAGATGGTGTATATAATAGCCAACTGGTGAAAGAATGCCGAGTGTGGAAGTAACGGAAGTTTGTTTCAGGAAATTAAAAGCATTTAAGATGATAGCAGATGTTGTTTTAAAAGAGGAGTTGAGAGATGAATTGAGTTATACTGAACTCGTCATGACGATAGGTTTGGAAACAATGCTAAGGGACGTCCTTCCTACGTCAGAAGGTTTTATGCCGGACATATTTATCGCAATGTTTGAAGAAAACCCGGAGTTTGTTTCTGATTTCATAGCAGGAATGCTTAAGAAAGGCGAGCTTGTCAGAGCAAGGAAAGAAAAAGAACTGGGTGAGCTCTGGTCAAGATATATCGGTTAGACTTGCAACTATTCAGTTTTCAGAGAAGCTTCTAGCTCTGGATGTATTATCCTGGCTGCCTCGCCTATAATCTTGCTGGCTCTAATGATGGCTGTCTTGTCAGCCTGCTCAACAGGAGTTGCTGTTGGTCTCACTGGCGTTAGAATGTAAACGCCGTCTGGTTTAATCCTTTTAATTGCCTCGCTAATCTTCTGCAATGTTTCAACGTCATCATTGAAGTTCTTGACGAGCATAACTTCGATGTACAGAGTTCCTTTATACAATCTGTTGAATTCCACCAACCCTTCTATTATTTCGTCTATTTCAAGCCCTCTGCATGGTCTGTTAATCCTTTTGAACGTTTCAACGTCAGCAGCGTCGAGTGAGGGTATAACAATATCTGCATCCATGAGATCTTCTCTTACATCCTCTCTGTTGAGTAGAGAACCGTTGGTTATAACCACTACAGGAATGTCGGTAATCTTCTTTATTTTATCTATCAACCATCCGAGATCGCTGCAGAGAGTTGGTTCTCCATCTCCAGCGAAGGTTATGTGATCAATTTCAATTCCACTGCTTAATGCCCTGTTAACGTCATTCAATATATCTTCTTTCGGAAAAAAGCTTCTCCTCTCGTTTAGTCTGTTTGTTGTCTCTCCAAGCTCACAGTAAACGCATGAATAATTGCACGTTTTCAGAGGTACCGTTTCAATTCCGAGAGATCTTCCCAGCCGTCTGGACAGAACTGGACCGTATACGTATCTCACTTCGAAAAATATCGTATTGGAATGAATATATATTCGTTGTGGGTGCTGTACCTTATCTGATTATAAATCTCGCTGGTTCGATGCGCTCGCTTTTGCACTTCGGACATCTGCTTGCCTTTGGTTTTTCAAATTCGAAGCCACAGTTTTTACATCGTGGGGGGAGCATTAGCAGCTCAAGACCCTTTCGCTTAACTATCTTGGCAATCGCAACTATGTGCTCGTAGACCTCCCTCTCCCTTCTCGGGTCGAGGGCCAGAGCGTTGCATATCTCTTTCGCAGTTAATCCATCTTCTGCCTCAATTAGGAGGTTTATTATCTCTTCCCTGACTGTTTTCTCCACATGCAGAGAACGGAAAGAAATGTATTTAAATGATCTGCCTTACTGAAGAAAGGTGGTTATATGGCAAAGATTTACTATGATAAGGATGCAGATATCGGGCTTTTAAAGGATAAAAAGGTTGCAGTAATTGGATATGGAAGTCAGGGACACGCCCACGCCCAAAATCTGAGAGATTCTGGAATTGATGTCGTAATTGGTCTGTACAAGGGTAGTAAAAGCTGGGAAAAAGCAGAGAAGGACGGGTTCGAGGTTAAAGAGGTTGATGAGGCTGTAAGCGAGGCAAACGTGGTTATGCTTCTTATTCCCGACACTGTTCAGCCGCTGGTCTACTACAGAAAGATTGCAAGTAATTTGAAAGAAGGAGATATGCTAATGTTTGCCCATGGCTTCAATATCCACTACAACCAGATTGTCCCTCCAGACTATGTTGATGTAACAATGGTTGCACCCAAGAGCCCCGGACACCTTGTGAGAAGAATGTATCAGGAAGGTAAAGGTGTTCCGGCACTTGTTGCGGTACATCAGAACTACACCGGCAAAGCTCTGGAATATGCCCTCGCCTATGCAAAGGCAATTGGATGTACGAGAGCTGGTGTTATTGAGACGACGTTCAAAGAGGAGACTGAAACAGATCTGTTTGGTGAGCAGGTCGATCTGTGTGGAGGAGTTTCAGAACTCATCAAGGCCACATTCGATACACTCGTTGAGGCGGGCTATCAGCCAGAGGTAGCATATTTCGAGGCATTGCACGAGCTCAAGCTAATTGTTGATCTCATCTACGAGGGTGGAATTTACGGAATGTGGCATGCTGTGAGTGAAACAGCAAAATACGGTGGAATGACGAGGGGCAAGAGAATAATCAATGAGAGTGTGAGGGAAGAGATGAGAAAGATACTGAAGGAAATCCAGACGGGAGAGTTTGCGAGGGAGTGGATTCTGGAGAATCAGGCCAACCGCCCTGTGTACAACAAGCTGCTTGAGATGGAAAGAAACCATCCAATCGAGAAGGTCGGAAAAGAGTTAAGAAAAATGATGCCCTGGCTGAGACCTACCGAGTTTGAGTGATTCAATCAATTTTTCATTTTTGTTTTGTCAGTTTTGGCGATCCTGGATAATATAGTTCCCCTTTTACAATTCACGGGATCATATCTTTTCTTATTTTGGATAGGGCAGGATCATTGGGGAATGATACGCATTCAATACCCGCATCATAGTATGCAATTCCTGCTAATGCGCCAATGACACCTTTTCTACCTGTAATTTCTGCAACAAGAAATCCCAGGTCTCTGGCCAGCTTAATCGCTTCAAGTTCATCCACAACTTCCGACTTTACTTTTTCACCGAATGATCTTATTGCATTTGGGATCAGGATGCCATTGTAGAATACAGCACACGCCTCGTTCGAGAAGACATTCTTTTTGAACTCGTCGACAAGTCTGTTAATTACGTCGCTGACACTAACAGTAGGCGGAACGCCCAGCACCAATACTGTTGAAACATTGTGTGCAGTTTTCCATGGAACTCGGGGATATGACTGGAATATTCTGTGTGATAAAATTATTAGTTTTTTCATTTCTTTTGTCAGGTTGAGTGCAGCTCGCAGAGCATGTAACCAGGTGGCCCCCTTGTTTTTGGCGTCAGTATCGTCAATACCCACTATTAGCTTGGAGTATTTTGGTGTTACAATGGTTACCTTTTTTACTGTCCTGGAGTTAGTTCTGTTGCACTCGTCTGCTGCCGGATATATTGCCTTTATAACTCCTCTGGCCTGGGGTAGGCATGCTGTAACATCGATGCCAATATCAGAAATCCCGCACCACGTGGTATATACATAGTTGTCTCGAATCTTCACTTCTTCAAGAGCCTGGCTCCCGCTTATCGAACTGGCAGGACCCAACTTAACATCTGATTTGCCCACTCTGGCTCGTAGAATCAATGTTTTCCCTGTTACCCACCCTTCATAGGCTAGATTGCTTGCTCTCAGCCTGTTAGCAAGATCCCACTCTGCAAACCCTCTAGCCCTACATTTCTCGACAATCTCAACAATTTTGTTCCGTTCATCCACAAGCGTAACTAAGCTCTTTGAAAACAGAGTACCATATTTTTTTGAAATTTCAGGGGGTGTTAGTTCCATCATTCAGAGCACCTAGCCTGTAACTATACTATTATATTCACATAAAATTTTTAATTATTTAATTTTTCTGGAAAACGGTTTTTTGCTCGGTTGAATAATTTAGTCTATCTTTTCCACGTTAACTCTCCAAAGTGAAGCTATGTTTGTGGCCAACTTAGGGTTCTTGAATTTTCTCAGCAATGTAAAATCTTTAGGATAGCCTATAAACGGGTCAACACTTTCACGCTGGGTATCAACAACCCATATTTTAAAACCGGCTTTTTTAACGTCTTCGGAGTGGCGCTTAAAGAATTTGATGAACGGGTGGGGAGTGTTTTCAGTTGGGACTATAACAACATATTCTCCGGGATACCTCTTCGCAAATTCAACGTGGTGCTGCAAGTCCTCATCAACATCCTCTATAAGTGAGAAGAGAACACCATACTTGTATTTCCCTTTCGTGTACTCCCTTACTATACCATCTCTAACACTGTAACCTGAAAAGAAATCGTCGAGAATTCTCTTCATTATATCGATCTGATCGAAGTATCTCCTGGATTTCAGCATCTCCTCATATGCATGCTCCAGTTGCTCTCTTGTTGGTCTACATGTATGGATGTGGTAGAAAACAGCATCAGCAATTTCAAGCCTCTCCGAATAATGTAGACTGTTGATGGTTATTGGCTCTCTTAAAAAGCTGTTTTTCACATCCTCGAATAATTTATCGTCAGCAAATCCTGTTGCCTTATCCTTTAGCAGACTAAGGCAAACTCTGTAAATTAACCTCTCTATCTCTTCCTCGCTTACAACCACTCTTTCTCTGAGAATTTCTGAGAGTTTGGCGATTATTTCTGATCTCATTCTATTCACCTTCTTTGCCCTCATCGGTTAGATTAATGTACTTCTCAAGTGCTGAATCCTTTTTTGCAGCGTATTTTCTGAGAAATTCTCTTATTTCTTCTGGATTACTCGATTTAAGCCCGAAGTACTTTGCAAACTCTTTTGTGGTGGTCAAAATACGTGTCCTTCCTCTTTTCTCGGCCTTTATAAGACCCATCTCTTCGAGCTTCTTTACATGATCGTAGCACTTGTTCCCTCTGATTTTTGCGAGTTTGGATAGATAGATTGGTTGTTTGAGGGCTATTACTGCGAGCGTTCTCAACGAACCCCTGTCTAGATCTTTTTCTACAAACCTCTCGACGTATTGCGAATATTCGGGCTTGACCCTCATAATGTATTTTTTATTCAGCTCTATAATTTCAATAGATGTATCACGCTTGGAATATTCCTCAAACAGTTCTTTGAGTGATAATTCAATGTCTTTAGCATCTTTTCCAGCAATTTTTGCGATCTTGGATATGGTAAGGGGCTCGGTTGCCGAAAAAAGAATTGCTTCAATGATCTTTGCAAGCTCGTTCATGATATCACCTATGTGATGGGTTTGATCTCTATGTCCTCATCGTATATTTTCTTCTGGCTAATTTCTAGCTTTCTTCTAAATGCAAGGTGGAGAATGGAGATGTAGTATGAAACCTTTTCTTTGATATCTTTTCCCTTGATTATTTCTGAGAAATAGAGCATATTTTTTATTCTGAAGAGGCGTTTCAACTCCTCTTCCACCATTGCTATTGTTTCTTCGATGTTTTCTTCGTGGGGGGTTTCGAGTGCTCTCTTTACGGTATCATTTGAATCAGTAGATCTCCTCTTCTTACGTCTCCTTCTCTTCTCAACGGTTTCAGCCATCTTGAGTTCATGGATCAAATCCTTGAGTGTTGTAAATCTCCTTACCTTTTTTCTTTGTCCTGTGATTAGCGTTTCAATAATCTCATCACCAATAAACTCCTCGATCTCCAAATCACTAATTGGTGAAGATTCTTCGTATGGCTCGCTCCAGGTATAGGAATCGAAATCATCATCAAAGAAGCTATGGAACTCAATTTCATCTGGAATAAATTCCGGCTCTTCTGGCTCTGCCTTAGTTCTCAAAGCTTCTTCTGCGAGAATTTCGGCTTTCATCCTGATGAGGATCGCTGCATAGAGGAGTACTCTCCCGGATATCCTTAAATCCAGTTTTTGAGCTTTTTCGAGTTTTTCAAGAAATCTGTCGGCTACTTCAATTACGTCTATGTTCCAAGGATCAACCTCCCCCTTCTTTGCCATTTCAACGAGAATCTCAACTGGATCCTCTAGATCTGAGCTTTCATCCTGATTCCAGTTACGAGTGATGTGTTATCCCTCCCGAGAGTAACCCCGATAATCGAATCTGCCATCTCAAGCATCGGCTTTCTCAGAGATACGACGATAAACTGTGCATCCTTCGATCTTTCTTTAATCATTTTTGCAACCCTGCCGACATTAACTCCATCAAGGAACATATCTACCTCATCAAACGCGTAGAATGGGGCTGGCTTGTATTTCTGGATGGCAAATATCAATGCCAGGGCAACGAGGCTCTTCTCACCACCACTCATTGATTCCAGGCGCTGAACAGGTTTGTTGTATGGCTTGACCTTTATGTACAATCCGCTGTTGAATGGATCATCCATATTGTCCAGATACAGCTCTCCCTTTCCGTTGGTTAGCTCTTCAATAATTTCTGCAAAATTCTTGTTTATTGCGTTGAATGTCGAGAAGAAAGCATCTCTCTTCATCTTTTCATATTTCGCGATTCTATCCAGAATCTCACTTCTCTCTTTCTCAAGTGTGAGTTTCTTTTCCAGCAACTCGTCTCTTCTGGCTTTTACCTCTTCGTATTCCTGAATGGCCTTCAGGTTGACGTCACCGAATTTTGAAAGTTCTATTTCGATCTCTTCAAGCCTTCTAGTTACAGTTTCAAGAGGGGGAAGATCATCAACTTCAATCTCATCCATTTCCCGTATCTCAGCCTCAACAGCTTGCAGAGTTTCTGATCTTGCTTTAATCTTCTCTTCAAGTGTTGTTATTTCGAAATAGGCGCTAGACTTTTCATTCTCGAGTTCTTTGATTTCCTTCAATAGCCTGTCTCTCTCTTCCCTTAACTCTTTTACTGCTTTGCCAACTTCTTTCTCTTCCTCTCTGAGCCTTTCAAGTTCGTTCTTAAGCTCTGCAATTCTGGCTTTGTCGTTCTCAATCTTTGAAAGTATGCTGGATCTCTCCTCATCAATTCTGGAAATCTGGAGTTCTTTCTCGTTTATGGAGCTCTGAATCTGGTTCTTTCTGTATTCGGCATTCTCAATTCTCTTCTCCACCGACATTAATGCTTCTTTATTTCTGGAAAGCTCTTCTTTCAGTTTCTCAAGCTCGGATGTGAGTTTTGGCACTTCGCTATCCTTGAATTTTCTCTCAATCTCGGAAATTTCATTGTTTAGTTTTCTTATGTTTGTTTCGAGTTCTTCGATTTTTGCTTCAATTTCTGACATATCGCTGTATATTCTATCTCTCTCAGCCGTTCTCTCAGCCGATTTGTTATTTATGGATTCTATCCTTCCTTTTGCATCCTCAATACGTGAGTTGAGAAGAGAGATCTCTTTGTTTAACTCGTTTATTGAATTGTTTAGCTCGTCTATATCCTTCTGAATCGATCTGCGATAATCTTCCTGGACTCTCAGGTTTCTGAGGACTTCTGCTTTTTTGCTGTTCAGGATCGTAATTTCTTCCATTATTCTCTTCTCTCTTTCAAGCAACTCCTTGGAAACAAGTATACCTCTTCTCTTATCTGCGCTACCTCCCGTCATTGCTCCACTTCTTTCTACGAGATCTCCGTCGAGTGTCACTATTCTTCTTCCGTCCATCAGCCTCTTTGCAGTCTCTATGTTATCTACGATGAGAGTGTCTCTGAACACGAAATTGAAAATGGGTTTGAACTTTCTTTCACATTTTATCAGGTTGACGGCGTAGTCAATAACCCCCTTTTCCGAAAGAATGGACTTGTCAAGATCCAGTTTCTCAAAATTCTTTTTAATCTTGTTCAGGGGCAGAAACGTTGCTCTACCACCTCTTATCTGTTTGAGGTAGTTGATTGCCCTTACAGCATCATCCTCGTTCTCAACAACGATGAACTGCAGGGCATTTCCTGCGGCAATCTCCAGAGCAAGCGCAAATTTCTCTTCTACCTCTCCAAGCTGTGCTACAGTGCCGTAAACGCCTGGCAAAGCTTTTTTATCCCTCGCCTCAAGAACAAGCTCAACAGCCTTCGAGAATCCAGACTGGATTGCTGATAACTCTGCCTTTACTTTCGCAAGCTCAACTTCCTTTGATTTAATTTCCTCCTCAATTCTCGATAATTCATTTCTGAGTGAGAATAATTCTGAATCAACTTCATTTCTGCTTTTTGTAAGCTTTTCAAGTTTTCTTTTGAGCTCATCAGCGCTTTTCCTCTTTGCCATAACCTCTTTTAGCATTGAGGATATGCTGTCCTCAAGCTTTTTCTTCTCTGCTTCAAGTTCCTCAAGCTCAAGACCAATCCTTCTAATCGCTTCGAGCTTTCTGTCACGCTCTCTAACCAGTTCGGATCTCTGCTCTTTGAGTCTTTCGAGCTCTTCTTTTTTGGCCAGCAGTTCATCCCTCATCTGCTGGAATCTGGCATCAACTTCCTGCAGTTTGATTTTTATCAGCTCAATCTTGGATTCTGTTTCATCGACCATTTCCTGAACGCTAATTCTCTGAATTACAAGTTTTTCAAGCTCATTTTCTACACTCTCCAGCTCCTCTTTGAGTTTTGCTATGGAGAGCATCAGTCTTGTTCTCTCCTCCTCCAGCCTCTCGAGCTCTGACCTGTAGACTTCTTCTGACTTCTTAATTCCTTCAATTTCCGAGGTAATCTCTACAATGCTGTCTTGGATTCTCCTGTAGTTTTCATCTGCCATTTCTGAGATTTTCTTCGAAACATCCTCTGCCTTTTGGTTCAGTTCCTGAATCTTTGAGTTTATACTGACGATCTTAGCTGACAAGGAGTCCTTCTCCATTTCAAGCCTGTTTATCTCATTTTCTAGCTTTCTCTTTTTTGAGAGAAGAGATTTGTAGCGATGAGCGAGCAAATATTTTTGATTTTTCTCCTTTTCTTCTATGAGGGATTTATATCTTAATGCCTCATCTCTATCTTTTTCGAGCTGTTCCAGCCTGGACGAAACTTCGACGAGAATGGTATTTATCTTCTCTATATTCTCTCTGACAGTCTCAAGCTCTTCCATGGCCTTCTCTTTCTTCTCGTCAAACTCTGATATACCAACAATATCATCGATAATCTTTCTTCGCTGGAAAGGAGTCATCTCGGTGATGCGCGTCACATCACCCTGCATTATGACGTTGTATGCGTCGCTATGGATACCTGCATGTGAAAGAAGCTTGTGAATTTCAGCAAGGCTTGTAGATCTCCCGTTTATGTAATAATAGCTGTAGTAACCCTTATCTGTAATTTTTATCCTTCTGGTTATGGTAACCTCTTCCTCGGCAGGCATCGCCTTATCGCTGTTATCAAAAGTTATCGAAACCTCAGCCTCATTCAACTGCTTGCCATTTCCACTGTGTATGAGGTCTGTCAGTTTTTCAGCACGCAGAGCTCTTGTTGAGGGTGTTAGGCCAAGGCAGAAAAGAATGGAATCGACTATATTCGACTTACCGCTACCGTTTGGACCGCTGATAACCGTAAATCCCTTGAAAAATGGAATTTCAACTTTTTTACCAAATGACTTAAAATTTTTTATCGTTATTTTCTTTATATACATGACTCAGTCGCAAACTATTATGTCCTCCTCCTCGATTTCCTCTTCGTCCTCTTCCTCGATTTTTTCATGAGTTTTAGCAGGTACATCTTCAGAATCTACCTTGCCACTATATTCTGATTCTACCTTTTCCTGCTTTTCAAGCTCCTTCTTCAGTTCAGCCTTCAGATAGAGAACTTCAGACATGAGGCTGTCTACAGTTTTTGAAAGTTCAACAACTTTTGCCTCGAGGTCTTTAACTTTGCTCAAATCGCTCAAATCTTTTTTCAGCTCAATCAGTATTTCGTTTAACAGCTCATTCTTAATCTCAGCGATTTTTTCTTCGTTAATTGATAGCATTTTTCTCAGCTCCTCAACTTCTTTCTCTTTTTCAGCAAGCTTTCTCTCAAGCCTTTCAAGAAGGATGTCTCTTTCCGACATTTTATAAAAAAGTATCAAAAGGTGTTAATATACCTTTCTCTCGATAAAGCTTTGTTTTGGCGAATGGGTGTGTAGAGTATTGCTGTCAGCTTCATGTAGCCTCTCAATCTTTTCATCGTAGAAAATTGGTCTCCTGGCTTGGAGTGGGAGGTGTTGAAATTTTTTGAAACGTTTTTTTAATTTCATTTTAGGGTTTAGTCGTTCAGGAATTTCTGGGTTTTACCCCTTTGTTTATCCATATTCTGCAGTAGCTTTGGGAAATTTTAAGATGGAAAAATGTTAAAAGATTATTTACCTGGAAGTGCAAGCAGGTCCATTGCCAGAATATATGCAGCCAGATCTTCTTCGCTGCCAGTGTAAAAGTCTCCAACATCCATGCCTCTTGCTGCTTTGAGTATAATCTGACCTCTCTTGCTGCATTCTACTTCTGGAAAGTCCACGTCACGTTTGTAGTAGAGCTTCATGATTGCATTCTTCATCAGTATTGCATCGCCTTTTAGCTCTCCACTTGCAATCTCTTGTACCTTCTCCAGATAGTGGATGAAGTTGATGCTCCTGTATCCATACTGTCTGAACATTGTAAAGGAAAGTGATGCAGCCTTCATATAGAGTTCAGCAGCTCTTTCAGTATCTCCCAGCTTTTCGAGACCTTTTCCTGCCAAGAGGTAACACTTTATTTTCAGGTCGGGTGGCAGCATTGCTTCGTATTCCAGTGCCTCACCAATGTATTTCAGACCCTCTTCGACCCTGTCAGTCTCTATATATAATGCACCGAGGTTGTTTAGCGTTGCTGCAAGATGGACTATGTTCTCCTCGCTTTTCTCTGCAAGCTCTTTGAAAATCTTCAGGACATAGTTGTAGCATTCTTCAACCCTATCAAATTTCTTCATCTTTCTGTAAAGCACTCCGAGGTTGTTGAGCGTCATGGCAAGGCTTTGTAGCTGGCTGGGATCACTCTTTGCAAGCTCTTTTCTTATAGCAAACGCCTCTTTCAGTGTATTTTCTGCCTCCTCAAGCTTGTCTATGTCTATATAGAGTATTCCCAGATTGTCTAGGGTAATGGCAAGTTCTGGAAGCATGTCGAGATCCCTGAAAAGTCTTGCAGCCCACTGGTAGTTCTCTTCGGCCTCATCATACTTTTTCAACAGGCTGTAGAGGTTGGCGATGTTGTTTAGGAGTTTGGCAAGATCGGGCATGTATTCTTGATTCTTCTTTGAAAGCTCAATGTAAATCCCTATT
This sequence comes from uncultured archaeon, assembly GCA_964652135.1. Classification (GTDB taxonomy): domain Archaea; phylum Halobacteriota; class Archaeoglobi; order Archaeoglobales; family Archaeoglobaceae; genus CAZZAF01. The sequence goes on from CAZZAF010000002.1 coordinate 70,436, forward strand.
GCCTCCAAATAGTATTTCTCAGCCTCTTTTGCCTTTCTACTATCAAAACAGAGATTTCCAAGATTTCTCAAAACTTTGCCCTTGTCTTCGTAGTCAGCAACTTTAAGTAATTCTTCTCCAATCTCAATAATTTTGTCAACCCTACCAGTAGCTTCGCTACTCAGTTCGAGAAAGATTTCAAGCGCTCGTTTGGTATCTCCAGCCTTGAGACAATGTGATATGAGTTTAATTTGGTCATCACTCGACTTCCCTTCTCTCTCCATTTTCTTTTCGTAGTATTGAACTGCAATTCTGTGATAATCTTCCTTATCCTCCTTTAACTCCTCTTTTATCTGATCAAATGCAAATACAAGCTTTGAGCCATGAGCTTCGAGAATATTAGCGCTGATAAGCTCATCCAGAAGATCTTTAATGTTTTCATAGACATTTCCGTATACGCCCTCTAAGAGATCACGATCGATTCCGTCCTCCAGCACGCAGAGGTGTCTGAGTAGATCGAGTGATTCTCTACTGGTAACCTTCTCAATAACCTTAATCAGAAACTCGTTTGCATCTTTAATATCCTCTAAGCTCTTGATCTCCTCTGACGTGAGTTTATCCTGATTTCTGATTAACAGTTCATTTGCTATTGCTCTTATAGCTGATTTTGCCGTGCATTCACATTCTTCACTCATGCTTGCACCCGCAGAATGGAGGGCTTGTAAACTATATACCTTTAACGGTTCATATGCTTTCTTCCGTAATCGGCACTCGTTGTTAACGGGTTTCTATCGTGAGAGTTATGAGGGTAGCAGACCGCATTATGAACAAATGATTGTGAACATCTCTCTGATTCGCCTGCAGGTATTATCTCCCTTTTTTAGGTTATTGAGCGCATCTTGAATACGATTTGGCAGGACATTTGGATATAGAAAAAGCTTTATCTCTGCCGTTGAACTGGGCAACATGGAAAAAGTGCAGGTGCTCATTGAAGCTCTGCCATATATAAGGGATTTTCACGGCTCATGCATGGTCATAAAGATAGGCGGGCATGCAATGGTAAGTGAGGAGATTCTGGAAAACACGATAAAGGATATTCTTCTCCTTTACTTCGTGGGTATAAAACCGATCATTGTTCACGGTGGTGGACCTGAAATCACGGAGAAGATGGAGAAACTCGGAATACAACCAAAATTTATAGACGGGCTGCGAGTTACAGATCGTGAAACGATGGAAATTGTTGAAATGGTTCTGGATGGCAAGATAAACTCGAAGATAGTCACGACTTTTATCAGGAATGGTGGAAAGGCCGTTGGGCTAAGTGGTAAGGATGGATTGATCGTTGTAGCCAGAAAGAAAAAAGTCAGGAAGAGAGAGGGAGACAAGGAAGTAATAATCGATCTTGGTTATGTTGGTGAGACGGAGTACGTGAATCCCGAACTCCTGCAGATATTAATGGAGAATGGATTCATTCCTGTTGTTTCACCTGTTGCAGCTGATCTTGAGGGTAACTCCTATAACCTCAATGCCGACCTTGTTGCAGGCAACATCGCTGCAGCAGTAAAGGCTAAAAAGCTCATAATGCTCACAGATGTCCCCGGCATTCTTGCCGATGTGAACGATAGAAGCTCACTCATCTCGAGAATTAAAGCAGATGACCTTGAGAAAATGCTTGAGGAAGGGAAACTGAAGGGTGGAATGATTCCGAAGGTTGAGGCTGTGTTAACAGCACTCAGAGATGGAGTGGAGAGAGCCCATATAATAGATGGCTCAAAAGAGCATGCGATTTTGCTTGAGCTGTTTACGAAAGATGGGATAGGAACGATGGTGGAGCCATGAAAATCGGTACGCAACCCGATATTAGTCATAAAGTAAAGGAGGCGTTTGAGTTCGTTTCTCAAAACGGTTTTTCGCACATCGAAATACTCATGGATCATCCCTATTTCAGCCCGGACAATCTGGATTACACTGAAATCCTTGAGCTCAAAGGGAGCTATGATATTGATGTCCTCATACATGCACCGGCAGTAAGCACAAATTTTCTGTCCATAAGTAGATCGATGAGAAAAGCCAGCTACGAGGAGCTAGAAAGGGTTGTATATTTTGCGGAAAGGTGTGAGGCAGAGGTTGTAACATTCCATGTAGGGTGGAATCCCGGGTTTATAACTGCAAGGGGCTTTGTATTCCAAAAAGAGCTATATTCCGAACACAACTACAAGGTGCTTGTCTCTGAAATGTATCCGTTTGTAAAACGCTACGGCTCGATTCTAGCTCTCGAAAATACCATCGGGCTGGATGAATCGTTGAAGAGGGGAATTCAATATTTACTCGAAAATACTGATCTCAGTCTGACATTTGATATTGGACATTATAATGTGAAGGGTGGGCATGAACTGTTTCTTGAAAACTTTGACAGGGTTGTTAATATTCATCTGCATGATAACGATGGTAGTATCGATGGACATCTTACCCTAGGTAAGGGTTGTGTCGATCTCGATATTCTTCCTCTGTCAAATTATGATGGTTTTCTTACGCTTGAGGTTAGAGATAGTGAGGCAATTCTTGAATCTAAGGCATATCTCGAAAACTATCTCAAAATAAAGGGAGGCGAGAATTTTGAACGCTGCGAGGGAACTCGAGTTTGAGGGACATCTGATAGATTCGATGATATTTCCGAAGGTACTGGATACCATACTCGATCTCGATGGAGAATTTGAGATATTGGAGTTTAGAGTGGGCAAGAAAAAGACCGACTACAGCTATGCAAGATTGCTTGTAATTGGGAAAGACGAAGAACATCTCAAAAAGATACTTCACGAACTCCACAAGCTTGGAGGTCGAATTCCAGAAGCTGAGGAGGTAGAGGTTAAACCTGCTCCAGCCGATAAAGTGCTTCCGGATAATTTCTATGTCACAACGAATCATCCTACATTTGTAAACTACAAGGGCAAATGGTTACCCGTTGAAGACATTGGAATGGACAAGATTATCGCGATTAGGGATGGTAAGGCTGTTTGTATATTTCTCAGCGAGGTTAAAAAGGGAGATCTGATCGTTGTAGGGGACAAAGGTGTCAGAGTCGTACCACCAGAGAGGCCGAGGAAAGTTTCGCACTTCCAGTTCATGGGCGGACATGTCTCCTCTGAAAGACCTACAGAGGAGATTATTGAGATAATTGCCCGTGAGATAATAGATCTCAAGAAAAATGGCGGTAAAATTGCCGTTGTTGCTGGTCCTGCGGTGGACCACACCGGCGCAAGGTTTGCGCTTGCATCGATGATAAGGGATGGTTATGTTGATCTCCTTCTTTCAGGAAATGCGTTGGCAGTCCATGATATTGAACTGTCAATATTCGGCACATCATTGGGAATGGATATAGAGACCGGAAGGCCAGTGCCAGGAGGAAACAGACACCACCTCTATACAATAAGCAAGGTGATTGCAGCCGGTGGAATAAAGAAGGCTGTTGAGAAAGGTTTGATCAAGGACGGAATAATGTACGAATGCATCAGGAATAATGTTCCGTTTATTCTTGCAGGATCGATAAGAGATGATGGCCCTCTGCCAGAGGTAATAACGGATGTCATGGAAGCCAAGAAGGCGATGAAGGAAGCCCTAAGGGATATTGACATGGTGATAATGCTGTCCACGATGCTGCACTCAATTGCAGTCGGCAACCTGCTGCCCTCAACAGTCAAGACGATATGTGTTGATATCAATCCAGCCACAGTAACGAAGCTCATGGATCGTGGAACGGCTCAGGCTATAGGAGACGTTACTGACGTTGGACTCTTTGTTCCAAAACTGTACGAGAAGCTGAAAGAGATGGAAAAGGAAAGCTGATTTGAAATCTCAAGAATAACACGTCCATTATTTCTTCTTTCTTGACATTTTAATCTTTTGTTTTTTAATAACTATTGAACATTCAATCCTCGCCCTCATTACATTTCTGCTTTCTCAGGCCGTGGCAAATCCAATCTCGTAGTACTCATTTCCGACTTTGATGATGTTAGAACCTTTTTCGTTGATAAAATCTATTGTTCGCTTCCATTCATCGGGATGCACATTTATCCAGCAACTATCTTTATTGAATTCTATGCATTCTTTTATTGCTTTTTTGAGTGCCGGGTATTCGTTTAACTCCTCCTCGGTTATATTGACGTACTCACTGGGCTTATCGTGCAATTTACGAACGTGTATCGACTTCGCATAGTAGTGCTCATGAGCGCTCCATGTAAAAACGGCAGCAAATATTAGGAAAAGAGCAATGAAGGAGATGGTAAACGCTTTAAATGCGAAACCAAGAGATCTCTGTTTAGAAATGTACAGCCCTGTACCAAACAGGATAAAAAAGACCAGTAAAATAAATAATATTTCGAAAATTCCTGCTAGCCCTAAAAATCCCTCTCCTACAAAGAAGCCAATGAGGAAAGACAGTACACCTATCAGGAAAAATAAGAAATAGCTCCTTCGCCGCTCTCTTTTGATTGTATCATTCATTTTTGTCCACCCATTTAATTGTTTCATGTTATTTTTTCATTCAGGTTTGGCTGATTACAGTAGCATCCAGTGTAAAGTTATATATGATTCTTATTTTAATCTAAACTTTCAGTTATTTTCTCATATTTATTTCTTTTCCTATGGATAACCTGTAATCCTTAAGTATTGCTATCTTGCGTATTTTGTTCCATCTGGAAGCATTTTTATCCGCTTTTTTGAAGTATCCCTTAAACCATTAGCTTTTTAATTGCAAATGCCTACGAGAAATGATGACGGAGAAACTTGATTATTCAAAGTCTGGGGTTGACATTAAACAGGAAGAGAAAGCTGTAAAGGCTCTCATCAGCAGGATAAAGCATGTAAAGAAGGGATTCGGGCAGCCCATTCTGACGGGGCATTACGCAAGCGTTCTGGATTTTGGAATGTTTGGTGTTGCCATAACAACGGATGGTGTTGGTAGCAAGATACTGATTGCTGAAGCACTCGGTAAATTCGATACAATCGGGATTGACTGTGTGGCGATGAATGTTAATGATCTGATAGCAATAGGGGCTGAACCTGTTGCTATGGTTGACTACATCGCAGCCGAAAGACCGGATGAAAAAATAATGGCTGAGATTGCGGCAGGACTCGAAGAGGGATGCAAAATCGCAAATATTACGCTTGTTGGTGGTGAAACGGCAACTCTGCCGGATATGATAAAAGGCTTCGATCTAGCCGGAACGGTAATTGGTGTTGTTGAAAAGGATAAGATAATTACGGGCGATAAGATTGAGCCAGGAGACGTGATTTTTGGAATACCAAGCAGTGGAATACACAGCAATGGACTAACTCTGGCAAGAAAAGCAATCGAAAAAGCAGGATTGAGCTATACTGATGAATTTGAAAACGGGAAGAGCATAGGTGAGGAATTATTAACTCCAACACGCATTTACATTGAAGTTCTTGGAATTCTTAAGAAGTACGACGTGCACGGCATGGCACACATAACTGGTGGTGGTGTTCTCAACCTCAAGAGATTGAAGAATGTTCGCTTTAACATCACTGATCCCTTACCGGCTCAAAAGATATTCAGGTTCATTCAGGAGCTGGGTAAGGTCGACGACGATGAGATGTACCGAACATTCAATATGGGTATGGGCTTTGCCATTATACTTCCAGAAGAGCAGGCCAAGAAGCTCGAGAAAGAAATCGAGGGAAGAATTGTCGGGTATGTTGAGGAGGGTGATGGTGTCTACGTCAAGGATATGAGAGTGGATAAGCCCGAATAAGGTTTATCTCCTTGTTTCCTACCTCTTTTATAATCAAAAGCTAGTAAGAACAGCTTTCAAACAGAATAAAATCAAAATAAAAATTGGTGGAGATTCCGAAGCGGGCTATACAAACATTACTCCCTTTGTCTCTACGGATAATCTTGTATCCTTCTTTAGAACTTTCTCTATGGCCTTCAGGAAGTCCTTCATTGTAACCTTAGGCCTCTCTTCTTTTATTGCAAGCATTCCTGCTTCCGTGACAATTGCTCTTATATCTGCTCCACTTGCACCCTCTGAAAGTCTTGCAAGCTCATTGAAGTCAACATCTTCGGCGATCTTCATCTTCCTTGTGTGGATCTTGAATATCTGCACTCTACCCTCAAACGATGGTAGCGGTATCTCTATAATGCGGTCGAATCTACCCGGTCTCAGTATTGCGGGGTCGAGAATGTCTATTCTGTTTGTAGCTCCGATTATTTTGACATCTCCTCGTGGGTCGAAACCATCCATCTCGGCAAGCAGTTGCATTAGAGTTCTCTGAACCTCTCTATCGCCACTGGTATCACTTCCAGTTCTCCTTGCGGCAATCGCATCAAGCTCGTCGATGAATATTATTGATGGAGCCTTCTCTCTTGCGAGCTGGAACACTTCTCTTACAAGTCTTGCACCTTCTCCTATGTATTTCTGAACGAATTCACTTCCAACAACACGTATGAACGTTGCATTTGTGTGGTGAGCAACTGCCTTGGCAAGCATTGTCTTACCAGTACCTGGCGGTCCGTAAAGCAGGACTCCCTTAGGTGGTTCTATTCCGATTTCCTCAAATAACTCGGGCTTGAGGAGAGGAAGTTCAATTGTTTCTCTAATTTCTTCTACCTGTCTGTTAAGACCGCCTATGTCTGAATAACTAACTTTTGGCTTTTCTTCGATTTCAAATCCATATACCAGAGGATCCTTTGGAGGGGGCAAAACGCCGACAACAGCCAGGGTTTGCTGGTTCGTTGCAACCCTAACCCCTGGCTTCAGTTCATCTTTATCAATATGCTGGGATGTGTGCACAACAAATTTTGGTCCGGTAGAGCTCTTGACAACTACACGACCATCTTCAAGCACGTCAGAAATTACACCTACAAGTAAGGGTGGTGAACGCAATCTTTCAATCTCACTTCTTAGTCTTCTAACCTCTCTTTCATAGCGAATTCTTTCGCTTTCAACAAATCTTTTTTCATCTTCAAGTTTACGATAGAGTTCTTTAAGTCGGATATATTCTTCTTCGAGCTGCTTTAATCTGTCCATCAAGTATTCCGAAATATCCATATTACCCTTCGCATCTTTTGTTTCGATATCTTCGCTTCCCACTTCGGAACCTCCAAATATATATAGCGAACCCAGAGTATAAGAAGTTATTGGAACAGGCGCAATGGTGAATTGATATGGAATGTGAGGTGTGTGGCAGAGAAATTAAGGGAAAGAAGTTCAAGGTTATAATTGAGGGAAGTGAGGTTACTGTTTGTGCACGCTGCAAAGACCTCGGTGTTGCCAAACCCGTCTCGAGAGTGTCTCAGCAAGGCGTCAAGAAGGTTCTTATTAAGAAAAAGCAGACACCCTCTAAAATTGAGTTTGTTGAGGAGCTGCTTGACGACTACCACATTATCATAAAAAGAGAAAGAGAGAAGAGAGGGTGGAGCCAGAAAGATCTTGCCAAGAAGATTCAGGAGAAGGAATCTCTAATAAGAAAGATTGAAAATGCTGAGATTACACCAGAGCCGGAGGTTATAGATAAACTCGAGAGGCTGTTTAATATAAAACTGAGGGAGAAGGTTCCTGAAGTAAAGGTTGATATGAAGAAGGGGAACCTCACTCCAACGCTTGGAGATATTGTGGTAATAAAGAAAAAGAAAAGTTGAAAGTTGATTGAATGAGCGAGAAACTGGTTTTAAAGGCGCTAAAACTCATAAGGAAAGGATATTCAAAGGATAAGATACTGAAGAAGCTAAAAAGAGGCAGGCTTCCACCGGAAGACATCTACGAAATTGCCAGATGTAGGATTAGAGCAAAGGAGAAGTTTGGTAAACTTGCCGATAAGCTGTATTTTGATGAGATCGGATTAAGATATTCAACACCTAAAATAGTCGCCGAATACAGAGCAGATAGGCTCAAATGTGATACAATAGCGGATGTTAGCTGTGGTGTAGGCGCTCAGCTCATCTTCTTTGCAATGAAGTGTAATAAAGCATATGGAGTTGAAATTGACAAGAAAAGAGCTCTGTTTGCGAAACTAAACGCCAAGGCACTTGGCCTCAAGAATATAGAGATAATCACAGGAGATGCGTTGAGCGACGAGGTTGTTGATAAAGTCAAAGATGCCGATATTGTGTTCTCAGATCCCGCAAGACCTCCGGAGGAAGAAGTCAGAACCCTTGAAAGCCTACAGCCCAATCCGATTCTCATTCACGAAAAGTATCTCAGGGTAACGGAGAATATAGCCTTCGAACTTCCACCACAAATGCCTCCGGAGAGAATCCCGCTGGAAGGTGAGAAGGAGTATACATCTCTGAACTTCAGGCTTAACAGACTGGCCTTGTACATGGGTGAGCTTGCTGAATGTGAAGTTTCTGCAATTTCTCTCCCATCTCGCGAGAGAGTCACGAATCTGGATGATGCAATGGATCCTGAGAAAACGTCCAGGATTGAATCAATCCTTTATGAAGTGGATCCGACTATAATGAAAGCTGAGCTACTTCCAAACCTCCTTGGTAAGCTGAACTTCAGTGCAGGGATCATTTACTCCGACAAAAGAAGGACATTGCTTTCCTCGGATGAGGAAGTGGATTCTACGTTTTTGAGAAGATACAACGTTTTAAAGGTTGTAAAGTTTGAGACCAGCACAATCAAAAGCACTTTGAGGGATGTAAATGCAGCCAAGGTAACACTTCGTTTCTCTCTAAACCCTTCTGAATACTGGAATGTCAGGAAGAAACTTGAAGAAGGGTTGAGCGGGGAAAGGTGGGTGTATCTCTTCAGAGTTGGTGAAAGAGCAATTCTCGCTGAACCGACCACCTGAGATTACATTCCTTGTACTGTAGTTTATTTTTTAAAAAACCGTCTGATTGTAGGCTCCCGTTTTTGTTATTTACCAGTATGGGCTAATACTACATATCTAGATATTTCTTAGCTTAAATTTATAATTTTTATTTTATTTAATTTACTAGTAATTACAACTTTCGAAAGTTATTTAATTGTAATATTACACTATAATAGAAAGATTTAGAAGGTGAAATAGTGAGAAATATTTTCGAAAATAATATCTTTGTGGAATACTCGCAAATAATCCTAAAAAACAAATTTGTATTTACTATTCTTGCTTATTTGATATTTGTTTCAATTCTTATATTTCTGAAAAATAATAAGATTGCAAGTAGACTTGGTCTTTATTCTGTATCTATACCGGTATGGATTGTAATCTTGCTTTTTCTCATACTGGCTTACATGTCTTTCCGGAGGTTGGTGCAGTATGTGATATACGGGAGCGTTGCTCTTGGCGTACTACTTCTGATTATTGATCCAAGTGCTATAACATCAAATCCCCCCATGTCATTCATTCTCTCGTCCTTCATGCTCTTCGTCACACTGTCTGTGTTCACTCTTCTGAGTCTGGGTTTTATCGGTGCTTTTCTGGTTGGAGGTGTGTCTTCCAGCCTGACCCAATCTGGAGAGGCATTTGGAATTGCAGCCCTACTTGGGTTTTGTATAGCTCTACTGGCCACGTGGGAGATTTATTCAAGAGCAGTTTTGCCTTTCTCCTTTGGTTTTCTATCCAGCATAATTTCCGCTGAGCTGGCCACAGCCTTTTCATCTTCAATATTCTTGGAAACTAACAGCAGGATCTTTTCACTGCCCTTTCCATTCATGAGGGCCTGCATATCTAGTGGAAACATATGGAATGCCGTAAAAGTCATGGTTGAGTCATTCTTTGGTTTCTTTAGTGTATTATGGCATCACAATGCTGTACTATTCGTGGCATCTGTAATTGTGGGCATTGCAGTCGTATGGCTCGAAGTTTCAGAGGAAGATGTGGAAAATGAAGATATTGAACCGATAGGAGGTGAAGACAATTTTAAAATTTAAGCACGCTTCCATCTTGTACCGCGTGGAGTGTCTATCAGTATATAGCCCAACTCTCTGAATTTGTCTCTTATAGAGTCTGCTGTGGCGAAGTCCTTCCGCTTTCTTGCCTCTTCTCTCTTCTTTATCATTTCAGCAAGCTGCTCATCGAGCAACGGGACTCTTTCATATCTTTCGAAAAGTCCGAGAATTCCACAGAGCCTCAGGAAAGTAGACAACGTTTTTTCAAGCTCTTCAACGCTACCTCTCCCTTCATTCACCATCTTGTTTATCTCTGTCGAGAATTCATGGAGAACTGCCAGAGCTTTTGGTATGTTGAAATCATCATCCATTGCTTCCTCAAATTTAACAACGAATTTCTCTGGCTGAAATCCTGAGTTTTCGCGGGTACATCCAAACGTTTTGCATGCGGCGATCTCCATGTCTAGAGATTCAAGTGAAGTTTTGAGTGAGGCATAAGATCTCTTAGCTCTTTCAAGAGCCTCCTCGCTGTAGTCCAGAGAGCTTCTGTAGTGGGCTGTAAGCAGGAAATACCTCACAACTTCGCCATCGTATTTCTGCAGTACATCTCTAATTCTGATGATGTTTCCAAGACTCTTGCTCATCTTTTCTCCCTTAATCGTAACGAAATCGTTGTGAATCCAGTATCTTACAGGCTCAACATCGTAAAGCGCATAGCTCTGGGCTCTCTCGTTTTCGTGATGCGGAAAAATCAGATCCTTACCACCGCCATGAATGTCAAACGGAACACCGAGATACTTTGTTGCAAGAACGGAACATTCAATGTGCCATCCTGGCCTGCCCAATCCCCATGGCGACTCAAAAACAGCCTTCGCTTTGATATCTTCTTCCTTAGCAGCCTTCCAGAGAGCAAAATCTTTTACATCTTTCTTTCTTGGATCCGGTTCAATTCTGTGTCTGTTCAATTCGTCAATACTCATTCCAGAAAGTTTACCGTACTGCGGGAATGACGGAACGTGGAAGTAAACATCCTTGTTTTCCTCGCCAACTTCGTATGCGTAACCCTTCTCAACGAGCTTTTTCACAGCTTCAATAATATCCTGAATGTGCTCGGTGACCTTTGGGTAGTAGTCTGCTTTTTTGACATTCAAAGCTTCCATATCTTTGAGATATTCTTCAATGAATTTCTCAGCAATCTCCTTCTGTGTTTTATCTTCCTGAACGGCCCTCCTTATAATCTTGTCATCGACATCGGTGAAATTCTGCACGTAAATGACTTCATGACCTTTATATTCCAGATATCGCCTTACCACGTCGAAAAAAACGGAGCAGCGGGCATGACCAATATGAGAGTAGTCATAGGCAGTTATCCCACAAACGTACATTTTTACAGTTTTTCCAAGCTTGAGTTCTTCTTCCTTCTTTGTGAAGGTGTTGTATACTCTCATCCGAGATCTGGTAAACATCTGGCAGTTAAATATTTTTACTGATTCAAGTCGCATCCCGACTCCTCATAATGTAAACTTGGATGCACACATTTTTAGTTTGAAATCAGTTAATCTTTTAAAGCTGAAATGTGATGCAGAGTTCATGGGCAGAGCATGGAAATTTGGCGATGATATCGATACGGACGTAATAATTCAGGGAAAATACCTTGTCATCAATGAACCCGAAGAACTTGCAAAGCACGTTTTTGAGAACATCCGCCCTGAATTTCCGAAGGAAGTAAAACCGGGTGATTTTGTTGTTGCTGGCGAGAACTTTGGATGTGGTAGTAGCAGAGAACATGCCCCAATAGCTTTGAAGGCAACGGGGATTGAGGCTGTTGTGGCAAAATCATATGCAAGAATATTCTTCAGGAATGCTGTAAACATCGGGTTGAAGGTGCTTGAATGCAAGGATACCGATAAAATAGATGATGGGGATGAACTGGAGGTAGATTACGAGAGAAATGTCATCATTAACAAGACCAAGAACGAGGAATACGAAATAAGACCAATCCCAGAATTTCTGAGAAATATCATGGAGAAGGGTGGGCTTGTAGAATTCAGCAAAGAGCTGTATAAAGCAAGCCAGAAAGCTGATTGACTTTTTTGTATTTTGGCACTTTTTTAACTGCGTAGATACATTAAAGCTAATAAAACTTAAAAATAAAAATTAAAGCACTTCACCAGTATCAAAGAGCATCGATAGGTCGATCTCAAATCCTACAACAGGCGTGGTAAGCTGGAATTTTTCTAGCACCTCTGGATGTATCTCTCCAAAGACTCCGACCTTTTGTCCGTTTACTATTATGTCTGCTCTCCTACCCTCTATGAAAGCTTCATCGCTGCTTTCCTCAACATCCCATTCGATGTCAAGCTCGCGCATTACTGCTTGAACAACGCTCCTGATCTCAGCAAAGTTTGCCCTTGCGTGGGTTGAACATGCGGCAAGTCTAAGTCTGTTCTTCATGTTAACAACAACGTCACCTACTTCAAAGATGCGCTGGGGCATTACATGGTGCTTGTTGAGAGATAGAAGCTCAAGCAGTTTTGGCAGTATGTCTGTTCTTATAATGGTGTGATCTTCAGTTAGCGGGTGCATTACGGGTGTATAATCCTTCCATGCCTCGCCTTTTCTCCTAATATACTGGTACTGAACCCTTTCGTTTGTCAGGGTGAATGTGATTACCTCAAGGTATCCCAGTCCGATCATCACTTCCCTTGCAATATCTCTGATTTCATTCCATGGGTGGGTCATACCGATGGTGTTCGTTGGCGGATACTCCGGCTTTATTCTGTCGTAGCCATATCCGATTGCGATATCTTCGATGATATCCCACTCGTGCATTATGTCGGCTCTGTAAGGTGGTATTAGCACCTCAACACTTTCTTCGTCAATGTTTTCGATACCAAATCTCATTCTTTCCAGTGCAAGTCTGATATCCTCTTCGCTAAGCCTAAAGCCGAGAAGAGCATCGATTTCCTCTCTGGACACTTTCATCTTCTTTGCATCCAGATTGGGTGTTCTGATGTTTCTGTCAGGATAAATCACTTCGACGCTCTCAACAATGCCGCCTCTATCTGCAAGCATTGTGGCAAGGATGTTCAAAGCTTTGTCAACATTCTCATCGAAGCCCGTCACATCTATGAAGAGATCAGTTGTCTTCTCTGTAACCCTTGTTTTTTCAGCATTGATTATTGGCGGGAATGAGATGACTTCATTCTTTGAATCGACAATCATGGGGTATCTGTCTTTGCCCTCAAGAATGAAGCCGTATTCCTTACCTTTTGGATGATCCTTTAGTATTTCCTCTACGCTCATCTCTTTATCGAAATCGAGAGGAATGAATGAAAATGATGAATCAACGGCAGTGTATTTCAGCGGGAAGTAAACCTTGCTTAAATCGTGCACACCTATTGCCATCTTTCTTCTATTCCTGCCTATCGTCCAGTGCAGATCTTCTTGCACTTCCATCAGTGAGCGAATAACTTCATCCGTTATCGTAAGGTTTCTCACCACACAGCCAACAATTCGGGGTCTTACTTCAAGAACGGAGGGATCAACAGTGATCTTCCAGTTTCCTTCTTTTACGTCATAACTCTTGTAACCGTGCTCTATGTCCAGAAATCCTCTTAAAGCTCTGGCTACACCTTCAACGCTGTATAAATCTGGCCTGTTCGGGAAGAATTCAACATCTATGTGATCTTCTTCAATCCTTTCGATGTCACATCCGAGCATGGGTAACTTTTGGATGATCTCATCTCTGCTTTTTCCCACGAGTCTTTCAAGCTCATCCCAGTAAAGCGTTACGACGGGCATGCAATCACCTCTTTATTGCCGGAAGAGTACGAAGCCAGCCAATATCTGGCAGGTAGAGCCTTCTGAGGTCCTTCATTCCAAGCCTGAGCATCGCAAGTCTTCCAATACCGAGACCCCATGCGAGAACCTTACCCTTTATGCCGAGAGGCTGAACAACTTCTTTTCTGAATATTCCCGCTCCACCAAGCTCTACCCAGCCAAGCCCTTCAACGTACACCTCTGGCTCAACACTTGGCTCTGTGTAGGGAAAGTATCCCGGCCTGAATCTGACATCTTCAAAACCCATCTTGAGGAAGAATTCTCTCAACAATCCCAGCAAATCTTTGAAACCAACATTCTCATCCAGAACAACTCCTTCAAGCTGATCAAATTCTGGTAGATGCGTAGCATCGATTGTTTCACGGCGATAAACTCTATCAATACAGAAGGCTTTGACGGGTGGCTCAGGATTCTTTGCAAGGTAATGAATGGTGATTGCAGTTGTATGTGTTCTCAAAACGAGCTGTCTGGCCTTGTCAATACTCCACTTTCCTCCCCAGCCAGTCGAGCCAGTAATCCAGCCGTTTTCATGCGTCGCTTTGACTTTTTCTACCTCATCACCTTCAAGATCGATGTATTTGTCGAGATAGAATGTATCCTGCATCTCCCTTGCAGGATGATCCTGCGGCTGGAACAGGGCATCAAAATTCCAGAAGGCAGGCTGGACGTAATGACCTTTAATCTCCACAAAGCCCATTTCGAGAAAGATTTTGCGGCATTCTCTTATTATGCGCTCATATGGATGCATTTTTCCAATGAAAATTTCCCTTGAAGGAATTCTGACATCATACTTCAGAAACTCCTTGTCCTTCCATTTTCCTGAGATCAGAATTTCGGGGGTTAGATCGGCTATTACATCTTTTATCTCTGCATCAGGCTTCTTGAGTATTCTGACATAGATTTCCTTGTTCTCTTCTACAACAATGAGCTTTCTCTTCAGCAGGTTTTTGATCTCGTTTTTGGAGATCTCCTCATATTTTTTCTCAGCAATTAGCCTGAGTAATTCTTTCTCCTTAAATTCAGCCTTTCCAGTGAGCTTTATCTTTCCTTTATCGATTGAAATGGCTTTTTTCCTTCTCAGCCATCCGAGCGCTATCTTTACCTCTTCCTTGCCGATCTCCTTTTCAAGTTCCTGAATTGATGCTTCTCCCCCTCTTGCCTCAAGTGCAGCAACAACCCTCTCTTCTGGCAAACCTTCACTGAGATATCTTTTGCCCTCATTGCTCAGCATGTACTCTGTCCATGTGACAGTCTCCACTTCAGCAAATCCTTTCTCTTGCAGGAGGTAGGCTGCTTTGAGAACGGCATCTCTACTCATTCCAGAGGTCTTTGCTGCCTCATCAACCTGATATTTCTTACCGACGTCAAGAGACTTTAGCAGAGTTATTTCGAATGGGGAGAACGTTGGATTGCTAGCTTTGCCAGACATTGAACCACCAAAGGCACAGATGTTTGGAGATTAAAAATCTTTTGTGAATCATGTGGTAGGGGGTTTTTCACGTACTGCTAATGTGTCCAACAATCGATTACTTTTTATAACTAATGTTGCTAAAGTATATTTAGAACCGCGTCCAAGGGAAGGTTAAATTTATATTGCCTTGTCTTCGCTTTTTCATGCTGCAAAATTTTGGTGATGATTCATGTACGCCAGGATAAGGGTCAAGGATACTGTAAGGGTTCCGCCTACAAGACTTGGGGAAGATATTGAGAGTGTCATCAGAGATCTGCTCTGGGAGCAGTTTGAGGGTAGGCTCGACAGAGAGTATGGTATGATCATAGGAATTGAAGATATCATAGATATTGGTGAGGGTAGAATCATAGAAGGTGATGGAGCAGTTTACCTCGACGTCGAGTTCACTGCAATTACCTTCAAGCCGGTACTTCAGGAGGTTGTAGAGGGCGAAGTTGTAGAGGTTGTAGAATTCGGAGCTTTCGTGTCAATTGGACCCCTCGATGCATTACTTCACATGAGTCAGATAACGGACGATTTTATGGTATACGATGAAAAGAACAAGAGGCTTGTAGGCAGGGAGACAAAGAAGACTCTTGCTGAGGGAGACCTGGTAAGGGCAAGAGTTGTCGCACTGAGCTTGAAGGAGAAAGAACCAGAGAAAAGCAAGATTGGTTTGACGATGAGGCAGCCGTGGCTTGGTAATCTTAAGTGGATCGAAGAAGAAATAAAGAAGCTTGAAGAGAGCAAAGAGGCTTGAGGTGGTCTAATGACTGAGCTTGCCTGTAGGAAATGCAAATTCATAAGCGTAAACTCGACAGTTTGCAAGAACTGTGGGAGTACTGAGCTTACAAAAGAGTGGTTCGGGTATATCATAATAATCGATCCGGAGAAAAGCGAAATCGCAAAGAAACTGGGTGTGAAGATCCCAGGAAAATATGCTCTGAAGGTAGGCTAACATGCTGAAGTTAACAGAGGAGCTTAGAAGCGTTTGTGCGGAACCTCATGGAAAGCTCTACGAGGGTAAAGGAGCAGATGTAATTGGGCAAATAGAGGAGCTTAGGGAATACAGTATCCTGACATGTGTGGGAGATATAGTTGCCTACCATTTCCTCAAGTCTGGAATAAAACCCCATATTTTGGTTATAGATCGGAGAACTGTAAGGAGACCACTTGAGAAAAATATTGTTGATGAGATCGACTCTCTCAGCAAGGATTATGAGGAAATATCTGTTAAAAATCCGCCTGGCTTTATTACAATGGAATTAATTAAAGCTCTTTTAAAAGCTGTTGAGTATGTGAGAGATGGTGTAAATGTGAAAGTAGTTGTTGATGGTGAAGAGGATCTGGCCGTCATGCCACTGGTTCGTTTTCTACCCCAGAACTCGCTCATTATATATGGTCAACCGGGAAGAGGCATGGTCACACTCAGAGTAACCGATGAGAAAAAAATTCTAATACTCGAACTCTTGGAAAGGATGGAAAGAGTAAACGATAATGGGGAAGATGTACTCAGGCTTTGTAAGGAGGTGAATGGATGGAGGTAATAGTGGAAAAAGAGAAGCACAATCCGCTCCTTAAAAGAAAGGAGATCTATTTCAGGTTGAAATATGAGGAAGAGGGAGCCACACCATCAAGGAGTGATGTGAGGCAGAAAATAGCCGGACTGTTTAATGCAAACCCCGATACGGTGGTAATTGACTATATCAAGCCGGAATTCGGTATAAGTGAGGCATACTGCTATGCTAAGATTTATGACAGTGTTGAAGATCTGAGATCTATTGAAGAGGACCACATCATAAAACGCAACTTTGGTGGTGGAGAAGAAGAAACGGAGGAGGAGTAAATTATGGCAAAGGGCGGAAAAGGCGGTAAGGCAAAGGGTGCAGAGGTTGTATCCAGATTCTACGAAATTAAGGGAGACAAGCTTGTAAGAACAAGAAAATTCTGCCCGAGATGCGGTGAAGGTGTTTTCCTGGCAGAACACTCAGACAGACGCACTTGCGGGAAATGTGGATACACTGAATTCAAGAAGTGATAGATGATAGCTCTCGGAATTGAGGGCACCGCGTGGAGCCTAAGCGCAGCAGTAGTCGACGAGAATGACGTAATTGCTATTGAAGGTAGACCTTACGTTCCCAAAGAAGGAGGAATCCATCCCAGGGAAGCATCTCAACACCACTCTGAGCACATTGGTGAAATTCTTTCAATAATATTTTCAAAAGTAGATCCTGCTGATATTGACGTTGTTGCCTTTTCTCAGGGTCCGGGTTTAGGGCCATGTTTAAGGGTTGTTGCTACCGCTGCGAGGGCTATTGCCCTCAAACTCAGAAAACCACTTGTTGGTGTTAATCATTGCTTGGCACATCTGGAAGTTGGAAGATGGAAGACTGATGCCAGGAATCCAGTAACGCTTTACGTCAGCGGGGGAAACTCGCAGGTAATAGCAAGGAGAGGTAACTATTACCGAGTTTTTGGCGAAACGCTTGACATCGGTATTGGAAATGCGCTGGACAAGCTTGCAAGACACATGGGTCTGAAGCATCCAGGTGGGCCGAAAATTGAAGAGCTTGCAAGATCTGGCGAGCGATACTATGAACTACCCTATGTGGTCAAAGGAATGGATTTCTCGTTCAGTGGAATGGTCACGGCTGCACAGCGCCTTTACGATGAAGGCGTTCCTATGCAGGATGTCGCGTTCAGCTTTCAGGAGACAGCGTTTGCGATGCTGACAGAAGTGACCGAAAGAGCGCTTGCATATCTTGACCTGAATGAGGTATTGCTTGTTGGTGGGGTTGGAGCAAACCAGCGATTGCAAGAAATGCTCAGAATCATGTGTGAAGACCGCAATGCAGAGTTTTATGCACCACCAAAGCAGCTAATGGGCGACAATGGGGCAATGATCGCGTATCTGGGTTTGCTCATGTACAAGCATGGATATGAAACACCCATCGAAGAATCTGCTGTCAAGCCGGACTTCAGGATTGAGGAAGTTGAGATCAGGTGGGATTAGTCAAGTATGCTGAAGTAATTGTTTGATATCTTCTTTACTGAGTTTATTCCTATATTTCTGGTCTTCCCACAACTTTCTGAAATGGTAGAAGTACTCGTAAAGATCCAACAGGTCTTTGCAGAATACAACTTCATGGTTCTCGATAACTTCTATTTTCATGTAGAGTGGTAGCTCTTCGAATGTCCAGACATCGTACTTTTTTCCTACAACATCTACCTTTTTGTAAACTTCTTCGATATCAAATCCTCCCGGAGCTACTATACAGATATCAATGTCCCTACCTTCTCTTTCTACGCTGGAACCGAAGATTAAAACTGCCAGCACTTTATCCTTCAAAAACTGAAAATCTCTTGCTACATCTTCTTTTTTAGCCACGACTTAATCACCTCTATAAATTTCTCAAGACATGGGGTTATTTCCATTATCGACTTCAGAGCCAATCTATCATCTACCCCGTTGTAATGATGGACAAGTCTGTTTCTAAGACCGTTTGCAACCTTCAGACACTCTGATAGCTGTTCATCCATTAATTTGCCCCATCTTTGAATGTTCGTATAATCATCTTTTGGAGGATAGCCCTCATCCTTTAGAAACATTGCTACTACATCGCATGCAGCTTCAATAGCTTCCTGTGCAGCTTTGTAAACGGCAAGTCGTGATTTTTTATCTGTTTTTGCTTCATCTATCCAACTAACAACATCACCAATTCGCTCTTCCATGTGCCTAAGCTTGTCAATATATCTTGCAATCCTTTTTTCATCCACACATAAATAAATGTCAAAATAAATATAAGGTTTTTCTACAGACTTAAAAAGCACCCATAACAAGAACCCTGTCCCTCGATTCTCTAATTTCATCCAGATTTCTGGTATTGCACAGCACCATGGTTCTCTTTAACTCATTGCTGAGGATCTCAAGAATGCTGTGGGCTCCATTCTGCTCATCCACGGCAACGCCGTAAATTATGGGTCTTCCAACCAGAACAAAGTCTGCTCCAAGAGCTATGGCCTTGAAGATATCTGTGCCTGTTCTGAATCCACTGTCGACACCCGTGTCAACTCTTTTATCGAGGTTCATGAGGAGTTCAAGCGGCGAGATTGCAGAATCCAGAACTCTGCCTCCGTGGTTTGATACAACCACAGCCTTGCACCCGCTATCCACTGCCAGTTCATAGTCCTCTTCGCTGAGAACACCCTTAGCGATGAAGGGGAGCTTGGTTATTGAAACAAGATCTTCAAGCTCTTTTTTGGATAGGGGAGACAAGCCTCCGTATGAAAGAGTCTGATAGCAGATTTTTACGGATGATGCCGAATCGATATCAATTCCAACGGCAAATGCCCCACACTTTTCAGCTCTTTCAATTTCTTCCTCAATTTTCTTTCTGTCTGATAGGGGCTTTATGATCCAGATGAAGTCTCCTCCAAGATCTTCAATCTTATCGGGAATTGGATAGCCTATCCACGGGATCACACCCATCCTCTTCGAATTTTCTACAACCACTTTGAAGAAATCCTTTGAAGCTGTTTTTACGAGCCCTGAGAGAGGAGCAGGCATGACTGGTGATGAGATTTTCCTGCCCAGAAACTCGCACGATATGTCAGGCGAGAAATCCTCGTGAATGACTCTCATTTTAAGCCCAATTTTCTCCAGAACCTTCTCATTTCTCGCCAGGGTCAATTGCTTCTCAGTTCCCCCTTCAAGGATATGGGTCTTTACACCTCTGCCCTCCAGAATTTCAAGAGCCTTTTCTCTGTATTCCTCCACACCCTTCAAGTTCTTATCCATTGTCAACCCTCCGACTTTTTGGGTGCTACAATAAGATCATTATCAATTAAAAACATTAACTGCTGAATGCTTGGCATGGTTAGCGCCATCAAAAACTCCTATAAACGTGTTCAACCGACAATCCACTTCAGCAAAACTTTTTTAGCCGGCAATCAAAGTTATGGCAGGAAAGCTCTAAAATACAAACAAAAAAGGGAGATAAAATGGCAAGCGAACCAGTAATCTATCTTGGTGGAGAAGCGGAAGTAAGGATATACGAGGACATAGTTGAAAAAATAAGAAGGCCTAAGCGTTACCGAATTCCGCAGCTTGATGAAATACTGCGAAAATCAAGGACGAAGACTGAGGCGAAGATAATATCTCTTGCAAGACGAAACGGAGTTCCTACGCCTATAATTTTGGATATCGAGGGAGATAAAATTGTAATGGAACGAGTCAAAGGAGAGCCTGTAAAGAATGTGATGAGTCCGGAGATAAGCAGAGAGATTGGCAGAATGGTTGCCAGACTGCACGGGGCAGGAATAATTCATGGCGATATAACTCCTATGAACTTGATTTTCAGCGGTGGAAGGATTTACTTCATAGATTTCGGGCTCGCTTTTATAGAAGATCGGGTCGAACCGAAGGGTGTTGATCTGCACGTTTATTTTGAATCCCTGAAAGCTTCATTTGACAACTGGGAGGAATTAAAGCAGGCTTTTATAGAGGGCTATAGAGAGTATGAGAAGGCTGAAGACGTGATAAACAGGGCAAAAGAGATTGAAGAGAGGGGAAGATACGTCGAAAGGGAAAGCTAAAACCTTATTTCCAGAAAATCTCTATTTACTTTGATTTCCTTTATTCTTCTTCCTACTTCAAATCTCACCTTGTCTGCAATTCTTTCAGACGGTAGACCAAGTTTGGTGAGTATGCAGCTTATCAGGAGGGTGCTGTTTGAGAAAAACAGACCAGCCAGACCTATATCCAGAAACAGTTTCAGGTTTTCTTCACCCATCATCCTGTCATAACCTCTTTCTCTGAGCCATTTCTCAAATTCGTCCATCGTAATCTTCAAACTTCCACTGGGCAATCTGGCCATGATATCACCACATGAGAATCTTCACAGCCATATATACTGTTTTCTCCAATAATGCCGATCCAAAGGTTAAAATAAGACGAACAACAAAGAAATTGTATGACCAAACTTCTTGTTTGTCCAGTCTGTAAGTCCACTAATCTGGACCTCGATACCGGCGGTTATACTGGAAAGTACAAATGCAAGAACTGCGGTTATGTTGGCTTTGCCATAGAGATGACAGAAGGAGAGTACAAGGAGATGCTTGAATCCGAAGAAGTTCCAGAGATGAAAGAAAAGAAAGTCAAAAAGCCGGAAGACATCAAAAAACTTGATGGTATACACTAGCCACCCTTTAGCAACATTGAGATACATCTCAAAAATTATATATAGTTTCACTCACCACCCCCACGCTATGGAGAGTCTGATCAAAGCCGTTAAGCAGGGAGTACCAGTCATAATTTTTGATGAGAATAAGTCTGTTCTCACTGTTCCTGCTGATGTTGTTTCTGGCGATGTGATTGCCATTTTAATGAAAAACTGCGATGAGATACGCGTTGCAATGCCCTGGAAAACGATAGCCAAGCTTGGTTTGAATAGATTTCGCTTTTATGGTGGAAATGTCATACCCATAGATTTTAAGAAGAATGGTGCATCCGCTGAGGAGAAAGCCAGTTTCATCAAACGTCTTGTAGAAGGTGGAATCAATCCTGAGGACATCATCTATCCTGGAAGAATATTTGTGGAAGAGGCAAAGGAAGGGGGAGTCCTTGAAAGGCCTGCATTTGGTGAGGCATGCCTCGACATCGCCAGAATGGCCGGTTTCAGAGTTGCAGGTGTGTATTCAATCCTCATGACTCCAAAGGGCGAGCCTGCTGACGAAGACTATGCAATCCATTTTGCAAAAGAGAATGGATTTCCTGCCATCAGCATCAATGAGCTCATAATGCACAGGCTCAAAACAGAAAAACTCGTTGAAAGGGTTGTTGAAGCCACACTGCCAACGAAGTTCTATGGTGTCTTCAAAGCCATTGGTTATAAAACACCAATTGGTGAAATAATTGCTCTTGCCAAAGGTGACGTTTCAGAGGGAGACATTCTCGTAAGGATTCACTCAGAATGTCTTACAGGAGATGTTTTCCATTCGCTGCGCTGTGATTGTGGAGATCAGCTTGAGAGGGCTTTGAAGATGGTGGATAAAGAGGGCAAGGGTGTCGTAATATACATGAGGGGACACGAAGGGCGAGGAATAGGTTTGATCAACAAGCTCATAGCATACAAATTGCAGGAGGAAGGCAAAGATACTGTTGAGGCGAACATAGAGCTGGGCTTCCCTCCTGACCTGAGAAGTTACGGTATTGCTGCGCAGATTCTAATGGATCTGGGGGTTAAGAGGATAAGGTTGATGACAAACAATCCGCTGAAGATCGAAGAGCTGAAAAAGTATGGATTCGAAGTTAGGAGAGAACCCATAGAGGTAGAACCTTCAGAAGAGAATCTGAAGTATCTTAAAGCTAAGAAAGAGAAAATGGGGCACATGATCTGTATCAACGATTGATTTTCTATCTATCTTTCTAAATTCTGGATTTGACCATCCATAGGTTCAATCCGAATTCTTGTCGCGATTGTTTTTCCACTCCAGATAGTTGCAGTACGGGCAGCCAAGATCCCAGTAACCCCTCTTTGTCCTTATCTTGATCTTTTTGATTCCGTGCTCTTCACAAACCTTGGCTGTGATGTAAAGTGTACCTTTCTGTGGTAGCGAGAGTGTGAAGTTGCAGTCTGGATAGCCGGAACAGCCGATGAATCTTCTGGAATTTTTCCCTCTTGTTTTCCTCACAACAAGCTCTTTGCCACATTCGGGGCATTTGCCGACAACTTTATCCTTATTAACTCCTTCCTTGAGACTCTTTGCCAGTTCATCTATGTTCATTTTACTTAGGATTTCGTCAAGGAATCTGATGGACTCTTCAACAACCTGTTCTTCCTTCATCTTTCCTTCTGCGATCGCATCCATCTCTTGCTCGAGCTTTGAAGTCATATCAGGAAGCGTTATTGTTTCAGCATTCTTTTTGAGAGCCTCAATAACAGCAAAAGCTGTTTGGGTGGGGCGGAGAGGGTTACCGTAGACATACTTTCTGCTGTACAGTTTTTTGATGATTTCATGTCTGGTTGATTTTGTACCGAGCCCAAACCTTTCCATGATTTTGATCAGGTTACCTGTTGAGTACCTTGAAGGTGGCTTTGTTTTCTTTTCAAGCAGGTTTTTCTTCAAAATTCGGATTATTTCTTCCCGGGATAGATCTGGAAGATATTTTTCTTCGGCTTTGGAGTATATGTAGATGCTTCTCCATCCTGCACTGACGAGAACCTTTCCAGTAGCGCTGAAGACTTCCCCATTCGACTCAAGCCTAACCGATTTCGTTTCCCACACAGCTGGGGGTGCGAGGGTTGCAAGGAAACGCCTTACCACTAGCTCGTATATCTTCCACTCATCGCTGCTCAGATCTTTCCTTGATGCAACAGCTGTTGGATAGATGGGTGGATGGTCCTTCGTTTCTTTCTTACCTCTTGTTGGCACGATCTTAGGTTGCGAAAGCACAAGTTCGGCCTCTTTCTTAAATTCGCTTGCGAGAAAACTCTTCGCAATTGCCTTCAGGTTAAGGGTCGAGGGATAAACAGTATTGTCTGTTCTGGGGTAGGATATGTATCCGTTCATATACAGGGTTTCGGCAATATTCATCGCCTTGTCTGGGCTCATGAGCTTTGACGCTTCCCTCAGAAACTCGGTTGTGTTGAATGGTATTGGTGGGGATTCTCTTCTTTCCTTCTTTTCGAACTTTATAACCTTTGCTTCTTTCCCTATCTTCGCGAAAGCCTCCTCTGCTTCCTCTTTTTTCTGGAATCTCTTTATGTGTTTTGCTTCAAACTTCTCTCCATTCTTTTCAAACTTCGCAACGATTTCCCAGTAGGGCTTAGGGACAAAAGATTCAATCTCCCTCTCTCTTTCCACTATAAGCCTGAGGGTTGGAGACTGCACTCTTCCAACGCTCAGGAAATCTTTACCCATTCTGCCCGATGAAACGGATATCAGTCTTGTGAGAACAGCACCCCATATCAAATCTATCTTCTGTCTCGCCTCGGCAGCCTTTGCAAGATTTATATCTACGCTTGTTAGGTTGGAAAAGGCTTTTTTAATGTCTGATGGAGTAATTGCACTGTATTTGGCTCGATCAACTTTAATTCTGGGATTTACTTTCTTTATAATCTCTAGGGCTTCAAATCCTATCAGCTCACCTTCCCTATCATAGTCTGTAGCAACCGTGACACGGGTGGCCTTTTTCGCAAGCTCTTCCAGCAACTTTACGATGTTTTTTGCTGTTACTTTTTTTACGATCTTGGCTCTAAGCAGTGATCTGAGCGGAACACTCTTCCAGTTGTTGTATTGCTTTGGGAAATCCAGCTCAACGATGTGTCCTTTCAGACCGACAACGTATGCGTCGTTTGAGGGAGAGTAGTAGTATGGAACTTTGTACTTTCTGCTCTGTTTGACGTCTTTGAAAAGAATTGAAGCAATTCTCCTTGCGGTATTGTCTTTTTCGGTTATAATTAGCCAGCTCATGTCTCAAGCAATCTTTTCAGTATGGCAGCCGTTTCAGCTGGATCAGCTCTTCCACGGGTAGCTTTCATAACCTGTCCAACGAGGAAGTTCAGCGCCTGCTTCTTACCGCTGAGATAGTCTTCAACAGCCTTCGGGTTGTTTTCAATAGCTTCTCTGCACAATCTCTCAATTTCACTCTCTTCAGTAATTGCAAAGAGTCCTTTTGACTCTATTATTTCATCGATGTCTCCACCTTCGTCGAGCTTCGTTCTTATTACTTCTACAACTCCTTTTTCAGTGACTTTCTCTTCTTTGAGGTATTTCAGCAGTTTTATCATTTCCGACGGTTTGAGCTTCTCATAAGCAATTCTGAAATCCCAGTCTCTGTAGTTCAGCTCTCCTCGCAAAACATCCACAATCCAGCTGGCTGCAAGTTTAGCCTCAACCTCTCTGGCAACCTCTTCAAAGTAATCAGCCATCTTTGGATCAAGGACCAGCACCTTTGCAAATGCATCACTCAGCCCGTACTGCTCTCTAAATCTCACTCTCTTCTCCTCGGGCATCTCTGGAATTGCGTCCTTGGCCTCTTCGATAAGCTCTGTTGTGTAAACTGGGACTAGGTCTGGTTCAGGGAAATAGCGGTAATCCTGTTCCTCTTCCTTGCTTCGCAGCGACACGGTTATGTTGTTAACCTCGTCGAAGTGTCTTGTTTCTCTTCGAACTTCTCTACCTCTGCGAAGCAGGTTTTTCTGTCTTGTAATTTCATATGTCAGGGCTTTCTCAACACCTTTGAATGAGGATATGTTCTTTATCTCAACTCTGCCTCCACCACGCAGTGAAATGTTAGCATCGACTCTCATTGCTCCCTCAAGCGAACCATCAAAGACATCCAGATATTCGAGAATTATTCTGAGCTTGTTCAGGAAGAGTCTTGCCTCTTTGGGGGAATGTATTACCGGCTCTGTAACAATTTCAAGAAGAGGGACGCCCGAACGGTTATAATCTATCAAAGAGTACTTTGCTGTTGTAATAGAGCCCTTGTACGAGAGCTTACCTGGGTCTTCTTCCATATGAATTCTCTTCAACTTTATTTTCTTCTCACCTTCATCCGTTTCTATTGTTACATAACCACCCCAGGCAAGTGGCTTATCGTACTGACTTATCTGAAATCCTTTGGGCAAGTCAGGATAGAAGTAGTTTTTTCTGTCGAAAACAGTAAATGGCTGAATTTCAGCATTAAGGGCCAGAGCAACCTTTATTGCAGCTTTAACAGCCTCCTTGTTAACTACCGGCATTGCACCGGGCATACCAAGACAAACGGGGCAGACGTGTGTGTTTGGCTCGCTGTTGTGGTAGTCAAGCGGACATGAGCAGAAAAGTTTTGTCTTAAGCTTGTTGAGCTGAACGTGAACTTCCAGACCTATTATCACTTCCGGCTCATCCTGCTGCAACGCTGTACTTTGTAAAGTGGTTGATGCCATGTAATGGGGATGTGCATACACTAGTTAAAAATTTGCCGGATGTTGATGGATACGGTGGGCAATGTTGCGCTAGGGTTGACAGCAAGAAAACCGAACTTTGGAATAATTGGAAGTTAAATCAGATATTTAGTTAATAAATTCAAGGAAAGTCCATAATTTCAATTCCAAGATCACCGATTATGATTACTCTTCCCTTACTTCCGCAGTCCTTGCATTGAACCTCCATCACAGCTCTCTTACCTTCCTCAACCTTTTTGAGAACAGTTGCTTTGTGTTTGCCTGTGCCACATCTTGGGCATTCTATTTCAATTTCTTCACCGGACATGGTGAACACCTCCTGATCTGGTTTGATCGCAACAGAATTTATAGTTTCTCGTTTTTATTGCATATCGAAGTCAGATATAAGAGTTTTGAAATTTGAATGATTTAAATTGAACGGTTTTTGGAGATTGGATACTTCTCCGGTGATAAATTGTTATTCACGAACGTTCGAGATTTTGTCTCCGAGACTGGCAACCTTTGCAGCGATAAAGTCTGACTTTGTTCTTTCAATCATCCATCTTGCAGCATCTACCTTTGGGCGCAGGTTGGGTGTTAGCTTGTTTGGAAAATCAAATGTAAGCAGGTTTGAGTAAATAGTCTCCATCATCTCCATAAGGTGCTCAGCTTTCTCAAATTCACCCTTTCGCAGCAGATCGAGAACATATCTCCTCAACTCGCCAACCAGATCTGCCAAACCTGTGAGAATTGCAGGAACTTCAACCTTCAACGCTGAGAAATCGAGATCGAGATTACCAGTTTTGATAACATGGAAAAACGCATAGCTCTCTACAAATTCCTGCGTGGCATCGTGTGTAATCGGGAAATAGATTTCAGGATAGCTTTCTCTGTATTTGAAGATCTCATCCATAATTTTAGATGCATTGTCCAGTAAGGTTCTGGCAGCTTCCAGATTTCCGGCATGGATAGCTGCAACAGCCTTTGTGGAATTAATTCTAAGTTCCCTCGTGAGCTTCAGCAATTCCTCTCTGGCATTCTCCCTCTCTTCCAGGATTTTTCTCCATTGTTCAATCTGTTCCCTAAAGTCCAGGAGTATCACCTCTTAAGTAAAACAACTCTGCTTATTGGTGATTCATCTGCGATTTCATAGCCGGTAAGCTTCGAAAGCTGCTCTGCGAAAGCTCTGACATCTTCATGCTCGGGCATGGCAGTTGAGGGCAGGCGCAGGCGAGAGTAGCCGAGATACATGTACCCTTTCGCTTCAATGTATGTTGGCGAAGCTTTATCAATCAGCGGAGCGAATTTCTCTGGATCCATGTTGTAGCCTTTTATAAGCGTGAGCCTTATGGCGGTTCTACCATCCTTTTTGCTCAAAATCTTGAGAGATTCATTTATTCTATCCCACAAGCTTTTTGCCGGTCTATTTAGCGTGAGGTGACTTTCCTCGCTGTATGCTATCAGGCTGACATACAACTGATATGGGTCTATCTTCTCAACCATCTCAGGGCGAGTTCCGTTTGTGACAACGAACGTTGTCATATTTCTGGACTTGTACTCTTCAACGAGTTCATCAAGGCGAGGATACAATGTAGGCTCGCCAATGAGACTGATGGCTACCTGATTCGGCTTGTAAGCCTCTTTCAGCTTTTCCTTGTTAACTCCAGGCGTTCCATGGAAACCGCTGAGCAGGCGATGCTGTGCTTTTATACTCTCCTCAACTATGAATTCTGGTTCGTCCCATCCGCTGATTTTTGGCAGCAATTCGAGGGGGCGCCAGCAGTGAATACAGGTCATGTTGCACATCAAGGCTGGAGTCATCTGGAGACAGCGATGGCTCTGAATACCGTAGAACTTCTGCTTGTAGCAGACTCCTTCATCTCTCATGGATTTCTTTAACCAGAGACAGCTCTTTACAGCAGAATGTCTTCCCACAATCTGATATCCTTTGAGGTCCTTCAGTAGCTTTTCCCTAATCATCACTAACTGTAAACTTGTCTGGCATGCTATATATTTATATCGTGGGAGTTCGAGAACCGTAACTTCTGGAAAATTTTCTTCGGGATCACTCTGAAACGCTGTAATGTGGGTAGTTAGCATAATCTTTTTCTATTCAAAATCAAAACGCGGTCTGATGAATGGCAGAATAATTGCCTTAATTCTCATTGTAGCTCTCGCAACGAGGTTGTTCATGCTCGATGCCCGTCCAATGGATCATGATGAAAGCATTCATGCGTATTTGAGCTTTGAATTATTGACAGAACACAGGTATACCTATGATCCCGCATTCCATGGACCATTCCTGTACTTCTCCTCAGCAGGAATTTTTGCATTGTTTGGAGATTCTGAGTTTACTGCAAGGCTCGTGCCCGTTGTATTCAGTTTGGTAGGGATTTTAGCAGCGTATGGCTTCAGGAGGTGGATAGGCGACGGAGTATATATTTTCGTATTTCTCATGATCTTCTCAACATCGATTCTCTACTATTCTAGATACATGCGTAACGATATGATCCTCGTCGGCTCTTTCCTCGTGGTTGTATACTGCTACTTCAGGTATCTTGAAAGCAAAAAGGAGCGTTTCATTTACATAGCCGTTCTTTTCCTCGCGATAATGGTTACTTCCAAGGAGAATGGATACATCTATGCGTTCATTCTTTCTTCCTTCATTCTTCTTAGCGGAATTTATGAGAAAAAATTCGGTTACCTGATTGAAAAGATTTCGAAATGGGATGTGAAAAAGCTCAGGGTGATCGTTGTATCTGCGTTGATTTTTTCTTCAATTTTTGTTTCCCTGTATACGGCAGGCTTCGCCGACTGGGAGGGGCTTGAAAGAGCAACAGTAGGAGCAGTCTCACACTGGTTCACGATGCATGAAAAGAAGGATCACTGGAAACCCATCTACTATTACGCAAAAATACTGCTCCAGTATGAATTTCTACCAATTGCTCTTGCTATTTCGTCGTTCCCTTACTTTTACAGAAGGTTCAGGACAAAGGAAGTTTCAAAACTCGAACTTTTCTCAGCCTACTGGTTAATCACATCTTTTGTCATCTACCACATACTATCCCATAAGGTCCCCTGGCTTACTGTACATCTCGTTGCTCCGCTTGCTCTATTTGGATCCCTGTATGCTGAGAGGTTGATCAGGCAGAAGGGGTTTAGGGTGGCTTTAACCATCGTTGCCATCGCAACACTCTTTGTTTCCCTCCACATCACCTATGTCAACTACAACGATGCAAGTGAGGATCTTATTTACATCCAGATTCAGCCTTCAGCGGTTGAACTCTCTAAGGAGATCATCCACAGACTCGAAAATGGAGAAAAAGGTGCCATCTACGAACCGAATAACGATTACTGGCCTCTTCCATGGTATCTCAGATACTACGAGATACCCTATCGCAGTAAGTTGCTCTACACTTACGAGGACTTCATCGTTACCTCAGAGAGAAATCTGGATACTGTTAAAGAGAAAGGCTACAAACCTGTTGGGAGATATGAAATCCGTCCAGGCTACTTCATGGTTCTTATGGAGAAGTCAGACAGAATGTAGACAAACTTTTTAACAGAAAAAGTCAATATACGCTTGTGATTCCAGGTCTAGAGAGATATACAAAGATAAACGATGGCAATGCGATTGCAAAGTTCCAGATAGTCAGACGTATTCTCGCTGAAAGGCCAGAAGATGGAGACATAGATGAGCTTTGGAAATACCATAGTGAGCTAAAAAGTGAATTTAAAAGACTGCTCGAAGAAAAAGGAGATGATACTGACTTCCTCAATACAAAACCAGCAGACTACTCCTTTCTTGACCTGAAAATTGATTTGCTGAAGGAGATGTTGAAGGAATGCTGCTTCTGTGAGAGACGCTGCGGCGTTAACAGGTATAAAGAACTGGGTTTCTGCAAATGTGGAGTAAAGAGCTACTACTCCTCAGAATTCCTTCATTTTGGTGAGGAGCCGGAGCTTGTACCCTCTCACACCATATTCTTCAACCGGTGCACGTTTGCATGTGTATTCTGCCAGAACTACGATATCGTCTACTGCGATGATTATGAGGTTCATCCAGAGGAGCTTGCCAAGGTTATAGATATCAGATTCGAAAGTGGTAGCAAAAACGTCAACTTTGTCGGTGGAAATCCGGATCAGCATGCCCACACAATACTGGAGACTCTCAAGCATGTCGAGTCAAACATACCAGTTGTTTGGAACTCGAACATGTATCACAGTGAGGAGCTTGCCGAAATTATAGAGGATGTTGTGGATGTATGGCTCGGCGATTTCAAATACGGTAACGATGAGTGTGCAAGGAAATATTCTAAGGTAAAGAACTACTGGAAAGTTGTTACGAGAAATTTCCTGAGAGCTAAAGACAATGGCGAGCTGATTATAAGACATCTTGTCATGCCAAATCACCTCGTGTGCTGCACCGAACCAATAATAAAATGGGTTGCTGAGAACTTGGGTAAAGAAACGCGATTCAACCTAATGTTTCAGTACTACCCAACATTCAGAGCGTTTGATTATCCAGAGATTTCAAGAAGGCTTGACGAATTTGAGATTAGGAAAGCCATTGAAATTGCCGAAAAGTACGGACTCACGAATTTGGTATAGTTGCACCTAGCTTTATCTGGTTTAGCTTCTGTAAGCATCTGCCATCTTTACGAGTTTCCTGACCCTATCAACATCAACTCTGCCATTTTTCTTGAAATATGTACCAACAATCACTCCATCTGCATACCTGAGCACTTCACCGATATTGTCAGGATTTACACCGCTACCAGCAAGAACCGGCATTTTTGCCAAGCTTTTTACCTTTTTTAAGTCATCGATGCTTACAGGTCTCCCAGTTGCACTACCGGTAACAATCAGCGCATCAGCCAGGCTCCTTTCAGCGTTTTCTACATACTCTTCAATGGATATAAAGTGATAAGCGTGTTTGACGGCTATATCAGCAAATACCATTGCGTTGCAGTCAATGGCTTTTTTGTATCTCATCACTTCGCCAGCCTTTCCATCAATCCACCCCTCCGATGACAGGGATGAGAAGAATAGCTGGTTGATTCTGACAAAATCTGCTTTAACAGCTTTTGCAATGGCCAACGCTGCAAATGCATCGTTTCTTAAGACGTTTAATCCTATCGGCACTCCCACTTCTCTTTTTACCTCGAGAGCTATTGCTGTCATTGCAGCAACGGTCTCCTTGCCAACCTCTTTCATAAATGGTTTGTCGCCGTAGTTTTCGATGATTATGGCATCTACGCCCCCTTCCGCAAGTGCTCTGGCATCCTGTAGGGCACTTCCCATTGCATCTTCAAAAGAGCAGTAGCAGGGTGATCCGGGAAGGGGTTTTAGATGTATTACACCGATTATGGGTTTGAACATTGATTTGATTTGGTTTTTCGATCAGTTATATTTTTTGATATCTGCTGGCAGTTTGTGCACTTCTGGCAATCTTCAAAAACCTTGGAAAATTGAAAAATGATGGATTATTCCATCGATTTCAGCTTCTTAACAACTTCTTCAGCCATCTCCATCGTTTTCAGATTTCCACCGAGATCTGGTGTCGTCTTGCCCTCTGCCAGAACCTGTTCCAGAGCCTTTTCTACCTTATCTGCCTCCTCAATGTAGCCAAAGTGTCTGAGCATCATGGTGGCGGTGAGGATCATTGCAGATGGGTTGGCAATTCCCTTTCCAGCTATGTCGGGAGCAGATCCGTGAACGGGTTCAAACAGTGCATACTTCTCTCCTATGTTGGCTGATGGAGCAAGCCCCAGTCCGCCAACGAGTCCTGCTGCCAGATCGGAAACGATGTCTCCGAACATATTTGTTGTAACAATCACATCGAATCTCCAGGGATCCATTACCATGTACGTGCATGCAGCGTCGATGTAATACTCATTGAACTCTATCTCTGGGTACTCCTTGGCCACACTTCTGCAGACATCTCTGAAAAGCCCGCAGGTCTTCTTCATCACATTGGCTTTGTGTAAAGCTGTAACCTTCTTTCTACCTTCCTTTTTTGCAAGTTCGAACGCAAAACGGGCAATTCTCTCACTACCCTTTCTTGTAATTACTCTTATACTCTCTGTAACTCCATCAGCAACCTCGAACTCCAGACCCTTGTAGAGGCACTCTGTGTTCTCTCGAACTATTACCATGTCAATGTCGTTGTAGAGAGCTTTTATCCCCTTGTATGATTTTGCTGGCCTTATATTTGCAAAGGTCTCGAGTTCAAACCTGAGTTTTACGATCACATCAGCAGCAGTCTCTCCAGCAGCTCCGAAGAGCACAGCATCACTCTTTTTGCATTCTTCAAGAGTCTCATCTGGGAGAGCTTTTCCATATTTTTCAAAAGCTTCATCACCAGCTTCCATCCACACGTATTCGAATGGAAGGTCGAGAGATTCCAGAACAAGCATGGCAGCATCCATGACTTCCTTTCCTATTCCATCTCCCGGGATAACCGTTATACGCTTCATTAAAAATCACCTCTGTTTTTTGCCTGATAGCGTTAATAAAAAAGTTGTGGATTAATAATATGATACTATTGCTGATAACGACATGTTTAAGTAAGGTGTTGCAGTTCCTAACTCTATGAGGCATCCTACTGTGGCAGGGTCGTTCTATCCAGCAAATATAGAGTCGTTGCTTGCAATGTTAAGAGAATTTGTCAAACCAGATCCTGATCCTTCGATAATCGCCTGCGTCTCACCTCACGCTGGCTACATATTCTCTGGCAGAACAGCCGGGAAAATACACTCACTTCTTCCTGACGTGGAAACTTATGTCTTAATTGGTCCAAATCACACAGGTTATGGCTCGCCGGTAGCTGTTTCAATGGACACGTGGAAAACTCCGCTTGGTGAGGTTGAGGTCGATACAGAGTTTGTTGATGCAATGCCAAAGCTTGTTGTGGATATGGATGAGATAGCTCACCGATATGAACATTCTCTCGAAGTTCAGTTGCCTTTTCTCCAGTACATCCACAAGGACTTCAGGATCGTTCCAATATGTATGGGCATGCAGGATGAGGAAACTGCTAAGGAGATTGCTTATGAGATTATAAAGGCCAAAGAGGCTACGGGAAGAGAAGTAGTTGTAATAGCTTCAAGTGATATGAACCACTACCTGCCGGACAACGTGTGCAGGCAGCAGGATCAAAAGGTAATTGAGGCGATACTTTCAATGGACGTCTCCGAATATTATAAAACGATATACGACATGCAGGCTAGTGTTTGCGGATACGGCCCAATAGCGGTTGCAATGAACTACGCAAACTACTACAACGGCCGTGCTGAGCTTGTTGACTATTCCACGAGTGGCGATGTTGCGGATAAAAATAATGTAGTAGGATATACGGCAATAGCTTTCAGAGTATGAAAGCCTCAGCTCCGGGTAAAATATTCCTTTTTGGAGAGCACGCAGTGGTTTACAAGAGACATGCAGTAGTTACAGCCATCAACCTTCGCTGCTACGCTGAAGTCAGAAAAAGCTCAGAGTTCAAAATTTCCTCACCTCTCGGCGTTACAGGGCTCGATTTTGAGAAGCACCCATATGTGAGCTTTGCAGTAAAGAGATTCGGTGAGATAAAGCCGATTAAGGGAGCAGACATAAAAATAGAGAGCGAAATACCAATCGCATCGGGCTTGGGCAGTTCAGCAGCAGTAACAGTTGCCGTTCTCAAAGCACTTGATGCTGAGTTTGAGGCAGGTTTGAGCAGCGAGGATATATACGAGCTTGCCAGAAAGGTTGAGCTGGACGTTCAGGGTATTGGTAGTGGAACTGATCCATTTCTTTCAACCTATGGTAAGGCATGGCTAATTCCTGAAAGAAAGTCATTTGAAATTGGCAAACTCAAAATCCTCGTCGTCAATACAAATGAGTCATCCATTACCTCTCACATGGTTGCAAAGGTGGCGGATCTCAGGAGTAGATATCCTGAGATCGTTGAAAAGATATTCGATGCGATAGATTCTATATCCCTCAATTCGCTGGAATATCTCTCCAGTATGGATGTCAGGGCTTTGTCGGATCTCATGTTCCTGAATCAGTGTCTTTTGAAATCCATCGGAGTCAGCACAAAACGAATAGACGAGATAGTGGAGAGACTCTCAGAACTCGGCATTGCTGCCAAGCTAACTGGGGCTGGCGGTGGCGGATGCGTTATAGGGATTGGAGATGAGGGAGCAATTTCGCAAGCTTTAAAAGAATTCCCAGCATTTGTCGTCGAGCCAGAGATGGAGGGAGCAAGGATTGAGGAAGCTTAGGATACTCAAGATAGGTGGCTCGGTTATCACTGACAAGTCTCCAGGAACATTCGATGTTGCCAAAAGGGATGAAATCGACAAGGTTGTGAAGGAAATTGCTTCAAATCCTGAAAATCTTATTATCGTTCATGGTGTCGGCTCATTTGGACACCCTTATGTTGAAAAATACAAACTCAAGGAGAGAAAAGATTTGAGAGGTGTGGTGGAAACGCATCTAGCCTGTAAAAGGCTGAACAGCATGATATGCGAGGATTTGCTTGATGTGGGTGTTAACGCTGCTCCAATTCACCCATTTTCAGCGTTTAGGGTGGCTGAGAGGCTCGAGTTTGATGTGGATTTCATTCTCTCGCTGTTGGATAACGGTATGCTACCCGTAATCCACGGGGATATGGTTTACAACAGGCTTAAGGATTCTTTTGATGTAGTTTCCGGAGACAGAATTGTGAGCGAGCTTGCAGAGGTACTTGAAGTCGAAAGGGTTGGATTTGCGACAGATACTGACGGAATTCTCGTTGATGGGGAGGTTGTGGATGAAGTAAACAGTGACAATCTGGATGAAGTGTTGAAAAATATTGGGGATGCGGGATCAAAATCTGACGTTACGGGTGGTATGAGGGGTAAAGTGTTGTCAATGCTTCAAATTTCTAGGAAGTCAGAAGTCTTTATATTTAGCGGGCTTAAGAGCGGAAACATCACAAAGTTTCTTAAAGGTGAAAGAGTCGGAACGAGGTTGAAGTTATGAACACATCAAACAGGAAGCTCGACCATATACGGATATGTCTCGAAGAGGAAGTTGAGTCAAGCTATACTGGATTTGAGGAAGTTTTACTCATTCATAATGCATTACCTGAAGTTAATTTCGATGATATTAATCTGGAGGTGGATTTTCTCGGTAAGAGATTGTCGGCTCCTTTTCTCATTGCGTCCATGACTGGTGGACATCCCGAAACGACTACGATTAACAGGAATCTCGCCATCGCGGTTGAGGAACTTGGTCTGGGTATGGGTGTGGGCAGTCAGAGGGCTGCAATTGAGGATGATCGCCTTGTGGAAAGTTTCACTGTGGTAAGGGATGCAGCACCAAATGCTTTCATCTATGCGAATGTTGGCGTTCCCCAGGTTTTGAAGCACGGTGTTGAATTTGTTGAGAAAGCTGTAGAGATGATTGATGCTGATGCTGTGGCGATACACCTTAACTTTTTACAGGAGGCAATTCAGCCTGAAGGAGACACCAACGCAGAGGGTTGCCTCGAAGCAATAAGAGAGGTTTGTAGCGAGATCAAGGTGCCTGTGATTGTAAAGGAAACGGGAGCGGGAATATCGAGAGAACTTTGTGAAAAATTACGTAACGCTGGCGTAAAGGCAGTGGATGTAGGTGGCAAGGGAGGAACAAGCTGGAGCGGTGTCGAGGTTTACAGAACAAAGGATGCCATTACCAGAGATGTTGGAATTGACTTCTGGGATTGGGGCATCCCCACAGCATTCTGCGTTGCAGAGTGTCATGATATTCTACCAATCATTGCAACCGGTGGAATAAGAAGCGGTCTGGATGTTGCCAAAGCTCTTGCATTGGGTGCTGCTGTAGGTAGTGCAGCCCTTCCACTTTTGCAGCCTGCCGTTGAATCGGCAGAAGAAGTGAAGAATGTTTTGAAATACTTTTTAAAGGGTTTAAAGGTTGCAATGTTTTTAACCGGGTGCAGGAAAGTTGATGAACTTAAACGTATTCCAATCTTCATTCATGGTAATTTCAGGGAATGGCTTGAATTGAGAGGTTTCAATGTTAAAGATTTCTGCCGGAGGAGGTAGTATGCTCAAGGACGAAATAGCAAAAAGATCATCAATCGTTGAGGAGGCTATTAGAAAATATCTTCCAGTGAGGGAGCCTGAGGGACTCTATAAAGCTGCGCGACATCTTATTGGTGCTGGTGGGAAGCGCCTTCGCCCTGTTCTCAGTTTAATCGCAACTGAGGCGATTGGAGAGGACTGGAACAGAATACTTCCTGCTGCTGTGGCTATTGAGACGATTCACAATTTCACATTGATTCACGATGATATAATGGATCGTGATGTCATGCGTAGGGGTGTGCCAACGGTTCACGTTGCATTTGATGAGGCAACGGCCATACTTGCTGGTGATACACTCTTTGCTGAGGCTTTTGAGATCATCACAAGGTGTGATGTCGATGCAGCAAATCTTGTTAGAGCTTCAAGGATGCTTACAGATGTATGTGTGAAGATATGCGAGGGGCAGTACTTAGATATGAGTTTTGAGAAGCAAAATTCAATTTCAGAAGAGGATTATCTCGAGATGGTTAAGAAAAAGACTGGCGTTCTTATCGCTGCATCATGTGCTTTACCGGCAGTTCTTTTCGGAAAAGATGATGAAATCGTTGATGCGCTCTGGAATTTTGGACTGCTCAGCGGTATAGCATTCCAGATTCATGATGATGTGCTGGATCTAACGGGCAAGGATAAGATAGGTAAGGACTGGGGAAGTGACATTGTTGAAGGGAAGAAAACGCTGATAATGATAAAAGCGATGGAAATGGGTGTTGAAATAGACATTTTCGGCAAGGGCAAAGCAACAAAAGAGGAGATAGAAAAAGCGGTTAAGAAACTTGAGAAGTGCGGGGCTATAGATTACGCTGCGAAGAAGGCAAGAGAATTTGTTGAGGAAGGCAAAGCAAGACTGTCTGTGCTTGAAGATTCTTCTGCGAAATCTCTGCTTATGGATATAGCGGATTATCTCGTCACGAGGGAATACTGAGGTGGTTCTATGGTTAAGGAAGTCGTAATGAAGTTCGTAGTTCAGAATGCCGCCAAATATGGTAAACCTAACGAAAAGGCTGTAATGGGTAAATTGATGGCTGAGATGCCAGAATTAAGGAAGAAAGCCAAGGAAGTTCTTGAATTGGTTAAGGAATGCATTAAGGAATTTGAATCACTGGATGATGCAACCAAAGCCAAACTGTTTGAGAAGTATAAAGAGGAAGAGAAGGAGGAGAAGGAAGAACGCGGACTACCAGCTCTTGAAAATGCTGAAGAGGGAAAAGTCGTTATGCGTTTCGCTCCAAATCCGAATGGCCCTCCAACACTTGGATCTGCGAGAGGTATAGTTGTAAACAGCGAATATGTAAAGATGTACAAGGGCAAATTCATTCTGCGTTTTGATGATACGGATCCCCGCATAAAGAGACCTATGCTTGAGGCATATGACTGGTATCTGGAGGATTGTGAGTGGCTTGATGCGAAGCCAGATGAAGTTCTGTACGCATCCAAGCGCATTCCAATATATTATCAATATGTGGAAAAGCTCCTGGAAATGGGACATGCCTATCCATGCTTCTGCCCGCGTGAAGAGTTCAAGAAGTACCGTGATGCGGGTATTGAATGTCCTCATCGAAATACGAGCAGCGAAGATGCTCTGGATGTATGGCAGAAAATGCTTGAAGGAGTTTATGACGAGGGTGAAGTTGTAATCAGAATTAAGACCGACATGAAACACAAAGATCCCGCCATCCGCGACTGGGTTGCGTTCAGAATTATCTACGAGTCACATCCTCTCGTTGGTGATGCCTACCACGTTTATCCAACCCTCGACTTTGAATCTGCAATCGAAGACCATCTGAACGGCGTAACTCACATAATCAGAGGAAAGGACCTGATGGACTCGGAGAGAAGACAGAAATACATCTACAAGTATTTCGGCTGGGAATATCCGATAACAAAGCACTGGGGACGTGTAAGCATACATGAATTTGGCAGACTCTCCACAAGCACAATTAAGAAGGCAATAGAAGCTGGTGAATATACGGGCTGGGACGATCCCCGCCTGCCCACGATAAGAGCCCTCAGAAGACGCGGTTTTTCACCCGAGGCGGTCAGAAAATTCTTCATTTCGCTGGGTGTTGGAGAGAACGATATATCTGTAAGCATGAAGAACCTGTATGCGGAGAATCGTAAGATCGTTGACCCAGTTGCAAACCGTTACTTCTTCGTCTGGGATCCTGTGAAGATCAGGATTGAAGGAGTTGAGCCAAAAGAGGTTGAAATTCCGCTCAACCCCGGAAAGCCAGAGGCGGGATTTAGAAAGCTGAAGGGATGCAGCGAGGTATACATAAGCAGGGATGACTTTGAGAGGTTCGAAGAGGGCGAAGTGATAAGGCTGAAGGAGTTTTGCAACATTAAGCTTGAAAATAAGGATGATGCAGTCTTCAGCTTCGTTGGCTGGGGGCTTGAAGGCATCAAGAAGGGCAAGAACATAATTCACTGGTTGCCAGAGGGTGAAGCGGTTCCGTGTATTGTATATGGAATTGAGAAGAACTACGAGGGACTTGCAGAGAAGAATGCAGTCAGTGATGTTGGCAAGGTAGTGCAGTTTGAGAGGTTTGCATTCTGCAGAATTGAAGCGTTTGATGACAGGCTTAGGGCTGTTTACACACATCCCTGATTTTTTTATTCTTTTATTCTGTTTTTTATTCTATTTCTTCTTGTCCTTAAAAAACAGGAGCATGGCATAGATCATGGGTGATGTGAATAGGATGTTTATGGC
This sequence comes from uncultured archaeon, assembly GCA_964652135.1. GTDB lineage: Archaea > Halobacteriota > Archaeoglobi > Archaeoglobales > Archaeoglobaceae > CAZZAF01. The sequence goes on from CAZZAF010000002.1 coordinate 109,297, forward strand.
AGTGGACTCGATGTGCCATATGGTGTCGATATCTTCCAGAGTGTAACTATCTTTCAGGGCGTGGAATGTTGTGTATGGTAGTGCTTGATGGAGTACAGGATTTGTTAGAAACGCAATCCCAATTAATAGTGGCACTTTTTGTGATGTCTTAATATAAACATAAAAG
>CAZZAF010000003.1:0-104467 GCA_964652135.1 uncultured archaeon
GAGGTAGATCTTATATATGCTGCTACAAAATAAATTGATTAGAATGAAGATCAGGAGAACGAACAAACTACGACTCAGACCAACAAAGGAGCAGGAGAAGGTACTTTTCTCCATCTGCGAGATGTCTGCGGTTCTCTGGAACAGGGTGAACTACAAGCGCCGCCAGAGCTTCTTCGTCGGCGAAATCGACTGGGACACCAAAGAAGAGTACGACGAGTTCAAGCGAATTCTCGGTTCGGCAACCGCCCAGCAGATAATCAGAAAGAACGACGAGGCGTGGCGAAGCTTCCTGAAGTTGCTGAGATTGAAGCAAAAGGGTAGACTCCCCAAACACGTACGCAAAGTTTCTCCTCCAAGATACTGGAAGGATCGCCTAACTGGTAGAAGGAAGCTGATGACGGTTATCAGAAACGACTGTTATAGGATAGAGGAGGTGAACGGGAAGAAGTGGTTGGTTTTCCGAGGTTTGAGGGTTAAGATAACTGGAGAAATTAGATGGGGAGGAAAACAGGGAAGACTAGAAATCTTCTACGACGATTTAACGGGGAGGTGGTACGCTTATCAGAGTGTAGAGGTTGATCAGCCAAGGCGTACTGCCTCCCTTAAGGCTTTCGTTGACTTGGGGGTAGTTAACATCATCACGGCATGGATTGAAGGGGAAAGACAGTGCGTAGCCTTCTCGGGCAAGCAGTTGTTAGCGGACTGGTGGTACTGGACGAAGAAGATCTCGAAGCATCAGTCGCAACTTAAGAGAGTGAACGGCAGGAACACGTCCAAGCAACTTAAGAAGCTGTACCGCAAGAGGCAGAGAAGGTTCAGGCACGCGGTAAACACGATCGTCTACCGTTTCGTCAGGCTATGCTTCAGCAAGGGAGTTGGAGAGATAGTAGTGGGTGATGTCAGTCACATCAGAGAGAACAACGACAAAAACAACAGGATCAACGCCATGATCCACAACTTCTGGAGTTTCAGGTACGTCATCGACAGACTAATCACGACGGCGGAAAACTTCGGAATCAAAGTTAGATTTGTCAGGGAAAATGGCACCTCTTCGAGATGTCCTTATTGTCGTTCGAGGAACGTGAGAAGGCACAAGAGGCTGTTCGTCTGCCTGAATTGCGGAATCGAAGCTCATCGCGATGTCGTCGGCGTTTTGAATATAGCCCGTCTCCACGGAGACGGGTTTAACGGGGTGCTGGCACACCCCTTGCTTCTGAGGGCAAACGACGCACCTGAGGGTAGAAGCCCGATGTGGGTGCGGATGAGCGTGAAACCCTCAGAAGCAAGAATCTCCCTCACTTTAGTGGGGAGAGTGTCAAGTGGCTGACGAAACAGATATATCTTGGTAAGAGTAGGTTTGCTAATGTATATCACATGCAGAAAATGCGGAAACGACACATTCAAGATAACCTCTGATAAAAAGGCTGAATGTACAAAGTGTGGAGAGTCGTTTGATCTCTGCGTCTCGATTCCTTATCCACCTCCATCCCCGGAGCCGCTACCACCAAGAAAACCCCAAATATACTGGTTTAGGTGAGAAAATGGATGTTGTCGTTAGAAAAAGTGTGGTTGAAGGTGAAGCAACACCACCACCATCAAAAAGCTACACACATAGAGCGCTTATTGCAGCATCACTCTCTCCATTTGCAAGGGTTCAGAACCCTCTGATTTCTGAGGACACATTGGCAACGCTGAATGCATGTAGATCAATTGGGGCTGCAGCATCCAGATCAAAGGATGGCTTTTCGGTGGAAGGTGTACAGAACATTAGAGCAAAGGGCTACATTTATGCTGCAAACTCCGGAACAACGTTAAGACTCTTTCTCGGTATCCTCTCATTGTCAACCAGCCCACGATATGTGGTTCTGGATGGTGATTCATCGCTTAGAAAGAGGCCCAACCACCAGCTTGCAACCACGCTAAACAGGCTTGGTAGCGATATAATTGGTGACGAAGAATACAGAGCCCCCTTATGGGTTAGGGGTGTTATAAAAGGAGATTATGTGGAAATCGCTGCTAAGAGCTCTCAGTTCATATCTTCACTGCTGTTCGCACTTCCCTTGGCCAGAGGAGATTCAGTTCTCAAAGTAATTTCCACAAAATCGAAGCCATATATCGATATCACACTCCACGTTCTGGAGGAAAGCGGGATTGAAGTTGAAAGGGAAGACTTCAATTTTTACATACCTGGTGGGCAGATGTATTCGCTACGTAGCTTCAGTGTACCATCCGATTTCTCTTCAGCCAGCTATCTTATTGCTGCCGGTTTGCTTGCTGGAGACGTGAGAATCCTGAACATGTTCGAATCCAAGCAGGGGGATCAGAAGATAGTGGATATAGCGAGGGAAATGGGTGGCAGTGTAAAATGGGATAAGGAAAAAGGTGAGATCAGAGCTCAAAAATCGGAATTAGAAGGTGTGGAAGTTGATGCCGCCGACATCCCCGACCTGGTTCCAACGATAGCAGTGCTTGCTGCTGTTGCCAGGGGTAAGACAAGAATATTCAACGCCGAACACCTGCGCATAAAAGAAATAGACAGAATTGAAGGCATATACAGCAATCTCAGAGCGTTGGGTGTTGAGGTTGAGAAGAAAGAGGATGGGTTGGTTATCACCGGAAAGGGTAGAATAGAGGGTGGAACAGTCGATTCGTTTGGTGATCACCGAATGGCTCTGGCATTCTCTTTGCTTGGTCTGGTCTCAGAGAGAGGCGTAGTTGTAAGAAATGCTGAAGCAATTTCAGTCTCATTTCCGAACTACTTTGATATCCTGAAATCACTGGGGGCGGATTTGCAATGATTGGCAACACATTCGGCTATCTGTTCCGCGTAACAACGTGGGGAGAGAGCCACGGAAAAGCTGTTGGCTGCGTGGTAGATGGATGCCCTGCTGGGCTTAAACTCAGCAAAGAAGACATCCAAAAGGAGCTAAACAGAAGGAGACCTGGAGGGAGGCTTGCCTCACCTCGTAAAGAGAAAGATCAGATTGAGATACTTTCGGGAGTTTTTGAGGGCAGAACTCTTGGAACACCAATTTCGATGCTTGTGTGGAATAAAGATGTCAACTCCAAACCGTACGAAGAGATAAAGGATTTACTGCGTCCCGGTCATGCTGACTACACTTACTGGGCTAAATTTGGTCTGAGGGACTGGAGAGGTGGGGGAAGAGCATCAGCCAGAGAGACTGTTGGGAGAGTTGCTGCAGGAGCAATTGCAAAGAAAATACTCGAGAACTTTGGTGTTAAGATTGCTGGTTATACAAAAGAAATTGCCGGTGTCAGGTGCGACGTTTCCACACTTAGCTTTGAGGAAATTGTAGAGAAAGCAGAAAAAAGCGATGTTCGCTGCCCAGATGAGGAAACATCAAAGCTAATGGAAGAGAAGATAATGGAAGCGAGGAAGGAAGGAGACAGTGTTGGTGGAATCGCTGAAATCATCGTCAAAAATCCACCCCCCGGTTTGGGTGAACCTGTCTTTCTGAAACTTGATGCATACCTTGCATTTGCAATTATGAGCATTCCTGCGGTTAAAGGTGTTGAGATTGGAGCGGGTTTTGAGGTTGCAAGGATGAGGGGAAGTGAGAACAACGACCCTATAGTCCTGAAGGATAAAAGAATTGGCTTCAAAACAAACAATGCTGGTGGAATTCTTGGTGGAATATCTAACGGCGAGGATATTGTCATAAGGGCCGCGATAAAGCCCACACCATCTATATCGAAACCCCAGCAGACTGTTAACTATAGAACGATGAAAGAAGAAGAAATAATTGTGAAGGGAAGACATGATCCATGTATAGTTCCACGTGCTGTACCTGTGCTTGAGGCGATGACTGCTCTGGTTATTGTTGATACCATGATGATGCAGGGCCTAATTCCGAGATTTCTTCAATAGATTCTTCACGCGAAACCATAGATAGCCAATAATTTCTTATTCATTTCTTGTAACCGTTTTTAATCGGTGGCCATGTGAATGCCTTAGTTGAGTAGTAGGGAAGGACTGGTATGAAAGACGTTACAAAAACGCACATCCTTGGTGGAGTTGTTGAAAAAGATTCGGACGTAATATGGGGTGTTGGGGCAATAGATGAGGCAAATGCATTTATCGGGTTGGCGAAGGTTTTTTCGAATGATGAAAAGGTAAAGGATCTGCTTGAGAAAATTCAGATGAAGATGTTTGCTGCTGGAGCTGAATTTGCCTCCTCGCAGACAAGAATCACGGAAAATGATTGTAAAGATCTCATCAAGGCAATAGAAGAACTGGAAAAAGAGGTGAAGATACCTAAAGAGTTTATTATACTTGAACAAGACGAGACTACTGCGTTTCTGAGTGTTGCAAGAAGTGTTGTAAGAAGAGCGGAGCGCTGGGCAGTTAGACTGCACAAGAATGGTATTGTTTCAAAGACGCTTGTGGAGTGGTTGAACAAGCTGAGTTATTTGCTCTACCTAATGATTTTAAAGGAAATGGGTGGAAACTATAAAAAGGCTAAAGTGGAGGAGAAAAAATGATTGCTGCAATTGCACAGCTCAGAACAACTCCTGATAGAGATCTGAACCTTATGAATGCTTTGAGTTTGATAAAGAGGGCCATACAGGTCAGGGCAGATATTGTTGTTCTCCCTGAAGTATTCAATACAGGTTTCTTTGAAGATAATTACGAGCTTGTGGAGGAAAGGATTGAAGATGAACTGGAGCTGATTTTAAAGCTATCAGAGAGGAATAATATTGTTATCGTTGGTGGAGTAGCGGAGAAGGAAGGAGACAAGTTATATAACACGGCTGTCGTTATCCACAGGGGCAAGATACTCGAAAAATATAGGAAAATGCTTCTTTTTCCCCTTACCGAAGAGAGAAAGTACTTCGTACCCGGTAGCGAGTTAAAGGTCGTTGAAACGCCTGTTGGAAAGATCGGGCTGATGATATGCTATGAAGTTAGATTTCCGGAGATTGCGAGAAAACTGATGTTCATGGGAGCTGAAATCATTGCAGTTCCGGCGCAGTTTCCATCTGAAAGGGTGGATCACTGGGTCACACTGTTAAAAGCCAGAGCAATAGAAAATCAGGTTTATGTGATTGGAGCAAACACTGGTGGGGAGAGATGGGGAGATTCGCTAATTGTTGATCCATGGGGTGAAGTTGTAGCGAGAGCAGGCAAGCAGTCTGAGATAATTATGGCGGAAATTGACCTGAACAGGGTTAAAGAAGTCAGGGAGAAGTATCCATTCCTCAAGGATTTAGAGCGTCTGGTTTAACCATTCCTTTTACTTTTTTGCAGTGATAGGCGGATCATTTCATATCCATAATCACGCTATATTCCTTGATCAGTCTGCTCTTCTTATAGCCGTGATTTATGAAATCCCACGGCAATTCAGCATCAACAGGTAACTCTCCAAGATACTTTTCAAGATCCTGCTTGAAGGCGCGTAAAGTTGGCTTGCCTTTTCTCAGAATCTCTCCGACTTTCTCATCCCCACGAGATAGAATGGTCTGTAAAGCAAAAGCTTCCGCACTGCTGGTGTCTGCATCAACACTCATCTTTGCGAGCTCCTTCTTTAGGAATTTCAACTTTGAATTCAGATCTTTCAAGTTCTCCTTGGCAGTTTTGGAAGGATCTCCTCCGTAGGGTATCCACTGCAGGGGTGTGTGAGGCTTTGGGACGAGCGGGTTAATTGAAACGGCAACTCTCGGAATCTTTCTTTTGACTTCTTCCACCATTCTCACGATCTCTTCTATGTCCTTCTGCGTTTCGTGGGGCAAACCGACCATGAAATACAGTTTTACTTTCTCTATGCCTCTTTCAGCAGCAAGCTCAACTGCTCTATGCACATCCTCCTCGTCAATCCCTTTTCTAAGAATATCTCTCATCATTTCGCTTCCCGCTTCCGGTGCAACGGTTATACTCTTCAGACCACCTTTAACAAGCAAATCCATCAGCTCTTCGTCGAGGGTGTCGGCTCTTACAGATGAGGGAGAAACCAAATAGCCCATTTCGATTAATCTTGCTATGATTTCCTTTATTTTTGGATGATCCGTAACTGAGGGGGCTATAAGGGCAACTTTTTCGGCATATTTTCTGCCCTCCTCTGCAACCTCGAGAAGTAGCTTGACGTCTCTCCATCGAGGAGGGAAGTAAATCTGTCTCACGATGCAAAACCTGCATCTCCTTATACATCCCCTGCCAACCTCAAGAAGAAAGCATCTGCCGTAAGCCCCTTCACCAATTATCTGGTTTACAATATGATCTTCGAGTCTTTCGGGTTTTACCCTTTTCACTTCTTTTTCCTTGCCCGTGTAGATTCCGGGAATTGAGCTTAAATCTCCAGATTCGATAGTCTCGAGAATCTTCCTGATGATACTTCCTTCAACCTCTCCAACAACGAATATATCGAATATACCTTTCAGAGGTATGAGATTCTCCATCACACACGGCCCGCCAGCAACTTTCAATCCCTTAAATCCACTTTCCTCTATGATTTTAATCGCTTTGAAGTAATCTTCCTCGTACTGGAGTGAAAATAATGCGATATCAAATTCTCCGAGAGGTGTTCCGCTTTCAACACTTCTCAGACCATGAAAAACGTCCCAGTAAAACCGTTCACAGATATAATCATCTAACGAATTTATTTCAGCATAGATATATTGCAATCCTATATTAGCAATACCACCTACGTATCTGTTTGGGTATACCAGAGCCACTCTTTTCAGACCTCTCCTCCATCTCTTCGTGATTGGATTTATTTCGCGCACGGTTTTATTGGCTACCATTTAATTTCACCAGATATTAGTAATTGAAAAAATGAGGCAGCATATAAAAACTTGTGCTACCAACTTCTTTATTTCACTGCGTAGAATTCTCTAAAGCGTCAACTCTTCTCTTAGTTTACGTTAACAACGTTTCTTCAGCATTTAAATCATTTGTGCGGGCTCTTATTTCTCCGATTGCGTGAAATGCTCTCTTTTGCTTTTATCAGGTGTGTGATGAGTGTGTTTGCAGGTGTAGGAATGCCAAGTTCTTCGCCATAGCGGGAAATAGCTCCGCAGAGTGCATCTATTTCAGTTCTCCTTCCCTTCTTTATGTCCTGAAGCATTGAAGCGTGATGCTCCGCTGTAAGGGGTATAAGACGGGAGTAAAATAATTGCTTGTACTCTTCAGCCGTTTCCGGTTCGAACTTTACTCCCATTCTTTTTCCAACTTCGTATATCTCCTCAATTATCTGATCCATGATTTTTCGGGTATTCGGGTTTTCTGCCAGAACACCGTATGGGACTTCGAGAAGAGAAGCCAGCGGGTTGAGAGCACAGTTGTAAAGAACCTTTGCCCACAGGTATTTCTCAATTTCATTTGTGGCTCTTGCAGGAATACCAGCCTGATTGAAAATCTCAGCAATCTCTTTTACCTTTGACTCGGAAACATTTCCAATTGAGCCCAAGACGGTTTTATCTGCGCTAACGGTAACCTTTACCTTTCCGGGTTCTACTATTTCTGCTCCAAAAATAACTATGCCTGTGATGAGCTTATCTTCGGGTATGTATTTCAGGAGGGTTTCAGCGTTCCCCAAACCATTTTGGAGATGAACGACAACTGTATGTGGTTTAAACATATTCTTTATCTCTCTTGCTGCCGATTCCGTGTCATAGGACTTTACAGTCAGGATTATCAGATCAAAGGACTTGTTTTTAAGCTGAGAAACGTCTGTGTAAACATTTAGATCCTTTATTAGATGTTCACCCCATATTCCGGTAATAAAAAGCCCATCACTTCTTATTTTCTCCATGTGCCATGGTCTGCCGAGAAAAGAAACCTCATGTCCTGCCTTTGCAAGAAATCCACCTATTACTGATCCTATTGCTCCTGCCCCATAGACAAGGATATTCATCCTCAGTCTGTTATGTCAGATGGAAGATCAATTTTTCGAGGAGTATGCTGTATAGTCAATTGTGCTTAGAATACCTGTGACCTCCCATCTTTCTTGTTGTATTCTAGTGCCCAGATAGTTCGGAATAGATTTGAATTAAAAAAGGTTAACAAAAAAGTTAACAAAAATCAATCAGAAATTTGAGTAACTTTGCTCCCTCTCGCCATTGCTATTTTTCCGGTTCTGACCATCTCCTTGATTCCGTAGTTTCTCATCAAATCCACAAATGCGTTTATTTTATCCTCATCGCCCGTAATCTCTATTACAAGACTATCTCTTGCAACATCAACTATTCTTGCTCTGAATATGTTTGCGATTTCTATAATTTCTCCTCGATTGGCTGTTGTGGCGGCAACTTTAACCAATGCGAGCTCTCTTTCAACACTGTTGTGCGATAGATCACTTATTTTTATCACTTCTACGAGTTTGTTTAGCTGCTTCATCACCTGCTCGATAGTTCTTTCATCGCCACTAACGACGATTGTCATTCTTGAGATGTCATCTCTCTCGGTAGTTCCGACAGCGAGACTCTCTATGTTGAATCCTCTTCTTCTGAATAACGATGCGACTCTTGCAAGGACACCTGGCTTATTTTCGACAAGAACCGCGATGGTACACCTCATCCATTACACCTCCTCGTCGAGAATCTCATTCAGCGCTGCCCCTACTGGAACCATTGGGTAGACATTCTCCAGTCTTTCAACTCTGAAATCTATGACAACCGGCAGGTCATTGATCTCAAAGGCCTCCTTGAGCGCATCCTCGACCTCACTCGGTTTCTCCACGGTCATACCCACTGCACCGAATCCCTCTGCGATTTTCTCGAAACTCATTTCCTTGTATCTGAGGCATGTTGCCGAATAGCGTTCATCATAGAAGAGTTCCTGCCACTGCCTCACCATTCCAAGGAACATGTTGTTTAGGATGCAGACTTTGACGGGTATACGATAATCAACACATGTTGCAAGCTCCTGAATATTCATCAAGAAGCTACCATCTCCTGCAATATCAACGACAGTTTTTTCCGGAAAAGCAACCTGAGCTCCCATCGCTGCTGGGAAGCCAAAACCCATCGTTCCCAGACCACCGCTTGAAATGAACTGTCTTGGATATTTCACCTTGAAGTACTGGGCAGCCCACATCTGATTCTGCCCGACCTCGGTGGTAACAATGGCATCTGGTTTAAGCTCGTATATTTTCTCTATGACATACTGCGGCTTCAGCTTACCCTCTTCTTTCTTGTACCTTAGCGGATACTCTTTCCTCCATCTCTCGACTTTATCCTGCCATTCTTTCCTCTGCTTGTATTTGATGTACTTTATCAGACTTGAGAGGACCTGCTTTGCATCACCAACAATCGGAACGTCAACATCTATGTTCTTACCTATTTCCGCGGGATCGACATCTATGTGTATTATTTTCGCGTTAGGGGCAAAGCTTGAGACTTTACTGGTCGTTCTATCGCTGAAGCGAGTTCCAACGGCAATTATTAGATCTGAATCCATAATGGCATAATTTGCATATTTCAGACCATGCATCCCGATGAAACCTAGGGATAGTGGGTGAGTTTCAGGAATTGCACCCTTACCCATTAGAGTCGTTACAACAAAAGCCGGAATTGTTTCTGCTAACTTGACAAGTTCTTCGCTCGCATTGGAAAGGATAACACCTCCGCCTGCAAGAATAATCGGTCTTTCAGACTTCATTATCAGTTCTGCAGCCCTTTTAATTTGTCTTGGATGTCCTTTCGTTTTTGGTTTATATCCTCTCAGCTCAACCTTTTTTGGATATTTGAACTCTATATCTGCCGTTGTAATATCTTTGGGCAGATCGATTAACACCGGTCCGGGTCTTCCAGTTGAAGCGATGTAAAAAGCCTCTTTAACTGTTGGCAGCAGAGTTGACGGATCGGTCACGAGGTAATTGTGCTTTGTAATTGGCATTGTTATTCCGGTAATATCTGCTTCCTGGAAAGCATCATTACCTATGAAGCTTCTCGGCACCTGTCCTGTCATGACGACAATCGGTGAGGAGTCCATATAGGCTGTTGCTATACCAGTAACCGTGTTTGTTGCTCCTGGCCCCGATGTTGCAAAAGCAACTCCTGTTTTTCCGCTGGCCCTTGCATATCCGTCTGCAGCATGAACTGCAGCCTGTTCGTGTCTTGTTAGAATATGAACTATGTCGGAGTCGTAGAGAGCGTCGTATACTTCAATTATTGCACCGCCCGGTATGCCGAAGACGTGTTTAACACCTTCCATCTCCAGAGCCTTAACAAGCGCGTCTGCAGCCCGCATAAAAACCACCTATATATTTAAACACAAAATTTAGTGTACTACTACAATCAAAGCTACTACAATCAAAATACCAGAAAAGATCTTGGCAATTTCAACACTATTTTTAGCGAACATTACTGCGCCTGCCTCTAAAGGTTTTAAATAATTTTTGGTTAAAAAGTAGAAGATGAAAGATATCGGGGATAGTCTATATAGAACCTGGAAATTACGGACTACACTCAAAAATAAAAATTAAACAAGATTAAACGAGCATATTCAAGCCTTCAAGTACGGCTTCTACTGAGGCCATTATTATATCTGTTCTTGCACCTCTTGCAGTGACGATCTTGTCACCTCTTCTTAGCTGGACGACGACGTCCACAAGAGCATCTGTTCCACCGGTAATCGCGTCGACGTGGTAGCTCACGAGCTCGATGTCGCCGAGCTCCGTTACAGCTTTCTTTATCGCATTTATTGCTGCGTCAACTGGACCCAATCCCACGGCAGCCTCAATCTTTTCTTTTCCATTTATTCTTATCTTGACGCTTGCAGTTGGCATTATGTTAATTCCACTCACTATTGAAAGATCTTCAAGCTTGATCTTCTTCTCTCTCTTAATCTGTAGAACAGTCTCTATAATTGTTCTTATATCTGCATCTGTAATTCTCTTACCTTTATCTCCGATCTCCTTGATCCTCGTAAGTATTTCTTTCATCTGCTCTGGTGTTGCCTTATATCCGAGTTCTTTCATTATTGCTTCAACACTGGCTCTTCCAGCATGCTTTCCTAGGACGATATGCCTTGTCCTTCCAACCATTTCAGGTGTTATGGGTTCGTAGGTGGAAGTGTTTCTGAGAATTGCTGAGGTGTGGATTCCACTTTCGTGGGTGAATGCATTCTCTCCCACTATTGCCTTGTTTGGAGGGATGGATACTTTAGTGAGCTTTTCAACAAGTTTGGATGTGTTGTATATATTTTTCTTATTAATCTTGGTTTTGATATTGTACAGAACTTCAAGTGCTATTGCTACCTCTTCAAGAGCGGCATTTCCAGCTCTTTCACCAATTCCGTTGACGGTTGCATGAAACTCTGATGCTCCACCCTTTACAGCAAATACGGTATTGACTGTTGCAAAACCGAAATCATCATGGCAGTGGATCGCGATAGGAATGCTGAACTCAGATGTTAGCTCTTTCATTATATTTTCTGCTTTCTCGGGAGTTAAGACTCCAACAGTGTCTGCGAAGGTCAGTCTGTCCGCTCCAGCTTCCATCACAGCCCTGAAAAGTCGTTTTATGAATTCCAAATCTGCTCGTGAAGCATCTTCAGCCCCAAACTCGACTATGAGCCCTCTTTCTTTGGCATATTCAACGGCTTCAACGGACATTTCAATAACATCATCCTCACTCTTTCTAGGAAACTTGCTTGAAATGTGAATTTTAGATGATGGGGCTACCATAAATATTGAATCTGCATCAGCATCGGCAGCAGCATCAATATCAATCTTCTTAATTCTTGCAAAGCTGCAAATCTCGGCATTCAACCCGGCATTTGAAATCTCCTTAATGGCCTTAAAATCTCCTTCTGATGCAATAGCTGTCCCGGCCTCAATAATATCTACTCCAAGCTTGTCCAAAGCCTCAGCTATCAACAACTTCTGCTCAACACTTAACGAAACTCCTGGAGTTTGTTCGCCATCTCTAAGGGTGGTGTCAAGAACCATTGGCTCCTTCATATGTATCCCTGAAGAGTTGGGAATGAAGAATCATTTTAAATCTTTTTTGGTGAGAGTTTCCTACAGAATTGTAATTCCAAGAACAATCGACATGATGAGCTGAAGAATGAAAATTATTGCTAAAAGATACAGTGCCTTCTCTCCGAGAATGATGAATGCCTTCTCTACTTTTTCAAAAAATTCTCTTCCCATCACTTTTATTTTGACATCGCTTTTAGAATATCCAACACTTGCCTCCTCAAATTTTACATTATCCAGCCATTTACTCAGAAATTCAAAAATTACATCTCTGTCTTCACTACCAACGGGCTCATATCCGACTTTTGGTGAAACACCTGTCCTCGAATGATTATCTGTTGATACGACAGTTAAGGTAATTCCTTTCTCTCTTCCAAACTTCTCAAGTTCATCTCTAAGACTCTTTTCGATGTTGTTCCCATCGAGCATCAGTATGCCGTAAACGCCGTTTGAGTATTTCAGAAGTAGAAGAGCTATGTATCCACAGATATTTTTTGTTTCGACTTTTTCTCTGAAAAACGAATACTGTAATGGGCTTTCAGGTGTTGAGATTGATGAAGCATTTCTTATCAAACACTCCAGCTCGTAGAACTCCTCAGCCGAAACTTCAAAATCCTCGCGATGTGCGTTGTGCGCTTCTACAAGCATGACTTCTCCAAAGTGCCGTTCTGCAATCTCGTTGAGAATTACCGGAATATCATCTGTCGCATCTTTGCCACTGATTATCAGCATTGTTACGCCTTCAAACGGGAAGACTCTTAGGGTATAGCTTTCACCCTCCAGCTCGTATGGTAAGAAGGCTTTTAGGTTCCCGCTTGTGCATTTCACACTTTCTACTATTTTTTTGACTTCTTCATTGCTCACCGGGTTGTTTTCATGTTTGGCAGCAGAATGCAGATACATGGAGTTGTCTATTCTGTTCAGAATTTCGGGAACGAGTGCAGCACCTCCGATATTTCTTATTGGCCCGGGATGAAAGGAAGTTGAAATTAGCTTAGCCTTTCCAATTGTGAGACATTTAACCCAGCCTTTTTGCCATATACTTATTTTCTCCAGTTCTCTTTCAAAGTATTCTGGCACTGCGGTCAGCCAGAATAAAACAAATGACTTGAGCAGATATTTTGTGTTGAACAGGCCGAAATCTCTGTCGAGGTATTTAATATACATCAACCCGAGCATGATGCCTAGAATTGTTGTGGCCATATAGCTTGTGAATCTGTGAGGTGCTTGAAAGGAGTAGTAGTGATTCACTGGATAGAGTGCAAGGAATAACAGGATTACAGCAATAGCAACCTTCTTCTCCGATGATTCGGAGGTAAAGTAGAGAGTCATGGTGAGAACTGTAACTGCTGATGCAGGAGCTATGGCGATAAGGTTGAATCTATCGAGGATGTGTATCACAATAAAATCGAAAATCTCGATTGAGATGAGAACAAGTAGAGCAAGGAAGAAAACTCTTCTGCTGTTGAATGCAAGTTTGAGAAATCTTCCGGCGATAAGCAAATAGGCTATGATAAACAAGCCAAGAAAGAAGTATCTCTGCGCGAAGAAGGATTTGCTTACAGTTCCATTGAGTATGGAGGCGAGTATAATTGTTGTTAATCCCATGGCGACAGTTATTTTCTTTTTGGGGATTGTGAATATTTTTGAATAGAATTTCTCGATGATCTTTTTGTCTATCATCCCATTTAGAACAACTCGTTTGGATTTATTTTTTTGGTGGTTGGTATGTGTATGAACTTTGTGATAGTTAATGTGTCTGGCTATTTACGTCTGAAAGTGGGTATGGTTGCCGTGGATAGTTTTAATGACTTCTGAGAATTAATTTAACAATGTATTATAAATGGCTACTTGTAAAACTAAAAATGCGTTTTTGACCACTCGGTCAGTCGAACGTTAAATGGCTAGAGGCAGTATTCGGGATACGAGTGATGACACTGTAAGCCTAATCTGCTAAAAAATCCCAAGAATAGATAAAAAAGAGTGCTGAAACGTAGCGGAGTGCCTCATTGTGGGACTGTGGTTGTTTACACTTTGCACTCGCTCATAGCAGGGGTTTAAGCGACGATAAACGAGCATGTTTTACTACGAAAGAATTTTATTTCTGAAATATAATTGTATGTGGAGGTGATACGAATGGATAAAATTACTGCTTTGTTCATTGCATTTATTGGAGCCATAATCGCTATCGCTGCTGCAATTGTGCACTATTTCGGCTTCATGTTTCTAGTGAGACTTGTATTCGGACTTGGTTATGCAGGATTGGCAGTGCTTTTTGCCGTTATGGCTGGTGTGCTTATCTATGCACGATCCTTCAAGTATGCCCTACTTTCGCTTGTTGGCCTTGCAACGTCAGCATACGCAGCCTACCAGTGCTATGTGTGGCAGGAGCCAGTGCACGTTGGTTACATAACGGCTCTTTACATAGCAGCTGCCATTGGTGGACTGTGGTGGTTGATGGAGCCAGATATGAGCCTTACGGAAAGGCTGAGGAGTGCAGAATCTCTAGAGAAATCCGGTAATTACAGAACGGCTGCGAGGAAATATGAGAAGAAAGGAAACTATGAAAAAGCTGCTGAATGCTACATTAAGGCAGAAATGCTTGAATCGGCAGCATGGTGCTATGAGAAAGCAGAGAAGTACGAAAAAGCTGCTGAGCTATACATGATGCTTGCAGAGAGTAAGAAAGAAGGATATTACTGGAAAGAAGCCTACGAGTTCTGGAAGAAGGCTGGAAAGAAGGAAAAGGCTGCCGAATGCCTTGAAAAGTATGCTGAGGATGAACCATGGTACTGGGAGGATGTAGCAAAGCTCTGGGAGGAGGCTGGAAACAAAGAGAAAGCAGAGAACGCATGGAAGAAAGCACTGGAATACTATCTCAAAGAAGCAGAGGAGGAAGGAGTTTTCTGGGAGGATGTAGCAAAGATCTACGAAAAGCTCGGAGATGCTGAAAATGCAAAGCAGGCAATGATGAAGTACGCAGAGTACTGCGAGAAAGAAGCTGAGAAGGATGAAGCTTGGTGGAAGCACGTCGCAGAGGCTTACGAGAAGCTAGGAATGGAAGAGAAAGCAAAGGAAGCCAGGGAAAGATACGAGGAATACCAGAAGAGGATAAGGAGTAAATCTTGATTTTCTATTTTTATCATTTATCTACCATTCGTAAGGTAGAATCACACAGCAAAAACACAAGATAGCATAGAAATAAAAAGAAAGAATTAACCCTTGGCAACACCCAGCGGCAGCAATCTCGCAACCAGTTTAGAAATTCCAGCTCTGTGCACCACTTCTACAACATCGTCACTGAGCTTGTACGCTTCAGGTGCCTCCTCAGCTAGCAATGCTCCATGTGTAGCTCTGACATAGATACCTCTTTTCTGGAGATTCGACCTCACGACGTTTCCTCTGAGCTTTCTCTTGGCTGCCGCTCTGCTCATAACTCTTCCACTGCCGTGGCATGTAGAGCCAAAAGTCTCCTCCATTGCCTTCTCGGTTCCAACGAGCACATAGCTTGGTGTACCCATACTGCCCGGAATCAGTACAGGCTGTCCGATGTCTCTGTAATCTTCTGGGATATCTTTGCTTCCGGGCCCGAATGCTCTTGTGGCTCCCTTTCTGTGCACACACACTTTCATCTTCTTTCCATCAACTTTGTGCTCCTCGAACTTGGCGATATTGTGTGCAACATCGTAAACGAGATTCATACCAAGGTCTTCTTCGCTCATATTGAAGAATTTCTCAAAGGTCTCTCTTACCCAGTGGGTTATAATCTGCCTGTTACACCACGCGTAGTTGGCACTTGCCGCCATTCCGGCGAAGTAGTCCTGTCCCTCTTTGCTGTTTATTGGTGCACAGGCAAGCTGCCTATCTGGCAGGCTGATCTTGTATTTTCTGACTGCTCTGTCTAACACTTCAAGAAAGTCTGTACATACCTGGTGACCGAGACCACGGCTACCACAGTGGATCATTACGGTAATCATACCTTCCTCAAGACCCATAGCCTTTGCAGCCTCTTCATCGTAGATCTTGTCAACGTACTGCACCTCGAGGAAGTGGTTTCCACTGCCGAGCGTTCCGAGCTGCGGTTTACCTCTGTCTCTTGCCCTTTTACTTACAACTTCTGGTCTTGCTCCATCGAGCGCTCCATGCTCCTCGCAATGCTCCAGGTCTCTCTCATATCCGTATCCGTTCTCCACAGCCCACTTTGCTCCTTCAACGAAAATTTCGTCCAGCTCTCTGTCTGAAACTTTAAGCTTGCCCTCACTTCCAACACCAGATGGAACCGCAACGAACAGCCTGTCCACCAGCTCTTTTATTCTTGGCCTGACCTCATCAACTTTCAAGTTGCTGCGAAGTAATCTTACACCGCAGTTAATATCGAATCCAACTCCACCAGGAGAGACTACACCCTCATTAACATCGAAGGCAGCAACACCACCGATTGGAAAACCGTAACCGACATGCACATCGGGCATTACAAGTGATGCCTTCTGTATGCCGGGCATTGTGGCGACATTCGCAGCCTGCTCAACTGCACCTTTCTCTAGGAGATTCATCAGCTTTCTGTTTATGTAGAAGTAAGCTGGAACCTTCATTCCTGGCTTGTAATTCTTAGGTAGCTCCCACTTATAATCTGTAATCTTCTTTAATATGTTTTCCATTTTCTACCACCTCCAACAAAGGTGGTTGAATGACTATTCACATGGTTATTAAACCTTCGTTCATTTGCAGCATGGTTGATTTTAAAAAATTAAAGACTTATGTTGGAAATTGAAAGTAAGGATTGATTTTTATAATTTTTTATTTTTTTGCTTTCCCCTTGCTTGTGGGATTCGGATTCAATAACTGTGTATTTTTTCTGATTGTATTCTTACTATCCACGGTGAGGTTTGATGGAAAAGTGATAATTAGCTCTTATTCGAATGAGTCTCTGGCTAATAGGAATTTCTGAAAAGACTTGTCAAAATTGTATTAATGGTTATTAATTTGTATTTTTTGGAGTGCAATTTAAAATGAGGAAATATTTATACTTGAAACACGTAGGGAAGTCTATGAATGGTTTGAGGGTTGTTGTTGTTGCTTTTATATTAGTTCTCTTGCTGGTCCCACAGCTTTCACAGACAGCTTTTGCTAGTTACGATGATGAAGAGGATGAATATGGCGGAAGAGAGGTAGACGAGGGAGAAGAAATTGAGAATGGAGTGAATGAAGAAGATGAGGTGGGGAGAGAGAAATACGGAAAACTTGCAGCGACACTACTTTTTATAGGATTGATGCATCCTGCATTCAAGTATTTGGCACCCTTCTTTATAGAGAGGAAGAGAGTAGTAGAGTTTAGAAGAAAATACAGTCTCCATCATGGTATCGTTATGATAGCTTCAACCCTCCTTGCATTTCTTCACCATTTCAGTTCAGAAAGAGAAGTGCTTGGTTATCCAGCACTTATACTTATGGGATGGCTCTCAATTACCGGTGCCTTGATGAAATTCTCAATCCATCCTAAAACCAAGAGATACGCCGCGAGAATGCATTCCCAAAAGATCCTTACAGTGATTCTTCTGGTTTCGCTCTATCTCCACGTTACAATAGGCGATTGATCTTTGCCTTCAAATGCTCCCACTACCAACTCTAATTTTTTGTGAATTGATAATGCTTTGAGAATTTTCAGCAATATGTGGAACTCATTATATCCTTTCTTTGTCTGGGTCAGTAACGAGTTTATTATGTTTCGTTTGAACTGGATAGCGAGACGAGTATAACTGCAAAGACTATCAAGAATGCTCCGATATACTGCTGCAAGCTCAGACTTTCTCCAAGCATGATCACAGCACACAGATGAGCGAAAACACCCTCCATGGAAAAAATCACGGCGGCATCAGATGGTTTGGTGTATTTCTGTAACCAGTTTTGCAGGAGTTTGGCAATAACGGTTGCAAAAACTGCGGTAATTACCAGGGCATAGACGACATCCGTATTCAGAGCAAATCTGGTAGTGGATATGGCCGATAGAGGCGCAGAAAATACTGCAACTGCAACAATTTGCCCGAATGCAAGCATTGTTGGGTTGCTGATTTTTGAATAGTGAGATATCATGGCGATTTCGAAGGCGAATGCTATCGCACATAGGAGAGCAAGTACATCGCCAGGATTTACGTCGCCGTTGAAGCCTGATAAGAGGTATAGTCCTGAAAATGCAAGAATAATACTGGCAATCTCTCTCGCCCCTATTTTAACTCTGTAGAGCAGGGCAGCTATTGCAGGAGTAAAAACGACATACATTGAAGTGATGAAGCCTGTATTTGTTGCGGTGGTATATTCAAGCCCGACAGTTTGAAATGCATAGCCAAGAAATACAGCAATCCCAATTTTAATGCCTGTAGCAAAATCTTCTCTGCTGAATTTTATGAATGGTAAAAAGAGAAGCGCAGCCAATGAAAATCTCAAAGTGTTGAATGCAAAGGGAGATATGCTTTCCAGAGCCATTTTTACGACTGGAAACGTAACTCCCCAGATAAATGCAACAGATAGCAGTCCGATATCTGCGTAAAGCCTTTTCATATGTTTTCTTCCTGGTAGACACCGTTGTATGGCTGCGTTTCTTCTGTCAGCTTTATGAATACAAGCTGCATGATTCTTGCATTTCTTTTAAGCCATACACCCTCTTCATTATGAACAACCAGTCCAACCTCACTTCTCCCTCTGTAGCCAGCATCCCAGACTGCCGTGATAAGTCCAACGCCAGCCCTTGCGAGTGTGGAGCGAGGTCTGCCAAAAGCCATCAGATCTCTGCTAAGATTCACGATCTCGTTTAGGTAGGCTCTGTAGACACCCTTTGGCAGGAAAACCCAGTCATCTTCGAAGGGTATCTCTTCAACCTCTGGCAGCCTCCTCTCACTATTATCGAAGTCTATTCTTGCTGCTCCTTTCAGCTTTGCAATACTTCTCAGCGTACAGTCAAATCCGTTGGGCTGAAGCTGAACGTCAAGGTCTATGTAGTCGGATATGAGCTCATCATTCAGTATTCTCTTCTTAATCTCTTCCTTGCTCAAAACGCTACCGTATGGCAAATCAAACACCTCTGCATAAGGCTTTATGTCAACAACTGGAGAGCCTGGTAATGCATCAAGTCCCCTCACAAAAAGTTTTCTATCTTCAATTTTTACAAGCCTCACAGCAGTCATTCCCAGTCTGTTTGGTCTGCTGGGCGCTCTAGTTGAGAACGCACCCTTCAACGGCTTGCTCACATCGCCATGCGGATGTACGAGCAACTTCTCATCAGCAAGATGAAAAATGTAGAAAACCCAGAGGTATGATACCTTCTCAAGTCCCAGAATCGCTTTTGCATATTCAGGCAAAATCTCAATGACGTTTTCCTCAATAACGTATCCTATGGGCTTGAAGATTATCTCCAAGACCTTCCCCTCTTTAACGTCATATCCATAAAGTCAACGTAGTATACATCAAATTCATCGTATAGCTTCATTAATTTTGCTACTTCGACAGCAAGGATGTGGGCACACGGCTTCTGTGCCTTCAGGTTTATCTGGAAATCTTTACATGTGCAGAAGCTTTCATCAACGACGTACTCTTCCCTGCCCACAACAACAAAGAAATCTTTGTACTTTTTGACTCTGTTCTCTCTCAAGTAGAAAAAAGCCTTCTCGCCTCTTTTTCCGTAGTTGAGGAGTAGAGCCCTGTAAAGTTCAAAACCCAGCTTACCCTTTTTTGCTGCTTCTTTTACATCTTTAACAAGATAAAAAGACATAGGACTATCTTTTGCTATTCTTCATCGTCAGATTCCTCTGTCGGAACATCTATCTCACTAAGAATCATCACTGTATTTATCACGTCAACACCGTCAAGCCAGTTCAGAACCATTCCGTCCTCTGGCATTTCCAGATCGTCTGGTAGCTTTTCTCCATTGAATATTTTCGCTCCCATTCTGGCAACAACTTTCATCGCTTCTTCGAAGTTACCTTCCTTCTCCTTTTTAATCGCCTCTTTGAGCAGGGCATCGAAGTCTTTCTTGCTTATCTTTCTCTCTAAGTAGTATCTCGTTGACCAGACGACAACTTTCAGGCTCTCTCTTACGAACTCAAAGAAATCGTTTTTTAGCGGGTCGCTGAAGTCAACCTCCGAAAGTAGGATTTTTTCCATGTTGTCAAGTTCTTCCATTGCCTGCTTCTTCGTCAGCTCTCTCTCCCTAACAGCTCTTATTACGTTCAGGCATGCAACCACGAAGTCTTCCATCATCTGGTCGAATACTGCAAGCGAATCGGCATCCTCAATATCTATGTTGGACTCCTTTATTCTATTCACCCAGTTGTTGAACCTAGCCTCACTGTAGTAGCTGCTCATGTTCTCCCCAACTTGGAACTTGACATTCAAGTTATAATACTTTTGTATTTCTCAGGCCAACTCCTCTTTGACTATGTGGTTACTCATCTGGCAAATTTGTTAGTTTTTTGGTTGCAAGTAATGTCTACTTTTTTCCAGCTTTTCTTTAAATCCTTGAAAGATATCACTAAAAAAGTTTATATTGTATGTCTGATAACTAATATGCATGGGAGAAAACGCTGTAGTTCTAATTGGCGTCCTGATAGGATTTTTATTCGGGATGAGTGGTATTGCTACACTTTTCAACTTTATGGGTGAGGCGATAACTGATACGGCTATCCAGATCTCCCAGATGAGTGCTCTGTCCACTATAGCACTTCTCGTAATTGCATTAATACTGATAATTAAAATCAGGATTATATCTGCTCTGATTGTAGGGGCCATTGTGGGAGCAGTGTTGAATATAATATTCGAGATGAATGGAATCCATATAATGAATGACGTTTATTCGGTTATTCTCGAGTTCGTAAAAACCACATAGAGCAGAACAATATCTTTTTATAGCGTATTATCTTCGCAAGCTCCGAATGAAAGTAGCGCTGGGCGGTACTTTTGAACCACTGCACGAAGGACACAAAAAGCTAATTGATGTAGCTGTTAAACTTGGAGGTAAAGATCTTACGATTGGAATAACAAGCGACGAGATGGCAAGAAAGAAGATACGATCAGTACTGCCTTTTGAGATCAGGGCTGAAAACGTCAGACGTTATATTAAGAAAAAGTACGGTTTTGAACCCGAAATTGTTAAGATTACTGACCCTTATGGTAAAACACTTGAAGTTGATTTTGAGTATATTGTCGTTTCACCTGAAACCTGTAAAATGGCACATCTTATTAATAAAAAACGAAGGGAACTTGGAAAGAAAGAAATAAAAATCGTGAAGGTTGATTTTGTTCTTGCTGAAGATGGTAAGCCAATCTCTGCCACGAGGATAAAAAAGGGTGAAATAGATCGTTATGGCAGGTTAATATGAAGGTCGTAGTTGGATCACTAAATCCAACCAAAATTGAGGGGGTAAAGAGAGCATTTGAACAGTACTTTGATCAGGTAACTGTAGAAGGTAAGAGTGTAGATTCTGGCGTTCCGGATCAGCCATTCAACTCTGATACTGTCAAGGGTGCCATAAATAGAGCCATAAATGCTTATTCGCCGGACTACGATTTCAGCGTTGGAGTTGAAGCAGGGCTATTCTCACTTAAAAATACTCTCACCGGCTACCTTGACTTCCAGGTTGTGGCTATCTACAATGGCTCCCGCATCACCATTGGCTTTGGCCCTGGTTTTGAGTATCCGCCTGTTGTAATCGATGAAGTCCTGAAAGGCAGGGAGGTAGGAGATGTAATGGATGAAATTACAGGGATCGAGAGACTGGGAGAGAAGACCGGAGCAATTCACTACCTTACCAAGGGGGTTATCTCGAGGAGTGAGCTGACGAGGATAGCCGTTACCATGGCTTTAATTCCCTGGATAAACTCAGGTCTTTATGAGCTTTGATCTGGTTAAACCGTTTGATCCGTGGAGATCCAGAATCTGTACATGTGGTGATAAATTCTCGTTTAATCCGTACACTGGCTGTGCCCATGGCTGTCTTTACTGCTATGCAACCTACATACCTAAATTCAGCCATTTGAGAGTGAAACAGCGGTTATTACCGAGACTTGAAAAGGACCTGAAAAAATTGCCAAGGGATGCACTGATATCAATGTCGAACAGCTCCGATCCATACCCTCCAGTAGAGCGTGAGCTTGAGCTAACGAGGCAATGTCTTTCCCTGATTAAAGAACGAAACTTTAGGCTTCTTGTAATAACCAAAAGCGACATCGTTGCGAGAGATGCCGATATACTGTCTGAAATGAGATGTGCCGTAAGCATAACAGTAACCACGCTAAATGCGGAGAAGGCAGCTATCATTGAGCCGCAGGCTCCAGAACCACAGAAGAGGGTTGAAGCTCTCAAAAAGCTGAAAGATGCTGGAATTCCCGTTGTTTTGAGACTTGATCCTGTAATACCATTTCTGACTGAAAATGATGCTCTGGATGTGCTTGAGGCGTGTGATTTCGTTGATCATGTTGTGACATCAACGCTCAAACTGAGGAGTGACTCATTCAAAAAAATCACGACTGCGTTTCCGGAGTTGAGGGAGAAATATAGAGACTTGTATTTTGGAAAGGGAGAGAAAATTCAGAATTCTTGGTATCTTCCTGCCGAGATGAGAAAAAGATTGCTTGACACGGTTGCAGAGAAGTGTGATGAGTTGGGAATCAGCTACGCTTTTTGCAGAGAGGGTTTTAATTTTAAGGCAAAAAGCTGCGATGGTAGCCACCTGATTCCTTGAATCTGTCTTAATCAGCGATATTATTTGCGAGTCAACGTTAAAATATATGAATAATATAGAAAGAGAAGGACATCGAAGAGAATGCAGATTGCCGATGGTAGGGATGCTCTTTCACCAAATAATATCAGGGCAACAGTCGCGGAAAAGCCCAGATTTTTATAAGAACCAAACAGTGCTTTTACGATGGCGCTCTCAATCCTCATTTTAGATTTAGCAAGCATCAAAATTGCTGTTCCAGAAACGAAGGTTCGCATGAAGCATATCAGTGCAATTACGGAAATTAGAGTCGGATCATGGAAGAATGAGTCTCTATTGAGACCCACAACCGTGTAAATTACAACACTGAAACAGAGATTTACTATTTCCTTTGTATGCTTTATTTCGAATTTTCCGAGGTATCTTGAAACTGCAAGTGGAATTAAAATCAGTAAGATCAGGACCTTCAGCAGTCTAATGGGATCTGTCTGGTTTTGTGTTAGTAATGTCATCAGGGCGGGCATGAGAAAAATTGAAATGAGGTATATGGCTGTGTTTGAGATTAAAGCTTCTTCAACATCTCCCTTAAGCAGATATGCAAATGGTACGATTGCGATAGCTGGCGGAACAGCGGCCATAACCACAAAACCCAGGCGGATGGCTTCGTCATCTATTAAGGTAAACGCTAGAATCAGAATGAGCCCCGTCAGAATTACGTAGTTTATCAGGAAGTTTATTGCAATATCTGGCAGACTTTTTCTCGATATCTTGGAGAAATCGAGGTTTATCAAAGAAAAACACATTACAACAGCCAAGGCTATGATCACGAATTCCTTTGTTACTGGTGATAGCTGGGGGAACAGGAGCCCAAGGATGGCGGATACCATGAATACAAAGTTTGTGTTTTGCAGTAGCTTCACCTCGTTACCTCCACTGTTTTTGGGTTATGGGGGCGATTTCACACTCTGTTATAAAGGAGTTAGGTTCGGGCTGGGGTGGGAAGACCGCTGTCTGGGGAAAAACTATCGTGTTCCAAAACAGTTAAAAGTTGAAAGTCCAAGGCTATGCGATGATCGATTACGATGCTCTTGGGCTGAAGGTTGGTATTGAAATTCACCAGCAGCTTGACACCAAACACAAGCTGTTCTGTTACTGTCCCACAATTCAGCGTGATGTCAGCGAATCCAACTTTGAGTTCTTTCGCTATTTGAGGTTAAAGAAGAGTGAGATTGGCGAAGAAGATCGAGCAGCCAAAGAGGAAGTTGCTAGGAGCAAGAAATTCATTTACAAGGCATACGACACCACATGCCTCGTTGAGGCTGACGAGGAACCACCAAGAGAGTTAAACCTTGAAGCGTTGAAGATCGCAATTCAGATCGCGAAGATGCTCAATATGGAATTTGTTGATGAAGTACATGTGATGCGTAAAATTGTCATTGATGGAAGCAACACAACCGGTTTTCAGAGAACTGCACTTGTTGCATTCGATGGCTACATAGATGCTGGAGATCGCGTAAGAATTGCAACTCTCTGTCTTGAGGAGGAGGCGTGC
Organism: uncultured archaeon; assembly: GCA_964652135.1. GTDB lineage: Archaea > Halobacteriota > Archaeoglobi > Archaeoglobales > Archaeoglobaceae > CAZZAF01. Next base: position 24,198 of record CAZZAF010000003.1, read on the forward strand.
AGAAAAATAGAGGACAGGGGCGACTCGGTCATATACTCTCTCGACAGACTTGGTATTCCCCTCGTTGAGATTGGCACATATCCGGACATAAAAACGCCGCAGCAGGCAAAGGAAGTTGCGGCAAAGCTTGGAATGATTCTCCGCTCTACTGGAAAGGTCAAGAGAGGATTGGGTACAATAAGGCAGGATGTGAACATCTCCATCAGGGATGGTGCTAGGGTTGAGATAAAGGGTGTTCAGACCCTCGACATTCTTGACAAGATAGTTGAGTATGAGGTAATCAGACAGATTAACCTGCTCAAAATTAGGGATGAGCTGAAGGAAAGAAATGCGTCGGTTGTAAAGAAGGTTGTTGATGTTACGGATGTGTTCAAGAACACAAAGTCGAAGGTAATAAAGAGGGCCAAGTGTGTTAAAGCTATTCTGCTGAAAGGGTTCGCCGGGCTGGTTGGAAGGGAAATCCAGCCTGGCAGAAGACTTGGCACAGAATTTGCGGATATAGCAAAAATGTTTGGGCTGGGGGGCATATTCCACACAGACGAACTTCCAGCATACGGAATTTCAGAGCAGGAAGTTGAAATGCTGAGAAATGCTGTTGGAGCTGAAGAGAACGATGCGGTTGTTATGGCTGCTGGAGATGCCGTTAGGGTTGAGAGAGCATTGCAAAGAATAGCTGAAAGAGCGGAGTACTGCCTGATAGGAGTTCCCGAAGAGACGAGGAAAGCCAACGAAGATGGAACAACATCTTATATGCGTCCATTACCTGGAGCAGCAAGAATGTATCCTGAAACAGATGTTCCGGCTGTAAAAATCACTGAAGAAATGCTGGACGTGGAAATTCCTGAGTTGATAGAGGATAGAGCAAAGAGATACTCCGAAAAGTATGGGCTTTCGTATGATCTTGCATATGTAATGGCTGACTCAGAATTCTGTACACTCTTCGAAGAGTATGCAGAAAAACTTTCGCCAACAATCACGGCAAGAGTTCTACATATCATCCCATCGGAGCTCAAGAAAGAAGGTCTGGATACAGAAATTCTCAATGAAAAGCACTTCAGAATTGTGCTGGAGCTGATTGAGGAAGGCAAAATCGCAAAAGAGGGTGCAGAGGAAGCACTCAAAATACTGTGCCAGAACCCACAAGCAACTAAGGAGGAAATAGTAGAGCGGATGGGTAAGGCAGAAGACCTGGATGCATTCATAGCAAAGCTCGTTGAGGAGAAAAGAGATTTCATCATGGAGAGGGGCGAACATGCCTTCAAACCACTCATGGGTCTCGTGATGAAGGAATTCAGAGGAAAGGTTGACGGTAAAGTGATTGCAGAGAAATTGAAGAATGCAATTGGTGAAGTGCTTAAGCAGTGAGGAAAAGCGAAAATATCCATTTTTCAAATTTTTCTTCTGGTTTAGGTTTGCTGAAAAACCTAATAAACCTATTTGTCCTGAATTAAGCGGAGATTTTAAAAACATACCACGTTTCTTTTGGTATACTGAATTTCACAGGCCTGAATGTTTATGGCAATTAAACTCAAATCTAAAATGCTTAAACTCAAAATAGAGGGTGTTTCCAGATGAATGCGAGGGAAATCAGAGAGGACTTTCAGCAGATAAATCCGAGATTTGTGGAGAGATACAGGCAGATAGATGACTCAGACGAGTTTTACATCTATACAGCTAAACCGCTGAGAACGAGCATAAGGGTAAACACGCTCAAGGCAGAAGTTGATGACGTTGTGGAAAATCTGGCTCGACGTTACAAGCTTGAGCAAATCCCGTGGTGTAAAGAAGGATTCTTTATTGAAGGTGTTGAAAAGATTGGTTCGATCTTTGAGCATCAGCTTGGCTTAATATTTGCTCAGGAAGCTTCATCCATGATTCCGCCCATTGCTCTTGATGTAAAGCCTGGAATGCTTGTTCTCGACATGGCTGCATCCCCTGGAGCAAAAACCACTCAGATTGCACAGTATATGCAGAATGAGGGGTGTATTATTGCAAATGATGTTAAAATAAGCAGAATGAACATTCTCATCTCCAATCTTCAGCGCTGCGGTGTTCTTATAGCAAAGGTTACAATGAAAGATGGGAGATTCTTCAAGAGATTTGCAAATACATTTGATCGGGTTTTGCTTGATGCTCCTTGCAGCAATGTTGGAATGATCAGAAAGAACTTCAAGTATCTGAAGATATGGAAGCAGAGGGATGTTGAAGCCCTCTCAAGGCTACAGAAGCAGTTAATCATGGCTGCATACACAGCCTTAAAGCCAGGCGGCATTCTTGTTTATTCAACATGCACACTTGATCCTGCGGAAAATGAAGAAGTAATAGATCATCTGATCTCAAACACAGATGCAAAGCTCGAAAGGATAGATTTGCCATTGAAGAGCCATGAGCCAATTCTCGAGTTTGATGGAAAGCAGTTCGATGAGGAGGTTAGGAAATGTCTCCGCATTCACCCGCAGGATAACGACACGGAAGGGTTCTTCATCGCGAAGGTGATCAAGCATGATTGAAAAGGTTCGTGAATTGCTGAAAGAGCAGTTTGGATTTGAGCCAGACTTCGAGCTTAAGGAGATGGGAAAGAGAAAAATCTATGCATATAAGGCGTGTGGCATTGATGTCGATGAATTTCATTCGGGAATTTACTTTGGCAAGCTGGAGAAAGACGGCCTCCGTTTATCCATCGAAGGTAGCTATCTCGTTGGCAGAAAAGCAAAGAAGGGAGTTGTTGAGATAAGCGAAGAGCAGGCGATTAGATGGATGAAGGGTGAGGACATAGAGGGTGATGTAAAGGGCTATGTTATTCTAAAATGGAAAAATTTCTTTCTTGGATGTGGGAAAGGGAATGGCAAAATTATAAGAAATTATGTCCCGAAGGATAGGCGGATAGATGGTCATCACGTTTAATGTTTTGTAGATTCGAGGGCGAAGGCAATTTGAGATGAGCCGAGAACACAGGTTTTAGCCATCGCCATCTTTCTCCTTGATACGATCCATTATCTCTTTTCCGGAGGAAAATCCATTTCCAAGTTTTTTACCGAGACTCCAGTACTTTCTAACCTCTGCACAGTAAACGAGGGGGTTTACTTTTAATATGTTGATATTTGCTCTGTTTGATGGATCAACTTTATCTTCATCGAGATGAGTCTCTACTATTTCTGCCAGAATAAGTACCCAGTCACCAAGCACAATCTCCTGTTTCACCACACATTCCATGTTGTAGGGGCATTCTTTGATTATGGGAGCGCTAACTTTCGTTCCATCTACTGGTGTAAGATTCAAATCCTTGAATTTGTCGTGTTTTCTGCCTGAAACCAAGCCACAGTAATCTACTTCTCTAAAAAGGTCGGCTGAAGGTATGTTGGTGGTAAATTCCTTGCTCTTCCTGATTAACTCAAGAGAATAGCGATCTTTTCTCAGTGAAATTCCTATCATGGGGGGTGTCTGGCCAACAATTCCGATCCATGAAACTGTTATGATGTTTATCTTGTCTCCTGCTCTGCTTGCAATTAAAGCTGCGGGAATCGGGAAAAATGCTGTAGTAGGTCCCAGTTTCTTTTTCACTTCAAGCACTCCTTATGATTTAAGCTTCCTTTTGATCTTTTTGACTTTTTCCATACTTCTTAAAATTTCTTTATGTCATATAATCAACCAAATATTCTGTCCGTAGCAAGTGGGTATTACTTGACCCAGCTAACTTCTAGGGAATCCTAAATACAAAAATTATTAATATTGCCTTTGCAAAACAATTTCAGTAGTTATGGTGTTAGTTGCAGAAGTGTTTGGTGTGTTTGCAGCTCCAAGCGTGTTTGGCTTATCTCCTGTGGTCGTGCTCAGAGCTGAAGATGGGCGTATTCTACCCATATACATAGGAATTTCTGAAGCGATAGCCATCAATTCTGCCCTGAAACATCAAACCCCGCCAAGACCTATGACTCATGATTTGCTTGTTGAGATACTCACTAGGTTGAGTGCGAGGGTTGAAAAGGTTATTATCGACGATCTCATTGATAACACATTCTATGCGAGGTTAATACTTAGACAGAACGATCACGAACTCGAAATCGATGCCCGTCCGAGCGACAGTATTGCAATTGCTGTAAGAATTGCATGCCCAATTTATATAGATGAAAAAGTTCTTGATGAAGCTGGGCAGCATGAGGATTTACCCGAAGACTATGTCGAGTTTGATCAGGTTCTGTAGTAGGTTAGGTTTTTAAATCAATTCTTCCATCCATTGGGGAGGTGGTTTGTGTGGATGTAGAGTCGTTAAAAGGGCTGATTAGGGAGGATTTTGAGGTCGTTGATGCAAACGAGACCATATCGAAGGTCGTTCCATTGCTTGATAAATTTGATCCGGATAAGGCGAATGCGATTCTCGTTGAAGAAAATGGTGAGATCATTGGAGTAATAAGAGAGAAAGATCTCATGCGCGGATGTGTGATGGTCAATCCACATGAAACGAAGATCAAGAACTTTGTTGTTAAGACGGGAGTTTTAAACCTTGATGATCTGACTCCTGAAAAGGTTGCAAGAAGGTTTGTTGAAGATTCAACTCCGTTTGTGCTTGTAAGACTTAACGGTAAATATGGTGTCATTTACGTCAATGATTTCCTCGAACTGGCAAAGCCTGAATTTGAGAAAGTAAAGGTCAGAGAAATCATGAACCCTGAAGTAATAACGGTAAATGAACATGACACTGTTGCAAAAGCCCTTGCCACCATGAGAAATCATGGAATTGACAGGGTCGTTGTTGTCGATGACAACCACCGCGTTGTGGGAATTGTTACTGGCAAGGATATCATTGACAGGATTATAGCACCCAGAAAGAAGGCGACCCTTGGTGATGAGAGCGGTGAAAAGGAGAAAACTCTTTCAATTATGGTTGAAAGCATTATGAGTTATCCAGTCATAACAGCCGACAGAAACGATAGTGTTGCGAAAGTCATCGATCTAATGCTGGAAAACAAGATATCCAGTGTTGTAGTTGCAAGAGATGGAATTCCGGAGGGTATAGTTATCAAGAAAGACATTCTCGAGACGTTAATAAGGAAAGAAGCTCCGAAGAAGTATCAGGTGCAGCTTATATTGAAGGATGTGCTGCTCGACGACTTTGACAGGCAGAATATACTCGAAGATCTTGAAAAGTTCATGCAGAGATTTAGTAATTTCCTAGGCGAGTCGGTACTTTTCGTTTACATCAAAAAGCACAAGGAAGTTTTTAGAGGATTGCCACTGATCCATGTGAGGCTCAAGCTTACAAGCGAGAGAGGTACGTTCTTTGTCACCGGTGAGAGCTGGGGTGTTGAATACGCATTGCACGCGACGCTGAAGAAGCTAGAAAGGATGGTTCTACAGGAGAAAGAGCTCCTGCTTGATCAGAGGATGGCAAAGAAATTCTACGAGGAGGTCTTCTAACTTACTTCTTTTTTGTTTTTGTTTGGGTATTCACGATTTACAAGCATGCTCCAGAAGCACTAAAAACGACGATACGATTACTATTAAAGCATGAACTATTCTCGCTTTTCCCTGTTCATGCTACCATTTTCTGAACAATTTTCAGAACGTTGTCGTCGAGAGGGATCTTTATTGTATGGTTCCTTTTGAACGTGAGCCTGTTACCGTCCAGAACTACTTCGTTCCATTTGTGGAAAGCCATACCATATTTAACACCCTTTTCATAGACTTCTATTATTTTTCTTTCTTTGAAAAACACGACATAGTAAACAATCAACAGGATAATTGAGTAGGGCAGCTGCGTAACTGGCTTGCCGTCGTATACAGATATTGCAACCCCGGAAATAAACACAAGCACAAGTCCTGACACCACAAGATACATCGCGTATTTCAGATCTTTTTTGTAACATTCTATTGGTCTGCACCTGACTTCAGCAAGCTTCTTACCTTTGTCAATCTTGTCTGCTTTCTTTTTTCCTCTCCATATAACCACCATCAACAGCGTAAAACCTGATCCTGCAAGAATTGCTGCAAGTATTATGAGTTTGTCGAGGGATCCAATGGGAATTTTGCTAGCAGTAATAGCGAATGCTACAATGCTGCCAGCAACCATTCCAGCGATTATCAGCGCAGCAATCCAATCCCGGCTTTTCATTATAACCACCTTTCCATTAGTTGTTATCAGTCGTCTGTTGCTTTCATCACAGGAAGATGATAAACTCTATAATCCCAAACAGAAATTCCAGAACTGGTTCCAAAGGGTTGTTGCCTACGCCATCATCTGAAATGCGTTTTTCTACCACATACTCTCATCCAATTCAGTATATTATAATTTTTCTGATCGTCTGTACTGAGTTAGTGCATGTACTGTAGTCATATATATCTATAGCCGTTTATTTTCGCTGTATATTCCAAAGTTAAGATCTTTATCCTGCGTGTAGTTCTTTCCGAGCATTGCTGCGATTTCAGCCTTCTTTAGCTCTCTTCCAAGATAGGCCGCATGATCAAGGCGTGAAACAAGATCATTTGCCAGAACGGTATCTATGATACTCTTTGCATCGTTTCCAACAACAACGAGCTTTTCATGACTGCACACTATCTTATCACCCTCAACCCAGATTCTAAAATCGCCCTTCGGATCACGATGGAATTCTTTGCTTGCTGTGGCCTCTACAGCGCCATTTGGGACTCCACAGCTTTCATACCTTATCTTTTCCTTAATAACAAGTAAATTCAATCCCAGATCTTTTGGTGGGCTGTTCCTAAGTTTGGCAGCTTTTGCCATGTAGCTTGCAACCCTCAACTCTCTAATACTTCCCCTTGTTTTGGCGCTTGCCTCTGTCGTGAAAAGCAGATTTGCTCCTATTTCCTCTGATATAAACGCGAGCAGCGCATTTATACCAATTGAATCTGCATCGCTCAACTCGGTCACATTACCAACACCGATAAGCAAAGGAGTTTCTGGATCCATTCTTCTAAACTGCATATAACGTTCAATAGAAGACGCTACCTGTAATGGTGGGTCGAGAACAGGATCTGCAATCACTTTATCGGTTTTTGTTTTTACCTTTTCAAGTAGCTTGATGAGTTTTGGGACATCCCTTTCAACAACAACCACTGCTGCATCTCCAATAACGTCCAGAGCATCCAAATTCGAGCTGGAGATGCTCATTATCATATCCGCCCCAGCTTTGACACCTGCAGCTATTGCATGTCGATTGAAAGTGTCAATGCTGACGGGAACATTGCAGGAGTTTACAGCAATTTTTACAGCCCGTCTTACTTCATCAGCATCACATTCAAGTGGAATGCCAAGATCAATTATGTCTGCTCCGCTTTCGATATAGTATTCGATTTTCTCCACAAGTTTGTCTTTTTTCATTTGGGGTGCATCAATAATTTCAGCTACAATTTTCATTCTGCTGTTTCCACCGACTCTCACATTCCCTATCTTGAATGCATAGCTTTCATCTACTTCATCTACAAGCCTCATATTTTCTTCAGCCTTTACAAGATTAAGCAGTCTGCATGCAGGTATTTCATGTGAAAGGTCTATCTTGTCTATGTTTTCAAGAATAGCTTTTAGATCGTATGCGTGAATTGGACCCAGCCTGATCTTCACACCTTTTTCTTTCTCAAGACCCTTCCAATCTCCCCTAGCAAGTCCTGGGACGAGAACGAGATCGTATTTGCTGAGGTCTATTTTTCTAAGATGTGAAGGAGTTATAAATGCTGCAATATCAATATCAACAACATAAACATCTGCATTTTTAGCGTACTTCTTCACTTCTCTTTCAGCCAGTTTTCCTGTAACAGCCAGAATTCTCATCAATCCTTTATTTTCATCAATTTTGAAAACAGTTTCGATCCGGATGTTATGGAAACTCTCTTATTAATTAATTCACACTCAAAAAAGCAATGACGCTGAGAGCAGACCTTCATATACATTCAAGCTATAGTGATGGTATTGACAGCGTGAAAAAAATTCTCAGAGCTGCGTTGGAGAAAAAACTAGATGCTATTTCTATAACAGACCATGATACAGTAAATGGTTCGCTTGAGGCCATGGAAATTGTTGAGGAGGAGAAACTACCGCTAGTAGTCATTCCTGGCGTTGAGATCTCTACAAGTGATGGGCATTTACTGGCCTACGGAGTTTATGAAGATTTAGAACCCGGGCGAAGTATGAGGGAGACTGCTCTTGAAGTGAAAAGGATAGGAGGTATTTCTGCAATAGCACATCCATTTCAATTTTACAGACATGGGATTATAAATATAACAAAAGCTATTGATGTAGTTGACGCCATTGAAGTGTTCAACGCAAAATTTTATATAGGATTATGTAACGCTTTATCTGCGATAATTAGCAGACGGTATGACAAGCCTGTAATTGCCGGTAGTGATGCACATAGCAGCCAGACAATTGGTTATGGAATTACCATATTGCATGGTGCGGGAAACAGCCAGTCTGCAATTCAAAGTATAAGGTTGGGAAAAACTGGAATTGAAGGCAGGAGAATACCTCTTACATTACAATTGAGAACATCGTTAACTAGGACCCAGAGGTGGGTCGATTGGAGATCGAAAGAATAAGTACAGGAATACCAAAACTTGACGAGTTCTTATCAGGGGGTATCCCTAAGGGTTTAGATGCTGTCTTACATGGTGATCCCGGCAGTGGGAAAACAACTTTTGCCATTCAATTTATCAAAGAGGGTTTGAAAAGAGGAGAAAACTGTATTTTTGTAGAATTAGATATTCTTCCAAAGGATTTGAGAACGAAGATGAGGCTTCTTGGCTTGAACCCTCGGAAGTATGAAGAGAAGGGAAAACTGGTAATTATTGACGGTGTGAGTGGGAAAAGAGTTGGTGGTGCAAGCAGAGAGAGATTTACGATAAAAGATCCACGCGATCTGAATTCCATCGCAAAGACCATAAGCGACGCAAGGCAGACTCTTGGGGAAGGAGGGAGGATTGTTATAGATTCATGGGCCTCAATTGCTCTCAACTATACGTCAGAATATAGAGGGCTGGTGAGGTTCACCGAAGCTTTCATCGTTGAATCCAGAAATTTAGGATATACAACGCTTTTAATCACTGATTTTTCGGTTGAGGAAAGACTTCTTAAAATACTTCGTCATATCACTTCTGGCTTCATTGAACTGATGACTAAGTTTGAAAAGGATAGAAAAAGGAGGTATATTCTTATTCATAATTTGCAGTTTACACCTCATCGTGAATCGCTCATTCCATACACGATCGGCAAGGATGGCATTCAGATCGTGGAAAGCAAGTTATGAGTAGCTTACAATATATCTGTTCTTTCGTTCATCCTTAACAGCGTTTTCCAGCAACTTCTCAAGCATTTCATCTTCCATTACAAAGAATCCAAGCTGCCTGCAAGCCTCAAAAAAGTCCTTTGGCTGAATGTTGAGCCATCCGAACTCATTAAAGAGAGATTTCTTAACAATACGGAAAGGTCTGCCATTTATGTCTACTCTGGTAGAGTACTTTGGCAACTCCTTTTTCAGCCTCCATCTAGCTACAAGTGGGCTCTGAACCTCTCTTATGGCTTCTTCTACTTCTTTACCATCTAGTATGACTTTAAGAAGCAGCTCGGTAATGGAATTTATTCTGTCTGGCACACCTATAACATCCCCTCTTAGCAATATTTTCTTGGACTCGAACGGAATACCATTTGCCTTTAGCATTTCTCCAATTTTTGAAGTCAGCCCTGTTTTGTCACCGGATTTATCTACAATTCCTCCAATGATGTAGCAGTCGGCCTTATCACCCTCAAATACGTCTTCTGCATTTGGATCGAGAAGAATAACTCTCTTGATTTCTCCGGACTCCATTTTCTCCTTGAGAAAATCAACCGTCGAGGGATAAAAAACAGCGGGGACTTCTGGCGGTCTTATACCAGTAACAACGAGTCTCTCATCCCACATATAGTCTCTAACAACACCCAGGGTACACTTTATCTGGAAAAGAACTTTCTTTTTCTCTTTTTCACTGTGGAGGTCAAAGAAGGAACAGTCAATAACTATATACGGGAATCCTTGAGCTTTTTCCACAAGCTCCTCACGGGTGAAAATGATGTTGTTGCAGTCGCCAACATATGCTTGTGGAGGTTCTTCAACAAGTTTGCCATCTAGTGTAAAGGATTTCTTTAAACCTCCTGTGGCAAAACAGACGTTGGCTCTCCCGATAGCCACATAAACAGCCAGCGTTTGAATTGGATCTCTACTTTTGGCTATTTTGAGTATTGATGTTCCTATTCTTTCAATACCTCTCTGTCTGAGCAGTTCCACGAACACGTCCCTAAGTCTCACAGGATAGCTTTGGAGATCTCTTTTTAAATCTGTGTCGGTGTATATTAAATCAGGCCAGCCATTTTCTTCTTATAAACACACTCAAATAACGACTTCTTGTCAGCCAGCAAATTCGTTTGGCCATTCAATATGTTACCTTTGAGTGAAACAGTTTCAACTTACTTCAGACCGAGCATCCTCATCGCTTTTTCTGGATCGGCCTGGTATGCGTAGATTATGTTTGAGACTTCTCTAAGGGAAACGATGTTATTTTCGACCATATATTCGAGAATCATCTTTCTCCTGTCAAGTTCTTCCTGTAGCTCTTTATTACTCCATCCTCTCGCTTTTCTAATATCTTCAAGAGCCTTTGAGGAACCGATCATAACATGCTTGTCATTTACTCCATCCCACTGGAAAACAGTTGAGGTTCGCAGCATCTTGGAGTGCGGATCCAGTCCTACAATCTCAGCAATCTCAACGTTTCTCCTGACTCTTCTGTCGTTTACGTATGTTTGTGCCTGAACACTGATTATGTCAAGAGCTTCGATCATGGGACGGGGAACGTTTATTGGAGGGTTCTCAAGTCTGTGTATCACTCCATCAACACTATCTGCGTGGATTGTTGAGTAGGTTGTGTGTCCGGTGGCCATTGCCTGGAAAAGAGTCAAAGCCTCTTTACCTCTAACCTCACCGACTATTATATACTCAGGTCTCTGTCTTAGCGCTGCTTTGAGCAGATCGTACATATCAATGTCTGCTGCTCCAGCCTGAAATCCACTTCTCGTTACTGCAGGAATCCAATTTTTATGCGGGAGCATGAGTTCCCTGGTATCTTCAATTGTAACGATCTTTGCTTTTCTTGGTATGAATAGAGCTACCGCATTTGTTGAAGTGGTCTTTCCACTTGCTGTTCCACCAGCGAAAATCAGACTCTTCCTGTTTTCAATACACAGCCAGAGATAGGCCATTTGTTCTGCTGAGAATGTTCTCCACTTGATGAGGTTGATTGGAGTTATTGGTTCCTGTCTGAACTTTCTTATGGTGAACGTGGAACCATGGTCGGTTACTTCCTTCCCGAGCGTCATTTGAATTCTGCTACCATCTGGCATCGATGCATCAACCATTGGTTCTGCAATCGATATATGTTTTCCACATTGCTGTGCAAGTTTAATCACAAATCTGTCAAGAACGTCTGGGTTCTCGAAGGTAATATTGGTCTTTATATTCGCATAATTTCTGTGGAAAACGTAGACCGGTTTGTAGTAACCGTTGCAGGATATATCTTCGATATATGGGTCATACATCAGTGGAGTAATTCTCTCGTAATACAGCGTGTTTCTGAGAATGTAGTATAACACCCTAAAATAATTCCGATATTCAAGTTTTATTCTAAAATCTTTCAGAGTTTTATCTACTTTTTCTTTTAGAATTTCATCCTTTGATTTGCCTCTAATCTCTTCCGGCTCGACAACGACGTATTCAATCTTGTTGACTATTTCATTTACAAGATTAAATTCCTTGTCGCTCAGAGAGGGCTCGTTTAGATAGTACAAGACTATATTTTCCTCTTCATTGTGGAGAATATGGACACTTGCAAAAACGTATTTTCCATAAAGGGGATAACTTTCCAGCAGTCTCCAGTTTTCTGGGACCTGAAATTCTTTTTCTATCTCTTCAGCAAGTTTTTTGAATGTTTCTTCATTAATCTCCAATTCTTTATCCTTATTGCCCAAAATTATCTCCTCGTCTTCTTCTACCCTTCTCTTGAGGGAAACTTTAAATGCCATTTTAATTATGTTTTTCAGTTTTGTTATTGAAAAACCTTTTGATAACTTCGTGATGATGACCTATCTAGCGATTACCGCTTGCTTGGAATCTCTGCTTGGAGTTTGTGGCGATGAGAGATCGATGAAAGATGATTGAGAAATAAAATAACAGGAAATATGCTCATTCTATATTGATTTTTGTGATATTTTTACTTTTAAATTCGATTTTTATTTTCAGCTTCTTTTTCCCATTTCCTTCAAAATCTATTTTAAGTTTCAATGGTTCCTGGAACTCAAATGGAATCTCCCAGTCTGTTGAGGATATTTTCAGCCTACTCTCCTTGGATATCTGGTCGGCGAGGTCTCTCAACACATCAGCAAGTTCATTTCTGGATAAAAGAAGCTCGTATTCAAACTCCCCATTTTCTATAATTCTCTTTTCCATACAAATTCCCTCAATAATTGTTTGTTTACTTAACAATTAAAAAACTTGTGTCATCGTTATCTACAAATAATAGCAAAATGAGGAAAGTGTATGGATCTTGAGGAGCTAAAGAGAATCCAGATGGAGCTTGCAGGAAAAATAGTTCTCAGGGATCTTGTTAACATTAAAGATGTAAAGTATGTGATTGGGGTGGATCAGTCATTCCTGCCAGATGAGAGGGTAATTTCCGCATGTGCTCTTCTAACATTTCCATCACTGGATTTGGTGAAAAGCAGCGTGAGAGTTGAGAAAGTAAATTTCCCATATATTCCAACCTTTCTAATGTTCAGAGAAGGCGATCCGGCTGTAAATGCTGTTAGAGATATCGTTAATGATCTCGGGGAAGATAAAAACAGGACAATAATCGTTGTTGATGGGAGCGGAATAGCACATCCAAGGAGATGTGGGCTTGCAAGCTATATCGCGATTAAACTTGGGATGCCTTCAATAGGAATCACAAAAAGAAAGCTTTATGGTAAAGTAGCTGAGCCTGAAAGGGAAATGCAGAGTATGCCGATTTATGATGGGAATGAAATTATCGGCTACGCTCTAAAGTCGTGCAAAAGATGTAAGCCCATATACATCTCTCCCGGTAGCTATATTTCTCCGCAGACAGCTCTTGAGCTCATTAAAAAATGTCTGAGGAAGTATAAGCTTCCTGAACCGGTAAGAATCGCCCATAACCTCGCAACCAAGGCTAAGTTGGAGATGAGATAAAAAGCAAGCCTGAAACGACAAATTTTTTAAAGTCCTTTTAGTTATTTCATTTCCGATGGAGGTTGTACCTATAAGCGAAACACTTGAAATTGCAAAAGAAAAACAAATAATGCTTGTAATAAATTGCACCGCCACGCACATGATGTGTACTCCTGAGAATCTTGAAGAACTTGCTTTAGGCTTTCTTGTTTCTGAAGGATTGGTTTCGCCCAGCGAAAGTATCGATGTTAGGGTCGATGGGGACACAATATTTGTAAAAGCGGATATAGATCCGGTTTTCAAGCTTAGATCCTCAGGCTGTGTGGGGGTGTTAAGGGAAAAAGAAGAACTTCCAAAAGTTTTTGCAGAAGAGAAGTTCAGCATAGATGAGGCTCGCAATTCGCTCGTCTATCTGGAAACGGAGGAGTATAAAAGAACAAGGGCTTATCATACTGCTGCTCTTGTTGGTAAAGAGGGTATGATCGTTAGAGCATACGACGTTGGAAGGCATAATGCAATTGACAAAGCCATCGGAATGGGGATCAAGAGGGGTGTAAACTTCAGGAAGGTTTTCCTTTTAATATCTGGCAGAATATCGCAGGGTATTGTGGCAAAATGCGTTAGGGCTGGCATACCCCTTGTAGTATCCAAAGCAGCCATACTCGATTCTGCTATAGAGACTTGTAAATTAACAGGCCTGTCTGCGGTTTCATTTGCAACCGGAATTGTGGTTAAAGGTGATGCTATCACACTCTAATCTCTAATCTTTTCCAAGAAAATCCTGGATGCGAGTTTTTGAGAAATCATTAGGTCTTCTCCATCTACTTCGACAACACCATTTTCTTTAACTGTAATTATCTTTCCCGGGATAATTCCCAGTGAGGATGTGCTGGCAGGAGTGGCTATTACCTCGTATTTTCCTGCTTTGGCCTCATCAAGACGAACTAGCCCAAAATCACAGCTCTCACATATTTTGCATGTGTTTGCAATTATTTCGCAGACCTTCTCTGCAACCTCGTCGGTGACATGGTGTTCAAGCTCACAGCTCAGCTTATGTGCTTCCTCGCTATCTATTCCGAGAAAATCACTGAAGAATGTTTCAAAGATCTTGTGATATCTCTTTATTCTTTTTGCCAATTCCTCACCCTTCTGAGTGAGAACTGCCCCATAATATGGCTGGTATTCAATATATCCTTTTTCACTGAGCTTGGCTAGCATCTCAGTTACACTTGAAGGTTTGACGTTAAGCTTCTTTGCGAGATCGTTAGTTTTGACTACTCTTTTTTCACCCATCTGTATGTCGTAGATCGCCTCAAGGTATTCCTCAACTCTCTCCACGTGGGTTATTTTAACCAGATTTCTTAAAAAGGTTTTGAAAGACTCAATCGTTGGCAACCCTTTTCAGGAAATCTGCAACGGATCTAGCGAGAACATCGAATTTCCCGAAGTAAAAATGGTCGGTTTCTAGTTTCAGAACTTCTTTTGGAGGAGAAAGAAAATCAAATATCTCCTTTGACTCTCCCACTGAAACAAAGTTGTCTTTCGTTGCAAACACGATAAGTTTGGGAACTTTTGAATCTTTCAGTTCAATGTCATCTATTTTCTTAATTGGTGAGATCAGAACCAGAGCATTGCATTCTTCTGCGATATTTGAAGCAACAACACTTCCGAAAGAGTAGCCGATGACAGCAATGAAGGAGTAGCTCTCTTTCAGATATTCAAGACATGTCTTTGCATCCTCTATCTCTTCAATTCCTGACCTAAAAGGCTGTCGATAGTCAAACCGAAGTGTAGAAAATCCGATTTTATGCAGTTCGTTGGCTATCCTCTCAAGTCTAACGTCAAATCTATTTCCACCCATTAGTGGGTGTGGTGGACATAATAGAGCTGCTTTATCTCCTTTTACTTCGTATGTTCCCTTTATTACTCCCTTAATAATTACCTCAGTCATAGGCATCAGGATTCCTTTATTCTTGATTCTATTTCTTCTATGGCTTCCTTTGCAGCATCTTTTACTTCTTCATTTTCACTTTCGAGTAATTTTTCTAAGAAAGGGATATCGCTGGAATCCCCAATTTTTCCGAGTATAAGCGCTGCATCCTGCTTAACGTTGGAATTACTATCGTAGAGAAGCTCTCTGATCTTCAGTTTCACTCTTTCGACGCTCTCTGGTTTCTTCTTAAACAGCCTCTCTAGAAGAACCATTGCTCCAACTTTTGCCATAATTTCTGATCTTTTCAGAACTTCTCCAAGTACTTCAATGTCTTCTGGATTCTCTACAAGTATAGCTTCTACCTCATCAATTCGTCCGTCATTCAGAAGTTTTACGAAGTAATCCAGCCTGTAGTCTGTATTGGATTTTATCAACCATTCAACTAGCTCGTTTTCTGGTATGTCTCCAACTAACTTTATCTTTTTATTTATCAGAACTGTTGGTGCTGACATCACTTCGTATTTCTGGGCAAATTCCGGGAAGAGAGATACGTCTATGATATAGGATTTTATACTGGGGTTTGCGATGGCAATTCCATTTACTTTTTCGACAACCTTTGCACAGTGTGGACAGAATTGCGCTACAAAAGTAATTATTTCGCCTTCAATCTTATTAATTCGAGTTAGATTCTCTTTGCTTAGATTTGTCTCTCCCTTCGAGAGTCTCACGATCGTCTTGATAAATGGTTCAAATTCAAGTTTTACAGGAAGGGTGTGGTATACTATGTTCTCTTGGTCGCCCTTCTTTAATACAATTCCTGGATAAGCGAGCAATTCTCTTTTCTCGAAAGCAACATCAATTTTCTCGCTGAGGTTTGAAATAATTTCTACAAACTCCTCAAAATCTTTGCTCAGATCACTGGAATCTCTTACGACAATAAGGGTTACATGGTCTTCAATATCCTCAAGCATCTCTCGAGCCTTTTTAATCTCCAATTCGCTCAAGAGGCTCATACCTCATCACTCTGGAATACTTTTTAAAGTGTTAATGCTGTGAAAATATATAAAAATATAAGGGTGAATATTGAAGATTATTATTTTTCACTACTAAGTTTTTCCAGGACTATTTCCTTGTTGTGAAGGGCTGAGTCATTGTATGGGTCTATCTCTAAAACTCTTTCGAAGCATTTAAGGGATTCTTCATACCTTTCTAGCTTGCCAAGCGCGATACCCTTGTTATTCCAAGCATCTACATAGTCTGGAACGAGTTCTATCGTCTTATCGTAGCATTCTGTGGCTTCCTCATATCTTCCCAGATCGTATAATGTGATTCCCTTGTTATACCATGCGAGCATGTGGTGAGGGTCTATTTCAAGACACCTGTCGTAGCATTCCATAGCTTCTTCGTATCTTCCAAGCTCATACAGTGCCAGACCCTTGTTATTCCATGCAGCAGCATCGTTTGGATTGATCTCGATAGCGTTTTCATAACAGGTTATTGCTTCATCATACATCTCCAAGTCTGATAAGACTATCCCCTTATTATACCATGCATCGTTATAGTCGGGATTGACATCCAAAGCTTTATCAAAGCACTGTAAGGCCTCATCAAACTTACCCAGATCGTATAGGGCTATCCCCATGTTGTTCCATGCAAATATATTGTCCGGTTCAATTTCAAGACATTTGGAAAAGCAAAGAACTTCTTCTTCCGGATCCTTTGCTTTCATCCCCATTTCAAACCATTCTTGGGCTGTTTTTTCGTCTTTTGGCATACACTCACATCCTTTACGCCTATTAGGAATGAGCGTTATTAAACTTTGCGTAAATTTGAACAAGCAGGTAAAAGATTTGGAATTGCAGGACAGGCAATTACCGGCAGCGATTTATTTTACCTGTTGAATCTGGTTTCTATGCGAGCACTCATATCGGTGAGCAGTAAGGAAGGTGTTGCGGAATTTGCAGCAAAGCTCGAAGAAATGGGAATTGAAATACTTGCAACTGAGGGGACGGCTAAGCATCTTGAGGAGAGAGGGGTAAAAGTAAAACGTATGTCTGAATTGACCGGGCTGAAGGAAACACATCTGCTTAAGACACTCCATCCTGCTGTCTATGAAGCCATATTTTCCGGTGAGATTGGTATGGTCGTGGTTGATCTTTATCCGTTTGAAGAAAATCCATGCATAGAGAATATAGATATAGGAGGCGTTACCCTTTTGAGGGCTGCAGCTAAAAACTACAGACAGGTTTTGGTAATTTCGAGTCCGGAGCAGTACAGGGAAGTTATAGTGAATCTGTTAAAGGGTGTTACAGAGGAGTTCAGGCTGAAACTTGCATGCAAAGCCTTTGAACGCATTGCAAGGTATGATGCAGCCATATCAGAATGGTTCTGTTCGCTTTAGCCTTTTGTTGATTGCTTTCAGCTCCCAATATTTGCTGCTTTAGTGGTAAGTCTTCTTTGAGGAGCATATTTCCTGCCAGGATATAGAAACACGCCAACTTTTTTAAACAGTGCATAAAGAAAAATGCTCGATTACTATGTGGAGCATACTGAAGGCTCTTCGTGAAAATCCAGAAATCCTGATTGAGTCGCAGAAAAAGAGGGGCGAAGACGTTTCCATAGTTGAGAATGCTATTGAGTTGGATAAGAAGTGGAGAGAAAAGCTCTCCCAGCTCAATAAGCTCAGACATGAGAGAAACAAGCTTTCTCATGAAATCAAATCCGCGCCAAAAGAGGAAAGGGAGAAACTCATTCTCAAAGCCAAGGAACTCTCAGAAAAAATTAAGTCTGAAGAAAACGAACTCAAAAAACTTGAAGAGGAACTGAATAGCGTCCTTCTATCGATCCCCAACATCATTCATGAAAGTGTTCCTGTTGGAAAAGACGATAGCGAGAATGTCCCGATCAGGTTCTGGGGTAAACCAAAGGTTTACAGGGAGCATGTCGATGCTTTCGTCCAGCAAACTGGTGGAAAGGTTGATTACGAGGTTATAGACAGTTTACCTGTTCCACATGCGGATGCTGTAGAGATTTTTGGGTGGGCTGACATTGGAAGGGCTGCAAAAGTTGCCGGCTCCCGCTTCTACTACTTGATTGACGATCTTGTGTGGCTGGACATGGCTCTCATTCAGTACGCACTGGACTACTTATCCAGAACTGGGTTCAGGATAGTAAATCCACCGTATATGATGAAGAGACAGGCTTATGAAGGTGTCACAGCGTTCAGCGATTTCGAGGAGGTAATTTACAAGGTTGAGGATGAGGATCTTTATCTCATAGCAACATCCGAACACCCAATCGCTGCAATGCACATGAATGAGGTCTTAGAAGAGAAAGAATTGCCTTTGCTTTATGCGGGCGTGAGCCCATGCTTTAGAAAAGAAGCGGGGGCTCATGGCAAGGATACCAAAGGAATATTCCGTGTACATCAATTCAACAAGGTTGAGCAGTTCGTTTTCTGTTTGCCAGAGGAAAGCTGGAAATGGCATGAAAAACTGCTTGAAAATGCTGAGAAGCTCTGGCAGGGACTAGGCATTCCATACAGAGTCGTTAACATCTGTACTGGAGATCTTGGCATAGTTGCAGCCAAGAAATACGATATTGAAGCCTGGATGCCATCTCAGGGCAAGTATAGGGAGATGGTTTCCTGCAGCAACTGTACAGACTGGCAGAGCTACAGGCTTAACATAAGATATGCAGAGGAAAGAGGCAAGCCATCAAAAGGCTTTGTTCACACGTTGAACTCCACAGCAATAGCTACAACGAGAGCGATAACAGCCATAATTGAGAACTTCCAGCTCGAAGACGGAAGAGTAGAAATTCCAAAAGTGCTGCGTAAATATCTTGAACCGATTGAAGCAGCACCGAAGGAGTATCTAATTCCAAAGAAGGAGTAATCTCAATATTTTTTATTGATTAATGGGATATGGTTGTAGCATATTCAAAGGAGATGCATATGGGTCTGTAATATCTTCAATGGAAGTTCCCCAAATACCGATATGTTTTTATATGGATTTTTCGATGCAAATTCGATGCTTGGGGATAATGAAGATTTGCTTGTGTACATTGATGGTGAATTTGTTCCTGCAAGTCAGGCAAAGATAAGCGTGTTCGATCACGGATTTCTGTATGGCGATGGAGTTTTTGAGGGGATAAGGGCTTATAATGGTAAGGTTTTCAAGCTGAAGGAGCACATCGACAGGCTTTATGATTGTGCAAAGGTTATTGATCTGCAGATACCTGTTTCTAAGGAGGAGTTCGCAGAGATTATTCTCGAAACACTGAGAAGAAATAATTTGAAAAATGCATATATTAGACCAATAGTTACGAGAGGTATTGGAGATCTTGGTTTAGATCCGAGGATATGTAAAAAACCGAGCATAATTGTCATAGCTGTTGAATGGGGTAAACTTTATGGTGATCTTTACGAGAAAGGTCTGAGGGCTGTTACCGTCACTATTAGAAGAAATGCCATTGATTCTTTGCCACCAAACATCAAGTCTCTCAACTATCTCAATAACGTTCTTGCAAAAATAGAAGCAAATGCAAAAGGTGGCGATGAGGCGATTTTCCTCGACCATAACGGCTACATTTCAGAGGGGAGTGGGGATAACATCTTCATTGTTAAGAATGGAGTGGTGGTCACTCCGCCAACCCTTAACAACCTGCGTGGTATAACAAGAGCTGTAACAATCGAGCTAATCTATAAACTTGGAATACCTTTCAAGGAAGCAAACATTGGGCTATTTGACCTTTATTCGGCAGATGAGATATTCGTCACAGGAACTGCTGCCGAGATAGCGCCCATCACCTATATTGACGGTAGGGTTGTTGGGGATGGTAAGCCTGGAAAGATAACGAGGTTGCTTATGGAAGAATTCCGAAAGTTAACTGAAGAAGAAGGGGTTCCCATATACCCGTGATCGAATATGGCCATAGTATCAATATCTGTGGAGTTGAAAGATCAACCTGGCCAGCTACTGAAGGTTCTGGAGCCCATATCGCGGTATGGTGGGAACATAATAAGCATCCTACACCAGCGAGACAAAATGACTCCTCTTAAAAGGATACCAGTGGAGATTTCACTGCAAATCGATGAACAGAGAATACCCGATTTAATAAATGCAATAAAGAAGAATGGGGTTATCGTAAAAGGATACAACGAGGTCAGACTTATTGCCACAACATCAGTCATGCTTGTTGGACACATAATCCACACCGATCTCAGTGACACGATAAACCAGATTGATTCAACAGGCTTTGCCGAGGTTGTGGATATGCACATCAGCATGCCCCAGCTCAACCACCCATCAACGGCAATGGTTACGATTTCTGCAACAGGTAAAGATGAATTGAGGAAGGCTTTGAATCTGCTTAATGAGATATGTAAAAAGAAGGACATACTTGTGATAGAGCCGCTGAATGAGGAATTCGTATGATAAGGATTGCAATTTTTGGGTTTGGGGCTGTGGGACAGGGTGTAGCGGAGATTCTCGCAGAGAAAAAGGATGAAATCGAGCGAATGATCGGCAAATTCAGGGTTGTTGCGGTAACCGATTCTAGGGGATCTGTTTTTGACGAAAACGGAGTGAAGCTCACTGAAGTCCTCAATTTAAAGCAAAAGGGAAGTTTGCCTGAGGGGTTGACCACCCTTGATATCATTGAAAAAATGGATTTTGACGTTGCAATAGAGGCAACACCGACGAACATTGAGCATGGTGAACCGGGGCTGACACACATAAAGAAGTGTCTTGAAAAAGGAACCCATGTTGTAACA
Organism: uncultured archaeon; assembly: GCA_964652135.1. Classification (GTDB taxonomy): domain Archaea; phylum Halobacteriota; class Archaeoglobi; order Archaeoglobales; family Archaeoglobaceae; genus CAZZAF01. The sequence continues at coordinate 45,124 of CAZZAF010000003.1, forward strand.
TCTAATAAGGGTCCCCTAGTTGTAGCTTATAATGAACTTTCGGAGCTTGCTGAAAAGAAAGGCGTCAAACTGATGTTTGAGGCTACTGTGGGCGGAGCAATGCCTTTAATAAAGCTTGTAAAGAATAATCTCGCTGGAAATGAGATCTTTTCAATAAAGGGAATTTTGAATGGAACTTGTAACTATATTCTTTCAAGGATGGAGATGGAAAAATTACCCTATAATCAAATTCTTGCTGAAGCCCAGGAGCTCAAGATTGCGGAAGCTGATCCAACCTACGATGTGGAAGGTATTGATTCTGCTGCCAAGCTTGTCATACTTGCAAATGCTCTGCTTGGCATGAACGTACGTTTCGAGGATGTGGAGATAACGGGAATAACGAGCATAACACCCGAAGCGTTTGAGGTTGCAATGGAGAGGGATTACACAATCAGGCTTATAGCTGAGGTAAATAAGATCACAGGAACTCTGAAAGTTTCGCCGAGACTTGTACCCCTGCACCACCCACTTGCCGTTACGGGCACACTCAATGCCATCCTGATCCAGACAGATCTTGCTGGGGAAGTAGTTGTTATGGGTAGGGGTGCAGGTAAGAAGGAAACTGCGAGCGCAATAGTTTCAGACCTCATTGAGATATTCAGGTGCAGGTAAAATGCTTTCGGATGTTTTTTATCTTGTAAAAATTGTTATCGCCACCCTTTTTCTGATATATGCTTGCAAGCTAGATTTGAGGGAGAGACGCGTTCCAAACAGATTGTGGAAATGGATGCTTGCAATTTTTATCCCGTTGGATGTAGTGGAGTACTTCCTATTTGGCTATGATCTGGTTTTTGCCCTGGTTCAGTTTGCCATAATGTTCGCCTTTTCGTATTTCCTTTATATTATTGGAGCATATGGTGGAGCAGATGCAAAGGCATTCATCGTTCTGGCTATTGCGTTTCCTGTTTATCCTGAGATTTGGATCTTACCTCTGGTAAACAAGGGGTTTGGTATATTCTCTTTCTCAACGCTTTCGAATTCTGTTATCTTCTCGCCGGTAATTCTACTCTACATGTTCGTGAGGAACATCTTGAAAGAAGGGCTGAAAGCCATCAGAGGGAATTTCTTTTACTATTTCATCGGATACAGAGTAGATGCTGCAAACATTCCACGGTTTCATAACTTGCTGGAGTATGTCGATGAGAATGGTAGGCTGGCAAGATTGAGGAGGGGCGTTGAACCAGATGATAAAATGCTCCAGAGGTTAAAAAAGGCAAGGGAGAATGGAAAGCTGGAAAAAATATGGGTAACTCCTGGCTTACCATTTCTTGTGTTTGTTACAATTGGGTTTTTTGTATCTGTTGTCCTGGGAGATATGTTGTTTGAGATAATTTCGCGTTTGCTTTAATGAAATGAATCTTGATGATCTCTACTTTTTTGACGTATTTGTGAGATTTGAGATAATCTAACATTGGGGGAAGATGTATGCAAACTCCACCGCCAAGAACTAGTGCTATAAATACTAACTGCTCTTACTGGGGATTTTCGGTGTCTTTATTTGTTCAACGTCAACTCCTTCGAGACTGTCGAATTCAAAATCGTGCATAATCAGGTGAATTTGTACACCATCAGTCCTGCATCCCCCTCCTAAAAGCGTCTAATGAGTTTGATATATCATCATACTTTGTAGGATCAAGTCAAAAAATAATGGAAAAGGACATTATGGTATATCTTTAGAATCACTCTGGAATCAGCCCATTCTGAAAGCCAGTTTGATGTCTTCTGCTTTGACAGTCTTTCTTCCGCTGTGTCTTGCAATCTCTACAGCTTTCTTTGCAATTTCCATTGCTTTTTCTTCAAGGATTTCTGCCATCTTTTTCTTTGCTTCTTCACTCACTCTTTCAGCTCCGGCCTGTCTTATCAATCTCTCTACTGGAGCAAGGGGTAGCTCGGACACATTACCACCTCCATTTTGATGTATCAGGTGTAAAGTGTAGTATCTTTTAATATATATAGTTTGCGCTGAAAAAACATTACACCGTACTGTACCTGGAATAAATGCGAGTGGTGTGGTAATACATTCATAGTAGATATGTCTTATGTAGTTCTCTCAAGCAGAGTGATATCAGGTTTTTAATCTGGTTAATTACTTGTTTGATGCAAACACCTCACGAAGCCCTATCTGTAAGTCCTAATAAAAAATAGGAATTTGCATATAGTATAGCTATGTTATTTGGCAAATGAATATGATACAAGCAGGAACCCTGATACAAAAATGCTGATAATTAGAGGCATGACTATCCCTGGCATAACAATTAATTCCAGTGCTGATGCCATGAGCAATGAGATCCCGCTGAGAGAAATTAGTATAAAGCCTGCTAACAGGTAAAGCATGTCTGTTCTACCTGTAGTCATATGCGCTTTTAGAATTACACCGATAACCAGCAGACATGATGCTATAAATACGAAGCTAAATAAGAAATAAAGAATTAAAAAATGGGAATTCAATTCTTTGCCTCCTTTTGTGGGCTTATGATAGATCTACTACGCTCTTTCCTGCAAGAGACTGTGGAATTATGGCTTGCCATGTTGTAGTTGCACCGGTTGGTGGCACTATCTTTATAGTTGCCGTCGCACCTTCTGGCAGTCCATCATCATTACGAATATCTTTGACATTTATTGTTATTACAAAGACGTCTTCAGGATCATCCATAACTGGGAACGAGTTGTCATCATCTTTTACAGCATAAGCTATGTATTTAGATGATGTCGCTCCTGCGAGGTTATAGTTAGCACCGGAATTAGTTTTATCAAAAGTCAATTCTTTAGAGGCTTTTGCATCAATATATTGAACCACTGTATCGGTTAGGTCGATATTCATACTTCCGGGCCTGAGTTTCAAAGTTACATTTATTCTATCAACATATTTTGTGCCACTAACTTCAGTTACATTACCTACAACGCCAACAACATTAACACCAGTACTCGTCTGCTCAGTCGCTTCTTTCCCTGTGGACTGTGCTCTCTGCTGCAGCAACCCGGCGGTGTTAATCAGTACTGCTGCTGCAATTGCTGCCACTAGTACCATCGCTATGAACACTATTAGGGTACCAATACCCACCTGACCTTTCTCGTCTTTTCTAAACATGCTTTTCACCACCACTATCATGGTGATAATAATAACTTAATAAGCCTTTTTTCCAGATTATCAAATTTGAGAATAATGATAATTGTGATCTAGATCATTAAATAAGCTCGGAAAATGATCTATTATTCTAGTAAAGCTCTATTGACTTTTGGTAGTACCAAAAATATGTTTGAAGTTGCAGAATGGGGTGAATATGCGGGTCTGATTTAAGCTATTGAAAGTAGGGAGGTTGGGGGAAGATTGGCTTGGCTGGATGATATTTCCATACTAACTCGTTAACTGAGGACTTAAGTAGAAAATAATTAATACTCACCAAAGCCACTCTGCGTAGTGAAAGCCTGTGATGTTTGTGGTAAGGAAGAACCACTACCATTTCGCTGTAAATACTGTGGAGGAACATTTTGTGCAGAACACAGGCTGCCGGAGAAACATAACTGTGAAGAATTCAGAAAAAGTGACGATTACTGGAATGTTCCCGTTAAAGTTAAAAAGGAGCCAAAGGTAAAGATACGAATGCCAAAATTTGAAACCGAATTTCCAGACCTCCCACCACCAAGAAGAGGTATTGCAGCATACGGCTACAACAATCTTATTCTTGCCACCTGTACGATTCTGTTCTTCCTCTCGATAATATTTCGCCCCATAGAATATTATCTGGCCCTACACCCTGCACTCATTTTACACATGCCCTGGCAGATTGTTACTAGCATATTCTTGCACACGGCATTTGATCATTACTTTGTTAACATGATGGTTCTCTTCTTCTTTGGTACTGAGCTTGAAAGAAGGGTTGGTAGCAAGACTTTTCTGAAAATATTTCTACTTTCGGGACTTGCCGGTAACCTTGCGTATCTTGTATATGCATATTCAACCGGTGATCTGTTTCCAGCCCTTGGTGCAAGCGGGGCAATTTTTGGAGTGATGGGTGCACTTGCAATAATCGCGCCAGAAATTAGGGTTCTGCTCTTCTTCATCATTCCCTTGGACATAAGAACAGTTATTCTACTCTTTGCAGCTTGGAATCTAATTATGCTACCATACAGCCTTCAGACAGGTATTGCATATATCGCACATCTGGCGGGTTTATTGGTTGGGCTGTATTATGGAAAGAAACTGAAGATAATCCGAAGACTTCATGGATGGGTGTGGTAGTCCATGAAACGGAAAGATCCAACAAGACCGGTTTCAGTGTGGGTTGAGAAGGAAAGGTTGAACGGGGAGATTGTAGATTGTTTGACAGTTATTCTCCGCACAAAGGGCTGCTACTGGGCTCGCAAAAACGGCTGTCTGATGTGTGGTTACATTAGCGATACTGATGAGAGAGTCGGGCTTGAGGAGTTAAGAAAACAGTTTGATTATGCACTCAAAAAACATGAAAAATTTGATGTTATCAAGATATTCACTTCCGGTAGCTTTTTTGATGATGGTGAAATTCCAGAAGAGTTCAGAAAGTATGTTTACGATAGGATTGCTGAAAGAGGGGTAAAAAAGCTCATAGTGGAAAGCAGGCCGGAGTTTATTAATGAGAATGTTGCTGGTGTACTTTCATCGCAGGAGTTCATAACAGAAGTAGGAATAGGTCTAGAAACAGCAAATGATTTTGTCAGGCAGTATTGTATAAACAAGGGTTTTACATTTGAGCAATTCAGAAAAGCTGCGGAGATCTTGAAGAGATATGGCGTCAGGGTCAAAGTTTACCTGTTGTTAAAACCTCCTTTCCTTTCAGAGAGGGAAGCGATTGAGGATGTAGTAGAATCTGCGAAGGCTGTAAAGGATTATGCGGATGTTATATCCCTGAATCTGACAAATATACCTTCAGGCACGTACATAGAAAAATTGTGGCAGAAAGGGATGTATAGGTCTCCATGGCTCTGGAGTGCTGTTGAAGCTATTAAGAGAATAAAGGAGCTTGGTATTGAGGTAATTTCAGATCCTGTTGCTGCTGGAAAGCAGAGAAGTGTGCACAACTGCGGGAAATGCGATAGCGTTGTTGCTAGCGCAATAAGAAAGTTCTCACTAACTCAAAATCATGAGGAACTGGATGGACTTTACTGCGATTGTGTTCATTTGTGGAGAAGGGTTGTTGAGCTGGAAGATTTTTCGAGGATTCCACTTACTTATTGATGTTTAGATGTTTGATGAAAGGAGATTGTTCAGTAAATGGGCTATTGCAATTGCTGTGACCACTGGCACCAGTATCAGTAACCAGCTGTAGTAGACTATGTATCCAAAATTGTAGTACTCATAGAGTCCATAAACTGGATTGAAAACAGTGACAATGGCTTTGAATATCCCTGGATCGACGTGCCCCTTGGTTATAGCAAGCAACAGGAGGACTAGTGGGTAAGGACCTCCCTTAAATGGGACTGGAAACCCAAGCACTCCATAGATGATCCCTACTTTCGTTCCAAGCTTCATTTTTTCGGTTTTCTTTAAAGCAACATATACTTTTTCTCTGGGCAGCCATGAGAATCTTTAAATGGTATAAATTCCGTCTAAAATAGAGAAATACCTAAAATTTAAGGTGATTTTATGGGAAGAGTTGGAGGCGCTGGCGAGCTTTTTGGAACAAACGGGGTTAGAGGTATAGCAAATGAAGAACTTACAGCCGATCTGGCTTTAAGCCTTGGAAAGGTGATTGGAACACTCAGAAAGGGCAGAATTGCGGTTGCAATGGATGCCCGAATATCAAGCGCGATGTTGAAAAGTGCCGTTCTGGCTGGAATAATGTCAACGGGAAGCGATGCTGTGGATGTTGGCATCGCACCAACTCCTGCTTTGCAGTATTATGTTAAAACCAGGAAGGAGGTTACTGGAGGAGTTATTGTAACAGCAAGCCACAATCCAAGAGAGTATAATGGTATAAAGTTCGTTCACAGCGATGGAACGGAATTCACGAGAGAAATGGACGAGGAAAGTGAAAGGACGTATAAGAGCAAGCGTTTCGATAGGGCGGACTGGAGTGGTGTTGGGCAACTTTACTACGATGAATGCAACCAGCTTTATATCGACGGAATACTAGATAAGGTTGACGTTGATGCCATCAGTGAAGCGAAGTTCCGTGTTGCGGTTGATTGTGGCAATGGAGCTGGTTGTCTGACAACTCCTCCGCTACTCAAAAAACTTGGATGTGATGTTATAAGCATAAATGCGCATCTGGACGGACGTTTTCCAGCCAGAAATCCTGAACCAGTTGATGAAACGCTGGGTTTGCTTAAGAAACTGGTCATTGAGGCCAATGCAAATCTTGGTATTGCTCACGATGGTGATGCAGACAGGGCTGTTTTCATTGATGAGAAAGGGAGGTTCATAAGCGAGGATGTCATGCTTGCTTTGATGGCAAAATACTACGTCGAAAAGCACGGTGGTGGAATTGTTGTTACACCAGTATCCTCATCGAGATGTGTTGAGGATGCAGTCAAAGAGGCAGGTGGAGAGATCGTTTATACTGCGGTAGGTTCGCCTGTGGTTGTTAAGGTAATGAAGGAGATGAATGCCGTCTTTGGTGGAGAGGGAAATGGTGGGCTGATATTCCCAGAACACCAGCTTACGAGAGATGGTGCGATGAGTGCTGCAAAAGTCCTCGAGCTTATGGCTTTTGAAAAGAAGCCAATCTCTGAGCTTGTAAAGGATATTCCTAAATACTACACTCTCAAGGAGAAAGTACCGTGCAGGGATAAAATTGCACTGCTGAAGGGGCTGAAAAAAGAGTTCCCGGATGCGAATTTCACCGATGGTGCGAGAATCGATTTCGAAGATGGTTGGCTGCTCATCAGACCGTCGGGAACTGAGCCAATTGCCAGAATCTTCGCAGAAGGAAAGAGTATGGAGCGCGCCAGAGAATTGCTGGAAATGGGGATGAAGGCTGTTAAGAAAATACTTGGTTAAATCCGCTGTTAATTTAGAACTTTTATTTTATTTCTATTTCTTAAGGATCTAATTTTGGAAATTCCGGAAAACAAATAAACGGATTCGTTCAGCTATTTTCATGGAAAAGAAAACAATTCGAGATCCTATCCACGGGGCAATAGAGGTAGCAGACTGGATTATGAGGATTATCGACACCCCTATTGTTCAGAGACTCAGAAGGATAAATCAGCTTGGTTTTACAAATCTTGTATATCCTGGGGCAAATCACACTAGATTTGAGCACAGTCTGGGAGTAATGCATATTGCAAAACTCCTTGTTGAGAAAATGGATGCGGATGAGCAGACAAAAAAGGAAATTGTTGCTGCTGCTCTACTGCATGATGTGGGTCATGCACCCTTTTCCCACAGCAGCGAGAGGATAGTCAGGAAATACCTAAGACTCGATCATGAGGACATTATACATCTGGTAAGGGGCTCTGAGGTGGAGGATATTCTCAATGACGAGGGGTTAAGGATTGGTAAAATCTTCGACCACATTAGAGGTAAGTCGCATGTTGGGATTGTTAGTGGAGACATCGATGCAGACAGAATGGATTACCTTGTCAGAGATTCATACTATACGGGCGTTGCCTATGGAGTTTTTGACATAATGAGGTTGATTGAGAAGATTTACTTCGATGGCGGAAGACTTGTAATCGAAGCTGGCGGTTTAAGGGCTGCAGAATCGCTTCTCATTTCGAGATTCATGATGTATCCAACAGTTTACTTTCACCATGTTTGCCGAATTGCGAGGAAGATGTATGAGAAGGCCATGGAATATTCCATCGAGGAGGGGTTAATTGAACCTGGAGATTTACTGAAAATGGACGATTATGAGGTGGTATCGTTTCTCAGATCTCAGAAAGGGTATCCGGGAGAGATAATGCGACTAATCGATACAAGGAGATTGTTCAAGAGGGCAATTTATGTAGGAAGGCAGAGGGTAGACCTCACTGAAGTCATGAATTTGAATGTAAGGAGGGCTGAGAGGGAAATCGCCGAGATGGCGGGAATTGACAGCCAGTATGTTATCGTTGATATACCTCCACTGGAGGATGCAAGGGAATTGAAAGCACTGGTTAATATGGAAGGAGAGCTAGTCAGTCTGGAGGAGGCTTCACCACTTGTCAGGGCTTTAAAGGAAGCAGATAAGGAAGTCTGGAAGATGGGTGTGTATACCAAGAAAGAGTATGTTGAAAAGGTTGCGAAAGCTGCAGCGGACTATTTTGGTATCAGGAAAATACCGCAGCAGAAGAAACTTGATGAAGTGTTGCCAATCTGGTGACTTAATCTATTTAAGTTTTCGCCACAAAAATTTCTTATGTAATCTTAACTGAATTCATTTAAGATGTATCAAAAAGAGGAATATAGCAGAAACAGAAGGGAAATACTCCTTGCTCTTTTCAGGCAACCAATGGATTTTACAGCATTGAGGGATGAAACAAAGCTTTCTGAGCCTTCATTGTCAAGACATCTCAAGGATCTGCTGAACTCGGGCTATGTAGAGCTGAAGAAAGAGGGAAGAAGGAAAGTATACAGACTCACAGAGAAAGCCTATGAGGATGACTCCCTTTTAATGCATCTTATCGGGTTGCATTCAGCGTTTCGAATTTTACGTTATGGTAGTGATTTCTGGGAAAAGGTGGGTGAGGAAGTGGTGAAACTTGCAGCCCTTGGCGATTATGCTTTAATGTCGTTTATATCAGTAATTTCAAGATTTGCTCCCCGTAACCCTCCAGAAAAAGTGAAGGGTAAAACTATTTTTGATGAGATTATGGCAAAAATGATCTCAGATTTTTCCTCGCTGGAGAGGATGAAGGAGACGGTGAATAGTATAGAGGAAAGAGGAGCCAATGCAGAAACTGTTCGGGAAAAGTTTCAGGACAAGCTTGACAGACTAACATCCATCTATCTTGCTCTTGGACCACCATTCAGCTATCTGTGGAAGAAAATGGTTGAGGATCTTGAGAAGTAAATGGTGAAATTTACTGGAGTAAGCATGTAAAACTAATCGAAGGATTTTTCTAACTGGGCAAGGTAAGGCACTCCCATGCTTCACGAACTCTTCAGTAAATATAACGCTCAGTTCTTTGTTCAGTATGCAAGCAGCAAAGATGCGAACTTCTATTATGCAACCCGTTTCAAAATCCCCGATCCAGCTCTTCATGTTATTGGTAATGATGGGACTGATCTACTTATTGTGCATGAAATGGAAAAAGAGAGGGCTGGGAGAGAAAGCAGTGTTAGGGAAATTGCCTCATTAACCGATCTGGGTTATTATGAGAATCTCAAGGAATTTAAGGATGCTAAAAAGGCTCTTGCCCATACCTATGTGGAATTACTGAAAAGCCATGGGGCAAAGAAGATTCTTATTCCTCCCAACTTTCCATCTTTTCTTTCGTTTTATTTCAAAGAATATCTGGAAGTTGAAATTGTTGAAAATCCATTTTCAAAGATTAGAGCTGTCAAGAGAAGAGATGAAATTGAGAAGATAAAAGAAACAAGTTTAGCAATCATAGATGCTTTCAACTATCTGCTGTCCCTGCTCAGGAAAAGAAAGAACATGAAATGCGAAGAGCTGAGGAATGAAGTCGAGCTTTACCTTTTTTCAAAAGGATATCTTGCTGAAGATACGATCATTGCTTCCGGTAAGCTGACGGCAGACCCGCATTTTACCGGTAGCGGAGATGTTGAAGATCATTTAATTGTAGACGTATTTCCAAAGAGCAGAACGCATGGATACTATTCTGATTTTACAAGAACCGTGATTATTGAGGAGAACAAGGAAATCGAAGAAATGCTTGAAGCTGTTATTGAAGCAAAGGAAAAGGCTATATCGATGATCAAAGAGGGCGTGACTGCAAAAGAGGTTCATTATACTGTATGTGATGTGCTTGAAAGCAGAGGTTACCATACGCTGAGAAACAAATCAAGGGAAGGATTTATACACTCAACAGGGCATGGAGTTGGGCTGGAAGTTCACGAAGAGCCAAGAATTTATGAGAATGAAGATGTACTTAAGAGTGGAATGGTGTTTACCGTTGAGCCTGGACTTTATTATAGAAAATGGGGCGGTGTTAGGGTCGAAGACACGGTTGTCGTAACGAAACACGGGTGCGAAATTCTGACACCATATCCTGGGAGGGTTGACCTGTGGAAGATATGATCATGAAGACAGTAGAAGCTGGGAAAATACTGAGACAGGTTAGGGAAGAGGCTGTAAAACTCGTTAAGCCTGGAGTAAAGTTGCTTGAAGTTGCAGAGTTTGTCGAAAACAGAATCAGAGAGCTTGGAGCTGAGCCAGCTTTTCCATGTAACATATCCTTGAACAGCGATGCAGCTCATTCAACCCCCAAAAAGAACGATAAAAGCGTATTTAAGGAAGGAGACCTTGTCAAGCTCGATATTGGAGCACACATAGATGGTTATATTGCCGATACTGCAATAACAATTGATCTTGGCGATAACAGAGAGCTCGTTGAAGCATCCGAAGAGGCATTGAAGAAGGCTATAGAAGTTGTGCACGCAGGCGTGGATACAGCTGAAATAGGAGCTGCAATCGAGTCAGTCATAAAGGAATTTGGTTTTAGACCGATTGTAAATCTTACTGGACATGGGTTACTACCATATATAGCTCATGCACCTCCAACCATATTCAACTTCAAAACTGAGAGAGGCGTAAAGCTCGAAGAAGGAATGGTAATAGCGATAGAACCCTTCGTGACGAATGGAGTTGGCAAGGTTGTTGAGCGCAGTGAGGTGGAGATTTTCTCTCTGATTGATTTGAGACCTGTCAGGATGAAAATGGCAAGACAGTTGCTGGAAGAGATCTCCAAATATAAGACTTTGCCCTTCGCAAAGCGATGGCTGACCAAGGCTCCGGCTATAATTCTGAGCAAGCTTGTGAGAGAAGGAATTCTTAGAGGATATCCTGTGCTTACGGAGATGGGAGGAGGACTGGTTTCTCAGTCAGAACACACAGTAATTGTTGAAGAAGATGGTGCAAAGATAGTTACCTGAACAAAAACTTTAGAATCTCAACCTAGTTATTCCGGAAAAGAGCACCACTGCTGTGAGCTGGTTTGAGCGGATCGGGTAGTCGCCGTATCTAACCTCTATATCTGGGTTAATTTTTTCGAGCATTTTTATACATGAGAATATGCCATCCATGGTTATCTCTTCAGGATCACCGGAAAATACAACTAGCGCACTTTTAGCAGTTTCCAGATCGATTCCAATGCTGAGGTTGTTCTCTATAGCTTCTTTAAACATTTCTATCATTCTCTGTGTTCTCAATCCCTTTATTTCGTACTCTTTTCTGCGGAAGATTTTTCTAAACCAGCTGAAGGGCAACTTCCTCTTTGAAGTTCCGATAACGGAAATTCCCTCTTTTTTCAGTGAATTCAGCACATCAGATGTGTCAACAACTATTTCGCTGGCTTGCTTCTTCTTTAAATCTATTTCACCAACCATTGCAAGAATATTGAGTGATTCTATAATCCGGCTGTCGGTATCCTGGTTTTCCTCGAACAGTATTAGCACATCAACAACTTTCCTCAATTCTTTGATTCTATTCCTCAACTCTCCGAGATTTGAGTAGTCATTTAGAGAGGGTAGCACTCCAAGTGCGATAACAGGTTCTTCACAGACATCGCTCAATACCTTCGCAAGCTCAATACTAAGTGAAACACCAAACTCCTCACCGAGGGATGTGGTAAGCAATATACTTTCAAACAGTTCATATTTGGAAAAAATTGTATTTACTATGCTTTTGATATCCTTCTCATTGAGTAAGCTTTCCCCCCATATATGATATTTATTTTCATCTTTTATGCTTCTGAGCGATTTTAAGAGCTCTATATGGTCTGATATCGCATAACACTTGAATAGGGGTGCTCTGTTGACCCTCATGCCATACTTTGCCATCAAATCTGATATTATTGCCCCCCTGTTCCCAGACCCAATTGTCAGAAGCTTCATTTCAATGATCCTCTCCTTCTCCAATTTATTAAATGTTTGGTATCATCTAGAGGGTTTCCATGTCTATGTGCAGTTTATCTGGGGCGATTTAACTTTTTATATTGCATTTAAAATGTTTTTCACTATACATTTTGCAATGTAAATGGTATCGGGGTGAAACACAGGATGGCCAGAATGAAAGTGAATATGCCGAGAATGTATCTTTTTCTATCAAGAGGTGTTGCGTCATCAATCGGCTCTGGATGTCTTTGCATGGAAAAGAATAAGGTTATCAGTCCCCATAAAATCCAGATCGAATTGGATTCCTGGTAAAAATAGTTTATAGCGCTACCCATCCCAATAAGAGCGAGGGGCATAATTTTCGATACTGCTTCTGCTTTTCTGCCGATCATGGCTCTCAGTATGTGCCCACCATCGAGTTGCCCGACAGGCACCAGGTTTAGAAATGTTATAAACATTCCTACCCAGCCTGCAAAGGCTATAGGATGGATAAATGCTCCATCAAAACCCGTAAGTGAAATTAAAGCCTCAAAGAGTGGTGGTGTGCCAACCATACCGACAAAGAAAGTATCCTCACTGATTTCGGGATGGAAAGGTATGTTCAGTCCGATATACGTGACAATTATTGAGGCAATGATACCGATAAGAGGTCCGGAAACTCCAACATCAAAGAGAGCTTTCCTGTTCGGAATTGGCCCTTTATGTCTTATCACTGCTCCAAGCGTTCCGATAATCGTTGGGAATGGGATGAAATATGGTAGTGTCGTACGCATCCCCCATCTTTTTGCCGCAAAGTAGTGTCCCATTTCATGACTGCCGAGAACGAACATTATGGCGATTGAGAAGAACACACCACCAATTATGTTGAATTCACCGTAATAGCTCGCACCTATGAGAGTCGTCGACCCAAATGTGGCTATTAAAAGCAGGAGGTTAATCCAGATTTTCTCATTTTCTCTACTTATTTTCCTGATATCTATAACGAGTTCGCCGTAATGCTGTTTAAGCTCTACTTTATACTCTGAAAGCAGGGATGCGAGCAATGGTTTGATTTTTTCAATATCTGCTTTCGGGTGAACGTAGTATCTAACTCCGTCTGGCAATTCCTCCATGTCATAGATGATAAAAACTTCTTCCAGCCTATTTTTGACCTCATCGATCATGAATCTCAATCCAGCCCTCTTTCAGTGCATGTATTTTTACACAATCTCCACTCTTTATAATTTCTGTTGGATCAACCTCCGGTTTATCAAGCAGAGGTATACCTGAAATTATAGCTCCAACAGCTATTATTGGTTCTGTTTCGAGATTTATGATTGCTTTAGGAGCCGTACCAGCTTTCTTCATTCTCAGGAGAACGTAAGTTCCAACGGTTGATCCTCTTCCTGACGGGAAGATAAATATCTTGCCAGCAATGCTTTCTCCGGCTATATCGCTATCATTTGCAACCACAATGCCTGTATCGGGATCAACATCGCCAAGAAAAGAAAACTTCTTTTTGCTTACAATAACCTCGCCTTCAGCCTCACCCCTTGAGATCACTCTGGCTTTGATTTTCATTGTAATGCCCTCCTCACACACTCCTCCAGACTGCCAAACGCAACATTTACCTTCCTCAGTTTTGGAAGATACGTGAGAGCTTTTCCGGAATTTACCATCACACATTCGTAAGCCTCGGTTGCAGGTGAAACGACCATACATGTGTCGTTGAAAACTTTTGCCCTGAAACTCTCTATCTTTTTCACAATTTCTTTGTTTTCCTCAGATATTTTTCTTGATGTGAACAGCCAGAGCTCTCTCTTTACTTTTTTACCCCCACTCTGCAGAATTTCGAGAACTTTGAGCAATTCTTCTTTTGATAGATGGGGGCAGCCGAGAGCGATCAAATCCGGCTCGCATTCAAACCTCATTTCTTTGATGTCAAATTCTATTTTCTCATCTGGCATCTGGAAGTCTTTCCACTCTGGTGTTTGCCCTTCAACATGAAATATTGCTGTATTGCCGGTTGAAGCCATAGCAGCTCCAAGCAATTTCAGCTCATCGTTCGTGAGATTTCTTGGCAATCTGAAAATCGGAATTTCGTTGTGCTTTAGCTCGTTTCCAATCTGGAAACCAAGAGCAGAAACATCTGCATCTTTGAGCTCGCCTTTAACTTCTATCAGGATATTTGGAGCTCTGTTTTCCTTTACATGCATGCCATAATACGGTGTTTTGCCGATTATTGCCGATGCTATTGCACTTATCCCACTTTCTCTGTTTGTTCTTGCTCCAATAACAGAGTTTGCGTAAATAACGGCTGAACTCTCAGCCCATGCCAGATGATCGCCATATGAAGGAGGATAAACATAATAGGGTGTGCAGGTTAAAGTTAACTCAGCTCCAAGCTTTTCCAGAGCTTTTAGAATTCGCATCTGCTTTCTGTAAAAGCCCTCATCAATTCCCATTTCTTTCCATCTTTCGACGTCCATACCCGCTGGATTCACCATAGCTGGAACTTTCACCCTAGCATCGAGGCTTTCAAGCCACTCCAGTCCTGCATCACCGATATTCTGATATGATATTCCAGAAATCTGAGCTGATTTTACCGGAATGAGCTTTTCAGCACCGAAAATCTCTCCAAGAGCAACGAGTATTTCCATGGATTTTGCAATTGTCGGGTTGTCGGATTCCAGCAACCTCTCCTCCTCTTTTGTCAAATACATAGTATCAATCACTCCGTAACCCTTTCGAAATCATCTTTCCTGGTGAGATACTTTGTTGCATCAATACCCCACTTCGCAGTTGTACCATCTTCATTTGCTGAGGGGTCGAGACTGCTGCCTCTCGCATTTTTGATGATTACCAGATCTCTATCAGCCTGAAATCTCGTTGCAATCGCATATTCAACATCCTCGTGGTCGTATATGTTGATATCATCGTCAACTACAACAACGTGTTTCATGCTTGGATGAGCAGCAAATGCTGCCAGAATTGCGTTCTTTCCATCTCCTTCGGTTTTCTTCTGAATCTGAACTATTGCATGCAGGTAGTGTTTGCCGCCGGCAGTCATAATGACATTTTTAACTCTGCAAACTCCTGCAACGCTTTTGAAGATAACAGGCTCGTATGGAATCCCCATCAGAACCTGATGCTCGTAGCTTGCCGGTGTTATGGAATAATAGATTGGATCTTCCTTGGTGTATATTGCATCTATCTCTATTACGGGTTCGTCTCTTATTTTGTCGTATGTGCCAGTGATATCGACAAATGGACCCTCTTTAGCAGTATTGCTGGTAATTCTGCCTGAGAGAACTATTTCAGCATCGGGTGTTAACATACCGTCGACAGAGTAAACGTCCAGCCCTTTCATGAGCGAGGCAGCATACCCAAACTCCTTACCTTCTGGTACGCGTGTTGCGGCTGCAAAGAGGAAAAGTGGGTGGACGCCAATGGCTATAAGCACGGGCAAATCTTCCCCTCTCTCTATTGCATCCCTCCACATAAGATAGGTGTGGCGTGGAGCAACAAGCCTGGCTGCAAAACGCTTCTCATCAAGAAGCATTAGTCTGTGTATGCAAGCATTGTAGGATTGCGGATCGTCAGGATCGGAATCCAGCCTTCTTGCAATTACAACCCCGGCTGTGACGTATCTTCCACCATCTTTCTTAAAATATCTTAAAATTGGAAGGGAAAAGAGGTTGGTTTCTCTCTTCTTGAGCATGAAATCATCTCTTATTTTTATCTCACCATCAAAAGAAACCTTTGATAAATATTCAGCCAGATTTTCCCTGTTTATTCTAAGATATTCGCAGAGCATTTCGCGTGTTGCAATGAAGTTAGTGGCAACCTTCTTACCCTCAACATTGAGTATGAGAGGTGTTTTTTCGTATCCGTGTTTGTGTATGAAATTAACAACTTCATCGTGTCTCAATTCCTCGTTGTGGTAAATGACTCTATTGCCAAGCATTGAAATAGCATCTCTGAGGTTCATACTTTTACACCAGATTGTCTTGTATTTATTGTTTTATCCAAAGTTTGAGCCCTGAAGTGGAAAGGTAATGATCTCGATACTATGCTATGCCTTTCAAAGAGAGTATGTAATCATCTCGAGAACAGGGTAGCCACTTTATCCACGGTTCCTCTAAAACCCAAAAGTATATAATAAAAGTCAGAGTTCTGCGAGCAGATGAAGTATCTCCTCCTCATCCCGGACGGGATGGCTGACTGGGAAATACCAGAGATTGGTAATAAGACACCTCTTGAAGTAGCTGACACTCCAAACATGGATTTTCTTGCAAGGGAGGGTTCATGCGGGATAGCGAAGACGGTTCCAGAAGGATTTGAACCTGGAAGCGATATTGCAAATATGACGATTCTTGGAGTTGATCCCCGCAAATACTATACTGGCAGGGGTCCAATCGAGGCTCTGGCTAAGGGTGTTGATGGTAAATTCATTTTCAGATGTAATCTTGTTTACGTTGAGAATGGCATAATGGTTGATTACAGCGCAGGCAGGATAAGTGACGAGGAGGCTAAAAAAGCCATTGATGCCTTGAATAAAGCAGTTGAACTGGATTTTGTGAAGTTTTATGCCGGAAGGAGTTATAGAAACTTGCTTGTATTAAACAAGGATTTTGAAGACGAAGTCATTACTACGCCTCCTCACGATATCCAGGGTAAACCTATTGCCCGCTACTTGCCAAGAGATGGCGAACTTGCGTCTTTGCTTGTCAACTTGATGAAGTGGTCTCAGGGTATTCTGCGTAATATCACAGACAAGGCCAACATGATCTGGCCCTGGAGTGGTGGCAGAAAGCCTGCTTTTCCGAAATTTGAGGAAAGGTGGGGTAAAAGCGGAGTAATGATTTCTGAGGTTGATCTCTTGCAGGGGATTGGTAAGGGATTGGGGCTTGAAGTTGTGGAGGTTGAAGGAGTTACAGGTTACATCGATACAAACTACAAAGGACTAGCAAAAGCAACCCTGAAGGGGCTTAAGAATAAGGACTTTGTTGTTTTGCACACTGAAGGAATTGATGAAGCAGGCCACGAGGGAGATCTGGATAAGAAGATAGAAGGTATTTCGATATATGATGAGAAGATCGTCGGATATTTGCTTGACAGGTTGGATCTCGAAGAAACAAGAATTATGCTCATGCCTGATCATCCTACACCTATTAAAGTCAAAACGCATGTTGCTGAACCGGTTCCATTTGTTTTGTACGGGTGGAAGAGGGATGATGTGAGAATCTACTCTGAGAAAAGCTGCAGAAAAGGGAAGTTTGGATTGATGGATGGGTTGAATCTTATGAAAATTTTGTTTGGTAGATGATTTAATACTCTTTTTTACTCTAACATGGTTTGAATATGGTATCGGTTTCCATCTTGGTTAAGTGTTAGGTGGGATGGTGAAAGTGCAGTCGTTTTCCTACTCTATCCGAATTTGAAACACTGTGTATATAAGCAAATAATAGTTTGTTCATACTCTACACAGGCTATTTCCCCCTATCTTACAAATATCTTCAAATTTTGGCTCCAAAAAATAAGAGTAGAAATCATTTATAAACTAAAACGGCCCTGTTTGAACGCCTTATAACATAATCTGCTACGCTACCAACGTCTCCTTCTCCAGAACCTATTGCAACAAGGGTTGCTTTTGTCTCTTTAGCGACTTTGAGTATGGTCTTGCCCGGCTTCCCCATCTTTAAGAGAATGTTTGCATTCGGCAGCTCTTTTTTGACACTTTCGATGAATTCAAAGTCTACTTCATTCTCTACGACATGGAGTGCTACTATCTCTTTTATGGGCAACTTCTTTAGGAATGAAAGTAATTCCTTGGACTTCTCAGATTGGTCGAAGGCATACAGGACTTTGTCGAATAATCCACCATCAATCTTGAATGTCTTTCCTTCAATTTTGAATTTTGTGATTAAAACTGGAAGTTTTGATGATGCCACTACACCCTCCGAAACACTGCCAAGCAAAACCTTTCTCAGCATCCCGTTACCCTTTGCACCCATGAATATCAAATCGACGTTTTCGGCTTCCGCTGCTTTTACTATTTCATTCACAGGGTCTCCTACAACAGGTTGTAAGTAATCCACTTTCATTCCGGCTTCTTTAAATAGTTTTACATTATCTTCAAGCTTCTTTATGGCTCTTTCAGTTAGCGCTTTTACTGCATCATCAAGTGAAACACCGGCAAATGCGTCAACCATCTCTGGGTCGATCTCTATTACGTGCATCAGGATTATTTCGCAATCCGTAATTTTCTTTAGCTCATTTATTGCACATGAAATCGTTGCTTCAGAATATTTTGAAAAATCTGTGGGAATTAAAACCTTCATTCTCTATCACCTCTTTTAACACTCTCTATCCACCTGTCTAGCCCCTCCATTCCTTCCTTGCTCAGTATCTCTGCAACATCTTTCCTCAGTGAGGTGATCTTTATCAGGTCGAGCAGGCCATGTGCGAAGGTTCCATGAATGAATGACCAGTAGATTGCCAAGGCAACAACTGCGAGGGATAAAGCTATTCTCGTAATCGGATCGGCGTGTGGGATTGAAGTTATGAACTTTGGCCATGCGCTTGGGTCTCTGAATAGCAAGTAGTAATTTACAGCCGAGATTGCACCGAATACTATCACCTTCTTAACTGATTTCCTATCTTGTCCGGTTGAAACGAGTGCTTTTGAAAGAACTCCAGCTCTTGCAAGTCTCCTCCTCACATTCATCATTGGAATTAGGATCATTGGTGTAACGGATAGGAAGGCAATTGTCATTATTGGGAGAACTAGTGAGTTAAGTGTGGAGACCATTCTAGGATCGAGTGAGACCCATCCAAGCTTTACTAGATAACCTGGAAGTGCACAGGCTCTGCTTACCGTAACAAGAAGCATAACTATTGCCATTGCAAGCTTTACATAGTATGGTCTTACATATGTAGTTCCCACCGCACCTATCTGAACTCCAATGAGGGATGCTGCGAGTATCAAGGCAGTCATTCTGAAGTCAACTGCTCCAAGCAAGTAAACCCAAGTAAATGTTCCGGTTGAGCCCATTACAAATGCGATTCCCAGTTCTGTTCCACTTGCAACGAAGCTTGGTGCACCAATTATGTAAATCATCGATGGAACTCCAATAAATCCACCCACTGCAATCGTAGCAGCAAGGAAACCAGTTGCAAATCCGGTTGGAATGGTGAGCCAGAGCGATTGTGTTCTTCCAGCTACTTTAAAGCGGATCATCGGTGGAATCCTAAACTTCTTCTCCAGCTTTTCTGCAAACTTTGGCTCGGTATCTTCGATTCCATATTTCCTTGCACTTATTGCATCTTTAAGGCAGAGTGCTGCAACTGATGGAAGGACTATTAGAAAGGCTATGGTGACGTACAGATTCGTTCCCACGGGTCCAAGCATTTCGGCAATCATCTTCTGAACCTGAATACCAACTTGGACACCGGCTATTGCTGAAGTAGCCATCAGCAATGCCAGTTTTATATCCAGGTGACCAACTTTATATCTCCTCCAGGCTCCCATCATAGACTTCGGGAATTTGTGACACATGTTTGAAGCGACTGCAATGGCACCCGGAGCACCTATAGACATCATCCCCGGTGTAAGGACAAACGCTCCACCTGAACCTATGAAACCGCTGAGCACACCTCCAAATAAACCTAGAGCTAGCAGATATATCACTTCAAATGGACCAATATGTATAAATAAATCCGGAGTAATAGTAACATCGGTCGGTACCGCCCCCCCCATTTACATCACCTCACGATAAGAATTGGTGTTTCGGCTTTACAAAGCAAAGTATCGACATAATCTGTTGAAAACAACCTTCCGAGAAAAGAACGTTTGAATTCGACCAGGATAATGTCTGGATTCAGTTGTTTTTCAAGTTTGAGAACTCTTTCGGACACTATTCCGCAGTGGACGCCAAGTATCTCGACGTTAAATCCCAGGCTCTTTGCTTTTTCTTCTAGCTTTTTGAGAATTTTCATTCCTTCTTCTCTTATTTCGCTGCATTTTCCTTCGAGTTCTATCAGTGCTTCAGCTGGGCATGGTTCGATATCCTCGACGTATATCATGTGGATAGTCCCTTTGAGTTTCCTTGAAAGTCTCTGTAGACATGCTGGAATCCCTTTCCAGTTGTCGTTAACAACTGCCAATATCTTTACGTCATCTGTCATATTTCTTCATACCTCCTATCTAGGAGTCCGAAGGAGTAAAAACAAAAATAAATTTTTTCATTTTTGGTTAGTAGTTATTATGATAAGTAAATAACTATTATGAAGATTTAGTATATGATAGAAACTGGTAGTAAACTTCGTGTTGGCTGTAGAAATTGGTAGTACTAGTGTAAACTTCGTAGTAAAATTCACTATATTTTAATATTATTTCGTAGGAAAAAAATTTATTAACCTAAGTCATTCAGCAAGAATGAGATGTCAGAAAATAACAAACTAATGAGGATATCAGTAGCAGTTGATGAGGAAACACGTAGGGTTATCGAAGACCTTGCTAGAAAGGAAGATAAAACTATATCTGACGTTATAAGGCATGCGATATTATTTTACTCTAAATTAAGGGATAGAGCCAGAAATATACCTCTTGACGCTGCTGAAGAATATTTGGATATAATTCCAAGTGGCGATAATATAATCGTAGATATTGAGCTCTGGCTTACGATTCTGGATGAACTCAACAACATTACTTCTGAAGATTTTTGGAATCTGATTGAGAAAATCGGATATAAACACGGTTTTGAATTCAAAAACAGAGGAATAAAGGATATAGAAAAGATTCTCAAATCTCTCGAACTTAAGCATTTGTTTGAGCTGAAAGAAACGGGAGGGGGTGGATATACTCTGATTCTAACTACGAGAGGTGAAGTTAAGCTGTTGAAGAAGTATATCAAGGGTTTGTTTGAATCTGCTGGTATTGATGTCGAGATCGTAGAGGGTATAAGAAAGCTTATAATTGTTAGGAAGGAATGAAGAGATGGTCTAATATTGGTGTATATCGCTGGGGATCTAATTAGAGATGTCTGCAGAGGTTTTGAAGGTAGGAAGATTGGAAACTGCTGCTTTTCGTAAATATTTGGGTGGTGTATTGTATTGATTTTTCCATGGGCTGGTGACATGTAATGTTAATTGGGTGGAATTATAATGATTAATCGTAGTTTCATACCATTCACTACCGTTTCGAAACAATCACGATCTTCGATTAAAATTTATTCACATTTCGTAAAATTTAGCAAGCTTTATATACGTTGCTTTGTAGAGAGTTTAGCACATAATACGGAGGGAAAAATATATGTCGGCTGAATACACATGGTGGTTCTGGCCATTGGTACTGTTCGTACTGACATTTGTACTAGGGATATTGGCAGTGATGGCAGGAGTTGGCGGTGGTGTATTGTTTGTGCCGATTGTTGGAACGTACTTCCCGTTTCACATCGACTTTGTAAGAGGTGCTGGTTTAATAGTGGCTCTAACCGGTGCTCTGGCAGCCGGACCCGGTCTTTTACGGTGTAATTTAGCAAACCTCCGCCTTGCAATGCCATGTGCGCTAATAGCATCAACATTTGCGATAATCGGTGGTATAATTGGTTTGATGCTCTCTAAGGATTATGCGTGGCTTATCAGATTGTTACTTGGTATTACGGTAATACTCATAGCTATTGTAATATTGAAGGCGAAGAGAGCCGAATTCCCAGAAGTGAAAGAGCCAGACTCACTCTCAAAGGCTCTGGGAATTATGGGAATCTACTATGATGAAGCATTGGGTAAAGAGGTGGAATGGAAAATCCACAGAACACCACAGTCCCTAGCGATATTCGCGCTTATCGGTATTATCGCCGGAATGTTTGGGCTCGGCGCTG
Source organism: uncultured archaeon (assembly GCA_964652135.1). Classification (GTDB taxonomy): domain Archaea; phylum Halobacteriota; class Archaeoglobi; order Archaeoglobales; family Archaeoglobaceae; genus CAZZAF01. Next base: position 67,003 of record CAZZAF010000003.1, read on the forward strand.
GCTGGGCGAACGTTCCGGTTTTGAACCTTAGTATGGGTGCACCATTGAAGATCGCTACTGGAACGAGTAAATTCCTGCTGTCCATCACCGATACATCTGCGGCATGGGTTTACATTAACGGTGGAAGGGTGTTGCCATTGATTACAGTACCATCAGTGCTAGGAATAATGCTTGGCTCCTTTGTAGGAGTAAGGGTGCTTGCTAAAGCAAAGCCAAGTTTCGTTAAAATTGTTGTAGTGGCTATGCTGATCCTGGCTGGGCTGAGCTCGATTTACAAAGGACTAGCTCAGGGAGGATTTTTGGGGTGATGCCTAATGGCGGTTGAAGTGCCTAAAGAGCAGAAGCTGTATGCAACCCTTCTTTACTGGGGCTCAATTCTTGGAATTGTAATGCTCGTAGCGACATTCGCTGTCTACGTAATGGGTGTTGTACCGGCATACATCGAACCATCGGAGCTTCCAAAACTCTGGGAAATATCAATTTACGAGTGGGAACATGTAACAGGAAAGGAGGTTCCAATGGGCTGGGAATGGATCTCAATGCTTGGATACAGTGACTATCTTTGCTACATTGGTATAGCATTCCTCGCAGCATTGACCATAATCTGCTACATGGCAATTATCCCGGTATTACTGGCAAAGAAAGATATGGCCTTCGCGGCAATAGCAGTGATACAGGTTCTAGTCCTATTGCTTGCAATGAGCGGTGTTATCTCAGCCGGACACTAGATTTTTATTATTTTTTGAGTTTAAATTTCTGTTAAGCTTTATACTTTGATTTCTTCTACATCATCCAGGATTTGTTTAACATCTACGTCTTTTCTGATGTATTCTATTCTCGCTCTAGTTACAGGATTTTTTGGAACGGCAGAACAACCCTCATCTTTCATTATTGAAATATCGTACGTTCCAGCTTCTTTGGCAAATTCAATTATTTCCTCCTTGTCAAGACCTATCAATGGTCTCAAAATTGGTATTTTTACTGCAGAATCCTCAACGTAGAGATTTGGAACTGTTTGACTTGCCACCTGCCCGAGGCTATCCCCCATTAAAAGTGCATCGCAGCCAAGTTTTTCTGCAAGCAGTTCTGCTGTTTTAAGCATCGTTCTTTTGCAGTATATGCATGTATATCTCTCATCAATTCCAAGGTTTGTTATGTGTCTAATCATTTTTCGGTGAGGAGTCATGAAAAATCTGTTTGATCCATCAAATTCCATTAACTTTGAAACAAGCAGTTTAGTTTTCTCAATCGATTTTGGTCCAAGCGTAAAGTGAAGATACTCTACATTAAATCCTCTTTTAAGCATGAGGTAACTTGCTACCGGAGAGTCTATTCCTCCGGAAAGTAGAGCAAGAAGTTTCATGATTCTGGGTTTTTCTCAGTCAATTTTATACTTTCGGTGGTTTGATGAAATCAGATGATATTTAAAAGCTGCAAGGTGATTACCAGGCAAGCTGTACCCAGTATATCCATGAAGGATGTAATTAAGGGTATCCCGACGTTATCTGGGTCAAGACCTTTCTTGTAGGAGATTATTGAGAAATAGTATGACATGGAGTTGAGTAGAATCATTAGAAGTTGTCCAGCAATTGTTGTGACAAGTACCATTTCAAATATTGAAATGGTGGGCAGGCCAAGCAAATAGTTCACAATTTGTCCGAAAACACCTACGAGTGCAAATATGGCGAGTGCAATCAAGTGCATTAATCCAAAGCTCCATAAAACCTCTTTGGGTGGTTTAATGCTTGGTTGAAGGAGACCCAGATGGAGCATTGTGGAAAAACGGGCGGCAAGTATTCCACCCATTGCACCTCCGTCCTCAAGAAATGCGGGTACAATTGTAAGCAACCCGGCGATTGCTACAAAACCCTCTATTTTGTTACCAAGTATTGTACCGGCTCCAAACTGTAGGAATGTACAGAAAAGGAGAACCGGTATACTTTCTTTTATTATTCTTCTTCCAATTGCTTCTACCTTACTTCTGTAGCTGAGCATGAAGAATAGGACTGTTAGGAGAAATACTACTGCTGAAAGGTATAATTTTGTTGTAAAATCGATCATGAATATGGCATCGGCTGAAATGAAAACTAAGGGCAAAGTAATGAGGTCTCCGAGCAATGTGATTATCGGTGCAGTTAAGTTATCGGGGTTCCATCCCCAGCGATAGCTTCCTATTGCTATTGCGAGGGTTGAGGGGATCATAAGAATAGCAGACAAAAATCCTGATAGGGCTGAAATGAGAATTAGATCAAGAACAAGTTCTTCAAAGCCAGTGACACTTCCTTTTACTGTTGCTATGTTTATTGTGAATGCAATCTGGGCAGCCAGAAATCCGTTGAGTATACTGAATATAAGGAGCAGAAATGTTGATGAGTAAATATTTCCGGCTATCCTTGGATTAAATTCGAATTTGGGGGATATTCTACCGGTGTGTAAATATGAGCTGAGGCGGGAACCGAGGGAGGCGTAGATGTTTCCTCTGAGCCCTATACTTGGTGGGATCAGCAGTATCAGGGCCGGGAGGATTGCAAGTTTGTCTGATGAGTGTCCCATAACTAGCCCAGCAATGAGGTCTCCAAAAGTACAGAGTATCAGAGCCAGAAGACTTTCTTCAATATCTCTGAAGTTCATTTTGAGAGATTCAAGGCCTACAGACACCCACCTCCTAGGGGGATGATTATAAATAGGGGTATATATTTGTTGCCAGTTGTTTACCAGTCAACATAACAAAAACATATTCTTGAAGTTCTCTACTGCTTTGTTTAGCATTGTAAGAAGAAAGTGAATTTTCGTTGTAACTTGAATAGCTAACGCAAAGATTGCAGGACAACAGTCCAATTTGTGCTATTTCTCTAGAGTTAGAGTTGAGCTTTGAAATTGTAGAGAAGTGTAGTGGGTAATGGGTTGAACAATCGGATCAGCCAAAATCATTGGTTTTGATACTATAGACTCTCAAATTGCACTTTTCTAACTAAAAGTTAGGTTCTGTGCCGTTATGTTAATTTATTGGAAATACTTTATTTTTTATCACCAAAAGGTTTATTATTGTTGATGATGATTATACTAATGATGGTTATGGAGAGGATATTGATTGTCCAAACCAAGCTTTCTGAGGATGTCATTGAAGAATTAAAAAGAAAAACTGGTGAACGAACGATAAAGGATGCCCTTGCGAAAGCAGTTTACCACTATCTTAGCTGCCCTAATGTTGAAAGTATTAGTAAGGACGCAAATAGTGAAAGAAAGGTAAGGAGCGGGAGATTTCCGCTCTATCTCGGCCAGCTAATTAAAAAATATAAAATGTCTGAAGAAAGTATATCGAACAATGTAGGATAGAAAATAAAATATACCTTGTCCTGCATTCATTGATTCATGGCTGAATCTGATTTACTTTTGATTTCAGATCCTGGATTTGAAGGAAGCTCATTGTTATTTAATCTAGCAGCTTCATATTCGTCTAACATTATCTGGCTTGCAGCAGAACCTCCTGCGGTTATTGAGTCTATTGTTTCATCATATGATTTTAACGGTGAACTCAAGGTTATTTCAGCAAAGCAATGGAAATCTTATAGTTTTGTAAACATACTTAATCTTAATGAAATCAGTATAGCGATATCGAGAGCTGGAGAAAATCTTAATGATTTCGCTTTGATTTTTACAATCATTCCTGAGTTATTACTCATTCACGGATTGGAGAAAACTTACTTGTTTATCATAAACACCCTGTGGAAAATTCACAATCAAGGTGGTTTAACTTTCGCATTGATGACAAAAGGTGCGCAGAGCAAAAGAGAAGAAGTAATGGTATCCAGACCCTTTTCATTTCTCCTTAGACTCCAGCGGAAACTTACTGAAAGCGGGTGGGTTAGGAACATCATTGTGGAGTCTCCTATAGGCGATCTGGATAAGGACATTTATCCTCTTAGTGTTGAAGGTTATAAGGTCGAGCTTCCAGAACACCTAAAAAATAAAATAATCGAAGCAATCAGATCTTAGCCAGCATTCTAGGATTAGGAAACAGATATTGCTGTTTTTCAGCTTGTTTGTATGGATTTTACCTGTTACAGCTTCTTGACCATGTATTCGAACTGTTTCCTGTAACCAAGCCTTCTGTAATAGTCTCTTACTCCAACACCGCTTATGACTGCAATTTTATCGTATTCTTCCTTTGCAATTTCTTCAGCTTCCTTGAGCAGTCTTTCTCCAAAGCCGCGATGCTGAAATGCTTCACTATCTTTGGCTCCAAGAGGTACAGCTTTTCCGTACACGTGCAATTCCCTGATCAGCGCCGCATTTTCAAGAACATCTATAAACGGCTTGTGCGGGAATCTCAGCCTGATAAATCCAATAAGCGCGTCATAGTCCGGAAGCTCGTAAGATATGAAATACTCCGTACCTTTTGAGGCTTTGTACTTTCTTATCACGAGTTCTGCGTTTCTCTCAATTTCTTCTGCGGTGAGGCTTACACCGAGTTTCCTCAATTTGTGCCCAACTTCCCTGCACCTTATGCATCTGCACTCGTAGCCGTATTCCTTCAACTTTTCGTGAACAAGCTGTCTTATGTTACCCTTGTCAAGACCTATAGCATGTTTGACAGGTATATCGCGCTGTATTCTCTGAACTCTCACCCATTCTGGAATGTACTTCTTTATTCTGGCAATAAGTTCCACGATCTCATCGGTATTGTAGGGTGTGTATTTGCCCTCTTTCCACCAGTCGTAGAGTTCTGTTCCTTCAACAACGATCGTTGGATAGATTTTGAGATAATCAGGTTTGAAATCTTCATTGGAGAACAGCTCTTTGAACATTTGCAAATCTCTCTCAGGATTTGAACCCGGCAATCCGGGCATCATGTGATATCCTACTTTGAACGCAGAATCTTTCAGGAGTCTTGTTGCTTTTATTGTATCAGCCACGCTGTGCCCTCTTTTAATTAATTCCAGAACATCGTCGTATATACTCTGCACACCAAGTTCAACCTTTGTTCCACCAAATCTCAGCATCTCAATAATCTGTTCTTCTTTTGCAAAATCGGGACGGGTTTCAAATGTTAGAGCCACACATCTTGATTTGGCTTTCTCGTTCTTCCTCTTCGCTTTTTCGAGGTCGCTTTCAAGCTTTACATTCTTTCTTCCAAATGCATTCAGAGCATTGAATATTCCAAGTACGAATTTTTCTTTATATTCCGTATCCCTTGCTGGAAAAGTTCCACCCATCACGATAACCTCTACCTTGTCGACTTCGTGTCCGATCTCGGATAGTTCCTTCAATCTGGCAGACACCTGTTTGAACGCATCATATCCATGCTGCCTGCCTCGCTGTGCTGCAGGCTCAAATCCTATATAGCTCTGAGGAGTGCCTCTTTCAACGCCTCCTGGACAGGGAACGCATTTTCCATGTGGGCATGTAGCTGGAGATGTCATCACAGATACAACTGCAACGCCTGAGATAGTTCTAACCGGTTTCAGGAGCAGGAGTCTTTTTAGACTTTCAAACTCATCCGTCTCACCAAATTTTTTCCTGAAATGGGTAAGTATGTCCGGATCTGCGGGGATTTTCGGTAGCCTGTATTTCTTGCTGATTTCCTTTTTGATTTTCGCTACCTGTTCCTTATTTTTTGGTTTTAACCTGAGGATAGCTTCAGCTACCTCAATACATGCTTTTTCGTAATCCTTTTTGTTCATCGCTGCATAATCCATTCAATTTAGGCTTGGACGTCAGGATAAATAAATTTGGTTCCCAGAGAGTAGAAAAGTTTAAATCCAACAGTTAACCTTCCTGGAAACATGGTTAACACAAACAATCAGAATACGTTCAGGCTCGTACTCTCAGCAGCGATGGCTGTGCTAACAGCAATAAGCGCGCAGATCAAGTTTAATATCGGCCCGGTTCCATACACAATGCAGAACTTTGGAGTGATCCTTTCAGGGCTTCTTCTAGGGCCAGTGTATGGAGCTTTATCCCAGCTCATATATCTCGGTATGATAGCAATAGGTCTGCCGGTTGCAAGCGGGTTCAGAGGTGGAATTGGCATCCTTTTTGGATATACTGCCGGTTATCTGTGGATGTTCCCTGTTGCAGCCTTTATTGCAGGATTGATCAGGAAAGCGGTTTGGAAAAATGGTAGCAAGACCGAACTGGCTCTCATCTGGCTTGGAAGCTGTATTGCAGTAATTCCAGTATATCTTGTCGGTTTCTACGTCTTCTACGGCTACGCTACAAAGAGCGCTGCCCTTATGGGGTGGTGTGAAAAGGCAATTGCATACTTCGGCTTTAGCTTCGATGAATTCTGGACAGTGTTTTTCGCAAGCGCTGTGATATTCCTGCCACAGGATTTCTTCGTAGATCATGTGCTTGCAGTAATTACATTCGTATATCTGGTAAACCTTCTGAAGCAAAAGGGACTCTCGATATAACGGCGTATGATGGATCTGAAGAATGTTTCATATACATACCCCAACGGCAACAAAGCTCTGGATAATGTAAACCTGAGGATAGAGCATGGCGAAAAAGTCTTTATTGGCGGTTTGACCGGTACTGGAAAATCGACACTGCTCAGAATTTTTAACGGTCTCATTCCTTTTTTCTATGGAGGCAAACTCGAAGGAAAAGTTTCGATCTACTCGTCAAGCACTCCCGAGGAAATTGTGAGCAATGTTTTCTTTGTTTCCCAGCATCCAGAAGAGCAGATAATTGCAAATCGTGTTGCAGATGAGATTGCATTCTCTCTGGTGCAGCGGGGAATGAATTGGGAAGATGTTGAAGATGAGGTTGTCAACGCAGCCAAATTGTGTGGAATTGAGCATTTGCTAGATAGAAGAACGTCTGAATTATCCGAAGGCGAAAAACAGATGGTTGTCATAGCAAGCGCTATTGCAAGCGATGCAAAGTGCATAGTCCTTGACGAGCCCTTTGCTCACTTACATCCTTCTATAACGGAGGAAATTCTGAGAAAGCTGCTGAAAACTGATAAAACTGTGGTTGCATCTGAACACAGAATCGAGCTATCAAGCGCTTTTGAAAGAGAAATATGGGTTGGAGATGTTGCCCATTTTGATGAGCCAGATGTGGATTCAAGTATTGAAGATCGGGTTGTTGTTGAAGCGGACTCGCTTAGCTTTGGATATGGAGACCGATTGCTCTTTGAGGATCTCTCGTTCGAGTTTTTTGAGGGCGGCATTTACGCAATAACAGGACTAAATGGTGCAGGCAAGACCACACTGCTCAAGATGATCGCTGGACTTGTGAAACCCTTGGATGGTACACTGAAGGTGAGGGGAAAGGTATCCATGGCGTTTCAGTACCCCAATTACCACTTTTCGGAAAATAATGTTGAAAGAGAGGTTGGAAAGGATCTCCTCGAGATGTTTGATCTAACCCACCTCTCAAAACGCCACCCCCACTCCCTCAGCGGTGGAGAAGCCAAAAGAGTGTCAATTGCCAAAGCTTTTCGTGGTGATATCGTTCTGCTGGATGAACCGACTGCTGGTCAGGATTATCTTTTCAGGAAAAAGCTAATAGAGGTAGCCAGAAGGAGCAGAAAGACTGTAATAATGGCCACCCACGATTTAAAGCTTGCATCGCTCTGCGATGGGGTGATTGAACTTGATGCTAAGAAGAATTCTTTTGATGGCTGAGGAGGCTATTTCAGAAACCTCAGATATTGAAGCCAGAACGGCTTTGATTTCTGCAGCTCTTATCACTCTTGCAATTTACATTTCTTCATTTCACCCACTCATTTCAGCAATTGCCATATTCACTGCAATACTCTCCTGTCGAAAACCGATGAAGGTAATGAAGGGGGTGGCTGCATCTCTTCCTTTTTTGCTTTTCTTTGCTGCCTCAAGCTATTTTCTCGGGGGTGATGTAGCATATACTGCCAGAGTAACATTCGGGCTTGCTGCATTGATCGCAATTGGTAGCGGAATTCTTTACGGAATGCTTCCTGAGGATCTGACGTATGCTTTGATGTATTTTCGAATTCCATACAGGTATGCTTTTCTGATATCTCTTGCATTCAGAATGTTTCAGATTTTTATCAGGGATGTTGCGCATGCAGTTGAAGCTCTCAAGCTCAGTGGGGAGAGAGGTCTTTCTTACTACAGGAAGTTAATCAAGACGATAGCCTCCATCGCTGTTTTAAGATCGATTGGTATATCTGAAACGCTTTATTCAAGAGGATTTAATCTCTCAGACAGGGTTCAACCAAGAGTGAAGAAATTAGGGAGCTTTGATTATCTTCTTCTGTTAATTTCTGCATTGATTCTGGTAATTGCCACCTTTTTAACGATTGAAGTTCGCGGTGCTTAGTGTTGCACAATTCACAAGTGTTCAACACCAGCAAAGGGCAAGTATTTATATTTCCCCTCCTTCAAAGCTAATTCGATGGCTCTTGATGCGTTAAAAGATGTTGTCAGGAAGATCACGAAATCAACTTCAGTTGACAAGCATCTGGTTGAGGAGGTAGTCAGAGATATCCAGAGGGCTTTACTTAAAGCTGATGTTAATGTAAGACAGGTTAAGGAGATCAGTGATGCAATAAAGAAGAGAGCATTAAGCGAGGACGTTCTTCCAACCTTTAATGCAAGGGAACACATCATCAAGATTGTTTACGAGGAATTAATGCGTGGAATCGGTGAAGGGCTGGAGATCCCTCTAAAGAAGTCCAAAATAATGCTCGTTGGTTTGCAGGGCAGCGGTAAAACCACTACGGCAGCGAAGCTTGCCAAGTATTTCAAGGACAAGGGTATGAAAACGGCTGTTGTTGCTGCTGACACATGGAGACCGGCAGCATACGAACAGCTAAGGCAGCTTGCTGAATCTTATGGAATTGGTTTTTATGGTGAAAAGGAGAATAAAGATGCCGTTGAGATCGTTAAAAATGCACTGAAAGAACTCAAGGACTATGATATGATAATAATCGATACCGCTGGAAGGCATGCGCTGGAAAAGGAGCTCATAGACGAGATGATTGAAATCGCAAATGTTGCACAACCAGATTACAAGCTCCTTGTGCTTGATGCAGCAATTGGTCAGCTTGCAAGCAAGCAGGCAAAAGCCTTCCACGATGCGATCGGAATTAATGGAATTATCATCACTAAGTTTGATGGTACTGCAAAGGGTGGTGGAGCATTATCTGCAGCTAGAACAATAGAAATCCCCATAGCGTTTATCGGAACTGGTGAAAGGGTTGAGGATTTTGAAAGGTTTGATCCCGCCGGCTTTGTTTCAAGACTGCTTGGAATGGGTGATATAAAGGCATTAATTGAGAAGGTTGAGAGGGTCGTTTCAGAGGATGATCTTGATCCTGAAGCTTTCCTCAAAGGAACCTTCACTCTGAAAGATGTTTACAAGCAGATTGAAGCCATGAATAAGATGGGACCGATAAGCAAGATTTTCGAACTCTTGCCGTTCGGCTTCAACCTGAAGGTTGATGAAAACGCACTGGAAATGACGCAGGAGAAAATGAAGAGATTTAAGGTTATAATGGACTCAATGACTGAAGAGGAACTGGTTAATCCAAAGATAATAGACTCCTCAAGAATCAGGAGAATAGCGATTGGTTCCGGCACGTCGCCACAGGAGGTAAAGGAACTGCTGAAGTACTACAAGACCATGAAGAGTCTTATGAAGAAGATGAAGAAGGGTAAGTTTGGCAAGCTACCAATCAAGGGTCTTCCAAAGATGGGGTTCTAATGAAAAGGGTAGCGGGAGTCGATGAGGCTGGTAAGGGGCCTGTTATAGGCCCAATGGTCGTCTGCGGTGTTTGTTGCGATGAAGACAAACTTGTAGAACTTGAGAAAATTGGTGTTAAAGACTCAAAGAAGCTCAGCCCTAGAAGAAGGGAAGAGCTTGCGAATAAAATAATGGAGATTGCTGAAGTATATCTGATAAAGATTCAACCCGATAAGCTGGACGAACTCATGCAGAAAAAGACAATTAATAACATCCTTACCGACAGCTACGCTGAGATAATAAAAAATCTGAATCCCGATATAGCTTACGTTGATAGCCCGGATGTTATGCCTGAAAGGCTATCCAACACTTTGAAGAGCATGACGGGCAAGGACGTAGAAGCTGCCCACAGGGCAGATCAACTGTATCCTATAGTTTCTGCAGCGTCCATTGTAGCGAAGGTGGAGAGGGACAGGGAAATTGAGAAAATTAAAGAAATAATTGGAGACTTTGGAAGTGGATACGCCAGTGACGAGAGAACCATTCGATTTCTCAAGGATTATTTCAAAAAGCACGGAAAGTTTCCACCTTTCGTAAGGAAGAGCTGGAAAACACTTTCCAGAATAGCTCAGCAGTCTCTGGATGATTTCTTCTGAGATCGTAACTTCTTAATGAAAAAAGAAAGTCAATGATGGATAATTCGAATCTATTGAAGAGTACAGATAGGAGCGCCTCAAAATAGAAAATAAAGAAAAAATCATTCCATTGGAAGAATCCCAGCATCTCTACATGCTTTAATGTCTATAATTACACCATTCCATGGATCATCATCTGTTAGAGCATCCCAGTTTTCGTTGAGCTCCTTATTGCCCTGTTCCCATGCATCCTCAAAGCTCGCACTATCAATCATCGTAGTCTCAAGAGCATCGATAATATTACTTCCTGGCTTGACTTCCCAGGCTACAAAGGCATGCCCTGGAATTATCACGATGTAGGGATGCATTCCTAAAGCCTCGATAGCTGAAGCAAATAGAACAGCTCCATCAATGCAGTTGCCAGAAAGTGTTTTTAAAGTCTCCTTTGGCAGTTTTACCTGTTGAGCTGCATCCTTCCCGAAGGCAATTGGCGTATTAACGTAAGACATTCCGTAATCTTGCAGAGCGTTGTATATTGCCATGACTTGTAAGGCTGTGTATACTCTCCACTCTTCGATATCATCTCCTTGATACTGGTACCCGGGAAGACTTCTGTATAGACCATAGTCACTGTAATAACCAAAATCGTCGATTGCATACTCTTTTGCTACAGCTAGTAGCTCCTGAATCTCTTCGGCTTTAGGAGTTACAAAGACTGCAATGTAGTCCTGTAAATCAATGGGATTTCCCATATCGTCATAAATTGCCCAGACCATTGTGTTCATCGGATAAACATCAATCATCACAGTTTGCTCGTCCCAGATCTTCCATTGCCCATCTTCTTCATACTCAATCTTGTAATGCAGGCTGAACTTTGTTTTCGTCTTAATTTGCTCTATTTTCTCTTTGATTAACGGTATAGTTTGGTTTATGACTTTTGTTTCTCCTGGCATTATCGTTTCTGTCGTTATAGCCGGGTTGCTATAGCCCTGATACTCGGAGGTGATTTTTACGGTTACTGGTGTGTCTGTTGGGTTCTTTATCTCAAATGATACGTCTGGCAATCCCTGGTGGTAAAACGCATTATAGAATGCTAAAGGGTAGGGCTCATAGTATGTTGTAGTTGTTTCTAGGGCAACCTCCTGAGTTATTTGCTCTTCAGCACAACCAAGCACCGCAACAGCAACTAAAATTAGGAGCGGCAGCACTTTCCTCATACTAAATAAATCTCTACAAAAATTTAAAACTGTTTCTAGAAGATAGAAACAACATAAAGCTTATAATGTTACTACACTCTTAATTACCATAAAATTCATAAATCCAGGTAAGGTAAAAGCTAACGCGGACGTATCCGCATACATTGAACCAGCAACAGAAAGCTCGAAACCAAAAACGAACCTCTACAAACTGAGAATGAATATTACGGTATCTCCGGAAAATTATAAATTTGTAAGTGGAGAATTAGAGAACTATCTTAAAAAAACAGTAAATAAATTCCTCGAATCGCTAAGAACAGGAAAACCTCAATCGCTAACTGAAGGACCCGTAGCCTAGCATGGATATGGCGTGGGCCTCCTAAGCCCAAGGTCGCGGGTTCAAATCCCGCCGGGTCCGCTTAATCCTATATTTTAACCCTCCTTGTTTTTGTATTCTCTTGGACTAGTTTAAACATTCAGAATTATCAACCCAACCACCCTAATCTTTTAAATCACTTCTTTTATCTGAATCTAGAGTTGATAGTATCTTTGAGTAGAAATAGAAAGATATATATTCTTTCTAATTACTAACTCTGCATAATGAACAAATTTACTGTGCTTATAGTTTTGCTTTCGGTTTTGCTGCTAGGATGTATGCAGATGAGTGCTGAGCAGATCGTCAAAAATATGCAGGAGAAATACAACTCTACACAGGACTTCAGTGGGGTCGTGAATTTTACAGCATATCACAATGGAGCAACAGAGGCAACTGAATTTGAGATTGTTCTTAAAAAACCGGATAAATTCTGGAAATATGACAAAGATCATGGAATTCTGATGGTTTCGAATGGGAAGAAGATCTGGCTTTATGATGAGAAAACAAACACAGTTATGGTTAAAAATGTAACCGGGGAAATTCATGCAAAAATTTTAGGATATGAAGTCGGGGATATGCTCAAGCGTTATGATATCCAGCTTCTTGGCAGTGAAAGGATTGCCGAGAGAGATTGCTACGTTATAAAGTTGAAGCCAAAGAGTGGACTATGGATAGAGAAGATGTGGATCGACAAGCAGTTCTGGTGGCCCATAAGAATCGAGATAGTCGTTGGAAACGCAAGGATCGTTTCGGAATACGTTAACATCAGTTTTAACACAGGTGTCAGTGATACAAAGTTCGAGTTCGTTCCGCCTGAGGGAGCAAGAGTGATTGAGGTTGAGACGGGAGAATTAGTAGAGCCGAAGGACAAATACATGGAGGAATTACATAAGGTCTACCACAAAATAGAAGATATACAAAAAATGGTCAACTTTACAATACTAAAACCGTCGAATACGACTGGTTATGTATTTAGCCATGGTGGTATTATCCAGAAAACGGCTGATCTCGAGTCGGTCGGACTTTGGTTTAAAAAAGATAATAAAATGTTGCATATACAGGAGATCTACGTGACCAGCGGGAAAGCACCGCCACCACCACTTGTAATACCACCATCAGAAGATACAAAGACGACAAGGGTGAAGATTGACGGTGTGGATGGGATATTACAGGAATCCAGAGACCGAACATCGCTTGGATTCAGATTCGATAATGTGACAGTTATAATGTGGGGTGATATAAGCGGGGAGGAAATGATAAAGATAGCAAAGTCAATGATCAACTAGATTTGTTGAAAGTGGGATAAGATCTCTCAAAAAGCTTTGGAAAAGTGAATACGACCTTATCAACATACTAGCCTAATTTCCTGCCGAATCTCCTATTTCCCCGTTCTCTCATCATTTTTTGATATAACTTCAAACTCAACAACCCAAACTTCCTGCTCAGGATCCCACTCGCCAATGATACGCTGCCATACCTTCTTGAATTCCTCGACGGTGTAGCCACCTTCCGCCTGAGCATCCTCTGGTGTAATATCTCCAAGCCTCTCCTTCCTCAATCCTGTCACTTTAATCAGAGCGAAGTACTCTTTGCTGAATAACTTTGTCTTAGCCTTGTAGATCCCGCCAACTTTCACCCTCGGCTTTTTCCACGTCCTTCTGGTCTGCGTTTTAATCCCTCTCAGAATTGGCTCCACGTGCTCAGGTTTGAACAGTAATACCAAATTAACAACCTCCTCTCTTTGTGTTTAAGCAGTTTATGGGCAGTTTATGGAATCTTCTATTAGTAATGGGTGGATGCATACTGCTATCTCTGAAGCATCATACCTATATCTTTAGTCCCGCAGTTTGGCAGCCATTTTTCTGCTTTTTTATTGGATTAATATCCCAAACTTTTTTAATCCGTAATGAATTCTACTATTATATGGTCTTGTTGCTGATACTTGCGAGTGCACTTATTGTAAGTCTAATCTCGTTCATAGGGGTTCTTACGCTTGCCATTAATGATAAAATATTCCGGAGGATAATATTTTTACTAGTAGCTTTCTCTGCCGGGGGTTTGATGGGTGGAGCTTTTTTGCACCTGATGCCTGAGTCCCTTGAAATGATGGAACCAATAAATGCTTTCATGGCACTTTTAATGGGATTCACATCTTTCTTCCTGCTTGAAAGATTTCTGAGGTGGAGACACTGTCACGAAGAGGAATGTGAGGTACATCCCGTAACCTATCTAAATCTGATCGGTGACGGCTTGCACAACTTCATCGACGGTGTTGTAATCGCGGCAAGCTATCTTGTAGACATCCATGTGGGAATTGTGACGACAATAGCCGTTGCAATGCACGAAGTCCCTCAGGAGCTTGGAGATTTTGCCGTTTTGGTATATGGTGGTTTCTCTAAAGTCAAGGCGCTTTTCTTCAACTTTGCTTCCGCTGTCACGGCTGTAGCTGGTGCAGTACTCGGATACTTCTTCATTCTGACCCCTGAAGTAGTTACGTATGTGCTTCCATTCGCAGCCGGAAATTTTCTGTACATAGCAAGCTCGGACTTAGTTCCAGAGCTTCACAAAGAGGTAGACATCAAGAGATCCGTTCAATCGTTTCTTATGTTCTTGTTTGGAATCATTCTGATGTACGTGTTCAAGGTTGCACTAGAACATAGCCACTGACAATTTTTTGGATTTTACTTTAATTTTGGGCACTGAACGGCTTTCCCCCTCGATAAGTTTTAATTTTAAAAATCATGATAATATGCGATTCTGCATATAGACTTTTCCATGTTTTCTGAAAAGCTGCAAAACCTTGGATTCTATAAATATCAGCATTGAGTCGGTTTTTAGCATGGTGGCGGAAGTTAAGGGGAAGAAGGAAACATTCAAGGAATTTATGGGAAAAAGGAAGATAAAGCAGGCATTACTCTGGTGGCTCTTACCACTCGTGATGATTGGCGGGTGGTATTACCCGTCACTCGGTCTGCTGGTATTAATATGCATGCTGATAGCGATTGGAATCTCTATCTTTCGGGGACGGTACTGGTGCGGAAATCTGTGCCCTAGAGGTAGTTTCTGGGATCTGATACTGAGCAGGATCAGTGCCAGAAGAAAAATACCAGAAATTTTCAGAAGTACGCCTTTCAGACTGCTCTGGATCGGAATCCTCATGTTCGTAATGGTGTGGAGGCTAATGGATGCATGGCCTGACATCGACAGCATAGGTCTGGTCTTCGTAACTCTGATAACTGTGACAACCGTGGTTGGTGTGGTACTTGGAATACCAACACAGGAACGTAACTGGTGCCAGTACTGTCCAATAGGTAGTTTCCAGAGCTTCATGGGCAGAGGAAAGTATCCTCTGAAGATACGCTCGGATTGCAACTCCTGCAAGCGGTGCAGCAGGGTGTGCCCAATGCAACTTGAACCCTGGAAGTACAGGCCTGAAAAAGGATGGGCTACGGTTGAAGAATGGGACTGCATAAAGTGCGGTCTGTGTGTTGCAGCATGTCCTAAATCGGCGTTAAAGCTGGGAGAATAGCCAAGCAGCCAGCGTTACTGATCCATATTTTTTAAACTCCTTTTGACGTCCAGATTTATTGCGAATTGGATGATCTATATAGGTGGTTTCTGTCAGCTTTTGACGACACAACCTGTTTTTAAGTATTTCAACTCTCAGAAAAGCTCTGACATCTCCTCGATGTGCAGGTTTTGGAAAAGCTTTTAGTATCGGAAAAATGTGCATTGACTGATGATACTCAGAGGTAAGGCATGGAAATTTGGAGATGATATATCAACAGACCATATAACACCTGGCAGGTACTATCACCTGAGAAGCAATATGCCAGAGCTTGCAAAACACGTTATGGAGGATGCAGATCCAGAATTCCCTAAGAAAATGAAGCCCGGAGATTTCATTGTTGCTGGTAAAAATTTCGGGATGGGTAGCAGCAGAGAGCATGCTCCTCTGGCAATAAAGATAGCTGGAGTTTCTGCCGTGCTTGCAAAATCATTTGCAAGGATATTTTACAGAAATGCCATAAACGTTGGTTTGCCTTTGCTCATTGTTGATACAGACTCAATTGAATCTGGAGATGAACTGGAAGTGGATCTATCGAGTGGAGTTGTGAAGAATCTGACAAAGGGAATTGAAATTAAGGCAAAACCGCTGCCGGAAGTTATGATAAAGATACTGCAGGAAGGTGGTCTTGTAAGTTATGTGAAGAATCACGGCGATATTACGATTGCTTAATTTTTTACTGTTTTATCTTCAATTTTCAAAAGGTTTAAATTAAGAAGTTATATGTTATGGCCAATCACAGCCAATGATTTCATGGGTGTTGCCTATGGAAAATAATTTGAGGTGTAGGGTTTGCGGCAACAAGGCTTACTTCACAACCGAGGGTGGAAGGGTAAAATGCCAGATATGTGAGTCATATGTTGATATGTTCATGATTTAGATTTATTCAGTTCTTCATCGGCTTCCTCTATTTTCCTCTTCATCTCATTCTGATATTCTGCAATCTTTTTCTTCAAATTGCCATCCTGTATTGCAAGGATCTTGACCGCTGCCAGTGCGGCGTTCTCTGGTTCAAGTACGACCATAGGTGCAACACCTGATGGCATTCTGAGGGATGAGAATATGTCCATACCAGCAAATTTATCGCTGTATGGTGGGCAGGCAATAACCGGATTGGATGTGTTTGCATCGACAAACCCACTAAGTGCGTTACTCCTTCCTGCTACCGTTATGAAAACAGTGTTCTTATCCTCGTATTCTTTGATAATCTTGAGAACTTTCTCCGGTGTTTTGTGGGCCGACGCGACTCTGTAACTAAACTCTACACCGAATTTTTCCAGTGTTTTTCCAATCTTACTCGCGAATTCGAGGTCCGACTTGGATCCCATTAATATTACGACCTGGCTCATGCTGGCACATTAGTCTGTGGTTTTATATTTTTGTTGATGCTCACGATGTTGCATACGAAAATCATCGGATATCCGAAAGATAAAATAACAACGTCAGCCTTCTTAACCTTCACAGCATCCTCAAGCATCATCAGGCAGAAGGGGCACGCCACCGCCAAAAATTCGGCAGCAACAATCCCCGCCTCGTCAATTCTCTTGAGAGAGGGCCTGAATTCCACGTCCCTCACAATGTTCCCGCCTCCAGCACCGCAGCAGAGGGAGTTCTCCCTGTTCCTCAGCATCTCAACCAGCTCAATGCCGGGAATCGCCCTCAAAACTTCTCTCGGCTCCTCGTACAGCCCGTTGTATCTGCCGAGGTAGCAAGAGTCGTGGAAAGCTACCCTCGCCTCGATGACCTTTCTGAACCTTATCCTCGCCTCCTCTATTGCCTTAAGCAGAATTTCGGAGATGTGATAAACCTCAAGCCCGTAGTCATTTTTGAAGGTGTTGTAGCAGTGTGGCGAAATGACAATCACCTTCTTAACCCCATACTCCTCAAAAGTGGCCATGTTCTCCTCCCTGAGCAGCTCAAAAAGCCCCTCCTCCCCAACAGCCTTAACGTCATTCCCGCAGCATCCCTCCTCCCTAAGAATGGCAAAGTTAACGCCAGCAGCCTCCAGAAGCTCCCCAGCCTTCCTTGCAACATCAGCAATCCTGTCATCCACAACCCCACAGCCCGCAAAGAGGAGATACTCGAACTCTCCTTCATCTGCAAACCTGAACTTCCCCTGATGCCAACCCCTTTTCTTGGCCTTTCCCACCCCAAAGGGATTGGCGAACTTCTGAATGCTCTCCAGCATCTCTCTGACGTCTGTCGGAACTTTACCGCTCTCAATTACCCTGCTCCTCGCCTCAACGATTAAGTCAGTAATGGGAATGCCCCTTGGACATCTGTCCTGGCAAACGTGACAGGTGGTGCAGTTCCACAGCTCCTCGCTCCAGAAGTCATCTCCACTGGAAATGTAGCGGGCAATGAGCTTCCTGATGTTCATCGCATACCGCATGCTGCAGGATGAGCTGCACACCGCGCACTGCATGCAGGCTGTGAGAGAAACCATAGTTTAACTACACCTGCAAAATAAAACAATTTAGGTTTAACAGCCCGTTGACATTAGCTCTTTTACCTCACATTTTTAGCAACTACCAAAAAGCAACCTCACCTTTTCACAATCCTTTCCAGCCTTCTAACAGCCTGCCTCAAATCATCCTCGTTGTCGAAGTAAAGAGTTCTGACTGAAAAAATCCCTGCCCCCTTCAGCCTGATAACTCTCCTCTCCTCATCCACCTCAAATCCCTCTATATCCTTCAGGTTCGTCTTAAAGGGCCTGTAGTAAACATAATCACCCTCGATGTAGTAGTGCCTCGGCTTTCCGAGCGTAATGATGGCGTAGAGGGAAATAAAGAGGGCAAATATAGCTGCCGCAATCAGCGACTTCCCAACCTCCGCCCCTCCAGCAATCTTGTAGGCGGTGTACCCGAATCCAGCCAGAACAATAAGGAGGATGAACGCGGTCCACTTTCTCCTTGCTGCAGGATTGTTCAAAGCTCTGTATGTCCAGATCATGTCCCGCACCTCCAGTCGCTCAGATACCTTACCTGCTCCTCAGTAAGCTGGTCAATCTCAACGCCCATCGACTCAAGCTTCATTCTCGCAACCATTCTGTCAAGCTCTTCGGGCAGCCTGTAAACCTTCCTCTCCAGCTTCTGCCAGTTCTCGGCAATGTATTTAGCAGCTAAAGCCTGATTGGCAAAGCTCATGTCCATAACCTCTACTGGATGACCATCGGCAGCAACGAGGTTCACCAGCCTTCCCTCTGCGAGCAGGTAAACCCTTTTATCGCCCAGATCATACTCTGTTACGTACTTTCTCGCCTCTCTCTTCGCCTTTGCCAACCTCTCAAGGGCCGGGATGTCAATCTCAACGTTGAAATGGCCGGCATTCGCCAGAATCGCCCCATCCTTCATCAGCCTTATGTGCTCCTCCCTGATGATGTCCCTGTTGCCCGTAGCTGTGATGAAGATATCCCCGATTTTTGCTGCATCCTCCATCCTCATAACTCTGAATCCATCCATCACCGCCTCAAGAGCCCTGATTTCATCAACCTCCGTAACAACAACGCTTGCCCCCATTCCCCTCGCTCTCATCGCTATTCCTCTACCACACCACCCGTAGCCAGCTACAACAACAATTTTTCCAGCCATCAGCAGGTTTGTGGCTCTGATAACTCCATCAATGGCGGACTGGCCAGTGCCATAGCGGTTATCGAAGAGGTACTTTGTGTAGGCGTCATTCACAGCAATAACGGGGAATTTCAGCACCCCCTCCCTTTCCATCGCCCTGAGCCTTATAACTCCCGTCGTCGTCTCCTCGCTCGCCCCCTTCACCTTTTCAGCATAGCTCTCCATCTCGCCGTGAAGGAGGAAAATGAGGTCTGCGCCATCGTCGATGACTATATCCGGTTCAGCCCTTATAACATTCCTCAAGGCCTCGTAATACTCCTCAACATCCATCCCCCTCTTTGCGTAGCATGCAATCCCGCTCTCCCTCAAAGCATCTGCCACATCATCCTGAGTGCTCATGGGATTGCAGCCCGTAATCGCCACCTCAGCCCCAGCATCAACGAGAGTTCTAACCAGAACTGCGGTTTTCGCCTCAACATGCAAAGCCATGCCGACGGTAAAGCCCTCCAGCGGTCTCTCCTTCCTGAACTGCTCCCTTATCTTTCCAAGAACCTTCATGTAGCGCTCTGCCCACTCAATCTTCCTGAAGCCCTCCATTTCTCACACCTTCCTCATAAACTCCTCAATTCTGTCCTCAAGCTCAGAAAGCCAGTCTATACCTCCCGGCTTATACCTTTTCCTCGCCTCCCTGTCTCCCCTTATTATGGCCTCAACAGCCTCAATAACCTCCTCAAGGCTCATTTCGGTTGTATCAATCTCGTAAACCTCACTGGCATGCTCAAGAGCCTCAACAAGGATTACGTCAAGCATCTCTGCCTCAAGATTTTCCAGCAGCTTCTCCTCGCTCCAGTTCCTACCCTTTAACCTCTCCCTAAGCACAGCAGGATTGCACCTCAGCACAATGGCCACATCAGGCTTCAGAAGATGGGAGAGGTGACCCTCCACAATTCCCTCAAAATCAATTCTTGCTGCAAGGCTTTCAACATCAATAACAATCTCCCCATCCTCCTCATCGATTATGCAACCATGCTTCTCCGCCAGCTCCACAACAGTCGCAACTTTATACCCCCTCTCCCTCAACCGCTCAGCAACGCTGCTTTTTCCCGTGCCGGGAGTGCCAGTAAGGGCAATCAGCATCCAAGCACCTCTTTCAAAGCCTCAAGGAACATGTCGTTTTCCTCTGGCCTTCCAACAGTCACTCTGATGTGGTTACCGCAACCAACAAAGCTGCTGCAGTCCCTCACTATAACCCCTCTCTTCAGCAGCTCCTCTGCCAGATTCTCAACGGGGCTCTCAAAGAAGAGGAAGTTCGCCTGTGAGAGATTTACCTCTACGAGCTTCTTCAACTCTTTGTACAGCCTCTCCCTCTCCGCCTTTATTCTCCCCACACAGCTTCGCATCCACTCCACATCATCGAGAGCCGCCTCAGCAGCCTTTGCAGCGGGAGTTGAGAGGGGGAAGGGAGTCATTGCCGCCCTGAAGGGGCTAACGAGCCATTCAGGTAGCAAGGCATATCCAATTCTCAGGTTCGCCAGCCCGAAGGCCTTTGAGAAAGTTCGGGCAATTACAACATTCTCCGCATCGACGCTAAAGGATACATCGGAAAACTCAACGTAGGCCTCATCGAGGAAGATAAGGGCATTGGTTGAGTTAACAAGCTCCTCTATTAGCTTAGCATCCTCCGCATTCCCCGTTGGATTGTTGGGATTGCAGATGAGGATAATTTTGGTTTTCTGAGTTATGGCATCAAAAATGGACTCATCAATGCGGTAGTTCTCGCCTCTCCTCACCAGAACTTCCTTCCCGCAGCTAAGCTTTGTTAGAATGTGGTAGTAAGGGAAGGTCGGAATCGGTATGACGACCTCATCCCCCTCGTCTATGAGAATTCTGAAGAGCGTTTCAAGGATTCCGTCAATTCCTGCCCCCACCACAACTCTATCAGCATCCCATCCAGTGTAATCGGATATCTTCTCCCTCAGCTCCCTGTACTCTGGATTCGGATAGATGTGCAGGTCGGAGTAGCTCCTGAACGCTTCTATGGCTTTTGGGCTCGGCCCATAGGGATTCTCGTTCGAGGCAAGCTTAACCACTCTTTCAAGGCCGTACTTCCTCTTAACCTCCTCAATGCTCTTTCCCGGAATGTATTTTGAGAGTTCTGCACACTTCCTCAGCAACCTCTCACCGCACAACCTCAATCTGCACTATGTCCCAGTCCTCATCAACGCCCTTTAGCGTTGAGACGAGAGCCTCAATAACCCTCCCAAACACTTTGGTCACGAACTCGTTCATCTCTATGTCTTCACCATCAACAACAAGCCTTACCTCCATCCTATCACCTCCTTAAAACCTTCCTGAAATCGCTTATGAAGTTCTTAATAACCTCTTCCGTCACGTGGGGCATAACAACAAATCTTATGGCCTTTGGCTCCCTGATTGTCGAGATGACCCACCTCATCCTGTAAAGCTCCTCCTTAATCCTTTCAGCCTCATCCGTTCTGAAGGAAACAACGTTCATGACAGGCTCGATAACGGGCTCAAAGCCCAGATCCCTCATCTCCTCGACGAGGATTCGAGTGTTCTTCAGGCAGTTTTTAACAACCTCCCTCATTCCCTCAAAGCCCAGAGACTTCAAAACAGCATAGGCTGAGGCCACACCAGTCCCCGGCCTTGTCCCTGTTAAAGTGAATTGAGTTTTTGACGTCAGGTAGGGAGTTTCCACCTCCAGAGCCCTCAGGTAGCTCTCATTCCTGAAAATGATTCCCCCAGCAGGGATGGTTGCCATCCCCATCTTGTGGGGGTCTATGGTTATCGACGAAACGCCCCTATTCTGGAAATCGAAGGGATAAGGATTGTCCATGAAAGGGATAACGAGCCCTCCAAAGGCCGCATCGACGTGAAGCTCAACCTGCCTCTCTTCTGCAAGCTTCGAGAGCTCCACAATGGGGTCAATCTGTCCAAGCTCGGTCGTTCCTGCAATGCCAACAATTGCAACAGTGTTTTCGTCCATCAAATCCTCAACCTGCCCCACGTCAACCTTATACTCCTCATCCACTCCCGCTCTTTTAATTTTAACTCCCAGAATGTCGCCAATTTTCTCAAAGGAGAAGTGAGCAGTTTTGGGAATTACAATGTTGGGATTTTCCTTCTTCTGAACATTTCTTGCCGCCCTTATTCCCTGAATGTTCGCCTCCGTGCCTCCAGAGCAGATGTAGCCCGCGGGAGTTTCGCAGTGCAGAATGTCGCCAATTAGCCTCATCAGCTTTGCCTCAAGCTCCACCGTCCCCCTGAAGATTCCGGGGTCGCCAAGGTTCGTCTCGATGAACATTCTGTGGGCCTCAACCGCAACTGGATGGGGGACGGTGCACATTGAGCTGAGCACCCTTGAGTAGGGAATGTCCTTCTCCCTGTAAGCTCTCAGCTCCTCGATGATGTCCATGGCAAAACCTCGGAAAAGTGTAATAAATAACTAACTAAAGTAAGCTCGGTGAAGGTTGCTGTCCTCGTTGGTGGAGTTGGAAGGAGAATCGGGATGGAGAAAACTGAGGTAATGCTGTGCGGCAAAAAGCTCATTGAGTGGGTTCTGGAAAAGTACTCCCCCTTTCAGACAGTCTTTGTCTGCAGGGATGAGAAGCAGGCGGAGAAGCTTTCATCGCGGTATGAGGCTGAGTTCATCTGGGATTTGCACAAAGGCGTGGGCTCCATCGCTGGAATCCATGCCGCTTTAAGGCACTTCGGAAGCTGCGTTGTTGCTGCAATAGACATGCCCTTTGTCAAGCCTGAGGTGCTGGAGCATCTTTACAAGGAGGGTGAAAAGGCGGGCTGTGACGCTCTCATTCCAAAACACGACTATCCCGAGCCTCTGCTTGCATACTACGCTGAAAGCGCTGCAGATGAGCTGGAGAGGGCAATTCTTCAGGGAATCAGAAAAATCCTCGTTCCGCTTGAGAGGCTCAATGTTGTTTACTATCCCGTGGAAAAGCTGAGAAAGTTTGATAAGGAGCTAATCTCATTTTTCAACATCAACACTCCTGATGATTTGAAGAGGGCTGAGGAAATATGCTTAAAGATGAGTACGGAAGGGTTGTAACGAACCTGAGGATTGCCGTAACGAAAAAATGTAACCTGAGATGCTTTTACTGCCACAAAGAGGGGGAGAGTAATCCCGGAGAGGAAATCAGTGCCGAGCGCATTGTTGAGATTGCCAGAGCCTTTAAAGAGCTTGGAGTGAGAAAGCTGAAGATTACGGGCGGTGAGCCTCTGCTCAGAAAGGATTTGCCCGACATAATCCTCAACCTCCCCGAATTCGAGGAGATTTCGATGACGACAAACGGAATTCTCCTCGAAAAGTACGCTGAGGAGCTCAGGGAGTGTGGGCTGAGCAGAGTTAACGTGAGCCTCGACACGCTCGATGCGGAGAAGTACAGGTGGATAACGGGAGGTGGGGAGGTTCAGAAGGTAATTGACGGAATTGAGAAAGCATGCGAGGTTGGACTTACACCTGTAAAGATTAACATGCTCGTTATGAAGGGTGTCAATGAGAACGAGGTTGATGAGCTGCTGGAGTTCACGAACTCCTTCAACGGAGGCAATACCAAAGCCATTCTGCAGCTAATAGAGCTTGTTCCCTTTCCGGGCTTTGAGAAGTACTTCTTCGACATCTCAACCATCGAGGAAAAGTACGCCAGAATGGCCACACAAAGGAGGGTAAGGGCAATGCACCGCAGAACGCAGTACTTCACGCCCAAAGGGGTAATTGAGTTCGTGAAGCCGATGGACAACACCGCCTTCTGCATGCACTGCAACAGGATGAGGGTTACCTCTGACGGCAAGCTTAAGCCCTGCCTTCTGAGGAATGAAACCATCACCATTGACGGGAAGCACGGGGAGGAGCTTGCGAGGGCGATAATAGAGACTGTAAGGAAAAGAGAGCCTTACTTTAAAGGTTGAAGTATGCGCCCCTATGTTTTTGTCAACGTCGCTGCAAGCCTTGATGGGAAGATAAGTGATGAGAGCAGGAAGCAGCTCAGAATATCCTGCGAAGAGGATTTAAGGATCGTGGACAGGTTGAGGGCCGAGAGCGATGCTATAATGGTTGGTATAGGAACGGTCCTTGCTGATGACCCAAGGCTCACCGTTAAAAGTGCTGAATTGAGAGAGAAAAGGCAGAAGGATGGAAAGGAGCCGAATCCTCTGAGAGTTGTTGTGGACAGCAGGTGCAGAGTGCCTCTGACCGCCAGAATTCTTAATGACGAGGCAAGAACGCTCGTTGCCGTTTCAAGGATTGCTCCAGAAGAAAAAGTTAGGGAAGTTAAAAAGGTTGCAGAGGTGGCCGTTTTTGGAGAAGAGAGAGTCGAGCTATCAGCCCTTCTGGAATTTCTCCACAGGAAGGGTGTAAGAAGGCTGATGGTTGAGGGTGGGGGGACGCTGATTTCATCACTAATCTCACAAAACCTCGTCGATGAGATAAGAATTTACTACGGGCCAATTTTCATAGGAGGTAGAGACTCTCCAACAGTTTGCGATGGGGAATCCTTTTTGAAAAAATGCAGAATTGAGAAAATTGAAAGGATTGGGGAGGGGTTTGCAGTTACAGCAAGATTCAATCGGTGAACATTTTCTCTATTCTCTCAATCTCACCCAAAATCGAGGATTTGAATTCCTTCAAAACCTTCTCGGGTTTTTCCGCAGAGTAAATGTAACCCACCCATCCTTTCTCCACAATCTCCCTCCTCACGAAGCCTCTTTTGAGCAACACCTTCAGCCTGTCCCTCACGAATCTTGCAGAGAGGTCAAGCTCTCTGGCGATTTCGCTCACTCTTATCCCCCCTCTCTCCAGAAGGAGGGAGTAAATCCTCACATCGGAAGGTTTGAAGCTCAACTTTTCCAGCGCTTTGACCAGCTCGCCAAGAGGGTTGCTCATCTATCATTCCTTGTGCATCCAGATATTTAACCTTTTGGAACTAAATAGTTCATACATAGGAACAATTCAGGCGTAATGAATAAATATCGCATGTCATACATGTGGACATGAACGTGGAAATTTTTGCTGGCATTGTCAACAACCCTTTAACCAAAAAAGCACTCAGAAATCTTTCAGGTTCATGCAAAACCTGTGGAGACAAAAGAATAAAGATTGCCATAGATTACGCTCTCGGCTACCGCAGTGATGCCTGTTGGAAGTGCAGGGCTGCTGCCAAAGTTGTCAAGAAGGTTATTGAGGCTGGCGGAAGGGCATTCAATGTTGACATGAATGAAATAAGGGAGAAGTTCAGAGATGCTTACTGGAGAAAGGGGTTGGCGAGCGTTATCAAAGGAATAGCCCACTTCGGAGTCAGAAAGCCCTTCGTTCCCGGCGCGCCCTTTCAGGTTGTGTGGGACATCACATATTCCTGCAACCTCCGCTGCAAGCACTGCTACGCAACAGCAGGCAAACCACTACAGGATGAGCTAACAACCGATGAAGCTCTCGAAACAATCGACAAGCTGGACAGGCTTGGCGTCACAATCATCGCCTTTTCCGGAGGAGAACCGCTCGTAAGAAGGGACATCTTCGAGCTGACGAGATACGCTGCCGAGAAGGGGATTTACGTTGCCATAGCAACCAACGGAACCCTAATAACAGAAGAAATAGCTAAAAGGATGAAGGAGAATGGAGTTGGCTACGTGCAGATCAGCCTTGATGGGATGAAAGAGACTCATGAGGCTTTCAGGGGGATAAGGGGTTGCTTCGACAAAACAGTTGAGGGGATCAGGAATGCTGTCAAGACGGGATTGTTCGTTAACGTTTCCATGACGGTGACCAGATACAACTACCACGAGGTGCCCAAAGTGGTCGAGCTCTGCGAAAAGCTGGGAGTGAACTGGTTCATGCACTACAACTTCATCCCAACAGGAAGAGGTAGAGAGACAGTGGAGGCGGACATAACTCCCGAGCAGAGGGAGGAGCTGCTGAAATGGCTCTACGAGAAAAACTACAGCTCGAACATTTCCCTGCTCTCAACCGCCCCCCAGTTTGCCCGCGTTGCACTGCAGTGTCAGGGAGAGATTGTGCCGACGCACTTCTACAATGTAAACGCTGGTGAGAGGCTGAAGGAGCTGGCGGAGTTCATTGGTGGTTGTGGGGCTGGGAGGTTCTACTTCGCCATAAAGGCGAACGGCGACATTCAGCCCTGCGTCTTCTTCCCGCTTAAGGTTGGTAATGTGAGGGAGGATGATCTGGAGGAGCTTTGGCTTCACAACCACGTTTTCGAGGATTTGAGGGATAAGGATATTCTTGAGGGCTGTGGAAGCTGTGGATACAGGTACGTGTGTGGAGGCTGCAGAGCTAGGGCCTACAACTACTTTGGAGACTACACTAAGCCCGATCCCGGGTGTGTGAATAATAGAAGGTGATGGGAGAGGATTAGTAAAATTGAGGTTAGGGCTTGAGGCCTAAATAGTAAAATTTTTATTTTTGTTAGCATGTAGCTAATTTATGTCACCAGATACCGAGGAACAAACTGGCTTAACGATATACCTCTACCCTGTGATTGCATGGATAATTCTGGTCACAAAAATTGAAAGTGGGTTGAGGACAAGGACCTTCCCAGTAGTTCACGGAGATGAAGGCAACAATTTAATACCACTTCCAGAAGACGTGAAAAACATCCGAATCGTGCAATCATGGCCCGACACTTTTCTGGCCAAGGCAACTGTTGGAGCTGAAACCATAGATATGGGAATTCACGTATCTCCAGATGTTGAAGCCCTTAAAAAGGAAGCTATCGAGCTTATAAAGCACAAGGGTTCCCTGAGAAAGGCCAAAAAGGATGCTGAAAGAGAAAGTATAGTTAGTGGCTGGTTCCAATCGAAATTCCAATCAGAACTGTTAAATCTCAAAAAAGGGTGGAGAATAAGGGGGATAGTGAGAGCTGAATCTCCAGAATCAAAAACTCTTTTCAACATCGAGCTTATCAAGAGAGTTGAGAGGAGAAAAGACGCCAGCCATTTACGAAGTGGGGTGTTCACACCATATCAAAAATCGAGAATAGAAGACATACCTCTCTCACAGAGAAAAATTGAACCCGGAGAAGTGGATGTTCCCATACCTTACGACGGAATATACAGAATTGCCATCAGTCCGAACGTAAAAACCACCTACTTCGTTGAGCTCTTTGTTGAAAAAGGGTCTTAGGATTAAGGGAGGGGCCCGATAGATTTGAACATCGAGGAGACGGATGAAGGTTATGTAGCTCAGGCACTGGGGCACTCAATTTTTACACTTGAAGTAAAGAAGGATAAAGGAGCAGGCAGTCTTGTCGTAAGCTTAATAATAAGTTTTATAACCTTCACATCGAAATTCATACCTAATGGTAAGAACGAGAACTGTTGGCAAGAAGGGACAGGTTACAATTCCAAAAGAGATCAGGGAAAAGTTCGGTTTGAAGGAGGGTGAGAAAGTCGTCTTTGAGATTAGAGGAGATGAAATCATCTTGAGACCGGAAAAAAGCGGAAGAGATTATGTGGAGGAGCTTACTTCAATCATTGAGAAGAAGCTTGAAGCACCAGAACCTGCTGAACTGAAGAGGTTGTACTATGGACAGATTGAAAAGCGCGTATCTGGACTCTAATGTTTTCATTTATGCAACGCTTTACTCGGGAAAGACTGCCGAAAAATCGAAGGAGTACCTCTTAAGAGCTTCAGATGGCGAATTCAACGCATTTACATCAACGCTTACGTGGGATGAAGTTGTGTATGTCGTAAGAAAAGTTGCTGGAATAGAAGAAGGCATTAAAGCTGGAGAAATTCTGCTTAAAATGCCATTCATTGAGTTTCTGGATGTTGATTTTGCTGTTTGTGAAGAAGCCCAGAAGCTTGCTGAGAAGTATAATCTATTGCCGAGAGATGCAATTCATGCTGTCCTTGCCCTGAAATACTGCGATGGTGTGATTATTAGCAACGATGCAGATTTCGATGTTGTTGATGGACTGAAAAGAATGTTTGATTAAAGAATCAACCTGTCAGCTTTTCTGGAACTGCAGCTCAGACAGTATCTGGCAGTATTAAAAAACGGTTTTCCCGCCAGTTCAATGATGGGGCCGCCGAGATTTGAGCTCGGGTCACCGGCTCCCAAAGCCGAGAGGATCACCAGGCTACCCTACGGCCCCTCTGTAATGATTAAAGGCAGTGGCTTTTAAAGCCTTTTGCTGCAAACGCATTCGTTTTTCAGGATGGTGAAGTATTTAAATCCTGCCTCCCTCATGACAGAAAGATACACTTTATCATGGTGATAAGAATGGCCTACAGCGAGCTATACTGGCAGAAGGAGGAAGTGATGCCTAAGAAGGAGCTTGAGGAGCTTCAGCTCAAGAGGTTGAGGTGGGTTGTCAGACACGCCTATGAGAACGTGGCTCATTACAGGCGAAAGCTGAAGGAAGCAGGAGTTCATCCTGACGACATAAAGAAGCGAGAAGATATTGCAAAAATTCCGTTCACCACAAAAAAAGACTTTGCAGAGAACTATCCCTTCGGGCTTTTTGCTGTCCCAAAGGAGGAAATCGTCAGACTCCACACATCGAGCGGCACAACTGGAAAGCCAAAGGTTGTTGGATACACCGCCAACGACCTTGAGAACTGGATCAATCTTGTTGCGAGATGCCTTTACATGGTTGGAGTGAGGAAGCACGATATTTTCCAGAACATGGCGAACTACGCCTTCTTCACAGGTGGCCTGGGAATCCACGACGGGGCGGAAAGAATAGGCGCAATGGTGATTCCAGCTGGTGTGGGGAACACGGAGAGGCAGGTGAGATGCATGGCCGACTTCGGCACCACAGCGATACATTCAACCCCAAGCTACGCGCTCCACGTCAAGGAGGTTGCCGAAGAACTCGGAGTGGATGACAAGCTCAGCCTGAGAATCGGATGCTTTGGAGCGGAGCCGTGGAGTGAGAACACAAGAAAAAGGCTGGAAGATGCGTTCAACATCAAGGCCTTCGATAGCTACGGTTTGAGTGAGATGAACGGGCCTGGAGTCGCGTTTGAGTGCGAAGAGCAGCACGGGCTTCACATTTGGGCAGACCACTACTTCATCGAAATCATCGACCCGCAAACCGGAGAGCCGCTTTCGGAGGGAGAGAAGGGAGAGCTCGTCCTTACACCGCTTACAAAGGAGGCTTTGCCCGTGCTACGATACAGAACTGGTGACATCACCTACATAATGGACGATGAGTGCTCCTGCGGCAGAACGCATCCCAAGATACACCGCATTCTTGGTAGGAGCGATGACATGATAATAGTAAGAGGAATAAACGTCTTTCCGAGTCAGATTGAGCATGTGCTAATGCAGATTCCGGAAGTTGGCGATCACTTCCAAGTTGTCATAACCAGAAACGGCACACTCGATGAGATTACAGTTAGGGTGGAGGTCAGGGATGAGCTATTCACAGGAGAACTTTTCGACCTGCAGAGATTGCAGCAGAAAGTGCAGAGGGAGCTTCAGAAGGAACTTGGGCTGAGAACGAACGTTGAGCTGGTGGAGAAGGGGACAATCGAGAGGTCAAAGGGTAAGGCCAAGAGGGTTCTTGACCTCAGAGAAGAGCTCTAAAGTGTGCATTTTATGCATATTTATTTGCATAAAATTTTTAGCTTTTTAATTCTTTAAATTTCCATGGGTGAATTCTCCAAGTTTGAGAAACTAATAGTCCTTCTTGCAGCCGCCATAGGATGGTCACACGATGCTGTTGGGCTCACACTGCTTAACTTCCTTGCAGAGCCAATAATGAGGGAGTTCAACGTGGGTACGCTTGAAATCGGATTTATATTCTCCGCCCAGTACATTTTCTGCATCTTCGGAGCAATGCTTTTTGGGGAGATGGGGGACAGATTTGGGAGGAAAAATGCCCTGATATTATCCATACTCTGGGTTGCGGTTTTCAGCGTTCTCTCAGCCTTTGCCCCCAACTTCTGGACTCTCGCAATTCTTAGGCTCATTTCGGGAATGGGCGTGACTTGGGGGCTTGCGTTCACCTACATGAGCGAGTTCTACTCTCCAAAGAGAAGGGGGCTGTTTGGCGGTTTGATTCACGCCACCTTCGTTTTCGGATTCATCCTTTCAGCCCTCTCAGTGTCCCTGATTTACCCCATTTACGGCTGGAGAGCCTGCTTTTTCGTCACCCTCTATCCCATTCCTTTCCTGATACTCTTTGCCAAATACCTGCCAGAATCGAGGATATGGGAAAAGCATTATGAGGAGGAGAGGGCGCTCAGCCTTAAGGAGATAGCAAAGAGTAAAGGCCTTCTAAAAATGCTGGTGCTCGCCACATTCCTTTTCTGGCTTGCGGAGTTCGCCTACCATGCAATAGTTGACTGGTCGCCAACATTCATCATAAGGCAGTTCAACTACCGCCCTGAGGAGGCAAGCATGATTGTTCTACGCATTTCTCTCGTTGCCCTCATCGTTCTCCCATTCTTCGGCCTCATCAGCGATTACATTGGAAGGAGGTCGAGCTTTGCCATCTCCGCTTCAATAGGGCTGCTTGGCTGCTTAATGCTTGCTTACTTCACTCTGGTGAACTACAATCCTGGTCTTGCTCTTCTTTCCCTCTTCGTCATACCCATCGGCTTCGGCTCCCATGCACTCTTCGGAGTGTGGAGCAGCGAGATGTTCCCAACAAAGGTGAGGGCAACTGCCACCTCTGTTATTTTCAGCATAGCCAGAGGTCTTTCGGTGGGCGGGCTAATTGTGGGCTACGTTGCAAGCGTGGGAACCATTCTAAACCAGAGCCATGGAGACGATTGTGATAAAAGTAGATCCCAATGATCCGGAGGAGGACAAAATAAAGGTGGCTGCAGAAATAATTAAAAAAGGAGGACTCGTTGCATTCCCGACCGAAACAGTATATGGGTTGGGAGCAGATGCGTTGAATGAGAAGGCTGTTAGGAGAATATTTGAAGCTAAAAATCGTCCTGCAGACAATCCTCTCATTGTCCACGTTTCGAATGTTGATGAGGTTTACAGGATTGCTGAAGTGAATGAGGTGGCAGAAAAGCTCATGAAGAAATTTTTCCCGGGACCTCTGACCCTTGTAATGAAAAAGAAAGATATTGTGCCGTACGCCACAACTGGCGGGCTTGATACTGTTGCGGTTAGAATGCCGGACCACAAGGTTGCGTTAAAGCTGATAGAACTGTCGGAAACTGTTATTGCTGCTCCGTCAGCGAACATTGCTGGTAGGCCGAGTCCGACAAATGCAAATCATGTGCTGGAAGACTTTGAAGGGAAAATTGAGGCCATAATCGATGCCGGAGAAACAAAAATAGGTCTGGAATCGACTGTAGTCGATACGACCACATACCCTGTTACAATTCTGAGACCAGGAGCTGTCACGCCAGAAATGCTTGGAGAGGTTGTAGATGTTAAACTTTTCAAAGGGAAGCCAGTAGTTGCAAAATCTCCTGGAATGAAATACAGGCATTACGCTCCGAAAGCAGATCTGATAGTCATAACTGGAGAAAGAAGCAAAGTCATAGATAAAATAATCCAGCTTACATCTGATTTAAAGGCAAAAGGCCTGAAAGTTGGTGTCGCAGCTTCAAACAAAAAATTTTACGAAAATGTTGCAGATGAGATTGTAGAGATGGGGGATAATCCCGAAGTTATTGCAAGGAGACTTTTCTCCATTCTGAGGGAATTCGACAAAAGGGATGTGGATGTCATAATCGCTGAGGGTATTGAGGAAAAAGGAATAGGACTTGCAATAATGAACAGACTTGAAAAAGCTTCAGGATACAGGGTATATAGAGTATAAACGCATCGATTTCGGCATCTTAACGAATTATTGAGGTGGTGATGTGAGCAGGGATGCTTTATGCTTGCTAATGATCCTGGTAATTGCTCTTCTCTCTACTGGCTGTGTTCAGGAGAAAACGACGCTTACAACAACGCAAACACCAGATCTTCAGTATGGGCTGAAGTATAAGGTGAAAGTCATCGACGTGATAGACGGGGATACAATCATCGTTCAATTTCCAGATGGAAGAATCGAAAAGGTGAGACTGCTCGGAATCGACACTCCAGAGAAAAAAGCCGGGAAAAACAGACCATACGAATACGATGATATTACGGATCTCAATTATCTGGCAAAATGGGGGATCATAGCAACAGAGTTTACCAGATCCATGCTCGAGGGTAAGGAAGCTTACATTGAATTTGATGAGAATGCAGGATTAAGAGATCGCTTCGGAAGACTTCTTGCTTATGTTTACCTTGAAAATGGTACGGATTTCAATGCTTTGTTGGTGGAAAATGGTTTTGCCAGAGTATATGTGGAGGGAGAATTCAAAAAGGAAGATTACTATTTAGTGCTTGAAAAAGAGGCGATGGAAAATAGGAGGGGATTGTGGAATTATACTTAGCCAATTACGGGCTCAGGCCGGTTGCGTATGGCACCCTCAAGCATTGAGTCAAATTCCAAAACCTTTTTTGATCTGTCAACTCAGCATGGAGGGGGATGATCCTTGGTAACCATACTCATTACAAACGATGATGGGTTGTATTCTGCTGGACTGAAGGCGAGCTACGAAGCTCTGAAAGACCTCGGTGATGTTTACGTGGTAGCCCCAGCAATGCAGAAGAGTGGAGTAGGTAGGAGTATCTCGATAATGGAACCCATCAGGATTTCTGAAGTGAATGTTAATGGTATGAAAGCCTACGCTGTGGATGGCACTCCAACGGATGCGGTTATCCTGGGCATACACAAAATAGTTGGACACATTCCAGATATCGTTGTTTCAGGAATAAATCTCGGTGAGAATATCTCTACCGAATCTGTTACAACCTCAGGCACTGTTGGTGCTGCGCTTGAAGCTGCAACGCAGGGGAGTGCCGCAATAGCAATTTCACTTGAAGTTCCTGATGTCGATAAATTTGAGTTCGTTTTCAAGCCCTTCGATTTCTCATTTGCAATAAAGATCTTGAGGAAGCTTGCTGAGACTATTATTGAGAAAGGTATGCCGGAAGGTGTTGATGTCTTCAATGTAAACATTCCATCGAAACCCAATGGTGAAGTAGAAATTACAAGGCTTGCAAGAAGGCTTTACAGAACAAGAATCGAGGAGAGGTTGGATCCAAGGGGTAGAAAGTACTACTGGATAGATGGAACTGAAATTGAGGATGCAGAGGAAGGAACGGACTTACACGCTATAAGGAATGGAAAAGTATCTATAACGCCGCTGACTCTCGATTCGACTGCAAGGGTCGATTTCAATAATTTGAGAAGGTGGTTGTTATGAATAGCAAGCTGAATGCTGCAAGGAAGGCTGTTGAGCTTGTTGACGATGGAATGGTCATCGGTATTGGAAGTGGCAGCACTGTCGAGCTCTTCCTCAAAGAACTTGGAAAGAGGATAGAGAGCGAAGGTATTGAGGTATGGGGCGTGCCATCTTCATATCAGTCTCATCTGCTTGCAGCTGAAAATGGGATTACTGTTGTTGATCTCTTCCAGTTCCCGGAACTTGATCTGTGTGTTGATGGTGCCGATCAGATCGATTCGGCATTTAACTGCATAAAGGGTGGAGGTGGAGCACTGACAAGAGAGAAAATTGTTGCATCCGCATCAGACAAATTTGTGGTCATCGCCGATTCCTCGAAACTGGTAGAAAAATTGAGTATGCCTGTGCCAGTAGAAGTTATTCCATTTGCATACGGGTATGTGGCAAGAAAGATCTCAGAGCTTGGAGGAAATATTGAGCTGAGGCAGGGAAGGGGAAAGGTCGGGCCTGTGGTATCAGACAACGGCAATTTCATCGCGGACTGCGACATAGCTATTGAGGATGCTGAAGGACTGGAGAAAGAACTTAACAACATTCCTGGTGTTGTTGAAAATGGAATTTTCCCGGCCAGAATGGTAGATAGCGTTATAATTGGATATGAGAATGAGGCTAGAATGCTGAAGTAATAATTGAACTATATTATATTTTTATATTTTTTTATTAATTTAATCTGACTGCTTTAAGCTCTTACTTTCAAGTTCTTTAAGCATTCTTTCTATTTCTGGTTTCAATTCTTTTAGATGTCTCGTTATGATTGTCCATACTATTTCCAAATCAACGCCAAAATATCCGTGGATTACGATGTTTCTAAATCCAATCACTCTTTTCCAAGGGATTCTTTTGTATTTCGATCGAATATCTTCAGGAATGTTTCTTGACGCTTCTCCGATAATTTCGAGATTTCTGAGTACTGCATCTATAACCATGTCATTTTTGACGAACTCTTCGAAGGACATCCCATGTGTATATCTTTATACTTTATCTATATACTCGAGAATATATCTCTCTTAGACATTTATCAGTTCCTCCTGAATGTGCTTCCATAGCAATGGTTTTCTTATAACACTTCTTTTTGGAACCAAATCAACTTTCATGCCAAGCAGATTCTCAAGATACTCCTTGAGATCAACAATTTCCCAGCCTATTGGCCTTTCAAAGTCTACTAGAATATCTATATCGCTGTCTGCCCTTTGTTCTCCTCTAACGTAGGAGCCAAATATTCCTATTTCTTTAACCCCAAACCTTTCCTTTAGCTCATCTTTATGCAGTTCAAGTACAGCCTTAATCTCTTCTAGTTTTTTCATATTCATATCTTTGTAGACTCTTTAAAAAATATTTGTTAGTTACCTTTCACAGTGAACTACCCCGCCTGACACAAGGGGACTTAGTAGCAACAGAAAGTTAAACAAGACATCTAGCAATTCCAGTGCTGTAAAGACACTCACCGCATGATGGAGAGTTACCGTAACAGTCCAGAGTCTCTTCAACGAACCAGCATCCTACGGCGAACTGACAGTCCCCACACCACGGAAATTCTTCAACCAGCCTCTTCTTCATCTCCGTGAATTCCGGATTAAAGCCTGAGATGCTGCCGATGATGTATTCATTTACGATCTTTTTATGTCCGTTGATGTACAGCGGGTGGGTATATGCAAACTCCATACACGGCGTAACCTTTCCATCTGATCTTATGAAAATGGTATCTTCATAAGGACACACTCTCTTGCTAGCATCTGCAAAGACATTCGGTAGATCCAGTTTTATCTGGTAGCTCTTTGCAACTTTTCTTGCTTTTTCGAATATTTTTTCTACTTCTTTTGCCAGTTTTATCCTGTCCTGATTTTCAATAATCGCAGGCAGATTCAGGTGGTGGTTTTCTGATCTGACTTTCTGCCAGAGTTCGTTGTAAAGCTTCAGAGCATCATCTGAGGAATACACGACGCCCTTTAGGAGTTCATGCATCTGGCTGTAATCCATGTCCATTATCTTTTCACAAATTTCGATGGGAGTTTTGCTCAATTCAACAAACAGTACTTTATCATACATCTCTTTGCAGTATGGAACCAAATTCGTTGCGGCAATATTAGCACCCAATTCTCCAGCCCATTTAACGAATTCGACAAGTTCACAAATGTTATCTTTTGTTAAAACGACTTCCAATTCAACTTCAGTTCTTTTTACAGCATACTCAATATTATCAAGAATTGTTTTCAAATTGGAACCCTTTCTTACATTCTCCAGGATATTTGGATCCAGTGCATCGAGTGAGATTCCCAGATAATCTACCTTATCCACAATTTTATCCAGTTTTATGCTACCGTTTGTGGTTAGTAACACTTCCGATTTTGCTTTTACCATATCTAGCATTTCAGTAATATTCTTGTGAATTAGAGGCTCACCAAAACCGTAAAGGATATACCTTTCAACATCATCAAAACCGTCAAGAATTTTCCTAAACATGGCTAGATCCATATCAACTGGCTCAGCTTTCCAGTAATTCCTTATACAGTATTCACATCTGAAATTGCATCTGTTTGTTACCTCTATCTGGACTTTCACTGATTTCGCCTCCTACTCCATTGACAGAACACTACGCTATTTTTAAAGCTATTCCCGAAAAAATTCTGAAAATATCAAAACAGTCTATATCGTAGGGTTTCATTTTTGATAGTGCGATCCAGAATGCCAACGTAAAATTAAAGCATCGTGGTGCAGAATTACAAATTATGCGGGTGCCATGGAGGAGAGTCGCTTCATGGCACTGCACAGCATGTGGTGAATGTTGTCACCGGTATAGAGTACCTCTTACGTTTTACGAATATCTTAGGCTTAAAAATACGGGTTTTGTTGAGGATAGAGCGTTTAGGTACTATATCAGGAAGATTGGAAAGCGCTGTCCGTTCCAGATTGGCAGAATATGCTCTCTGCAGGGAGAAAATAAGCCTCTTGCGTGTAAGCTATTCCCCTTCACGATTTCAAAGAAAGGTAAGGAAGAGGCACTGTACGAATATAATGGTAAGGATGTATACGTTTATGTGGATGTGGGATGTCCAAACATCGTACTCGGGAGGGCAGGAAGGAGGATGGAGTTACTTGTGAGGGAGGCTGTACAGCTTTACTTTGGTGAGAAGAGATCGGTAGATTATATAACATCGCCTGTACATGGTTATCTCAACAAGAAACAGTCTCTCATGGCCAGTTTTTCGTGAAAAAACCCTGTGATACATTAAAGGTGACAGAAAAGTTTATTTACATAACCAGCGAAGATCTGGTGTGAATTCAGTAAAAAAATGTGTTAATCGCTCTAAAAATCACCTAGCATTCATAAAAAAATTTATTGGCACTGATATGTGCTTGAAGAATGTATATAATGAGTATGGAGAACGGTTTTAGAGATATAGAATCAAAAAATAATGAGGTTATTATTATGGAGTATGGTGCCAATCAAATTGAAGTCTTGGACGATCTCGAGGCGGTACGACGAAGGCCAGGAATGTATATCGGTGGAGTTGGCATCAGGGGTTTACATCACTTACTCTGGGAAATCGTTGACAACAGTATAGACGAGGCTCTGGCCGGCTACTGTGATCGTATAGTTGTAACATTGCATTCAGATGGCTCTGCAAGTGTAGAGGATAACGGACGTGGTATACCCACTGAAAAGCACGAGCTTGGGAAGTCTGCACTGGAAATAGTTATGACCAAACTCCATGCTGGTGGAAAGTTCAGCAGAAAAGCGTATAGAGTTGCCGGTGGTCT
This sequence comes from uncultured archaeon, assembly GCA_964652135.1. GTDB lineage: Archaea > Halobacteriota > Archaeoglobi > Archaeoglobales > Archaeoglobaceae > CAZZAF01. The sequence continues at coordinate 104,092 of CAZZAF010000003.1, forward strand.
GCACGGTGTAGGTTTGTCAGTAGTGAATGCCCTGTCAGAATGGCTTGAGGTCTGGGTAAAGCGAAACGGGAAGATATACTACCAGAAGTACGTTAGGGGAGTACCCGTTACAGAACTAAAAGTTATTGGAGAAACAAACGAGACAGGTACAAAAATACGTTTCAAGCCTGATGAGGAGATTTTCGAGACGACAGAATTTAGATATGATATAGTTGCTCAACGACTGAAAGAACTGGCTTATCTCAATAAAGGTGTTAGAATAAAGCTAATTGATGAAAGAATTCAAAAAGAAGAAGAATTCTACTCTGAAGAGGGAATTAAGGGCTTCATAAAGGTTTTGAATAAGAATAAGCCTGTTATTCATGATATTGTATAT
>CAZZAF010000004.1:0-103969 GCA_964652135.1 uncultured archaeon
AGCAGATCACCAAATTGGGGCCAAACCCGCTTAAGGAGAGGAGGGAGTGAAATGGCTGAAAAACTTAAATTTGCTTTTCTTTTAGCCGGTGGTTGTGCAGGCTGTGAAATGGCATTAGTGGATATCTCCGAAAGGCTAATTGATGCCCTAGAGCATCTCGAAGTTGTATGGTGGGCACCAACTGTAGCCGACCTTAAATACAAAGACCTGGAAGCCATGCCAGACAAATCAATAGACATTGCTTTTGTTGATGGTGTTGTAAGGTTGAGCGAGCAGGAACACATGGTCAAGGTACTCAGACAGAAGGCAAAGGTTCTGGTTGCTTTCGGAGCCTGTGCTGCATTGGGTGGTATTGCCGGATTGGCAAACCTCCACACCAAGGAAGAGATACTCGAAACTGCATATTTCAAAACGTACAGCACCGATAATCCAGATGGTGTCGTTCCTCAGACAAAGTATGTTGTCGATGGTAAGTATGAACTGACATTGCCAGAATTCTACGATGAGGTTAAGGCTATCCACCAGGTTGTAGATGTCGACTACTTCGTTGGAGGTTGTCCACCCCATCACGAATTCGTAGCTAAAGCTGTTGAAGCAATTATAAAGGGTGAGCTTCCACCAAAAGGCTCCTGGATTACCAGCGGAAAGGCTGTATGTGATGTCTGCGCAAGAAACCCTGCCAATAATGGTAAATCAAGAGAACCCATTAAGGAAGTTAAGAGAACAATTGAAGGCATACCCAAAGAAGACGAGTGCCTCCTGCAGCAGGGTTACCTCTGTTTTGGACCTATCACACAGGGAGACTGTGGAGCATCCTGTATAAATGTGAACATACCCTGCAGAGGTTGTGGTGGTCCTTTGCCAGAAGTTAAAGACTTCGGTGCAAGAGCAATAAGCGCAATAGCCTCCCTGCTTGACGACGTAAAGCTTGTTGATGAAATCTCAAAGAAGTATCCAAATCTCGCAAAGTTGTTCTACAGATACTCACTGCCGGCTGCAATCATAAACAAGAAGATACAGAAGTGAATTTTTGTTTATTTCTGATAATGAGGAGGTGTAAAACGTGAAAAAGATTGAGATTAACCCCATCACAAGATTGGAAGGACATGGAAAAATTGCAATATTTCTTGATGATCAAGGAAATGTTGAGGAAGCATTCTTCCAGGTTGTAGAGCTGAGAGGCTACGAGAGATTCCTCGTTGGAATGCCAATTGAAGAAGTTCCAAGAACAGTTTCAACAATATGTGGTGTCTGCAGAGGAGTCCACTACATGGCATCAACCAAAGCATCCGATGGCGTATATGGAGTTGAGCCAACAGAGACTGCCAAGAAACTGAGAGAACTCTTCTTCAATGCTCACTATGTTGAAGATCACACGGCAATTCTCTATGCTCTTGGACTGCCAGACTTTGTTGTAGGACCTGAAGCTGATCCCGCTGAAAGAAATCTCATCGGGCTGGTAAAGAAGGTCGGTGTAGAGGTTGCAAAGGACGTGCTGAGAAAGAGAAGCTACGCCGTAAAGATATTCGAAATGCTTGGAGGCAAGCCAAACCACCCGGTTGCTGGACTGCCTGGAGGCTGGTCAAAGAGACTTACCGAAGAGGAGAGACAGGAAATTGAGAAGTACGGAAAAGAGCTCGTTGAACTTGGTAAGACAACTCTTCAGGTATTCGAAGATGTCATCCTCAAGAACGAGAAGTACATGGAGCTCGTAACAGGAGACATGTACAAAGTTGTAACCAACTACATGGGTACAGTAGATGAAAATGGCAAGGTAACGTACTACGATGGAGTTCAGAAGATTATAGACACAAAGGGTAACGAAATTGGTACATTCAAAGGAAAGGAGTACCTGGACTTCATTGCCGAGAGAGTTCTTCCGTGGAGCTACCTCAAAATGCCCTACCTGAAGAAGATGGGCTGGAAGGGCATAGTGGATGGAGATGGCACAAGCCTGTACAGTGTCGGTCCTCTTGCAAGATTCAACATAGCTGACGGTATGAACACACCACTCGCACAGGAAGCCTATGAGAAGATGTATGATGTTCTCAAGGAGAAGCCAGCCCACTACATACTTGCATACCACTGGGCAAGAGCAATCGAACTGCTCAACGCAGCAGAGAGAATTGTCGAACTTGCTCAGGATCCAGAGATAACAAGCCCAGATACCAGAGCCGAACTTGGAGAGGTCGTTGGAGAAGGTGTAGGTATCGTTGAGGCACCACGTGGAACACTCATACACCACTACAAGACAGATGACAAGGGAATTGTCACCGAGGCTAACCTGATTGTTGCAACAACCCACAACAAGGGACCAATAAATGTCGCAATAAAGAAGGCTGCAAAGCACTTCATCAAGAACGGCAACGTTGATGAAAGAATACTCAACTACGTTGAAATGGCCTTCAGACCATACGACCTCTGTCTCGCTTGTGCAACCCACGCAATCACACCGAGCAGCATGCCCATTGAGATAAACATCTACGACAGCGACGGCAATCTGTACGAAGTGCTCAAAAACTTCTAAATTTTTATTTGAATTTACCACTACTTTTTTTCAATAAGAATAAAGACAGATTCCCCAAGTAATACCGCAAAATTAAAATTTTTTAGAATACTCTTCGGCTTGTGAGAGTCAAGATTCTCGGTATTGGAAACCCCATTTTGAGAGATGATTCTGTAGGTATAAAGATTGCCGAAAGACTGGAAGGAGAGGTGGATGCAGATATTGAAATTTTAATGACATCCGATTTCGAAGTTATCGATAAAATTCTTGGTTATGACAAAGCCATAATAGTCGATGCGGTAAAATTTGGTGGAGAGCCGGGAACAATCTACGAGTTCTCCCTTGATGATATCTTCTCATCATATGCAATCACGGGTACACATACCCTTTCCTTGGGAACCACGCTGAAACTCGGATACACTGTTTTCCCTGAAGAGATGCCAAAAGAATTGAAAATATTCGCCATAGAAGTTGAAGACATTGAACATTTTGGAAAGGATTGTACACCAAAGGTTGAGGAAGCGATACCCAAGGTAATCAGGATGATAAAAGAGGAACTAAATCGAAAAAATGTAGAATCAACTACATAAACAGTATTACCAGAATTATCAGTATAATATCCAGCATGAGTGTAACAGCTGCGTTTAGCAATACTATTTTGACACCAAGCTTTCCAAACAGGGACACATGAAGAGGTAAGGAGTGTTTGACATACCGGGTAGAGAAAGTAACAATATTTCCGAGGAGTAGACCAGCAACAGCCCACCTGAAACTTATTACTTCATTTTCCAGCATGCCTGCCGTTAGGACTATGGCTGTTCTCATATCAAAAAGCTGCATTGCAGCTATTGCTATTGCATTTGCATTCAAAGGGAGAAAATCAAGTAGCTCCGCAAATTTATCAAAAACACCAATCTCTGAAAGATAGCTTGCAGTAAGAAAAGTTATGGCCATTATAGGAATGATTCTCTTCAACGTTTTAACAGTAGACTTAAGGGGATCCAAATCCTTCCTTTCATAGGAGACTTCCGCATGGTTATCTCCACTCGACCAGATTTTCGCAAGTATCAGGCCGATAACAGTCTTGATTACAGCAACAGCTGTGCGGAGCGATACATAAACTACTCCCACCCAGCCCAGAATAGGGATAACAAATGGGATAAAAAAGGAGTACAGGTGACTGAATATACTTGGAAACGAATTGAGGAAGGATGCCGCAATTACATCCTTTTCACTTATCTTACCTTCTCTCCATGATTGTGCCAGTAGTGAATATGCTGCTGTTGGGCTTACAAAGCAGGTTAACGCTGAAATTGCCACAATGTGCCCGATATTGAATCGTTCCATCATGGGAGTAAAGACACTCGTTAGCTTTTCCATTAATCCCTTCTTAATGGAGTAGGAAGTAAGGAAAGTAACTACAGCAATTATTGGGATTGTTGTAGCCATGAACTTCAACGTTGTAATGATTACTTCCATTCCTTTTCCTCCCACCGCAGTAAGGACAGTTAGCCCCGCCTCCAAATATAGATATTACTGCCCCCGATAGCAAGATTACCTCAGCTGATGATCGTCAATTGTTACGGAGTAAGCTTTAAATAATATCAAATTTACTTGACATCAAATCAAGGAGGTGGAACATTTGCATATAATGGAGGGGTTTCTGCCAATCGAGTGGAGTGTTGCTTGGTACGTATTCTCCATACCATTCATAGCATACGGAGCGTGGAGGGCAAAGAAGATCATAGAAGAGAATCCTTCAAACAAGGCGCTGATTGCAGTTGCTGGAGCGTTTATATTCGTTCTTTCAGCTCTAAAAATTCCGTCCGTAACTGGTAGTTGTTCTCACCCAACTGGAACGGGGATAGCCGTCGTTCTATTTGGTCCGGCAATAACTGCCTTCCTGTCTGCAATAGCCCTGCTTTATCAGGCTCTCCTGCTCGCACATGGTGGTATTACAACACTTGGAGCAAACACAGCATCAATGGGAATAATTGGTCCTTTCGCAGGCTGGATCGTTTACAGGTTCGCCAAAAAACACCTCAGTGTTGTTTCAGCAACTTTTATTGCCGCAGTTGTGGCTGACTGGGTTACATACGTGGTAACATCAATTCAGCTTGCCCTGGCATTCCCTGCCGATGCAGGATTATCAGGAATTCTGTCATCAGCAGCAGTGTTTATGGGCATATTTGCGGTAACCCAGATACCCATTGCATTGATAGAGGGTGTTGTAGCAGCCACACTGATGAAACACCTACTACAAATCAAACCGGAGATCAAAGGTGCGGAGGTGTTTGCATGAGATTTCTACCCCTTCTAATTCTCCTTCTATTAATTACTCCCGTTCTTGCCGACGAGGGCTGGAGTGGGGCAGACGAGAAGGCTGAGGAGGCCATATCTGAAATAAAACCCGACTACACACCATGGTTTGAGCCAATCTGGGAACCACCAAGCGGTGAAATAGAAAGCTTGCTGTTTAGTGTGCAGGCTGCAATTGGAGCTTTAATAATTGGATACATCCTGGGCTACTACAGAGGAAAACAGCATGCACAGAACTCTTGAGGCTGTTCAGGTAAGCTCAAAGAAAATAGTAAGAGGAGATCTCAAAGTAGTTTTTGTTTTAATTTCCCTCTTTCTTACGGTTTTATCATCAAAGCCAACAGTATATGCGACATCACTTCTTATATTCTCCGCTTTATCCATTCACGCTGCTGGTAGAGAATATTTCAGAATCCTGAGAGTTCCATTATTCTTCCTATTACCAGCATTTGTCGTTATAGTTCTCGTCACGCACGGAAATGTTCTGTGGAAATTCAGTTTTATCACAATAACCGGAGAAGGAATAAATCTCGCGATAGAGACTGTCCTGAGGGCTCTAGCATCTTTTTCAATCCTCTCATACCTGATCCTGACAACAACAATCCCCGAGTTTTTCTCTTTTTTGAAGAGAGCTGGCTTGCCAAAATTCATTGTTGAAATTGCTGTGCTGATATACAGGAGTGTTCAGGTATTGTTTGACGAGCTTGAAAGAATGGATGAGGCTGCCTCATCGAGACTTGGATATTCAAGCAGAAGATCGTTTATCAGAACTGCATCTCTGCTATCATATTCTTTATTTCTCAAAACTCTCAATAGGGCGGAAAAACTGGAAATGAGTATGCAAGCCAGATGTTACAGCGGAAAAATGCCAGTAAAGAGTGAAAATAGTACTGGATGGGGTATTGCTCTGCTGATCCTGATTGCCATAGCGGGAGGATGGTTGCTATGAACCTAGTTATCGAAACCATCGACCTGTGGCATGTCTACAGAAATGGCGTTGAGGCTTTAAAGGGCGTCAATTTTAAAGCAGGGAAAGGAGAGACCACCATCCTGCTCGGAAGGAATGGAGCGGGTAAGACAACTCTTCTTCTACATTTCAATGGCTTGTTAAAGCCAACTAAAGGAGAAGTGCTTTTAGAAGGAAAACCAATCCGCTACGATAAAAAAAGCCTGTTTGAAGTAAGAAAGAAGGTCGGGCTTGTATTTCAGAATCCTGACGACCAGCTAATAGCTCCGGTTGTCTGGCAGGATGTCGCTTTTGGATTGAAAAATATTGGCTTGGATGACAGAGAAATCGATGAAAGGGTTAAACAGGCTTTGAAACAAGTTGGGCTTGAGGGATTTGAAAACAGACTCTGCAACATGCTGAGCGAAGGAGAGAAAAAGAGAGTGGCGATCGCCGGAGTTGTAGCTATGGAACCCGAAGTTGTAATAATGGATGAGCCCACCGCAGGACTGGATGGATTCGGTGTAAGAGATATTGTAGAGATCGTAATGATGCTGAAAAAAGAAGGTAAGGCAATTATCATCTCTACCCACGATATTGATTTTGCCCTTGAAATTGGAGACAGATTTACCGTAATGGATGGTGGAAAAATTATCCATGAAGGAAAAGATATACCTGAAGAAATTGCCGAAAAATGCGGGTTTAGAAGGAAAATTGGTGGAAAACTCATAGTGGTTCCACACAACATACCAGTTCCAGACGTTGATGCTGATTTCTTTGCTGCTGCCGGAGATTTAGGGAGAGAAGCAGCCTACAAGGCTGGAATTCAGCCCAATACAGAATGTGCAGCCATAGAAAAATCCATTTTAAAGGCAATAGGTGGCAGCACCGTTCTCCTCATATGCAACGCCGAAATGATCAAAGAGGTAAAAAAGGAAGCTTTGAATTATCCCGTAAAAATTGAAGTTCTAACGGAAGGAATGGAGAAGAGAATATGGGAAAGTTCACAAAGGATGAGGTAATCGGTATCTTATTTGCAAAGTTGAAACCCGAAAGAAACGATGTATTTGCAGACATAGGCTGCGGAAGCGGTAGGGTTTCAGCATTCTTCTCTCCCTATGTAAGGAAAGTTTACGCTGTTGACAATGATTTGAATGCCTTTAAAGAATCTGAGAAAAATCTTGCCAGTTTTGAAAATGTTGAAGTGCTACATATGGATGGACTGGAGTTTCTGGAAAATTACGACTGCGACATCGTTTTCTTTGGAGGCACAAAGAACATTGAACGCATGATAGAAGTTGCATGCAGAAAAGCCAGAAAAATAGCTGTCAATGCTGCTCGCATCGAAGTTGCATGCGGAGTTATTGAAAGGATGAAATCACTGGGAATTTTCCATGAAGCTCTAACACTGAATATATCAAGGAGTTACGAACTTGCTGGAAAGACAGCTTTTAAAGCCAACAACCCCGTTTTCATGATACTGGGTGGTAAATCATGCTGTACGGAATTGGATTAGGGCCAGGCGATGCAGAACTGCTCACGTTAAAGGCCGTCAGAATAATAAAAGAAGTTGACGAGGTGATCGTTCCCGGCAGGCTTGCATATTCAATTGTCTCAAAATTCAGGGAGCCCAGGTTAGTAGAATTTCCGATGGGAAAAAGTGAAGAAGTCACAGAAAGGCTTGCCGAAGAGCTTGCAAGCAGGTGCGATGAGGAAGACATAGCCTTTGCATCTCTTGGCGATCCAGCTTTTTACTCAACCTTCCAGCATGTTGCTGAAAAGGTCATGGAGATCAACCCATCTATTGAAATAGAAATTATTCCTGGTATCCCCAGCTTCACTTCTGTGTTTTCAAGAACAATGACGTTTGTTGATGCCCCCATGCTCGTTACAACAGCAAAAATGCCGGAGATAGAATACATCACAGTTCTTAAGGCTTCAAAGCCCAAAGAAATCTATGCCAAGCTGAAAGAAGAGGGAATAAAGCGCATCATACTTGCAGAGAGAATATACATGGACAGTGAGAAGATAGAAGTGTTTGAGGATATCGAGAATGTGCCTGAAAAATCCGATTACTTCACACTTATTGTGGGGAGGAAAGAGAATGAATAAAGTATATTTTGTTGGTTTTGGTCCAGGAGATCCGGATTTACTTACATTGAGAGCATACCGATTGTTGAAAGAGGCAGATCTGATCATTTATCCTGGCTCTATAATCGAAGAGGAGTTTCTTTCCGAGTTTGGTGCAGAGAAGGTCAACAGCTATGGCATGAAGCTTGAAGAGATCATCAATTTGATTGAGAAAGCCGTTAAAGATGGCAAAAAAGTAGTCAGGGTGCAGAGCGGTGATCCAAGCATTTACGGGGCACTATGGGAGCAAATCACAGAGCTGGAGAAAAGAGGGATAGAATGTGAGGTTGTACCGGGAGTAAGCAGCGTTTTTGCCTCTGCAGCATCGCTTAAAGCAGAGCTGACAGTCCCGGGAGTTGCTGAAATGGTCGTTATTACCCGTCCTGCGGGCAAAACCCTGAAAGAGGATTACCTCGAAGAGCTTGCTGCTATTCCATGCACCCTTGTAATACTGCTTGGCGTTGACAAAATCAGATACATTGCAGAAAAGGTTGGCAAAATCAGGGGTTTTGATGAGCCGGTGGCGGTTGTTTACCATGCTTCTCGCAGCAATGAAAAAGTAATAACCGGAACGCTTGCGGACATAGCAGACAAGGTCGAAAAAGAGGGGATTACGAGAACGGCGGTTGTGATAATAGGCAGGGTACTTAAAGGAGAAGGTAGGAGGTCTGTTCTATACGCATAGCCGTAGTTGGATTTGGCAAGGATATTGAAAAGCTCAGAAGGCTTGCAGATTATCTGAGAGCAGACATAGTTCTCTACACGCCCGGAATCTGGAGTGAGTTGCTGGATTATGACTGCATAGTTGCTTTAATGCCAGCAGGTATTGTCGTAAGGGGAATGTGTCCCCACCTCAAGAGTAAGTGGGTTGATCCGGCTGTTGTTGTGGTTGATAAGCTCATGAGGTATGCCATCCCGATTATAGGCGGGCACCACGGAGGCAACGAAATAGCAGAGATGCTGAAGGGTATGGGTCTTATTCCGATTATTACAACTGCAATGGAATTTGAAGAAGGGTTAAGCGTGGGGATTGGCTGCAGAAGGGGTGTTACGGCTGATGAGATACTTTACGCAATAAAATCAGCGTTGGCTGAAGTGGGTGCAAAAATTGAGGACATAAGAGTCATTGCAACGGCGGAAATAAAAAAGGATGAAAAAGGTCTGATAGAGGCTGCAGACAGGATTAAAAAGCCACTTATGTTTGTGTCTAAAAGCGATATCAACAGAATGGAGACCGCAAGTCCATCAAAAGCCGAAAAGATTGGGCTGAAAAGTGTTGCAGAGGCCTGCGCCCTCTATTACTCAAAGGAGAAAAGGCTAATTCTCCCCAAGAAAGTCTATGGAGGTGTAACCGTTGCAATCGCAGTGTAAAGGAAAACTTTACGTCGTTGGAATAGGACCCGGTAGCGCAGATCTGCTCACCCTAAAAGCTCTAAAAATCCTGGAAATCTCTGATTACGTTCTCGGACACAAGACATACCTCGACAGAATAAGACATCTTGTTCGTGGAGAGATAATCGAGAGCGGAATGGGTAGAGAGGTTGAGAGAGTAAAGCTGGCTGTGAAACTCGCTGAGAAAAATATTGTTAGCCTTGTGAGTGGTGGAGATCCCTCTACCTATGGCATGGCATCACTTGTGGCAGAGTACGTATATGCGAATGGACTCGATATCGATTTTGAAGTTGTTCCCGGTGTGACTGCTCTGTCCGCTTCATCCCCCCTTCTCGGTTCAGCAGTAAGTGGAGATCACGTAGTCATTAGCCTGAGTGATTTACTGACGCCATGGGAGGTCATAGAGAAAAGACTTACACATGCGCTGCATGGTGATTTTGTCATTGTGATATACAACCCCTCAAGCAGAAGGAGAAAGAAGAACCTCGTAAAAGCTATGGAGATTGTCAAGAAGATCAGAGGTAATGTTGCAGTTGGTGTTGTTCGAAATGCTACGAGAGATAACGAGGGCGTATTCATATCAAAACCTGATGAAATAATCGAGAATCCAGAAATTGTGGACATGCACACGATTCTTTTTGTGGCAAATTCGGAGACAAAACTGCTGGCAGGAAAGATGGTTACGCCAAGGGGTTACGCACGAAAGTACAGCCTAGAGGTGGAATGATGGACTGGATAGACATGGGCGATTTGACAAGCGAGGCAAAAGAGATCGTTAAAAAAAGCTACAGCATCGTTGAAAAGTACGTCAGGGGCAATACACCAGAAGACTACATTCTGAAGAGGTGCATAATCGCAACAGGTGATCCGGCAATCAAGGACCTGATAAGGTTCAGAAACAACCCCATTCAGGCTGGAATAGAGGCGATCAGAGAGAGTAAAACCATTGTCACCGATGTTGCAATGGTCAAAGCCGGAATTAACAGAAGAGCAATAAAAAGTGAAGTTATTGCAGCAATAGAGTATGGAGAAAACGCTGAGAAAACAGGAATTACCAGAACATCGATGGGGTTCTACAATCTGAGAGATAGGCTCAATGGCAGTATTATTGCAATCGGCAATGCCCCATCCGCAGCACTGGCGGTTTACAGGCTCGTGAAAGAAGGAATTAAGCCATTGCTGATCATTGCAACACCTGTTGGTTTTGTAAATGCTGCTGAATCCAAGGAAATGATAAGAAGTCTCGATGTACCATCCATAACCACCGAGGGCGCGAGGGGAGGGAGCACGATCTGCGTCGCAATTTTAAACGGAATAATAAACCTCGCTTTGAGAAATGAGGGACCCTATTGAGCTTTTCGAATATCCCCCGGAATGGATAGAAAAGAGGGCAAAGGAAGAGGGTAGAGAAGAGGTTGAGCAAAAGATAGAGAGCGGGCTTTTCATCCTCACTCCCGATGGATGGCTGCGAAGGGGCATAACAACGGGTACAACCGCAAGCGCAGCAATATGCGGTGCGATTGCGTCGCTTTATGAAGATGTTGAAGGCGTTTCAATCAGAACTCCCGTGGGCATAACAGTTGAGGTTGATGTTTCAGCACTGAATGGCGTTGCTACAGCGAGAAAATTTGCAGGGGATCACGAATTCGACATAACAGACGGATTGCAGATGATTGCCGAGGTTGTTGATCGTAAAGGCATCGAATTTGGAGAAGGAATAGGCGTCTGGAAAAGGGGGAAACTGAAGGGGCAGAAGGCTGTAAGTAGAACAGCAAGAAAGCAGATAGATGAAAATTTCAGAATCTATGCAGAAAAGTATGGATTTGAGAAAGGTGTTATCCTGAAAATTCCCCATGGAAAAGCTGTTGCGCAGAAGACGGATAATCCACGAATAGGCGTTGAAGGGGGCATTTCAATACTTGGAACTACAGGTTTTGTGGAGCCATGGTGCAAAAGACTCGTGGAAGTCAAAGCTGAAATTGCAAGTAGATACGACAGGATAGTGATAACTACAGGCAGAAAAGGCTGGAAGTGGGCTATGGATCATCTAAAAGGATATCAGCCATTTGTTTTTGGGGTGCATATAGATTATGCTTTGAAAGCTGCAAAGGGTGATGTAATTATCGCCGGTTTGCCATCTTTGCTGATAAAATGGGCGGTTCCAGAGCTGAGAGGTAAGCTTTTAAGAGATATTAGAGCTGATCTAGAAAAGTTTAGGAAGATAATTCTCGATAAAGCCAGGAGCATAAACGAGAACGTAGTTGACGTTCTCCTGATCGGTGGTAAAGATGGGAATTAGGATTGTCGGCGTTGGACCTGCGAAAGGATATCTGACTGAAAGGGCAGTAAAGATAATTCAGGAGGCTGAAGTTGTCTACGGAAGCAAGAGGGCAATAGAACTTGCTGAAGAGTATATCAGGGGAGAAAAAGTTATTCTGAGATCGTTCAGTGAAGAAGAGTATTCCAAGATTGCAGAAGATGGAAAAAGTAGGAAAGTCGTAGTTCTTTCTACCGGAGATCCAATGATCTCGGGGCTGGGTACAAAAATTGAGGGCGAGGTTGAGCCAGGAATATCTTCAATACAGCTTGCTTTAGCAAGGTTAAGAGTTGACTTGACAGACGTTGTGGTTGTGGATGCCCACGCAAAGAAGAGAGATGATTACATTCCAGAAATCCTGAATGCTTTTAAAATGGGTAGAGGTGCTCTCATTCTCGCAGATTCTAAATTCGATATTGAATCAATATCAAAAATTCCTGCTCGAGTTGTAATCCTGGAAAATCTCGGGAATGAAAACGAAAGAATTGTGAGGTGGGAGGAGAGGGAGTTGCCCGAAATAAAGTCGGATCTTGTTATAGTATTTGCTGAAAGGAGGTGAAAAAATGAGAGGACTTGTTTTGGTTGGGCACGGAAGCAAGCTTCCATATTATAGGGAGATAATGGAGCACCACAAAGAGAGAATTGAGAAATTGGGCATGTTCGACGAAGTTGAAATCGCATTTGTTGCGAGAAAGCGAAAGCCGAGTGTTGAGGACGCTGTTAGAAAAATGAAGTCAGAAGTGATTTACCTGGTTCCGCTCTTTATTTCCTATGGTGTGCATACAACAGAAGATATACCAGGCGCGCTCGGGCTTGAAAGCAAACTCGGTGTCATGGAGGGTGAGTTCGAAGGCAAAAAAGTAATTCTGTGTGAACCTATAGGCAAGGATCCATTCATAACTTATGCAATAATAAACAGAGTTCTCGATGCAAACGGAGACCTCAAATTTTAATAAACCCAACATCAAATTTTTTTGGAATGAAGCGAATAATCGCAATTTCAGATACCCATCTGAAAGAATGGAAAGTACCAGAAAAGCTTGAGGAGTTGATGGAGAAAGCTGATTATATCGTCCACGCAGGTGACTTTAACACGTACAATGTTTACAAGGAATTTGTAAAACGTTACAACCTCAGAGCAGTTTGCGGGAACGCTGATGATGAGAAAATTAAAAAAGAGTTGCCAGAAGCGTTAAAATTCGAGGTTGAAAATGTGAGGTTCGGGGTTGTGCACAAAGGGAACTACCTCAATGATTTTTCAGATCTCGGTTACAGAGCGATGGAGCTTGGTGTTGATTTCCTAATATTTGGACATATCCACCGCTTTTTCCTTGAAAAGCTTGGAAGAGTTGTTGTTCTTTGCCCTGGTAGCCCAACGCAGCCCCGTCTATCTGTTGCAAGCTGCGCTGAAATAATTGTTGATGGGAGCAAGGTGGATGTTCAGTACCACATTGTCCAGAATCTCGCATGTGGGTATGGGGTGATTGAATGAAAGTATTCATAACCGAAAACTGGGAAGAAATAAGTGGTAAACTTTCAAAGCTTGGTAAAGCAATTCTCGTGGAAAAGGGCGACATCGAAAAAGGAGAAGAAAAAATCGTTGTTGGAAGAAATAAGGTCTCAATTACTGCAGAAGTCGATCTAAAGGATGTTCTCGAATTGCTTGCAAACACAGGATACGAATTTGTAGCCCTAAAGGGTTTCGAGAAAGAAGAAGTTAACATTGGTGTAGATGTTCCTGTAGCATCCACAGTGGAAGAAGTTTTGCAGGCTGAGGATTTTGAGACCATCAATTCACTGCTTAAGAAAGTAAAAACTGCCAAGGGTAGCGAGAAGTGTGGAGCCATTGGTGTTTTCATCGGCTTTGTAAGAAAGATTTCGGATGGTAAAGAAGTTCTCAGGCTTGAGTATGAGAAGTATGAAGATGTCTATTATGAAAAACTGAAGGAGATTGAGGACAGGCTGAGAAGCTATCCTGGCGTAGTTGATGTAAAAATATACCACAAATCTGGAGTTATCTTACCCGGAGAAGACATCATCTACGTTGTCATCATGGGTGGACACAGGAAAGACATATGGAGACCTCTGGAAGAGAGTATGGAGATTATCAAGAAAGAGCTACCAATATGGAAGAAAGAAGTATACATCGATGGAGAAATGTGGGTTCACGACAAGTCCTGACTAATCGCCAAGCAACCCTTCAAGAATTTTTAGTACTTCTTCGCCACCTTCTTTATTTCCAGCTGTTGTTATGATGAGAACCTTCTGCACAGTCGCGCCATCAATGAGAAGTGCCCTGATATTTCCTTTCTCGTCGCTTCTCGTGAGTTTGAGCCTTACCCCACCTCCAACTGCCGATCCTTTGGCTTCTATAACTCCTGGCACAATCTTCTTGACAAATTCCGATTTAGCTACCTTATGAAGTAGCTTGACTCCGTCTCTTCCCCCAATAATTGTTGAATGCGCACCTCTTATCTTCTCTTCGGGCTTTATTTGTACCCTCTTTAGGCTTCTCTTGGTTCTGAGATGTTCGGATACGGCAACTACAAACTCATCATGAGAGGGAAATTCATCTGTCAGAGTGATATGTATTGGATGAAGAGCATATCTCTTAAGCCAGTCCGCCGTCTCCCTGATTAATTCTTCATTCTCGCCCGAAATAAATACCTCATCCACCCTTCTTTCATGAAGCTTCTCCGCAAGAAGCTGAAAGAGATTTCTTAATGATATTTCAAACGGATCTTCGTATATATTCATCTTTACTGTTTCTACGTCTCTCCCCCCTATGAATGTAAGAAGAATTGCTGTATCACGGGCAAAGATTGCGCTACCTAAAGCATTTGATTTGTCGCACACCGGACAATATGCCGTAGGAGATTTAATCTCCGCACCACAGTGAGTGCACCATGCCACAGGATGTTTCTATCATAAGCATGTGAGAAATAATTTACTACCATAATTGTTTAAAAAACATCAACAAAACTCGCCTAAAGAAGTTTTATACAAAAAGGCTGGGGTGAGGTGATAGACGGGATTATAGCGGGGCGTGGATTTGAACCACGGATCTGCGGGTTATGAGCCCGCCGGGATAACCTGGCTACCCCACCCCGCTTCGTTCTTCAGTTTTTGGTTTATACACCACGGTATTTAAAATTTATTCCTCAACCGTCGTTGATTTGCAGCCAATTCTACGGTATTGAAGGCAGGATACGTCTCCTCTGTACAATTGAAGAATTACCGGCAGATTCCTTTTTCCAACCATTTCCTGCAAAACACAACACCAGCAAAAGACATTCCAATGAGGTGAAGAAACCCTCATCTTACAAAAGATTTACCGGAAATAGAATTGGAGCATACAGAACGGAGTTAGATGGGAAACACTCCTCAACGAGACTAAAATTAAAAATATTAAAAGATTTAGAAGTTCATTCCTCCAAAGTTCATACCGCCTCCCATGCCCATACCCATGCTTTCCATTCCACTGTCCATGCCTTTCGCCAAATCTTTGGAGTCAACGACATCATCAATTCTGAGAAGCATTACCGCTACTTCCGTTGCAGACTCAATGGCGTGCTTCTTGACGCTTAGTGGTTCAATGACTCCTTCATCCTTCATGTCAATTACTTTGCCGCTCTCAACATCAACTCCAGCATACTTGTTACCCTTTTCGTGGGCTGACTTGAGCTCCACAACCACATCTATTGGATCAATACCCGCATTCTCAGCTAAAGTCTTTGGAATTGCTTCTAAAGCAGTTGCAAACTCTTCAACAGCTAGTTGTTCTCTGCCACCAAGTGTTGAGGCCCACTCCTTCAGTCTCAGGTTAATTTCGATCTCAGGGGCCCCAGCTCCCGCAACGACTTTTCCGTCCTCCAGTGCACATCCAACTGCCCTGACTGCATCTTCTATGCCCCTTGCTATCTCCTCAACGACATGCTCTGTACCTCCTCTCACGAGGATCGTTACAGCCTTCGGGTTCTTGCATCCTCTGACAAAGACCATTTCCTCATCGCCAACTCTCTTCTCCTCAACAAGCTCAGCCTCACCGAGGTCCTCTGGCTTGATGTCTCTCAGATCTGTAAGGATCTTGGCTCCTGTCGCTTTGCTGAGCTTCTCAATGTCGCTCTTCTTGACTCTTCTAACTGCCAGCACTCCAGCCTTGGCCAGGTAATACTGGGCAAGGTCATCAATACCCTTCTGACAGAATACCACGTTGGCACCGGCGCTTACAACCCTTTCAATCATTTCCCTGAGCATCTGCTCCTCCTGACCGACAAACTTCTGCAGTGCTTCTGGATCTGTTATTCTTATCTCCGCATCTGCCTCTGTCTCTTTAACTTCCAGAGCTTCATTCAGCAGTAAGACCTTGGCACCCTCAACTCTCTTCGGCATTGATGGATGTGTTACCTCCTTGTCAAGAACAATACCGTCAATGAGCTCAGTTTCCTCTACACTTCCTCCCTGCACTTTTTCAATCTTTATGTAATCCGGATCAATCTTTATCTGTCCATCTACTTCTTCTGCAACCATTTTTGTAGCGTTTACTGCAATATCAGCTAGTTTTTCTAAAGCAACTTCAGTTCCCTTGCCAGTCATTGCGGTAGAAGCAATTTTCTTGAGGATTTCGTCATCTTCTCCGCTTATTGGAATGGCTATTTCATTCAACACCTCAACAGCCTTATCGGCAGCCAATCTGTATCCGTTTGAGATTACAGTTGGGTGAACTTCCTGATCCAGTAGCTCTTCAGCCCTCTTAAGAAATTCATCAGCCAAAACTACAGCTGTTGTAGTGCCGTCTCCCACTTCTTCGTCCTGGGTTTCTGCGATCTCGATAACAATTTTCGCAGCCGGATGTTCTACATCCATCTCCTTGAGGATCGTGGCACCACAGTTTGTTATCACCACATCCCCAAGACCATCTACAAGCATTTTGTCCATTCCTCTTGGACCCAGAGTGCTTCTAACAGCTTCTGCAATTACACGAGCTGCCATAATATTCGATCTCTGGGCATCTCTACCAGCTGTTCTCTGCGTTCCTTCCCTTAATATCAGCACAGGCTGACCCTGCTGCATTTCCATCATATCACCACATTCTACCAATTTTTCTAATAAATTATTTTAATTAAATTCAACAATACAATATGTTTCTGAGATATCCTAACTCAGACTCATCAACAAGCTGTTGTTCCAGAGCAACCATATCAAGATACAGCTGCACATAATCTGGAACCGTCCAAAGCTTCTTTCCTCCATACTTGTATCCATACCTTATCGAGCTGCCAAGCTTTTCCCTGATACTTCGATCTGGATTGTAACCAATCTTCTTCGCAACATGCTCATTAAAGCCATTTTTCTGTGCAATCTTCAGGATTACATCATGTACACCCGATCCATGCTGAGCTGCTTCCTTAGGCCTATCAGCCAAATCATCTGGAACTCCCATTCTTTTGGCAAGTTCCCTGTGAACAAACTTTCCAAGATTATCTTCCGGAGATGTGATTTTCAACTTACTATCTATCTGCATAGCTACCCGTATGACACTAGGATCAAGATACGGAACCCGGAGTTCGATGCCATTTGCCATCGTTATTTTATCTTCGCGCTCCAGAGTCTCACGATAGAGATTCAGTATATCTTCTCTCATGTAGTGCTCCAGAGCTTGATAGCCTTCTTTCTCTACAATAGCTCTGTACCATGGATAGCCTCCAAAAAGCTCATCTGCTCCTTGCCCGGTAAGCATAACCTTCAGGCCGTCTTCGTGCGCCATCTCTACGGCAGCATAAACAGGAATGGCCACTTCAACCTGGCCAAATAGACGATCTTCAATAGCTTCCATGGCTTTGGGTATATACTCCTCCACATCCTCAGGTGTGAGTTCGTTAACTCTGATGTCCAGCCCGATCTTTGAGGCTGCAATTTTAGCATACTTGACATCCTCTGATCCTACCAAACCTGCTGTGTAGCATGTCGCGTCTGTAAACTTTTTGGCAATCCTTGCGATGAGCACACTGTCAATCCCTCCCGAGAATATTATACCCACTTTTTCAAGTCCCTGCACTCTCTTTCTTACAGCCTCCACAAGAGCTTCGCGATAGCAATCCAACGCCTCATAAAAATCATAAATCGTGGTTCTCAAATGAATGGGAGCCTCTAGAACTTTTCTCAGAACCATACCATCTCGAGAAAGTTTCGCTAAATGCCCCGGAGGTAAGCGCATTTCATCCTTTATTCCAATCTCCCAGAGTGCTTTTCGCTCAGATGCAAAAGCGATGTAAGACTCATTCTCACCAATATACAACTGTTTCACACCTATCATATCCCTAGCAATTACAATCTCTTCCCCATCACTTACTGCCAAAGCATATACTCCGTCCAAATGTCCAAGAACTTTAGCAACCGATGATGCCAAATCTCCGTCGTACAATTCTTCAAGAAGGTGGATGATTGTTTCACTATCTGTTTTAGTAGCAAAATTGTGATTGGTTTCCAGCTCTTCTCTAAGCTCCCTGTAGTTGTAGATCTCACCGTTGTGCAGTAGGACAAACTTTCGCTGAGAGTCTTCAAGCGGTTGCTGACCAAGAGCACCTCCGACAATGGCCAACCTTGTATGCCCCATCGCTACACTACCCTCAACATCCTCAACATCCAGATCATCCAGTGAAAACCCTCTTTGGATATTTTTTCCAACAACCAAACCGCAGCCATCTGGCCCTCTATGCCTTATTCTGGCAAGCATCCTCATAACCTGTCCAGAAACGTCATTGCCATCTTTGCTGATAATACCAACAATACCGCACATTTAAATCACCACAATTAGAGTGCCCTGCTACAATTACTTATAGCAAAATATATTTTAAACCTTTTATTTTCATCAGATATCTCCTTTCGGCCAAATAGCAATTTTTCACCCCACTTTAAGCCAAATCAGATCATCTAATAAATATTTTATGGACAACATTTTTATAAGATGACAGGTAGCCATACCGCAGAGGGTATAAAAAATGCTCATCGAAACTCCAAGACACGCGGAGATATTTGGGTTAGTAAAAATTTATGACGTGCAAAAGATGTTGAAACTAGATTCACGGGAGTTTGAAGCCCCTTTATTGCGAAGCATCTCCAGAGAAGAGATTGAAGATGTTTTAGAGAGATTTTCAATTGTAATACCTGTAAAGGACGAAAAAATAAACCTGCTTGATGGTGTTTTAAAGGCAATACCCCAGAACTGCTCGATAATAGTTGTATCCAATAGCTCAAGAACAAAGCAAGATAGATTTAAAATGGAAGAAGACGTCATAACAAACTTCCATAAACTCACAAAACATCCAATTCTTCTTGTTCATCAAAAAGACCCGGGACTGGCTTTAGCCTTTAAAGAAGTAGGGTACACACACATTTTAGACGAGAATGGATTTGTAAGAGATGGCAAGGCAGAAGGGATGATTACAGGTATCCTGCTTGCAAAGTTCCTAGGAAAGGACTTTGTTGGTTTTATTGATGCAGATAACTACATTCCCTGTGCCGCAAATGAGTATGTAAAAGATTTCGCCGCTGGATTCTGTATGTCCGAGTCGCCATACACCATGGTTAGACTGCACTGGAGACATAAACCAAAGATTGTGGAAAGTAAACTCTATTTCAGAAAATGGGGAAGGGTTTCTGAGATCACCAACAAATATCTCAACCTTCTCCTGGCAAACCACACAGGTTTCGAAACAGATATTATAAAGACAGGAAACGCTGGAGAACACGCAATGTCGATGGAGCTTGCCAATATAATGGGATACTCAACGGGTTACTCAATCGAGCCATACCAACTCGTTTATTTGCTTGAGGAATTCGGGAAGGGAGAAATTAAACACGCTGAAATCACAAACACCGGAATTGAAATATTCCAGATAGAGACGCTGAACCCCCACCTGCACGAGGAAAAAGGTGAAGAACATATTAAGGAAATGTTACTGGACTCGCTTTCCACAATATATCACAGCAAACTTTGTAACGACCATCTCAAGTCTAAAATTATTGAGGAATTGAGAACAAGCGATGCGCTGGAGCAGGGACAGAGTCCCAAAAAGAATTTGGTATTACCACCAATTAAAGACATCGACGTTAAAAAATTCATGAAAGTGTTTGAAGACCATTCAGAGGCTTTTGTAAGGTTTGAGTCGTGAGGTGATATCATAAAAGTCATCTTTACGGATCTTGATGGTACCCTGCTCGATGCATATACTGGATCGTATGAAAAGGCTCTTCCTGCGATCAACCTGCTTAAGGAGAAGGGTATTCCGCTCATATTTTGTTCTGCAAAGACCAGAGCCGAGCAAGAAGTTCTTCGTAAAGAAATTGGTGTGAATGATCCATTTATAGTAGAGAACGGTTCCGCAATATTCATCCAGAAGGGATACTTCTCTTTCCCGGCTGGTAAACCGAAAGGCGACTATGAAGTAATTGAACTGGGAGTATCCTACAGAGAAATCCGATCCGAAATTGAGCGTTTAAAAAAGAAGTATGAAATTGTTGGATTTGGAGATTTAACCGCTGAGGAAGTGGCAAAGGTAACCGGACTCAGTGTCGAACTTGCACGCCTTGCGAAGCAGCGAGAATATGATGAAACACTGGTTAAAGCTTCAAATGAAGCATTAAAAGAACTGAAAAAACGATTTAACGTTGTTTTTGGTGGTAGATTCATCGAAGTCTTAGGAAAAAACGCTGATAAGGGAAAGGCTGTTAGAATTTTGACAGACATGTTCAGAAGAGAATTTGGCGAGGTTGTGACTTATGGAATAGGTAATTCAAAAAATGATGAGCCGATGCTCAAGGCTGTTGATCACGCATATCTGGTAAAAAACCCCGATGGATCCTGGGAAGACATCGATGCAGAGAAAGTCGATGGTATTGGGCCAGAAGGGTGGAGAATTGTGATAGAATCCATTTGCTCAAACAAAACAGATACAAAAGAAAACTAACCAGATTTCAAAAGAGAACTTACCCACCAATCACTTAAAAGATATCTACTAAAATTCAACAAAAACAGATTTGGATTGAAACCTAAAATACTCCAGAAATCTATGGTTCTTCTTCATATTAACCGCACTGAGGAGTTAATCCAAGATCACAGAACTTAAAATATTTCTAAAACCATATGTAGAACCAAACGGGTGAGCAAACAATGCCCGGGGATGCCAATAACAAAAGTAAAAACATAGTTCTAATCGTCGGTTTACTCCCATACGACTCCGGTAAGACCAGTCTGGCTGAATCCCTTATAACTGAGGCTGTTGAGGTGGGTTTGGACGTTGGTGTCTCAAAACCGGTAACTGCAGTGAGCGGATGGTATCAGTACAACACCTTAATCAGAAGCATCGAACTGGGTCTGCTCGTTGGTGAGGACATGTACAGACTCCACAACGCTGCAAATAGCTCAGACCCATTAGAGTTCGAAGGACCAGTAGTCTCAATGCACATGCCCCCAGATCCAGAGAGAGTAGACTGGCAGAGTTCAGCATACATGTCGTTCAGCTTGCTTGACCAGATTGTCGCCATAAGGATTACGAGCGTTAAAGAGAACAAGCACTTTTATGTGCCATCAAATATTAAAAGACTCACCAACACACTCAAAGGAGAAGCGGAGAAGCTCCTGAGCTCTCTTCACCCAAAACCTGTCGAAATTAGTCGAGAGAACATAGATGAGATGCTGGTTAAAGCCACAGAATATGCTGACGAATGCTTAGAGCACATAACAAATAAACACGAGTTCATCGTTGTAGAGTCATACAACAACGCAGCAGCCCCAACACATGGTTCTCTCAAAGCTACAGCAGTTGTAGCAGTAGCACCCAGTAAAGCTGCAATATACGAAGGCGATCTGTACAGAAAAGCCCTAATGGCGATTTCAGACATAAAAGAACCGTGGCAATCCACAACTGAAGAAATATTGTGTTTACTGAGGCCAACCAGAACAATAGAACTGAATCCTACGCCTAGCAAAATGTGTAAACGGGCAGAAGGGCTTCTTGATGCAATTCTTAATACGTGATATGGTAAAAAACTGATCCACTAAATATAGACCATCTTTCAGCCGCTCAATTTGCTAGAATAAATTTTTCAACAAAAATTTTGGATTCGATATTGCCCATGTCAAATAGATTATATACATTTTTCACCTTCTATTTAATTTTGTTTATATCCTTTGTAAATTTACCATTTAATGAACCGATTAAGTTTTAAAGGCAAAAAACTTGTTTAAAAATATGAATAGGAGGAGAAAGATAGACAACGGAGCAATATACTTAGTACCGCACACGCACTACGATGCCGTTTGGGTTTTTACAAAAGAAGACTATTTCTATATAAATATAGATCTAATTCTAAAGAAGGTTGTGGAGCTACTCGAGAAGACAGACGACTACAAGTTTACCATCGAACAGACTTATTTACTGGAGGAGACTGAGAGAAGATTTCCTGAGCTGTTCTCAAAGATAAAAGAGTATATCAGGGAAGGAAGAATAGAGATTGCGGATGGAGAATATCTGATGGCAGACACCATGCTTCCACAGGAAGAAACGCTGGTCAGAGAAATCATTTTTGGTAAAAGATACGTCAGGGAAAAGTTTGGTGTTGATGTTCCAGTAATGTGGCAGGCGGATAGTTTTGGCTTAAATGCTCAACTTCCCCAAATATACAGAAAATCGGGCTACAAATATGTCGCATTCAGAAGAGGCTGTCCGGAGGAGAAGCCTTCTGAGTTCTTATGGGAAGGGCTTGACGGGACAAGAATAATAGCACACTGGATGCCCCTTGGCTACAGAGCAGGGCTGGATTTGAGAAAACTTGACGAGAGCTATCGAAAGTTGAAGAGACACGCCTCTACAAACCACATCTTAATGCCCTCCGGCAGCGGTGTTACGATGCCCCAGCCAGAGACTTCCAAGGTTGTAAAAGAGTGGAACGAAAAGCACAGAGTAAAGATGAAAATTTCCACACCCTCTGAATTTTTTAAAGCAATAGAAGAGCATGCTAAGAACTTCCCCATAAGAAAGGGAGAAATGTATTCCGGTAAGCTTTCAGAAGTGTTCCCCGACTGCTCCTCAAGCAGAATATGGCTCAAAATGAACCTCAGAAAGTACGAAAACAGATTACTAAGCTTTGAGAGGTTTATGGCACTACTCCCCATCATCGACAGCAGCGATTATATCGAACAGTACGTGGAAGAACTCAGAGATTTCTGGAGAAAGATTCTGTTCATGGCCTTTCACGACGTTGTTCCGGGAACCGGAATGGATAACAACTATGACGAGGTCAAAGAATACCTGGAACTTCTAGAGACCAAGCTGTCGTATCTAACACCAAGAGTCTTGACGAGGATTGTAGAAGCTGATGCAGAAGAGATGGATTACGGAGATGTTGTTGTCTTCAACCCGCTTTCCTGGGATGTATCAAACTGGGTTGAAGTGGATCTAAATTTTGACGAGGGAGAAGTAAAGAAGATAGGTGGACTGAAGAGTGGAGATGATGAAATAAACGTAGAAGTGATAGGATTTACAAAGTATGAAGATGAATCCCTTAAATCTGCGAGAATTGGCTTTGTCGTAAATGTTCCTGCCATGGGGTACAAGGTATACAAAATTATGGAGAAAAAGCCCAAAAACAAAAACAGGAATTCCATCAGGATTCGAGGTAATTCAATAGAGACTAGATTTTTCAAGATAAGATTTTTCCCCGATACCGGGTTAATAGATATCATAAAGAATGGCAGAAATCTCTGCAGAGCAAACGAACTCGTAATAGAAGAGGAAATCGGCGATCTGTACTACCATAAAGAGACTCTCGGAATCCCACTAAAAACCGAGAGTGGTGAAGGTGTGAAGTATGGTTCGTTCAGAGTGAATAATTTCTGGATCGATAAATCACCCCTCAGAAGAATCATAAATATTGAAACAGAATACTACTCACTGAGATGGCCATACAGATTAACAGATAAGCTAAAGCCATTGATATGGAGGCACAATTTCCTCAGCGTTTTCAAGAAGATAATAATTTACAGAGACATACCGAGGGTGGATTTCATAACCACTGTTAGGAATAACCATCCGAGAATAAGGTTGAGAGCTAGATTTTCAACAGACATAAAAGTTCCAGAATACCATTGCGAAACCCAGTTCGGTACAGTTTCAAGGCCAACCAACCAGTACTACTTCAACCCTGTAGGATGGGTTGAAAAACCCTCGGGAGTTTATCCATCCCTGAGATGGATAGATTATAGTGATGGAAAAGTTGGTCTAACGATCCTCAACAGAGGGATTCCCGAAAACGAGGTAAGAGATAACAGTGTCTATCTCACTCTCCTCAGATCTGTAGATATGCTCTCATCTGACGGAAGGACTGGGCCAGCAATTCCGGTTCCGGATGCGAGAGAGACGAAGACGTACACATTCAAATACTCCATTTACCCGCATGAGGGTGACTGGAAGAGGGCAAAATCATACAAGCAGGGTTATGAATACAACTATGATCTAATTGCACTGCAACTACCCAAGACAAAGAAATTCCGCACAGAACGGTCTTTTATACGACTGGAGCCTGAAAATATAATATTGACTGCTCTTAAGCCCTCAGAAGATGGTGACGGTATTATTCTGAGATTTTATGAGGCTTCTGGCGAAGACACTGAAGCTAAAATAACTGTTTTCAAGGAGCCAAAAAGAGCAGTAAAAACCAATTTGCTTGAAGAAGAAGAGGAAGAAGTATCCTTGAACGGTGACACCATCACACTTGGAGTTAAACCATTTGAGATAGTGACAATTAAATTATTTTTTGAATAATTTTTTATTGTGTTTGTATGGGTAGCCATAATGTTGATGTAGTCTTCGTGTCAATATATACACAGCTAATCCGCTGAGGTAGAGAGAAGAATTGCATTTTTGAAAATAAAAGACTACATTATTGCTTTTCCTGTTTTCTTATCAAAAACATGTATTTTATCTGTTCTAAAAGAGACTTTTAAGTTCTCTCCCTCATACACCTCTGGCAGTTGAGCGGTCAAGCTTAAATCACCTCTTCTTAAATAAGCCACTTTAATGTTCCCGAAGGGTTCTACAGCCTCGACTCGGAACTCAATACCGTTTTCATCTCTGAAAACATCTTCCGGCCTTACACCCAGTACAACATCCTCTCCAACATAATCTCCAACCACATCTGCAATCTCCGGGATTTTAAGTCTGAATTCCCCTGTATCCAACGCACCATCCTCAGTTACAGTTGCATCGATCAGATTCATAGGCGGACTGCCTATAAAACCG
Organism: uncultured archaeon; assembly: GCA_964652135.1. GTDB lineage: Archaea > Halobacteriota > Archaeoglobi > Archaeoglobales > Archaeoglobaceae > CAZZAF01. Next base: position 24,912 of record CAZZAF010000004.1, read on the forward strand.
GCCACAAAGGTGTTCACAGGTTTCCTATAAATCTCGCCCGGTTCCCCAATCTGCTGAATTTTTCCGTTATTCATTACCACTATCCTGTCTCCCATCGTCATGGCTTCCATCTGATCGTGAGTTACGTAAATTGTCGTGATTCCCAGTTCTTTTTGCAGCTTCCTTAACTCCATCCTCATCTTTATCCTCAGCTTTGCATCGAGATTGCTGAGTGGCTCATCCATTAAAAATACCCTTGGTTGTCTTACTATGGCTCTCCCCAAGGCCACTCTCTGTCTCTGACCACCACTAAGCTCACTCGGCTTCTTGTGTAGGATATCCCGTATTCCCAGCAGATCCGCAACATCCTTCACAACCCTGTCTATTTCCTCTTTCGGAACCTTTCTCAGTTGGAGGGGAAATGCAATATTTTGATAGACATTCATATGCGGATAGAGAGCATAACTCTGAAAAACCATCGCCACATCCCTGTCTTTTGGAGGGAGATGGTAATCTCTATCAGCATCTGCAACAATTTCGTCTCCGATATATACCTGCCCAGTGCTCGGCTTTTCCAAGCCTGCAATGATTCTCAGAATGGTCGTTTTGCCGCATCCGCTCGGCCCCAGCATTACTAAAAACTCCCTATCCCTTACGTGAATATTTATGTTTTTTACAGCAGTAAATTTACCGAATCTCTTTGATACTCCTACAAGCTTTACTCCCGCCATTTTCACCACTTCTATCCTACCCTTTCAACCCACCCATTTTTAGTCCAGTAATTATATGCTTCTGGAATAACGTTAGAATAATTACAGGTGGAATGCACAGAATTACCATTGCTGCCGCCAAATATCCATACTGCACCTGATAAAGCCCGACAAAGTTGTACACGGCTGCTGCAAACACATTATTATCCGGTGAGCTAATAAAAGTCAAGGCAAATATAAATTCATCCCATGCAAATCTGAAGGCGAATATTGAGGCTGCAGCTATGGCTGGCTTGGACAGAGGAAGTGTGATCTTGTAGAACGCCTGAAGTCGAGAACACCCATCAACCAGTGCAGACTCTTCCAACTCGGCCGGGACTGTATCGAAGTAATTTTTAAAGAGAAAAACGTTCAGAGGTAAAATCAGGAGCTGATAGACTATCACTAGCTCTAGAAGACTATCCGTTGTACCAAACAACTTGAAGAATTCAACATAGAGTGGAATGATATTAACAACTGGCGGAATTAGAAAGGACCCCAGCATCAATCCCATGAGGAATTTTTTGCCCCTAAATTCGTATCTGGAGAAGGCGTACCCTGCCAAAGAACTGATGATGATACACAGTATCGCTGCAGATATACTGACAAATACCGAATTCAACAGAGATCTGAATAAGATCGGATCGCTCAATATGTACTCAAAATTCTCCAGAGTTGGCTTTTTTGGAATCAGTGTCGGAGGAAATTTTGTTGCTTCTTCATTGGGCTTAAAAGCTGTAGAGAATATCCAGAAAATTGGAGTTATACAAAATACCGCCCAAATTATGAGTACAGCCAGCCTAACCATTCTAACATTTACCCCCATAAAAGAATCACCTCGAGGCCCTGAGATATGCATAGGCCAGTACTAAGTTTAATGCAAGCAAAACAATTCCGACAGCTGATCCCAAAGATATCTCTCCAAAGTTGAAGGCTTGCTGATACATGTACAGAGATGTCGTTCTCGTGGAATAGAGAGGTCCTCCGCCAGTCATCACAAGAATAAGGTCGAATAAATTGACCGTCCACATCGTTATCAGTATCAGATTTACGGCTATGAACGGCTTTATAAGTGGTATAATCACGTATCTAAGCTTTTTTAAGCCTGTAGCCCCGTCCACCTCGGCAGCATCCAAGATTTCAGGATTGATTGATGTCAGTGAAGTTTCCATAAACAGCATCGTAAATGCTGTCCCCCACCATACGTTAGCTATAGCCACACTCCAAATCGCTATATCGGGATCCTCAAGCCATGGAATCCTAAAATGCAGTAAATAGTTATTTATAAAGCCCAAACGTGTGTGAAAGAGCATTTCCCACGAGTAGCCAGTCACAATTATTGACATGAACCATGGAAGTATGAATACTGGTCGGAATAAATTGCTCCACCTCTCTTTGCTTAGCAGGTATGCAAGAGAGAAGCCTATTAAAAACTGTCCTGCCACACAGGCTCCTACAAATTTTGCAGACACCAGCAGAGAGTTCCAGAACCATTCATCATTAACCAGATATCTAAAATTACTCAATCCAGCAAATTTCCAGCTCTTAGCTATGTTCGTAATCGAAACATCATGAAGAGCAATATACACATTCCAAATCATTGGAACTATCATTAAGCCAAACAGGACAAAAAAAGAAGGTAGTAGCAAAAGATATGGGGTTATCGATTCATTTAGCCTTGCCATAAGGCATTCACTTTCTCCGCTGCGGTATGAACTGCATCTTCCGGCGTGGTCTTTTCATACACAACCTTTGACAACTCCTCATAGAGGATTTCCGCTACTTTTGGATACTCTGGCATGTTTGGTCTTGCCGCTCCCTTGGTAAGAGCCTCTCTAAATACCGGCCAGAAGGGTATTTCTTCCTCAAGCTGGCTAGCATACGCTGAATCTTCTGCAATCACTTTCTGAGTTGGCAGATAAGAATACTCTGCAAGCACCGGAGTTAAGACATCTGGATCCAGCATACACTTAATAAACTCCCAGGCGATGTCCGGATGCTTGGATGTAGATGGTATTGCCAGCAGCCAACCGCCAGAGAGAGTTCTCGATTCTTTTCCTGATGGGGCCGGGAACATCATCACGCCAATTTTTTCACTTATGTTTGCCTGTTCCTCTTCAGAGAATTTACCTAAAATCCATGTCCCTCCAAACCATACAACATACCTTCCTCCAGCAAACTCCTCGCCCCACTTCCAGACTGTCGGAAATTCAACACCAGCCTTTTTCATTTCCAGTAGATAATTCGCAGCCTTTATTCCTGCTTCATTATCAAACCCTGCCTTATAGCCTCCATTCGTCTTCACAAGGATTTTTCCACCATTCTCAAACAGGTAGGGATACCACCAGTCCACTAGCCACGGAGCACCTGGAAACGCTACACCACCCATTCCCTCAGCTTCAGCAACATCCTTTATTTTCGGAACGGCTTTCAGGAATCCTTCCCAAGTTTTAAGATCTCCTGGTTCGACATTGGCTTTTTCAAGAATGTCCTTTCTATACCACATTAGCCTAGCATCAGTCCATGCCCACACAGCATAGTAATTTCCGTCGTACATACAGCCCTTCACGTATGGCGCATACAGCTTGTCCTCAATTCCCCATGCTTTAGCCTCATTTGAGATATCCTTGATGTATCCAGCTTCCACAAATTCCCCGAGCCATATTTGATCAATAGAGACAATATCGGCTTCAGCATTCGCAGCAGCCATTGTTACAAGCTTTTTATGCATTTCTCCATATGGATAGACCATATACTTAATCTCCAGATCTATGTTGGGGTGTTCTTCCTCAAATTTTTCCTCTGCAGCCTTAACAAGAGCTTCCCACCTGTCTTTTGGGGCGGCAAAGTATGCTGTCAGCGTAACCTTTGTCTTCTGAGGCTCTTCCGAGGGCGGGGTTGTCGGAGTGGGTGTTGTGGGGGATTTCTGAGCGCAACCTCCCATCACTGCCGCCACCACTACACCCAGTAAAAGAAATGCGACCCACTTTTTTATTTCAGCCATATGTAAAACCTCAAAAAACGGTCAGAAAACAATAATACATAAATTTTTTGATTCTGTGGCCTGGATTTGCCTCCAAAACAGTTTAAAAGTTCATCTACGCTTTTTTGCCCGAATATTCTCCAACCCGCAACCCTATGAGTTAAAAGAGTTTGTAGATTAGAATTCTCTAGCTTATGTATTTCTACAATTATGAAACTATATCATAAAAATCTAACCAATCTGAATAGAATTTAAAGGATAGTTAAAGTAAAATTTTCTAAAAACTATTAATTCTTTCCATATGCCATAGTAATAAATCCCAAAGTCGTACTTTAAAGACGATCTTCTGCCATATTCCATAGAAAAAATGGAGAATAGCTTGGATTTGCCCAATAAACGATTCATTTCAATTTTCTCAAAACTTCCAACCACTCGCTAAATTTCTCCAGAAATAGTTCCCTAACCCTTTGAATCCGAGGAGGTAATTGCTTTATCTTTTTAACTTTAAATTCAAGAGGATCTTCTACTTCCCAAATCCTTATCGGCCTTACACTGAGCTCTGTATCGCTCTCCCCATCCCATTCGTTGACAACAAAATAATTCTCCAAAGGCTTGTCAAAAGTTGCATCCAGCGTTACCCACCTATTATTCACATAAACCTTGATGAAATTATGATAGTCCGGAATTCCGCTGTGTCCATCAAGCAGATTCTCCAATTCTGGTGGATAATCTATATTTCGCGGAAGTTCCGCGTATCGATGAAAACAAATCATATCCTTCACTTCCACACCCAGTGCAAGGTAAAGTTCCTTAAGAAGGAAGTGTTTCCCACTGCAGGTCCCCCTGTTCATCCTGTACACTTTTACAGGATCCCTCGAGCCAATTGTTCCATAGGGGATGTCTCTAACCCTTTCAAAAACCCTGATTAACGCTTCTTCCCTGTTTCTACATCCAGAAACAAACTCATTAAGTATTAGCTCAATCGTTTTATTTTTCATATGGCAGCACATCTGAATTTATTGTATAAAATTTTTACCAGAAATAAAGCGTAAGAAATGTAAAATTGACAAATGGTTTCGAAATACTGTATTTAGCAGTAAAAATTAAAAAGGATAGTTAACGATGCTATCAATATGCCACTAATTGATATCGACTTAAGAATTCTATTACCCTATATCCCCATAGCGGCAAGCTTTGCTATAGGGTTGATTTTTGAAAGAGTTATTTTTGCAAAGCTCGAGGCATTGGCTGCTCAAATAGGATGGAAAACTGTCAGGCTCCTAATCAGCTCTTTCAAAGGAATGATTACACTATGGTTCACTCTAGGAGGTATGTATCTTGCTCTACCAACTCTACCCATAACCCCAGAAGTCACAAACACGTTATCCAAAATTATACTGATTGTTGCAATTCTTTCAGCAACTCGTGTTCTTATGAGAGTAGTCTCTAATTTCGTCGCCACCTATACCAAAGAAATTTTGCCCACAAGCACGACCATATTCAAAACACTAACCCAGTTTATAGTGCTAATCTTGGGACTGCTTATAATACTCCAGTCTCTCGGAATAGCTATCACTCCAATAATTGCGACTCTTGGTATTGGTGGTCTTGCTGTTGCTCTAGCTCTTCAAGATACGCTCTCAAATCTATTTGCGGGATTCCATATTCTCGCTTCAAAACAGGTAAAACCAGGTGATTACGTAAAACTCAATTCCGGGCAGGAGGGTTATGTGGTTGATATAAACTGGAGGAACACGACAATCAAGATGCTTCCCAACAACCTCGTTGTTGTTCCAAATTCGAAGTTGGCATCATCCATTATTACGAATTACTACCTTCCAGAAAAGGAGCTGGCTGTCCTCATCGACGTTGGTGTGAGCTATGACAGTGACCTAGAAAAAGTTGAAGAAGTTACACTTGATGTCGCAAAAGAAGTAATGAATGATGTTTCTGGAGGGATTTCTGGATTTGAACCATTTATCCGCTATCATACCTTCGACGATTTCAGCATAAATTTCACAGTCATAATGAAGGCTGAAGAGTTTGTAGACCAGTATCTCGTCAAGCACGAGTTTATAAAAAGGTTGCACAAGCGCTACAAAGAGGAGGGTATCAAAATTCCATTCCCGATAAGAACGGTTTATCTTCATGAGACAAAATGATGTATCATTTAAACTTTTAAGAATTTTGTAAACTATATGTCTGAAAAAAATAAAGTTCAAGATAATTAACTTTAGAACTGATTTTCCAAAAAGCGACCGTAATTTATTTAAGAGAGAGAACATAAGCTCGTAAAACGTTGATAAGAAATTTATAATTCAAATTTATGAAAAGGAGTTTAAGAGGTGATGTGGTGCATTCGATAATACTCGCAGGAGGAGTAGGTACAAGACTATGGCCATTGAGCAGAGAGCAATTCCCAAAGCAGTTCATTAAGCTCTTTGATGATTCATCACTGTTTCAGATGACTGTTGAGAGAGCTCTCATTTTCTCTGATCCAGACGAAATATACATCGTAACAAATAAAAAGCACAAATTTAGAGTCCTAGACCAGCTTTCCGAGATGGATATAGAGCTACCAAAAGGAAACATTCTAATCGAGCCAGAAGCGAAAAACACATTACCGGCAATTTTCTATGCCATTAAAAAAATAACAGAGACTGATGGTGATCCAAAAGTTGCTGTTTTGCCTTCAGATCATCTTGTTGATGTGAACGACAGCTATAGAAAGGCTTTTAGAATGGCTGAAGAACTTGCCGAAAATCATCTTGTTACCTTCGGAATTAAACCTACACAACCGCATACCGGATACGGCTACATAAAACCTGGAAAGGCACTCAATGGTGGATACAGGGTAGATAAGTTTGTAGAGAAACCCAGCCTAAAGGCAGCCAGAGAATACGTGAAAGAAGGATATCTCTGGAACAGTGGAATGTTTCTTTTCAAATCCAGCCTTTTCATTGAAGAATGCAAGATTCACCAGCCCGAAGTTGCAAAAGCATTTGAAACTGACGACATCGAGAATACATACAAAAATGTGCCAGAGATATCTATTGACTACGGTATAATGGAGAAAACCGATAAGGCTGCAGTTGTACCTCTTGATACATTCTGGAGTGATGTTGGTAGCTTTGATGCGTTGTACGAAGTTTTCGAAAAGAACAGAAAAGGAGACGTCGTCAAAGGAGAATGCATATCAATAGACTCGAAAAATAATTTTATGTTTGGAGAGAAGCTTATTGTAGCAATTGGTGTTGAGGATACAGTTATTGTGGATACGAGAGATGCTGTTCTCGTCTGTTCAAAAAAAGATGCTCAAAAAGTTAAGGATGTGGTTGAGATCTTGAAATCAAAAGGTGATGAAAGAGCTGAAGTTCATAGAACTTCTTACCGCCCCTGGGGCTCTTTTACGGTTCTGGAAGAGGGAGATTTCTATAAAATCAAAAGATTGACTGTTTTACCTAAAAAAAGGTTGAGTTTGCAAAAACATTACCACAGAAGTGAACACTGGGTAGTTGTCAAGGGGACGGCAAAGGTTACTGTCGAGGATAAAGAGTTTTTACTCCGCAAGGGGGAGAGCACATTTATACACGCCGGCAAAAAGCATAGGCTTGAGAATCCGGGAATGTTACCTCTGGAGGTCATTGAAATCCAAATTGGGGAGTACCTGGGTGAGGACGATATAGTAAGGTTCCAGGATGATTTTAAACGGGTTTAAAATACATCTATCCTACCCTATATCGAAAATTCTATTTTTTAACCTTTCTAGAAAATTCCAATTCCCAGTGGAACAAAAAAGGAGTGATCAGAGGGATGATAGATTATACGGAGTAGCCGCGATAGATAACAGGTATGGCTGAGATTTCCATTAAAAGTTGGACTCAACGCTTATGATTGCTCTCTAATGGCTGTTATCAACCTTGCATTCGATACGCCCTTAATTGTCGTAATCTTGTCCACGAGCTTCTTTATCTTGGCCATATCCCCCTTGACAATTATCATCTCGAGACAGTTTTCATCGCTGAGATGTACATGAAGTGTTGTCGTGATTATATCGCCAAAATCGTGCTGCAGGGAAATTATAGCATCGCTCGTGCCTTTGAAATGGTGATTATACAGCACAGTCAAAACACCTACGATTTCACCCTCCTCTTTTTCAAGCCACTTGTATTCTACAATGTAATTCCTAATTGCATCCCTTATAGCTTCGCTGCGAGAAGAGTAGCCCCTCGTTATTATTATACTGTCAAACTCATCAAGCAGATTTTTTGGCAAGCTTACACCTATTCTAGTTACTCCTTCATCCATGCTAAACTCTTGTTAACAACTTTATAAAAAACCTTCTTTTAATGGAGCAAAAGAAAAGATAAGAGAATACAGAATTAAACATTATCAAACTTGAGCATTAAATCTGCTCTCTATACGCTTCGAGAACAGCATTTACAATTTTTTCTCTGGCTTCCTTACTTGCCGGATGGAATATGTCCTGGAAGGTACCATTCTTACTCTTTCTACTTGGCATGCTTACCCAAAGACCATTTTCTCCTTCCAAAACCTTTATTCCTTTCACAACAAACTCATTGTCGAGGGAGACAGACGCGTATGCTTTCACAACTCCCTCAGTTCTCGCCTTATAGATTCTAACTTCCGTTATTTCTGCCAATTCTAACTCCTCCCAATCTGGTATTTCTGTCTCGTCGTTACTCTCCTTATATAAACTTTGTCGTGTTCATGATAATTCTAAATTGTACGAACGTTAAATCCCGAAAAACTCCCTAGCATTCTTGTATGCTAGTTTTTCAACGTCTTTCTTATCCACACCATTCTCAAGTAGGTATTCAGCAGCCTTTACGGTTGCGAACATATCAGATCTGCTGAATCCGGTATCACTATTCAAAACTGTTTTTTCTGCTCCAAATCTGGAGACAATCTCGTAAACATCTTTTTCTGTAAGTTTGCCGGGTTGAACCGTAAGACCAACATGATAACCAGCTTTAAGTATTTCATCAGCAGTTTCCATGGTTACATGGTCTATAACAGCCAGCTCTTCTGGAAATGACAGATCATTCAGTATCTGAAGTATCTTCGCAGTGATTTTCTCTTTGTTCCTTCTCGGGGTGTGAATTATACAGCGCATGTCAATTTTCTTAGCCAGTTTAATCTGTTCTCTGAAGACATCAACTTCCTTAGCATCTCCAGTTTCCAGTCCAATCTCTCCAAAAGCTACCCATCCATCATTGGTTTCCATGAATTCAAGTATCCTAGAATACTCAGGCGGAATGCATCTCGGATGAATTCCTACTGCAGCATAAATTTCCATTCCCGCTCTTTCACCCCTCCTTCTTTCGTAAATAGTCAGCTTTCTAAAGAGATCAATTAAAGTTTCCTGAAATAACGGCTGTATGGGATAGAATGCACAGGTGATTGCAATCTTTATCCCTTTTTCCACCATTTTTGAAAGATCTTCTACGCTCCTGCCTTCGGAATGGATGTGCGTGTCAAAAACCTCCATACCAATCACCTCTATTCAGTATGATTTCTTCCCGATAAAGTTTTATGCCTGAATCCGGGAACGGTAAACTCCCTAAAATTGCAATAAAAATTAAGATATAAATAACTAATAAAAAATCAAGAGGTTTCTTCTCTCTTTAGCTCAACAACCTTCATTGCATAACCCTTTGCACATCGCTCAGGAGCGTCGCCAATAACTCTCTCAACCACAACAACTCCACCAGCTCTCAGCTCCACTGGATTACAGAGATTGTACATTGAACAATCTAGAGTATTGCATCTGTTCTCAAAGTGGAGTTTTGCACCTTCAACAGCCATTTTGGAGTCAATTAAAGCCATGATTGGCAATTCGACGACTTCCACAGCTACAACACCTTCATCATGAAGGGGGCATTCCTGTACAGTTCCATCCCTAAGACCTACAATTTTGTACTTTGCTCCTTCTCTAAGCCTAAGACATGTTCTCTTAACCTTACAATTTTCACATTCCCCTTTACCACCAAGAAATGTAAATTCAACACCGATTTTTGCCCAATCTTTACCACATAAAGTAACAATTTTATTTACTTCATCCATGAGCATCACCCCTGAATGCATTGGTTGAAGTTTGCCAGGTCTAACTATTTAAGCTTTGATCATAGCTCTACCTCAAATGAAAGTTTTAAATACAACGCTGAAAGCGTTAATTTCATCATGAAAGGAAAAAATGACGTCCCGCTTCCAGAAGTAAATATTGGAATGGTTGGTCATGTTGACCATGGTAAAACTACTCTTGTGGCTGCACTTAGTGGTGTCTGGACAGATAGACACAGCGAGGAATTAAAAAGAGGAATTTCAATAAGACTCGGTTATGCTGATGCAACATTCAGGAAATGTCCTCTTTGCGAGCCACCAAAAGCTTACACTGTCGAAAAGGTTTGTCCGATCCACGGAGTTGAAACTGAAATCCTGAGAACGGTTTCTTTCGTTGATAGTCCTGGCCACGAAACACTGATGGCTACAATGCTCAGCGGTGCAGCCCTGATGGATGGGGCCGTATTGGTTATTGCAGCCAACGAAAAGTGCCCCAGACCCCAGACGAAGGAGCATTTGATGGCTCTCGAAATTATAGGTGTTAAGAATATTGTTATTGTCCAGAATAAGATAGATATTGTATCGAAAGAGAGAATACTTGAAAACTACAAGGAGATTAAGGAATTTGTAAAAGGCACAGTTGCTGAAGATGCCCCGATAATCCCAATATCAGCACAGCAGAGGGTCAACATAGATGCACTTATTGAGGCCATTGAAGAGGTAATACCAACACCTGAGAGAGATCTTGATGCCCCACCGCTAATGCATATAGCAAGAAGCTTTGATGTAAATAAACCCGGTACAAAGCCAGAAAACCTGATTGGAGGAGTTGTTGGAGGAAGCCTCTCAAGAGGCAGGCTCAAAGTAGGAGATGAAATAGAAATAAGACCCGGAATCAAAGATGAAAAGAGACAAACGTGGGAACCTCTCTTCTCTGAGGTTGTAGGAATAATGGCATCCGGAAGAAGTGTTGAAGAAGCCACACCCGGTGGTTTGATCGGTGTTTCAACAAAACTCGATCCATACCTGACCAAGAGCGATGCCCTCGTAGGCAATGTGCTCGGTTATCCAGATAGTCTACCAGATGTACTCTTCGAATTTACAATGGATGTGCAGCTACTGGAGAGAGTCGTTGGAACAGAAGAAGAACTGCGCGTTGAAAAGATAAAGATGAATGAACCATTAATGCTCAGTATTGGTACCGCAACAACACTCGGAATCGTCACTTCTGCAAGAGAAGACATTGTAGAGGTAAAACTGAAGCGTCCAGTTTGTGCTGAAAGTGGCTCAAGGGTTGCAATAAGCAGAAGAGTCGGTTCAAGATGGAGACTGATAGGTGCAGGAACAATAAAGTAAAATGCGCTACTCTCGATACAAATATTTTAATGTATATTTTTCTTGAAAAAATAGATGTTTTTACTCAGCTAAGGGAACTTGGCTTCAACAAGTTTATAATACCATCAAAAGTTGTTGAAGAGCTGGAAAGGCTAAAAATATCACTTAAAGGACGAGAAAGACTCGCTGCAAGATTTGCACTCAATCTATTATCAGCCTGCAAAGACTGTGAGGTCGTTGAAGTTGAAGCTGCGGGAACAGATGCTGCTCTTCTTGCTACAGCAGAAAAATACGGGTGTGTTCTAATAACAAACGATAAAAATCTGAAAAAGAGGGCAAAAGCGAAGGGTATCCCCTTTGGTTTCATAAGAGAGATGCGCAGAATTGAGATATGGGATTTCATATGATGAACAACAAAAAGATTTAAGTATCCTACTGAAGCAGATGCTTCTAGATTCTGGGGGCCCGTGGCTCAGCCTGGTTAGAGCGCTCGCCTGATAAGCGAGAGGTCCGGGGTTCAAACCCCCGCGGGCCCATCGCTTATCCCCGGCGATTAACTCATTTTGAAGCTAAACAAGCAGCTCCACACTTCATTTCCAATCCTGCAAATACAGTATACTATGTTTTAGATAGACAGTTTCTGTTAGGGATTCTATCAAAACCTAGAACGTGTATCCGCGATAAGAGGCGTAGAGTGGTTAACACATTAAAAGCGATAGGTTGAAGATTGCAGGAACATAAACATTACATCACAAAAACAGCAGCCGCCACAACGGTCGTGTATTTGCCCTCTTCAACAACAGCCTTTCTTGTTACATTGAATTTTCGTGCAACTTTGGTTTCAAAGGCTGTTTCAAGCATGTATGCAGCCATGTCTTCGGCATACTTACCAACATCTTCTTCTGGATCGCAATAGCCGTGATACTCCGTTAGATACCCATTTAATGATGAGTCCTCAGGGATTGCGACACCAATGCTGGCATAAGCAGTCTTTCCAGCTTCATTGGTGGTAATCCTAGCCATAACACAGAATACGATCTGCCCAGGATACAGTTCCTTGAGTCCTTCAGCCTTGTCTACAATTTCACATCCAGGCGGATAGATACTGCTCACTGGCACAAGGTTGAACTTCTCAATACCAGCATCCCTCAACGCAAGTTCAAAAGAGACAAGAGCATCCTCATGAACACCAACACCAGAAGTGAAAAATATTTTCTGAGGTACCAACGGTTTATCCGACGACTTTGCCGAGTATCCTGAAATATTCGCCTTCTCTGGAGTTTTCGATCCGTTGGCAGGCATGTTCAATGCGTTTCCGTTCATATTTCTTCAATTGCATCGAATACAAGTCCGATATTTAAGTCTTTTTCCTCAAAGTAAGATGCCGACAAAAGGACAGGTATAACCTGCGTAAATCGAGAATACGCTGATTCTAAATTAAATAGACATCCAAAATTTAAATAACTAAAAAAGATAAATCACAATTATTCCATCAGCCCTAATACTTCATAAAATAAAAGAATGGCTAGAATGTTTACTCCCAAATATCGAGTTTCTCCATGTTATCAAAAACACCCACAATGTGATAGAATGTTGTAACTCCTCTCAGCTCCACCAGATCTTCCTCACTCAGATCTTTTTCAACCTCAACAAAGAAGATGTAATCTCCCAAACCAGTTCCAGCCGGACGAGATTCGAGCTTTCTGAGATTTATACCATTCCTGTAGAATACTTCAAGAACCTCCTTAAGAGCTCCAGGCTTATCCTCCACACCGAAGAACAGAGAAGTTATCGAACCTTTTCTCTCTCCACTCCCTCTCTTTCTGATGATGTAAAACCTCGTTACATTTCTTCCCTTAGCATCCTGGATTCCTTTCCTCAATACATATAGCTTGTGGAGTTTGGCAGCATTCTCGGAGATTATGGCTGCAGAGTAGTCATCAAGCAGAGATATGGCATCCGATGTGCTGCTGGTGTATCTAAGCTCAGCATTCGGCAGATAGTTGTTTATAAATCCTATACACTGTGCTATTGCCTGCGGGTGAGAATAAACTCTTTTTATCTCCTTTAACAGGATTTTTCGCTTCGCTGCTAGACAGTGATTGATTTGAAGAGTTGTTTCACCAAACACTTCGACATCGTGGGTGAGTAATGCATCAAGAACGGGCAAAACTGTTCCATTCACTGAGTTTTCAATTGGCACAAGTCCGTAGTCCGCTTTACCCTCCTCAACTGTTCTGATTATTTCATCAGTCGTTGCACAATATTTCAATGGCATTCTTGAGCCCACAAGCTTTAATGCTGCTTCCTCACTAAAGCTGCCCATTGGCCCTAGAACAGCAAGTGTCTTGCAGATCCCGAGTACCTTGTACTCCTCTTCCTTTGTCAGGCGCATTATGGTTTCAAAAACGTCCTGAATATAGATTGGATTGAGATCTGTTCTGGTAAGCAGGTCCTTTATCTTTACCTCCTCAAGATCCTGAATCTCGATCGGTTCATTTCTGGATTTTTTGTGTAGAGCAATTCTCCTTCCCGCCTCTATCCTCCTTTCAATCAGCCTCAAGATGAGGGAATTAACAGCTCTGATATACCCTCTGAGTAAATCCAGATCCTCAACATCCTGTGTGGCTTTAAACGCATCAAGAATAAGTGTGCTGTTCCTGTAATCATCGAATTTTGTGGATAGCTGCCTGAATAAATCGTGGAACTGATTCACATCTTTCAGTCTTTCATGGAGTTCAGACATCTTTTGCAGGAACTCTTCTCTAAGCTCTTCTGCATTCTTCTGAATGAAATAGTACATTCTCCAGTCCTGACTGAGCACACGAGATGACAGCTTGTAGAGAACCGAGAATATAGGGGAAGCATATTTCAATTCATCTCTGCTGAACCTGTCCGCCAGAAAGTTTGCCATACCAACTAGAAGGAAGTGGGAGATACCCTGTATTTCTGCCATCTTTTCATCGTGTTTATCGCGGGGCAAGTAGCTGATTACCGCTCCAGCTTTCCTCATCTCACCAAGAATTATTTTCTCCTCATCTCTTCCAGATTCAACAACTACAATTATGTTTGAAAGTCCTATCTCACTATCTGGCCCAAACATTGGATGAATGCTCAAATAATCAAATCCTGATTCATCAAGAAGTGGCAGAACATCCTTCTTTATTGAAGATATATCCACTATTAGTGCGGTTTTTTTAGCTTTCTTCTTTAAAACGCTTAGAGCATCACCTACAGTATTCATTGGGACACACAGAAATATAACGTCGTAGTTCTTTATTTCGTCCTCGCGTATGTCTCTCCTGTCTTCTAGAATGTCATATCCAGCAACACTGTAACCACGTGAGAAGAAGAAGTCTCTGAAGAATTTTCCCATCCCACCCATCCCGTATATCAATATCTTCATTGCTGCCCCCTCAATATTTCGATTATTTTTCTCGCCTTTTGAGCTTCAAGCTGACCTGGTGCAACAGATTTTCCGATATAGCAATAGATGAAAGGAGATCCAAGAAATACAGACATTACACGGGTAAACGTAAAATGCTCACCCATAAGAAATGCAACAACATCCTCGTATTCGGTTAAAATTCTTGTAATCGTCAGTACATCGGACTTAGTTCTGCCGAGGGTGGCTATTTTGAAGATGTCACCTCTTTTAGCCCCAACCATGTCCTTCAATTCATCATAGCTCGGAGTTTCTCTGAAATTGTGGTACGATTCGATTACTTTACAATCTACATCAAAAAACTCATCTCCAGCATCATTTTCGATGTCAACATAATCGGCAAAGTTTGAGTATCTTTTTATCAATTCAAGCCTCTCTTCCTCGCTACCATCGTATTTCCCGCCTTCTCTGGTTCGCCTGACTGTGACTATTTTTGGCTTCTGCAATTCAACAATTTTATTCGGTTCGGGCAATGAATCAAACAGATCCAGCCTTAGTTCAATTACATCCGCAACACCCACTGCCTTTACAGCATCATCAAGACTCGTAACAGAGACCACGATTTGCATAGCCCCTCACTTTTCAATTATGAATTCTTCCACTTCCGTTCCGAAATGTCTTCCTTTTTTTCCTATCCATGTGAGGACTTCATCACCTTCCTTCAGCGAGGAAATTGATACATGTTTCCCGTCAGGTGAAATGAGCTTTATAGTTTCAGCATTTTGCAGGATGACTGTCCCCTCTTCACCGTCAGCCACTGCTCTTAGCAGGATAAGCGGTCTCTTTTCGATCTTGACCCTTCCAACATAGGTCTTCCTCGCAGCCCCATCGTATCTGACTATTTCCACCTCGTCTCCAGCCTTAAGCTCTGCAAGATACTTTGTTTTCTCTCCAACCTTCAGATAGGCATTTACACTTCCAGCATTGACTCTGAAGGGGCGGGATGCAACATATTCACTCTCCTCACTTTCGCTGGCAACAAGGAACATGAAGCTAGCTTTATTTCCAACGAGCATTCCTTCTCCAACGCTCATCAGTGATACTGTGTCAATACAAACTCTTTCTCCAATTCCAAGTGGCTTAATCTCAACAATTTTAGCTTTCTTGAGTTCAATTCTGCCTTCCCCTGCCGTAACAAGCTCAGAGAACTTTCTCAGTTCATCTCTATCCGAGCTATCAACTACAATACCATCCGCTCCCTTTTCAAGCGTTGTCAGAACAACCTTTGCATCTTCCAGGCTGTTTACCTTAGCAATTAGCTTTGCCTTCTTCCGCATTGCTATCAGGTTTTCCAGGGGAATTATTTTCCAATCAGAGAAGTTCAGGAATAGATAATCAGCCTCCTTAGACAGTTCCACTGCCCTATCCTGATCCTTACCCGAAGTTATATCGATGAAGTAAGCAACCTTCCCATCAGGAGATACTCCCTTCGAATCCTTTACACCTATAACCTCTATTCTCCCGAGTTTCTTCGCTTTGTCCATAAATTTCTCTTTAACAATAACTCCAGTGTAACCGAGCTCTATGGCATCTGTAATCCTCCCCTTCTCCTCGTTCCAGTTATCTCCTGTGCTCAGCAGCCATATCTCCTTCATATAAAACCTCCTTTGCTAACTCTACACCTATGTCATCGTGTATCACACGCCTTAAAGCCTTTGCTATAGCACGGGGGTTGGGGTGCTGGAATACGTTCCTGCCAACAGCCACTCCCGCTGCCCCTGCAAGCATGGCTTCCCGTACCTCGGCAAGCAAATCCACATCACTTTCCTTTGAGCCTCCAGCTATAACAACAGGCACATCAGAACACTCAACCACCTCAGCAAAACTTTCCATGCTGCCCGTGTAATTTGTTTTGATTATGTCGGCTCCTAGTTCGTAGCCCACTCTTACAGCATGCTTTACTGCACTGACATCCTTCTCATTTATCCCGTTACCCCTCGGATACATCATAGCAAGGAGTGGCATGCCGTAGGAGTCACATAGTTCCGCAATCATTCCCGCCTCGCTTAATTGTCTCCCATCAGTTTCACTTCCAACGTTCACATGTATGCTAACCGCATCTGCACCAAGCTCAATGGCTTTTTCAACGCTTGTGATTATTCTCTTGTCGTTTGGATTGTTGAGGGACGTCGAAGCGCTGAGATGAATAATCAATCCCATGTCCGTTTCGCCAAGGTATGCAGAGTTCTTTACGATACCTTTGTGCAACACAACTGCATCCACCACACCATCTATCTGTTTTAGAATTCTGTCTACTTTTTCCAACCCTCTAACCGGACTCGTTATGCCGTGGTCCATGGGCACTATCAGTGTCCTTCCGTCCTTCAGGATCCTTCTCAACCTTCTCTTTTTCCCAACCATATCATTCACCTTTTTTTATTTTTATAGACAATATATTTAGAACGGGAGGATATAACACAAACCACATAAAACCCAACACCTCTTCAGAAGGTTTTAATTAAAACCAATAAAACCAGCTAAAGCTAAAAAAGCCAAACCAAAACTTAAATCCTGAGCTTCTGGAAGGCACTATTTGATGCATTCACTAGGAAAGATAAGAAGACAATATTTAAAATTTTCGAAATTACATACTATGCTAGTATCACTTTTCTAAAGTGTTTAACCAGCGACTCCAGGAACCACAAGAACAGGTAGTTTTGATTCCCCTATTACAGCATCAGCCGTACTTCCAATTACAATCTCCCTTAGCGGTCCTTTTTTAACCCTACCAACAACAATTACAGTTGACTTTTTAGCAAGTGCTTCGTTGAGGATGTTCCTGAATGCTATTCCAAAATCCACTTCCTTTTCAACTGGAAAGCTGAATTGCTTTTCATACACTTCAAGGTCTGATAACGCCTTCTTCGCGTTTTCCCCAAACTCATAAGAGCTACCATAATCGATGACATGGAAAAGTACTCCTTCCTTTATTTTATCTTCAATTTTCCCAATGGCATTCACTATCTTTTCCGAGCTTTCCGAGAAGTCTATTGTTATCAGGGGTTTTTCAAACATGTTCTCCCTGCATTCAGTAATGCATTCAATACTCTCCTCATCTTTATTCCATTCATATTTTAATAGAAGAATAGGAACACTGCTGTTTCTTATCACATTCTTGGCTGTGCTCCCGAGAAACTTCTCCATCATAATGTTCTTCCCTCTCGATGGAATAACAATCAAATCCACCTGCTCGCATGTAGCTTTTTCCACAATTTCAATTGAGGGGCATTTCGCCTCACTGGCGATCTTCGATGGTGGATTGCCGAAGCATGTAATGCCACTCACTTTAATCCCCCCATCCCTTAAAATATCCAGTATCACATCGAGTTTTTCTCTGGCACTCTTTTCCAGAACTTCCATTGCCTTAATATCCTCAGGGATAATGTCTATAACATGAACCACTATCAATTCCTTTGCACCCATATCGAAGAGTGTGGGTATACAATTCTCCAGAGCGTGTAAGGATACCTCCGAAAAATCTGTCGGAAACAGAATTTTTTCAAACATTTTTTAACACCAGTTTTTTGTATATTCTAGAACATATTTAAAGCTTGTTGAAAAATATATTATTTACTAAAATAGTATTACAGCATGCAGCAACAAGGAGAGATAAATCCAATTCCTGCTACAAAGCAAGCAAAAACCAAAACAATAACAAAAAAGCAAAATTAAAGAATAAATAAAATAATTTCAATTCTCTTCAAGCTACGCTTTCTCTCTAAGGCCGCTCTTCTCGTAGACCATCGTTATTGCTCTGTATGCAAGGTGAGCAAACTTTGAGTATGGTGCGTATACCAGCAGTGCAAAGACTACAACTAGGTGCACCATATACAGCCAGTAGGCAGCGGTACTCTGAGCAAGTCTTGCCAGTTCAGTGAGTGCTCCAGTTATTCCGACCAGGAACAGCAGTCCAAGGAAGAACCAGTCAAAGTATGAACCAAAGCCGAACTTGTCCTTCTTGACAATCCTGGCATAGACTAACCATGTACAGCCTCCCAGAAGCAGAACTGCACCAATGTTACCAATAATCTTAACAGGATCCGTCACAGGCAATCCAAGTTCTCTGCCCATAAGGAGGTAGACTACTGCACCGAGCGTAGATATTCCAAGAAGAATGAATCCATAGAAGACACCGAAGTGCGTGAAGTAGCGATAATTGGCTTCACCACATTCTTTGAACTTATTGTGGAATATTATGTCGATAAGTGTCGGGATCAGCGCACCCCAGAATCCCTCTGTCTGTTCAACCTTACCATCACCAAGTGGCACGTAGACTACCTTGCCTGTACCTGATGTTATTGCACGCCAGTACCTCCATAGGCCTATAAGGATTGCCACTGCAACATAGGCTCCAACAATGAAACCTGCGATCTCAACGTGTTCATGTGGTATGAAATGTGAGAACACCACTTCGCCTTCAGGAATGTGGAATCCGAAGATCGAGAAGTATATGCCCAGTAGAACTATTGGAACCAGGAAGAGTAGCGGTAGGAATACCGGGTTAAGGAATGCCTTGGCAATAAAACTTGGAAAAGAATAATTGGCAATTGCTACAGCTCTTAGCGCTCCAAGTACCTCTCCAGGCTTTGCTCCTCTTGGGCAGTAAGATGAACAGTCATTGCACTGGTGACAGAGCCAGATGTCCGGATCACTAAGAAGCTTTTCCTTAAGCCCCCACTGTGCCCATATCATCTCTTTTCTCGGGAATGGTTTCTTGTCGGGTGAGAGAGGACACATCACTGAACAGGTTGCACACTGGAAACACTTCTTTAAGGACTTTCCACCAGCAGTGATGATATCCTTAACAAATTTTGGATCGGGTTCCATATAATGCTCCATCTTAACACCCCTCCTTCAGAAGCCTTTGTATGGGTTGGGTCCTACCTGCTTGATCTGCTCAACGAATTCGTCAATGATCTGAGATATCTTGTCGAAGTCTGTTATTGCAAGCTGGACCAGCTTAACTCTCTCTGGCTCAAGCATGAGTCTCTGCAGGGTTTCCTGCACGTTCTCCATTCTTCTGTTTGCAAGTTCACTACCTCTTATGAAGTGGCACTGGTAATCTTCGCCGTACTTACATCCAACAAGCAGAATTCCGTCAATACCTCTTGATAGTGCGTCTGCAATGAAGACGACGTTAACAGCACCAAGGCACCTTACAGGAACTATACGGACGCTCGGGTTGTACTTGAGTCCATTCATGGCAGCCATGTCGAGTGCTGGATAAGCATCATTCTCACAGAAGAATGCGATGATTCTCAGCTTCTCTTCCTCTTCAGGCACATTTATCGCCTTGATTATTGATGACATCATGTCAACTGAGTATCCCTTGAATGAGATAATTCTCTCAGGACATGCTCCAAAGCAGGTTCCACATCTTCTGCATCTCAGTGGATTTGGCTTTGGTGTACCCTTCTCATCCTCATCAAGGGCACCGAATGGACATTCCTCGGTACATCTCTTACACTGTGTACATCTCTGGAGGAAGAATATCGGATAGTCTACATCTCCCGTTCTCGGGAATGTTGTTGCTCCCTGAGCCACAAGTTCAACACACTGGATTGCCTTCAGAGCGGCACCCATTGCATCCTCAATACATGAAGATACATCCATCGGTGTTTTTACACATCCTGCAGCATAGATACCCGTTCTTCTGCTCTCATATGGGAAGCATATGAAGTTCGAGTCAGGGAACCCGTACCTCAATGTTGGCAGTTCTGGACCCTGTCTGTACTGGAGGTTCAGTATCTGGCCTCTTGATTTGATTTCTTCCACAATCTCAGGAGAGAGCTCCTTCTGCTCGATGTGAGAGTACGGTATCTTTCCATCCTCTGGGAACTCTTCCTTGGTGGTGTAGATTCCATACATTGATGAGAGCATTCCAGTTGCAAGAACAACGAGATCTACCTTGACCTTTATCGGTTCACCCATCAGAGTGTCGTCAACTTCAACAACAAGCTTTCCATCTTCCTCACTTATGCCCTTGACTTCGCCCTTTGTCAGGAATATGCCCGGATCATCCTGCATTGCCTTGTAGAATTCCTCATCCTGTGCGGGAGTTCTCATGTCCTTGTAGAATATGTATGCCTTAGAGTCAGGATTTGCTTCCCTGAGATACTTTGCCTGCTTCAGTGAAACTTTACAGCATACTGCAGAACAATATGGCAGGTGGTTCTCATCCCTCTGCCCAGCACACTGAATAAATGCAACACTGTCAACCCCACTGAGCTTACCCTCTCTTGCCATCTCTTCAAACTCAACGTTTGTGACGACGTTCTCAAATTTACCATATCCAAGATCCTCAAGCTTGCTGGCATCGTAAGGCTTCCAGCCAGTTGCAACAACAATTGCACCTACTCTGAATTCCTCAGTGTTGCCATCCTTATTAACGACAACATCAAACATTCCGGGCTGTCCTGAGATGCGTTCTATTTTGGTGGACGTGAGAACCTTAATCTTTGGATTTTCTTCAACTTCTTTTATCTTGCTCTGTATATCAGGTTCTTCGAGCGTGTTGTAGGGTGGCTTTGTTGGAGTTATCTTGGGATACTTTGCAACCCATCCTCCAAGTTCTGCCTCCTTCTCAACCAAAACCACTTCGTAACCAGCATTTGCAGCCTCGAGTGCAGCAGTTATACCTGTAATACCTCCTCCAACAACCAGTATCATCTTACTTGTTTCTTCAATAAGTGGTTCAGGAGGTTCAGTCTTCTGAGCCTTTACGATACCTATTCTGAGATAATCTTCAGCCAGCTCCTGGGTGGCTTCATCTTTTGGTTCGTGGCTCCAGGCCACTCCCTCTCTCAGGTTAACCCTCTCAACGATATTCGAGCCGAAATCAAAAACGTCCCAGTTGACACGTGGTGAGCAGGCGGCAATTACAATTGTGTTAACTCCCTCTTTCTCTATATCATCCTTAATGAGCTGAACACCATTTTCACCACAGAGGAACTCGTTAGTCTTGCACACAGGAACCTTCAGTTCTTCAGTTGCAACATTGACTAGCTTCTCAACATCTATTGCCTCGCTTATCCCACAGCCCGTACAGATGTAAACACCGATCTTCTTCTCTACCTTCTTTTCATCATTGGACAATTAACTCACCTCCTCACAACACATTGAATGGCCTTAAGTGCTGCTCCGGTTGCGTCCTCAACACTTGATGCTACGTCTGCTGGCTTTCTGGCACAACCCACTCCATAAACGCCGGAGTTCTGAGAAGGAGCGATGAATCCAAAGTCGTCTTTGGCAACATCAATACCGGGAATCTTGAGGTTCTTGGCCACCGGTTCCATGCCCGTTGCGAGAACAACCATGTTGACCTTCTGTTTGATTTTCTCCCCAGTAAGCGTGTTCTCTGCTTCTACAATCAGATCTTTTGTCTCGGGATCTTCCGTAATCTTGACAGCCTTACCCTTTATGAGAATGATGTTCTCATCACTCTGAACTTTTCTGTAGAAGTCCTCAAATCTGCCGAGGGCTCTAATGTCGATGTAGAAGATGTAAATCTTTGCTTCAGGATACTGTTCCCTAACATAGGTTGCCTGCTTCAGAGATGCAAGGCAACAGACTGCCGAGCAGTAAGGGAGGTGATTCTCATCTCTGCTACCAGCACACTGGACAAAAGCTATACTTTCAATTTCCTTACCATCAGATGGTCTTACAATTTTACCCTTTGTAGGACCATTGATTGCCGCCAGTCTTTCCATCATTACATTTGTAATTACGTTCTCATACTTGCCAAAACCGAGGTTGTCAAGCTTGGTTGCATCGTATGGCTGCCAGCCGGTGGCCAGTATGATCGCTCCAACCTGAATATTCATTGTTTTTGGTTCCATATCCTGGTTTATGGCATCATATTTGCAAGCTTCAACACAAGCCTTGCAGCCATCAGCCTTCTGACAATAATCAGGGTCAATCACATATTTCATGGGGAACGCCATCTCATGTGGCAGGTAGATTGCCTTTGTTTTATCCATTCCATAATTAAATTCATTAGGCTTCTCGGCTGGACAAACCTTTACACACTCTCCACACGCAGTGCATTTCTCCAGATCAACGTAACGTGGGTTTAGCTTGATCGTGACATTATATGCCCCTGGCTGCCCGGATACATTTTCCACCTCAGCCAGCGTGAAAAACTTGATTTTGGGATTGCTTCTAATTCTCTTGAAGAAGATCTCCAAACCACAGTAAGGGGGGCACAGCTTCGGGAAATATCTATAGAGCTGAGCTACTCTTCCACCCAGGTAGGGGTTCTTTTCCACAAGATAAACGTTGTAACCAGCTTCAGCTGCTTCAATGGCTGCCGTTAAACCTGAAATTCCTCCACCAATTACTAAAATGTTCCCATTTGCAGTTACCGCTCTCTCTTCGCTCATACTATTCCTCCCTGAAGTTTTCATAAGTATTTTCACAAGTATCTACAAAAGGCTGATATAAATTAGCTTTCAAAATAACAAAATTAAAATAAAAAAATTTGGGTTCAAGCATTTGAACCGCCTTACTTAACAAGCTGGACGTATGGCCTGGTGAAGACTTCCCATTCGCCAGTCTCTGCGTTGTATCTGCTGTTGACGAAGACCTTCCAGTTCTCGTCGTCGATGTTCGGGTAGTCTGTTCTGTAGTAGTATCCAGGCCATCTGGTCTCCTTTCTGAAGAGCATGTGTCTGATGTGGGCCTCTGCAGTCCAGACTCTGTGGATGAGCTCCCAGCATCTCAGCAGCTCGTGGAGGTCTCTTGCAGCGAGGTTTGTGAGATCCTCCTTGAGCATCTGGAGGAGCTCGAGACCTCTCTCGAGCATCTTCTCGTTGGTTCTGTACCAGGTGGTTGCACCGGCAGCATACTCATCCATGATCTTCTGGAGTCTGAACAGACCCTGCTTCGGCAGGATGTAGTTCGGGTTGACGTCGTCTTTTGTGGATGCACCCTTGCCCTTCTCGTATACCTCGAATGGCTTGTAGATGAGCTGCTTGAGTTCCTCGACCTTTGCCTCGTCGATTTCTGGCGTGTAGTCATTCTCAACACAGTACTTGACTGCTGCCTTACCGGCAAGTCTACCCTCTGTGAATGAACCGGATGAGAACTTGTGGGCCGAAGCACCAGCGTTGTCTCCGATTGCGAACAGACCCTTGACGGTTGTCATTCTGTTGTAGACTGCTGGGAAGGTCTGCTTGTATTCTTCTGGCATGATGTCCTCAGGACCACAGACCCAGATACCTGAACATCCGGAGTGTGAACCCATGATGTATGGCTCTGCTGGGTAGATTTCAGACGGCTTCTTCTCTGGCTCGATGTTCATTGCAGCCCAGAGCAGTGCCTGTGAGACTGTCATGTCCAGGAAGTCTTCCCAAGCTTCGTTGATGAGCTTCTTGAGGTCCTTACCCTCTTCCTGGAGTTTCTGGATGGCGATGTCTGTTCTCATGTAGATAGGACCTCTTCCGTTAACGAGCTCTTCGAGTGCCTGGTGGTTTCTCAGTGGGGTTGGGGTTGGTGTTGCGTCTGCATATGGCTTGTACTGAGCGATTGAGTCCTTGTTCTTTATGTATTCCTCATCGTAGCAGTTTGTTGCAGTTGACTTGAAGAGCAGGAACCAGGCACCGACTGGACCGTAACCGTCCTTAAATCTCAGCGGGATGAATCTGTGCTCCATCTGGGTCAGCTCAGCACCAGCCCAGAGGGCCATTGCATAACCAGAACCTGTGTCGAAGATTGCATACCAGGTTCTACCGAGACCTTCACCAGTGCTTCTTGGTCTGAAGAGCATTGTAGCTCCACCAGTTGCGATGATGACTGCCTTAGCCTTGAACACGTAGAACTTGTCCTCTCTTACGCTGAAACCAACAGCTCCAGCAATTCTGCTTGGGTCGTTCTTGTCCTTGAGCAGGTGTGTGATGAAGACTCTCTCGTAGATGTTCTCCTCACCAAGAGCCATTTTGGCTGCTTCAGCAATAATTGGCTTGTAAGATTCACCGTGAATCATTATCTGCCAGGGACCCTCTCTTACATACTTGTCGCCTTCTTTCCAGATTGGGAGACCCCATTTCTCGAAGAGGTGAACAGTACCGTCAACGTGTCTTGCAACATCGTAAACGAGGTCTTCTCTTGCAATACCCATCATGTCGTTTGTAACGTATTTGACGAAGTCTTCAGGTGTGTGCTGACCGAAGATAACCTTACCAGACATTCCAAGGTATGTGTTTATAGCAGACAGACCCTGGGCAACAGCACCACTTCTCTCAATTGCAGCCTTTTCAACCATTACGACCTTCAGACCTGCAGCCTTTGCCCAGTAGGCTGCTTCGTAGGCTGCTCCACATCCGGAGAAACCACCACCAATTATCAAAATGTCGCTCTCAACCTTCTCAACCTTTGGTTCTACCATTCCTTACACCTCCAAATTAACATTACTTCTTGAGTGTGGGCAATTCGCTGATCTCAAGGATGTCAGGCTCACCTACAAGGAGTTCGTCCTTCAATCCGTCAAGGTTAGGCTCTGGCATACCCTCATATGGCTGAATTGAGCCCCATGGTGTGGTTCTGATTGGGAACTTGAATCTCATGATCTTTCCGTTTCTGAACTTTACTGTCCACATGATTGCATCTGTACCTCTCATGGGTGTACAGGTGGCACCCATTGGTACGAAGTCTGCGTAACCTCTCATCTCAATAGCGCCCTGTGGGCAGATCTTCACACAAGAATAGCACTCCCAGCACATGTCGGGCTCCTGGTTGTATGCTTTCTCAATCTCCTTGTCCAGTGTCATCAAGTCGTTGGGGCAGATATACATACAAGCTGTTTTCTCCAACGCCTTACAACCGTCACACTTTTCCGGATTTACATAGCTTGGCATCCATTTCCACCTCCAATTTTTAAACACCAAACTTTCAAACTCTAGCCAGATTCCATATTTTAAAAAATTTAAAATTTACTATTTTTTCTTCACACCGATTTGAGGAACTCGTCGATAACTTCTGGCCCAGTTGATTTCAGTTTGAGAGCGATCTCGAAGATCTTATCCTTCACTTCTCTTGGCAGCAGTTCGATTGTCCTTGTTGTTGATGCGTCGTACTTTGCCATTGGGAATTTTTCAAGGATCTTGTCCTTCTGCTCCTCAGTGCACTTGATCTGAAGAACTTTCATTCCAGCGAGCTTGTCGTGGGCAAGGTCTGCAAGTCCGGCTTCCTGCAGCTTTTCATAGCGCTCTTCGTTGATCCAGATGTTAATTCCAATATCTGCCTCGCTCATTTTCATCACCTCACGCTTTTCCAACATCCATTGGTTCGAGTGTGAAGATTGGCTGTCTGTCAGTAAGATATTTGTCCGTGACGAATGGTGAACCGAAGCCGTACTTCTCTGCGCACTCCATGACTGTGTCAAAGACCTCTGGTCTGAGTACGAGTCTTGTCGGCTTGACACCGTCAATTATAATCGATCTGATCAGTGTACCACTGAACTTCTGCTTCTCCTTTGTGTGGGCACAGAATGCAGAGCTTGTAACTTCAGCACAGACCGGGCAGTACCAGTTCTCGAGGATGAATACTGGCTTGATTGAGAGTTTGTCCTTTACACTCTTCAACAGGTAGTGTGCATCATATGTGCCGTAGTAGTCACCAACACCTGCGTGGTCTCTTCCATACATGTGGTGCGTACAACCGAGGTTTGCTCTCAGTGCTGCGTGGAAAACAGCCTCTCTTGGGCCAGCATATCTCATGTCCCAGAGTGTGAACGTGACCATGTGGACGTCTTCTCTGAAGTAGCCAGCTACACGGAGCATGTTCTGTGCAAGGAGAATTGCCTCATCGATGTAGTCACCCTTTCTCTTCTCACCGATGATACAGTTTACGAGAACTCCCGTCTTGAGTGTGTCAACAGTCAGGTCTTCATTTGCTGCAAACCATGCGTATTTCATCAACCACTCGTGGCCGGTGTGTGGAACGTTTCTTGTCTGGTGAGCAACTACGTGCTCCCATCCCTTCTCCTTGAATGCCTCAAAGTGCTGCTTTGGTGTCTTCCAGAAGCTTGCATATGGTTCGTTGAATTTGGGTTCATTTACAAGAGTGACCTTACCGGCAAGGAATTTGTCAGCATATTCGTATGTTCTCTTTACACCCGGGTGTTTTTCTTCAGTTGTTCCGTAAACTTTCTCAGCCATGAATTTCTTGTCGTATTCGTAAATTTCCTCGATTTCGAACATTGCAAGCGGAGCATCCATGTATGTGAAGAGAACAGTGTCACCTTCTTTTATGTCGTATTTCTTAATTTCATCGTCACTCATGTCGAAAACAATCGGAATGCTCCATACAGTACCATCTTCAAGAGTCATGTCTTTACACACGGCATCAACATCGTTGTACCCCATAAAACCCTGCAGAGGTGTGAAGAAACCGTATGAAAGGCTTATACATTCGTGTGCGATCTGTCTTCTTACTGGAATTTGCGTAAGCCCCTGAATAGCCTCTTTAGCTTTTTCTTTTTCGAGAACATTCTCTACAATTTCTTTGCCACCATGGCCTTTGTAGCTCATACAAACCCTCCCAAATGTATTTGTTGTTTACTGGTTTACTTGATGCTACCTATATAAGCATTTCGAAATAATATCTTGAATGATTAACCATAAAGGTTCGCTTAAATTTAAGAGTATATTCGTCAATTTACTGATTACCCAATAAAAAATAGAAGAGACAGAATTAATTATTATAAGTGAATTAAAAAATAGTCGAATTTTGCCCCAGAAAATTTAACAGAACGTTGAAGGGAAAAATATATAATTGCAATATATGATAAATTACTTAATGACATACGACCCTACGGGATTTTTTAGCAGCATGATATGGTGGCTACTACTATTCTACCTGATACTCGGCCCGCAAATACAGTACAGGCAGTTGATGATGGCAAGGAAGTCGCTAATGAAAAAGATGGGAATGAACAGAGGGAGTAATGTAATAACAATGATACACAGACAGGAGAGTATCGGTCTATTCGGAATCCCATTTTACAGGTTTATTAGCGTTGAGGACTCCGAACACGTTTTGAGAGCTATAAGGCGAACTCCTAAAGATCAACCAATAGACCTCATACTCCACACACCCGGTGGACTTGTTCTGGCTGCAACCCAGATTGCAAAGGCAATTAAAGACCATCCCGCAAAGACAACGGTCATAGTCCCACATTACGCTATGAGTGGCGGAACCCTTATTGCTCTCGCTGCTGATGAGATAGTTATGGATCCTCACGCTGTTCTTGGGCCAGTAGATCCACAACTTATGAACTACCCTGCCCCATCAATACTCAAAGCAGTTGAGAGGAAGGATGCCAAGGATATAGATGATCAGACGCTTATAATGGCAGATATCGCGGAAAAGGCAATAAAACAGGTAAGAGACTTCGTTTTCGAGTTGCTGAAGGATAAAATGGGCGAAGATCGAGCAAAAGAGGTTGCAACCATTCTTACAGAAGGTAGATGGACTCACGATTATCCAATTACAGTAGAAGTTGCGAGACAGTTGGGGCTGAAAGTCTCAACGGAAGTGCCAGAAGAAGTTTACGAATTGATGGAGCTTTATCCGCAGCCAATGATGCAGAGACATCCTGGTGTGGAATTCGTACCAACTCCACAGAAACAGGGCAAGGGTATGCGTCCTGACCAATAAAAATATTCTTTTTTTATTTCTATTTTGTTATTAATAAAAACAATTCGAATAACGCCAATAAAACTTAAGTATTGAGCGTGTTAATGCCTCAAAAAACTCATTGGGTGATACAGTTGAAAAAGTATGCAGTAATTTTGCTTGTTTCCCTGCTTTTACTGGGATGTGCAGGCAAAGAAGACATCGTGAAAAAAGTTGAAGAGAGACACCTAAGCCTGGACGGTTACAGCGGGAGCGTTTTTGTAATAAACAACATAACCGGTGACTCCTTCAAAGTTGATCTGTGGATAAAGAAGCCCGGAAAACAGAAGATTGTATATACATACCCTGAAGACGTTAAAGGTGCCAGCATAATATGCAACGGCAGTATTGTGTGGTTCTATAACCCAAGCGAAAATTCTGCAGTCTACGCCAGCGTTGGAGAGACACAGATGCCGGACTTTGATTATGGCAACCTGTTCAAAACGATTATCGACAACAGTACAATAGAAGAGGTTTCCGAAGTTAAAACGAATGGAAAGGAGGAGTACCTAATAATTGCTAAACCAAATGATACTGCAGGCAGAGACATAACGATAAAAATATGGATAGATAAAGAGCTACTCTACCCATCCCAGATAAAGTGGCTGGTTGAAGGAGAGGAAGTATACAGAGTGGAGTACCAGAACATAACCTTCGATGTTGCCAGCGATGACATCTTTGAATTTTCACCTCCTGAGGGCGCTGATGTAATGAGCATTGAGGAGCTAAGAAGTGGCGGGAAGGTAACAGTCAGTTCAATTGATGAAGCTCAGGAAATGGTTGATTTCAAGATCTTTGTTCCAGCCTATCTTCCTGCAGAAGATTTCAATCTCACCATAGATGTCCTGAAACGATACGGAACCGTTGTGCTGACGTACTTCAACGATACTACGGTTCTGGAAATACGCGAAAAAGCAATCGACCCATTCATATTGGTGCCAGAAGGTGCCGAGGAGTTAACAATAGGCAATAACACGGCATACTTCCTTGATGTCGGATATGTAAAAATTCTGATGTGGGACTATGGCAATACATCGATCACAATGAGCGGCTCCCTAGAAAAAGAAGAGATGATCAAAATTGCAGAGTCAATGAGCTAGATATGTACAACATCGAAGCCGAGATTTCTCAAAACCCAAGATATGTGCCTGCGGTGACATTTTTTCCAATTTCTTTCTTTGCATATCAGAAGCATGCGCCCCTTCGAATAAAGATCTATTAATTTACTCATACCCTCTACAAACTCCTTTGTTCTCATATGCTCCCCAAAATTTTCCCTCTCTTCAAGTTCCGGAATGCGAACATATTCCGCATGTTCAATTTCCAGATCGTTATCATACCTCAAATCCACAACCGTTGATACTGCGAGGTTTTGTATGAGTTTTTCGAGCTTATCCAGTGAATGTTTGTCAATCCCCATCGTGTAAATCCTCATATCAAGAAGAGCATTTCGAAGCGGAGATGAAAAGAATGTACCATCCATCACGTTGTTATCCAGATCCCTTACATGGCCAAACCAGTAAACCACTACTCCTTCTCCAAAAAGCTCAAGATACTGAGAATACTGCTTCTTTGAATAAAACGAGTGAGTCCTCGGATCGCCAAAAAGCGCCTTGCTCTCTATCCAGTTAATTTCTTTTCCCTTAATTTCAATGGGAACTGGGAGGAAAAAATCAGGTGTCTTTTCACTCTCTTTCCTCATATCTCTCTCATCTTTATGATCCACACCCCTACTCTCAAGCCATCTACGAATTATCTCCTCACCAAGCTTCCCCCTCGCAAACTGATGCTTGACAGCAAGAGGAGAGTATACATAGTCAACATAGATGGCTCTCCATATTGCCTCTTTAAGCCTTTCATCTTCAACATATTCAGGATCGTTCAGAGACTTCGCAATCTCTGATTTTGAGAATCCAAGAGCCTTTAAAAGCAATCTCACCCTCATAATTGGAGTTAAATTTAACCACAATGGCATCTTCTTGTTGGATTTCCAGTAATCTGCAAGCTCATCAAGCCTCTCGGCAATTTTTGGATATTTTCTCTTTACAGAATCGACCTTTTTCTGAGATAGAATCGTGAAAAGAGTACCTCTGTGGTACGGGAATTTTCCCAGATCCGAGAGGTTCCTGAGGTTCTTTTTAAGCTTCTGAAACTCAGAAATATCCATTAACACATATCTCACCCGAATCGAAGGCAGTAAACAAACAGTGTCCTCACTCTACCCATCCTTAAACCAGCATACTTTGTGCTTGTTTTTATCTCAATATTATTTGCAATTTTCTTGATCTTCGATATCGCCACTCTCGCCTCGTTGACATCCGAAATATAAATATCCATCCCTTTCTTGATTTTTTCAAAGACGAATTCCTCACATGTTTTTTCAACAATTTTTTTAATTAACTCATAAGTTTCGTCATCTACCGCCCCTCTTATCTGAATGATGGCCGGGTGTTTCACAGACCGAAAATTTTGCATATGAATTATTAATGTATCTTCCGCCCAAAGAATATATATCACCCATACGAAACGCGTAAGATGAGTCCTATGAACCTCCTGAGGATGGAATTTGATATCCACCACATAGCAGTACTTTCAAGGAAAGTCCCGGAAGAGCATGCCCTAGTCAGGCTTATCCTTTCCGCCCTTGCTACTCCCGAAGAACTTGAGAATCTCGTTAAGAGAGATTTGAGGATCGTTCAGAGAGATGGACTGAGTTACTACACCGTAAAACTCACAGCTGGAGGAAAATCGAGGATCTCGCCAATAGACGCAAAGACATACGATGCAGTAATGAACATTTGCAGAGAAAAGAGTGGGAAGCAGAGAGTTTTCGATTTTTCCAGAGCTGAAATGGATGAAATCATCAAGAAATATTCTCCCCAGGATAGAAAATATAACGTAAAGAAGTTGAGAGAAGCTGTCATAGAGATTCTGAAAGATAACATGCTGCTTGGTGATAATGGCTACATCGATGATCTTTTAGCAGGTACAAACTTCGAAAATGTCGTGGATTTCCTATACGATTTCCACCCGATGTATTCTGGAATGTGGGATATGGATGATGACGATGTTGCCGAGGATTTTGTTCTCACCTATTCAGAAATGACCGGTATAAAGGATGCTGAAAAGCTTGCCGAAATTATTGGTGAAAATGTTGAGAGAATTGAAAAATTTTTGAGTAGCAAGAGATCAGGTTTTAATTTCAGAAAAATTTAAATTTTTATATTCAAATTCGTATTTCAGTGTTGGAAGCACTGGCAATTGGTGTTCTGCTCGGAGTTGTTAGCGGGTTGACCCCAGGTATTCATACAAATACCTTTGCAGCACTTCTTATATCTTACATACCGCTCCTCTCAACCTTTTTTGCTCCTGAAGAGATTGCAGTGGTTATTTTTGCAAATGCAGTGACACACTCTTTTCTGGATATAATACCCTCAGTCTTCCTTGGCATTCCAGATGAGGATACATCCATTGCCGTTCTGCCAGCGCATGAAATGGTTATGGAAGGAAGAGGACTTGAAGCCATATCAATCTCAGCTTTTTCCAGCCTTTTTTCATTCTTTGCTGTGCTCCCTTTCTTTGCGCTATATCTCATTGTTCTTCCCGAATCGTATGAATCGATTTCAAAAGTAACGCCATATTTTCTGATTGTTGCCTCAGCATTTATTATCCTGACCGAAAAAGGCGAAATGTTTGAGGGTAGCCTTTCAGCCTGGAGAAAAAGATTGTATGCATTGCTTGTCTTCCTAGTGTCCGGATTTCTCGGATATGTTTCACTTAAATACGCATTTCTGGCAAAAGTAAATGTCGCTTCATCTGTTCTTCTTCCACTTTTAACCGGTCTTTTTGCCTCACCAACACTTATTGCAAGTATGATGAGCAATTCAGGTATTCCTGAACAGTTAAAGACTGCGAAGCTTCCTTCAGCTGGTAGTGTTTTATCAGGTTCGCTTGCAGGTATGCTTGTGTCCCTTTTTCCAGGTGTGAGTTCAGGAGTTGCAACCGTAATTGCCTCCGCAGGAATGAAAGATAGAGAGAAGTTCATATCAGCCCTAAGCTCTGCAAATACATCAAACGCGGTTCTGTGCTTTGCCGTGCTGTTTGCCGTCCATAAGGCAAGAAGCGGAGCCGCAGACGCCTTTTCAAAAATAGTAGAACCAGATATTGGGTTTGCCGTACAGATTGCTGTTTACGGGATTGTTGTGGCTCTTGCTTCAACCCTTCTTACTTTGGTTCTGGCTTCAGCCTTTGCTAGATACCTATCAAAGATGAATTCCGCTTTGCTTTCAGCTGCCGTCTTTATCTTCCTTGTAATCTTCATCTACATGATGACTGGAGCTTTTGGGCTTGTAGTTTTCGCCATTGCAACACCCATCGGTCTGTCAACCCTGCTTTTAAGAATAAGGAGAGTTAGCTGCATGGGCTGCCTTATACTCCCCGCAATTATTTTCAGGTGGTAAGATCAGATATGACCAGATATAACAAAAATACTGCAGGAAAAAGCTAATCTTCGTTCTCAGTCTTGGAGAAACTTCTATATTTCCCGTTCTCAATATACTCTTCAATTTTCCTGACGAATCTATCACCTGTTCTTATAACCGGGAGTATGGTTGTATCTCCCCTGATGTCATGTATCT
Organism: uncultured archaeon; assembly: GCA_964652135.1. Classification (GTDB taxonomy): domain Archaea; phylum Halobacteriota; class Archaeoglobi; order Archaeoglobales; family Archaeoglobaceae; genus CAZZAF01. The sequence continues at coordinate 57,798 of CAZZAF010000004.1, forward strand.
TATTCGAATACTCCACAATGTCGTCATTTCCATAATAAAGAACCCAGCTCTTGTATTCTCCAACCTGGGCAAACGAAACATAAGTTATCAGCTCCAAGATAGCAAACTTGCCATCAATAATCCCGTGAAGCGTGTCATAATCTATGAGGTAAAGCCTTCCATTCGAATAGAATAACCTCTCTGCCTCAAGCGCAATAGCCTGCCTTACAAATTCTTCAAGAGAGAATTCCTCCGGCTCGTCAAGCATCACTGGCCCGATGTACTGTATTTGATCCATAAGCGCGCTGTCTTCGAACATCAATTAAAGTTTTTTGATTGTTTTGATAGGGGAATAATGTTTATCCGAATACTTCCAAAACAGGGTCGTAGAATTTAGGGCTGAACGCCCTCGATAACATTGAGTTCATCAAGCTCTCTGTCCGATCTTGCCACATAAGGAATATATCCTCTCGCCAATGCCTTTGCCCGAAAATCGTCTATTCTTTCCTTATTGCTTCCCGTATAACCACTCCCATCATCCACATAATCTACAACAAAGATGGGCTTGCCAGCATTACGAATTATATCCAAATAGTAAACCCTTTCCCGTGTTATGCTGGAAGGTAGTGGATTGAAACCATCATAAAAAAGATCTTCAACAGCCCAGCCTGAAATCACACCCAAAATGCTATTATCGTATTTTATTAATCTCTCACCGTTTTGTGGTATTACGTAGAAATCGTTTCCGGCCTTATTTCGACAGTAATCTGCTACTTCCTTGATAAAAGATATCATTCTTTCAGCAGCCTCCTCTTCAGATAAATGAATGTCTTCTCCATTGTTTGGATCACTCCAGTATTCAAAAGCATCCACCCTATCCAGATAAACCCCACAAAAACCCTGCTCCATTATCCTGTCAAGGTACACAAACACGATTTTCTTCCAGCTATCATTCCAGTACTTCACAGCATAATTGCCAGGCCAGTCTGGATTTTCCTTTCCCAGCCAGTCTGGGGGGTTGGAGAACCACTCATCCTTCCAGTAAAACCTATAGTCTTCTGCTTCACCTATACTGATGTAGGCGATGGGGATGGGGCCAGCACTCTTTATTTTGCTGATCTCTTCCGGTAGATACTTGCCTTCTTCTGTACCATCCCTTGAGTAGTCCATAACTATTAGGTCAAAACCGGTAGGATTGGGCTCAAAATTTTGGAGCTGGTAAGCCCAGTTTTTAACGGAGTTTATTGTATTGTTTTGACAAATAGCAGAGTTGACAACAGCATCTTCGTGTCTGATAATGCCAATTGCATCATCTTTATCTGTACATCCCGAAAGTAACACCGTTATCAGTACTACAACCAACCAGACCTTCTTTTTCATTCAATCACCATGTTTTCTGTTGTGATTAGATAAGAATATAACCTCAGACAGATTTTAAACCCATTTTTGTTATACTTAGCTTATTTTATTATCACCTTTCTGTACCTCACTACTGATACCGATCGTTAAAGCTGTAAAGCTATATACAACCCTACTTTAACCCATACTGTGGATCAGCAAACAAAAATATACCTCACCAGAAAGTTCCGGGAATACTACGCATCATCAAAACTCGAGATGCCCCCTGAATTCCAGAGAAGAGAGTGGGCTTTCGTTCCATTTGAAGTGCTCCCAAACTTCGTGATGTTTAGACACATTTCTTTCGAGTCTGAAGATGAATTTAAAGCATATATACTCGGAAATGTGCCTGCTCACATTTACTATTCCTCCGCCTACTATAAATCCCCGTCAGCCGAAAAAATGGAACTTAAAGGTTGGAAGGGAGCAGATCTTATATTTGATATTGATGCTGACCACTTGCCAGTAAAAACGAGATCGATGCAAGTAGCACTGAAGGTTGCGAAAAGAGAGATAATCCGGCTTGCTGATATACTGATCTCCGATTTTGGAATACGCAAGAAGGATATGGAAATCGTTTTCTCAGGAAGCCGAGGGTATCATCTGCATGTCCACGACAGAAAATTCAGAGCGCTTGGTTCGGCTGAGAGGAGGGAGATTGTTGATTACCTGACACTCAATGATGTGAATCTTCTAAATGGAGTGAAAATGGCAGATACCAGCCAGGCAAAAAGGGTAGCAAAGTGCATGACAGCATTCTTTGTAAACGCCATCAGAAAAAACAACCTTAACGAAATCCTGAACAAATACGGGATAAAGGGTAAAACCGCCGAAAGAGTCCTGTCAGCGTTGAGCAATCGAAACAATTTGAAGCTAATGGCATCCGGCAATCTCACCTTTCTGCCGAAGAGCAAAAAGGTGAGAGCAATGATAGACAGTATACTCAGTATCTGCACCTCAAAGGTGAGTGTTCACATAGACGCTCCCGTTACCGCTGACGTAAAGAGACTTATCAGATTTCCCGGTTCTCTGCACGGTAAAACAGGTTTAAGGGTAACTCCAATCAAGCTAAGCAAAATAGAAGAATTCGACCCGTTTCAGGACGCAATTGTTTTTGGTGAAGAAAAGGTTAAAGTTAGAGCTAAAGGTAAAATTAAAGAGAATATTGGTGGAGAAAAGATAAAACTGTCCGCCGGTGAAAAAGCTCTCGTTCCAGAGTATATTGCAGTATTCCTGCTTTGCAGGGGGATGGCCGTATATGGACATTGATGAACTGCTGTTAATTCTCGAGAAAAGTCGTACAGGCAAAATTCAGAAAATAGATGAGGATTTTTATGACAAGTTAAGAGAAAGAATAGAAGAACTGGAGGAACTCAGAAAAAAGACAGATAACGACAGGGAACTTTCAAGAATAGAGGATGAGCTTAGAACTCTTAAAAGAATACGGCGAAAAATATTTGAGATTAGGACGAGTAAAATCGTGAGGGCTGCGTGGTCAGAAGTTTGTGAAACGGAAAGTGGAATAGAGGGATTTGAAAACTTGATTGAGGTTGAAAGGAATCTTTTCCGGAAACTCGTTGAAGTTATAAAAGAGTTCAAGAAATCAATATTTGAGTCAGAACCAAAAGAAGAAGTTGTAGAAGTTAAAAGTGAGGATGGCTACGTACTTGTAAGGGTGAAAAATGATATACCGGAATTCGAAGGAATTGATGGAAAAACATATAAATTGCGTAGGGAGGACGTAGTCACACTCCCAGCACTTAACGCTAAAGCCCTCATGAAGGGTAATGCCGTCGAGATAATCGAGGTGAAAAGATGAAGTATCCCAAGAAAGTTAAAACCTACTGTAAATATTGCGGAAAACATACCATTCACGAGGTTGAAAAGGTCAGCAAAGGGAAACAGAGTTCACTAAGGTGGATCAATAGACAGAAGAGGAGGAGGGGCAAGGTGGGTAACCTTGGCAAGTTCAGCAAGGTTCCAGGTGGAGACAAACCTACGAAAAGAGTTAATATCAGATTCCGCTGTACTGAATGTAAGAAGGCCCACCACAGACCAACGTGGAGAGCTAAAAGATTTGAGCTTGTAGAGCAGTAATATTGCGCGGAGGTGTCACCATGGGTGTAAAGAAGAGCAAGTTTGTCAAGGTTAAATGTCCTGACTGTGAGAATACACAGGTAATCTTTGACCATCCGTCAACTGTCGTTAAGTGTCTCGTGTGCGGAAGGACACTCGCCGAACCCACTGGTGGGCGAGGAATAATAAAAGCAGAAGTCGTTGAAGTTCTTGAGTGATTTTTCTTTTTTGTATTTTGTATTAACTTTGACTGATTCTTACTGTTTTAGATTCCTCTGCCAGAATTAACACCAGGTTATCGGAAAATGACAGAAATGTTTCTGATTTAGCCACCAGCAAGTGGCGGAAATACCGCTATCTTGTCACCTTCCTGGAGCTTTATCTCACCCTTAAGATCCTTGATATTTCTACCATTTATCGTAATTATCCTGTCCTGCCTTAATTCCCCATTTTCGTCAAAAACATCTTCGAGGAAGTTTTCGCCGAGAATTTTAGCTGCTGAACGAAACGCGTCCTCTAGAGTACCGTCACACTCTACCTCCACAACCTTTGTGTTGTACTTATCCCTGAATGTTGCAAACAACTCGATTTTAACTTTCATCAGTATATCCTCCTCTTTCTGGTTATATAACTCTTCATTTTAATTCCTCATCCTACAACATTAATTAACATTCTGCCTAGACTATCAAAAATGGCATATCTGCACGACGCAACTGCCCACAACCCACAAAAGAAAATAAAAATTAGGAGAAATTACAGCTCAATTTCAAGCTCTTTGAGCTTCTCTGGTGTTGGTACTCCGTTAACCCATCCTCTGAGCTGGTAGTACTCTTCCTTCATTTTCTCGAGGTCAACAACCTGTCCCTGTGCAGCACCCTCTGGCATGGGCTCTGCAAGAAGTCTCTTTGGCAGTGTGTCGTCCTTTCCATCGAAGCCATACTTGTTCATTATAACTCTCTCGAGGTTGTAGATTCTCTCTCCAATCTTCATTATGTCGTCTGCACTCATGTCCCAGCCTGTAACTGCTGATAGCAGAGCTGCATAGTCCTCTGCACCCAATGCAAAGGTTGCGAAGAGACAGTTAACAGCCGAGTTTACGACACATGTGAAGTCCTGGAATGCCTTGACCCACTGGGCCTTGCCTTCCGTGGTGAGCGGATCGAGTTTCTCTGGCAGTCCAAGAATCTCTGGCGAGATTGTGTATCCTGTTACGTGGCAACCTCCTCTGTTTGCAGTGGCGTATGTCAATCCAATACCCTTTGCACCTCTTGGGTCGTATGCTGGTAGCTCGAGACCCTTAACGCTCATTGAAAGGTCTGGGTTGCCGTATATCTCGGCAAGCCTCTTTGAACCGAGAGCAAGGTACTTACCAAATCCGCTCTTGTATGCAGTTCTCCAGACCATCTCAACCATTGCAGCAGCATTTCCGAATCTCAGGTCAACACCCTCAAGATCCTCGTCTGGAATGTATCCCTTCTCCCTGAGCTCCATCGCTGCCGCGATTGTTGAACCCATGGAGATTGTATCCATACCGAGCTCGTCACAGAGGTGGTTTGCCTTGATTATAGCTGCAAGATCACTTACAAATGTTGATCCACCAAGAGACCAGATCGATTCGTACTCAGGCCCCTCGGAGTACAGAATCTGGAATGGACCTGTTTCAACCTTGGTGACTCTTGCACATCCAATCTGGCATCCCCAGCACGCGCCATTTCTAATCAGGTATTCCTTGGCGAGGGTTTCACCACTGATGCTGTCTGCATTCTCGTTTACACCGGTCTGCCAGTTCTTGGTTGGGAATATACCAGCGTTGTTAATAACGTTCACAAGAACAGCCGTACCGTAGGTTGGCAGTCCCTCACCGGTAACGGGGTTCTTTCTCATCTTTTCGAGAGCTTCCTTTGCAACTTCCTTGAATTCATCAGGCTTTGCAGTCTCAACCTTCTGATCTCCAGAGACTACTATTGCCTTGAGGTTCTTGGAACCCATTATTGCTCCAACACCTGTTCTACCGGCAGCTCTGTGTTCGTCATTCATGATGGCGGCAAAGAGAACCTGGTTCTCTCCAGCAGGACCAATGCAAGCAACACTGCATCTCTTTCCAACTCTCTCGCTCAGAATCTTTGTGGTGTCGAAGGTTGTTCTGCCCCACAGATCGGCTGCACACTTGAGTTCTGCAGTTCCATCAACAATTTCAAGATAAACAGGCTCTTCAGCCTTGCCTCTTATGATGATTGCATCAAATCCGGCAAACTTCAGGTATGGACCCCATTTTCCACCGGAGTTTGCACTTGCAACAGAGCCCGTGAGTGGGCTGCGTAACGCCATCACGTGATATCTACCGGCTGTCGGGAATCTGACGACACCCGTTGCGGGTCCGGTTGCGAATATAAGCACATTTTCCTCGCCAAGGGGGTTGATGTCCTTGGGAGCAATTCCCTTCTTTTCGTATTCCTTCAAAATTCTGTACAACAGGTATGTTGCATATCCCTTTCCACCGAGGTACTTCTTAGCAATTTCCATGTCGGTGGATACTGTTTTGATTGTTCCATCGCTAAGGTTTACATCCAAAATCTTACCCATATAGCCATTGCTCATGTTTGTTTCCTTGACTTGCAATTATATAAACATCGTTTTGAATGGCAAAACATAACGCTTAATTTGGGTAAAATCTTATTTAATATTAATAAATGCTAAAGGTTTTTATGAATATACTGGAGCAAATAGAGAAGCTAAAGCCAGTTATAGGAGATGTTGTAAGGAAGCGAATTGATGAGTTCAGAAATTTAAACAGGAAAGGAAATGAGGAATGGTTTTCTGAAATGTGTTTCTGCATACTCACTGCCAACTCTTCAGCCGAAATGGGAATGAAAATCCAGAGAGAGCTCGGTGCTCATGGATTTCTGGGCTTGAGTGAGGAAGAGCTGAGACAGAGATTGAAAAATCTTGGCTACAGGTTCTACAATGTCAGGGCAAGATATATAGTTGAAGCGAGAAAATACCAGAACATAAAAGATATCGTGCAATCCCGCAAACCCTTTGATGCGAGAGAGTGGCTCGTTAAAAATATAAGGGGTTTGGGATACAAAGAAGCAAGCCACTTTTTGCGAAACGTTGGATATCTTGACTTTGCGATCCTAGATAGACATATTTTAAGAGTGATGCACGATTACGGGCTTATAGAGATGCCAAAAAGCTTGACCAGAAAAAGGTATCTTGAGATTGAAGATATTTTTAGGGAACTGGCAGCAAAGGTGAGAATGTCTGCCGGAGAACTCGACCTCTACATCTGGTACATGAGAACGGGGAAGGTGTTGAAGTGACATCTTGTTCACAATACGATAAGAAAGCACGCCTGCAGGAGACCATTAACCATACTTATATAAACCCCCTAACAAACCAGAATGAACAATGGAAATACCAAGCTGGATACTAGCAGTAATCGCATTCCTGATCTACTGGGGAATCGTAAGGTGGTTGGACTCCAGGGGTAAACTTGAGAAGTATGGAATAACAGCACAGGGCCCAATTCTGATGATTAGAACTACAAGGGGTCTTGAATTCCTTGAGAGATTGTCTAAAGCTAAGAGATTCTGGAGATGGCTTGCAAATATTGGTATACCGGCTGTCTTTGTCGGCATGGTTTTCATGTTCTTTTTATTAATTCTGATGGATATTATTATCTTAACCACCCCGCCCCAGCCATCCAAGGTAACCCATCCAAGGAACGTTCTCCTCATCCCGGGCATTAACGAGTATATTCCACTTGCATGGGGATGGATTGGTCTGATTGTAACTCTGATCGTACATGAATTCAGCCACGCAATCCTCTGTAGGGTTGAGGGCGTAAAGGTCAAGGCAATGGGTTTGCTGCTTGCACTCATTCCAATTGGTGGCTTTGCAGAACCGGATGAAGAGGAGTTAATGGGTAAAGAGGCGAAAACAACAAGATTGCAAAGAATAAGAATATTTTTAGCTGGAGTTATCAGCAACTTCATCGTTGCAATTATAGCCTTTTCTATATTCTTCTATCTCTTGGGTTTCCTCACTCCACTTGTTTCCGTTGAGAAGGTTGTAGAGGGTTCACCAGCGTATGGTGTTGTTGAAGAAAAGAGCGTCATCCTGAGTATAAACGGAAAACCAGTTCATACTGTAGAGGATGTGTCTAAAGCCCTGAAAGGATACGATAGCATAGCTCTGAAGTTGAGAACAAAGGATGGTATCAAAGAGGTAACCCTGCCAAAAGAGGCTGGAGTGAGAATAGTGGGGCTTTATGAAGATTATCCCGCAGCAAAAGCTGGATTAAAGGAAGGGATGATCATATTCAAGATCAACAATATAGAGACTCCAACACTCACGGATTTCAGAAGTGTTTTAGCCAAAACTAAGCCAGGCGATACTGTCACAATACACGCATACTACAATGGAGCAGTAAAAGAATTTCATGTAACTCTCACCGACTCCCCATTTGGAGATTCTGGATTTCTTGGTATTCTCGTTGAAGAGTATCTAGCCGGAATAACTCCCGGATATTCTGAAATTACCCTTAATATGCTAAAAAGCAAACCCTCCTGGCTTACATCACCACAGGGCTGGCTTTCCATAATGGTTCTACCTTTCTTCAAATTCAGAGGCTTTGGTATGGAGGCTCTAAATTACTTCGAAATAACAGGATTCTGGAGTTTGGCTGGAGATACATTATTCTACCTCCTGAACATATTCTACTGGGTAGGGTGGATAAACTTCTACGTTGGATTATTCAACTGTCTCCCGGCAATTCCACTTGACGGTGGAAGAGTATTCCACGAGACTCTTTCAGCTATACTTACGAGGAGATACGGAGAGCGTGGGGAAGAGATGTCAAGAATGGCTGTAAAAATAATGGCCTTCGTTGTGTTCTCATCCCTGATGCTATCTATAATAATACCCAACATTCAGGGGTTACTGAGATGAAATGTAAAAAATGTGGAAGAAAGGCCATTACAAAACTCAAACAGTATGGCATTGCCTTATGTGAAAGCTGCTACCCAGAATTCTACAAAACTCTTGTCGAGAAGAGCATCAAGAAATTCAAAATCATAAAGAAGGGAGAAAATGTTCTGGCAGCAGTTTCAGGCGGAAAGGATAGCGTCGCAATGATCTCAGTACTCAAGGAGCTATCAGAAGATCTCGGGTTCAAGGTGGAGATGCTGCATATTGATCTTGGCATAGGAGACTACTCCCGAAAATCGAGAAAAGTTTCTGAGGAACTTTCAAGCGCAATTGATGTGTCTCTACACGTTGTTGAACTGAAACAATACGGATTTACCATCGATGATGTAGAAGTTAAAAAGGTGTGTTCGGTCTGCGGCACTTCAAAGCGATACATTATGAACCGTTTTGCAAGAGAGCACGGGTTTGATGTGGTAGCAACAGGGCATACAAGTGAGGATATAATCGTTTTCTTCTTTAAAAACTGGCTTTCTGGAAATTTCCAGTGGAGTGAAAAGCTGCTGCCAAGAACTGAGAGCTTTGACGAAAAAATCGTGACGAGAGTGAGACCTCTATTTGATAGAGGCGAAAAGGAGAACATGCTGTACGTTTTAACGTCCGGTTTACCATATGTTGAGGAGGAATGCCCTCATGCCCCTGTTGATGAGTGGAAAGAGATTGTATACGATATAGAGGCAAGAAAACCAGGATTCAAGCGCGGATTTGTACTGAATCTGGTTAAATACCTGAAAACAAGAGATCAGAAGAAAGACGAGGAGTATGGCTACTGCAAAAAGTGTGGAGAGGTCTCAATTTCGGATGTGTGTGCTTTCTGCAAAGTAGTTGACAAGTTTGGAAAGGAGAAAGGTCAGTAAGGCTCAATCAAACAACTCTCCAAGGTGATTCAGCACATAATCCGGTTTTTCGCCAAATCTCTCTATCATTTTTTGCAGATTTTCCTTCGTCGTTACACCGGAAAGTACGAGCAGGGTTGTTGCACCTATTGCTTTACCAGCTTTCACATCTACATCAATCTGATCTCCAATAACGACTACATCCTCAGCCTTTAAACCAAGAATATCGAGAGCTTCGCGCATTATCACTTCCGATGGTTTTCCAATTACAACATCTGGCATTCTGCCTGTCATCCAGTATAGGGCTCCGATTAACATACCAGTTCCCGGAACCGGTCCATCCTCGCTCGGGAAAATTCTGTCCGGATTTGTCGCAATGTATCTTATTTCTGGATTCAGGCAGGCTCTCAGAGCTTTTGTTAGAAGTTCGAAATTTATGCCTCTGTTTGATCCGACCACAAGATATTCAGCATCTCGGTAATCAACAATCTCGTGTCCTGCAAGCTCAAGCTCCTCAACAAGCCCTACCTCGCCCGTGGTGAAAATCTTTGCATTCTTTTTCTCCCTTGATATGAATCGAGCAGTCGCAAAGGTTGCGAGAAGCAGTTCATTTTCACCAACATCCTTCACACCAAATCTCTTGAATCTATCCATCATTATCCTTCTGCTTCTCGTAGAGTTGTTTGAGACAAAAATAATCTTTTTACCCATCTCTTTAAGCCTGTTGACGGCCTGAACTCCCTCGGGAATCGGTGTTTCTCCCCTTCCTATTACACCATCAATATCGATTATGAACCCTTTTTTCTCGAGTAGAGGATGCATGGTTCGATTTCTTTTGATTAAACTATTTAAGTTGTTCTCAAAAATGACTTGGAAAGATAGTATACTGTTCAATCGTGGCACTAAATAAATTTTAAATTAAAAAATAAAAAGTAATAATTTATTAGGCACTTACTGAGTACCTCTGCTCGGGCAAAACATAATCTCTTGCAAGATATCCTGCCACCAGCATTACAATCGCTGAGATCACAAATCCATAGTACCATGCCAGCTCAACGCCAGGAACTGGAATGGAGTAGTACCACTTCAGGTTGCCCTGAGCAGCACTTATAATGTATTCTCCAAGGACACCAGCTATGAATGCTCCAAGTGCAACCCAGTTCACTCCATTTGAGTATCGGTAGATCCCGCTTGGATTGTACAGCTCCTCCAGGATGATTCTCTTACGTCTGAGAATCCAGAAGTCCACCACCATCACTCCAGCGATCGGTCCAAGCCACATTGAGTAGTACCAGTTGAACAGCAGCAGATAGTTTGCCACATCCATGGACTTTTCCCAGCAGAATATTGCATACGGTCCTATAACCAGCCAGGCAAGAAACGTTGCAATCGTCAATGCCTTTGTCCATGAAAGTCTAGCTATTCTAATGATACCGTTTGTTGCTGCCGGAACATCTCCAGTAACATTTGTGCTACCGGTTGCAAGGGTTGCGAATATCAGACCGAATATTCCGAGCAGTGGTGTCGGTGAGAACTTTGCGATTATGTCAATCGGGCTGTGCACTCCGCCCGTCAGCACGGTCGCAGCATATCCGAGATATGTTCCAATTATCTGAGGTATAACCAGCCCGAGAATGTGCCCCGGAATCAGTGATTTTTCGCTCTTCGTGTACCTGCATATGTCCGAAACATTCAATGCAATGGTTCCCCACCAGGCTGTCTGCACTGCAACCATGAGGAAGAAGTTTCCGCTCAGCCATCCCACACCTTCATTGCTGTAAACCTGCTCCCAGCTGCCTGGCAACCCCTCCAGTCCTCCGAGATACCAGACGAACCAGACGAAGAACACAAGCAGTAGCGGCCCTGCTATGACATCAAGCCACTTGATACCCTGTATCCTCCTGTATCCAACGAACCATACAAACAGCAAGTATAGAATGAATGTTATCGGTGTGTACTTCAAACCTTCAGTCAGTATAACATCAACAGGTACTCCAGCAATCAGCATTGCCATTTCTGTGATGGCCCATGCGGCTATGAAGCCGTCAACACCATACCAGAAGATCGAAACTATCACTCTAACTATCAGTGGCACCAGTGACCCCTTATAGCCGAACGTGTACCTTAGCTGAACTGGAAATGGAATGCCATACTTGGCCCCGACCCATCCATTGAGATACATTATAAATGCCACGACACAGTTCCCGATCGTTGCTGCCACGATTGTCTCCACAAGCGATAGGCCCAGAATTTTCGATAGCCATCCAAGGAAAAATATGGATGTCGTGATGGCCATCGAGAGAATCATAAGTGTATAGGCTGTTGTTCCTATTACTCGCTCCTCAGGTTTCGTTGGTAGTAGATCCGGCAGCTCTACAACGTTATTATTCATATCCAATCACCCCAAGCCTAAAATCGAATTTTGAATATTAGCTTTTTTAATTTTTTTTCATAATACGTCATAAACTATCCACTACCTTTCACAATTACCTATATTCGCACTTAATATTACGATAACATTCGGTGTCGCTATGGACCTGATAATCCGAAATGCACGAATACGCGGGAAAACTGGAAGATATGATATAGGCATAGAAGATGGCACCATATCAAAAATTGACGAACATATACCTGAAAAAGCCAGTGAGGAAATCGATGCGCAGGGGCACCTGGTTGTCCCGGCATTTGCAAACATGCACTTCCACCTGGACTCTGTTCTAACACTTGGAAAACCAAGATACAACGAAAGCGGTACCCTGCTGGAAGGCATCGAAATATGGGCTGAGTACAAGAAATCTCTAAACGAAAAGGAAATGCTGGAGAGAGTCGAAAAAGCTGTAAAATGGATGGTTTGCTACGGAACGCTGTACCTTAGAACGCATGCAGACACAACCGAACCAACGCTTACCACTGTTAAAGGACTTGTAAAAGCCAGAGAGCTTCTAAAAGACATAATCAACATACAGGTCACAGCATTCCCCCAGGATGGTATTCTGACAGAACCTGAAAACATTGAACTGCTGGAGAAGGCCATGGAGATCGGGGCCGATTGTGTCGGAATGATACCTCACAACGAGCTAACAAGAGATGACGGTGTAAAATCCGTAGAAATAGCCTTTGAAATAGCCAAAAAATACAACAAAGACATCGACGGGCATGTTGACGAAACCGATGATCCAAATTCAAGATTCCTCGAAGTTGTAGCAAAAGAGACAATAAAGAACAATTACCAGTGGCGAGTTATCGCTGGACATTGTACGGCAATGCACAGCTACGACAACGCATATGCATTCAAATTAATGGGAATTCTGAGAAAAGCAGGAGTTACAGTGGTTCCAAACCCGCTAATCAACATACACCTGCAGGGCAGGTTTGACACATACCCAAAGCGTAGAGGAATGGCTCGCATCAAAGAATTGCTGCAAGCGGGTGTAAATGTCTGTCTGGGTCACGATTGTATAATGGATCCATGGTATCCTCTCGGAGTTGGAGATATGCTGCAGGCCCTTTTCATGGCTGTACATGTGGGACACATGATGGGCTACAGCGAGCTGGTAAAAAGTCTCGATCTGATTACAACCAACGCTGCAAAAATTCTGCACATAGAAAATGAGTATGGTATAGACGTCGGAAAACGCGCGAATCTCAATATACTGAATGCATACACTGAAATAGATGCATTGAGATTGCTCGGACCTCCGCTTTATGTAATAAAGGATGGAGAGGTCATTGCAAAGAATATTAAAGGAGAGAATTGGATTAAATTTAGAGGGAAATGGGAAAAGGTAAATTTTCTTGAAACCTAAAACATACTTGTTATTATTTTCTCTTTTATTTAACTATTTTTTACTTTTACTTAGGTTTTTTCCACAACATTAAAATACTTCTAGCCCCTCTTTAATTAAAATATCAAAGTTATGACCCTTGCTAACAATATTCACAGTATTGTGAGCTATTATGAGTTAATACAACGTTTTTGTGAAATATTGTGAAGAAATATTAAAAACATTTTAATAATGAATGGAGTTCTACGCTCGCATGGCGGATGCTGTTGTGCAACCTAAAGGATACAGCGAGAACCCTGATCTCCTGCCAGTACCGCAGTCAGAGAAGAGGTACAACACACTGACGTTTACCTTCATGATGTTTACAATGAACACCTGTATCCCAATGTTCTTCTTGGGTCCAATAGCACACTCTCTTGGGCTGAATATCTGGCAAGCGTTGGTCGGTGCATTCGTCGGAAATCTTGCAGCAGTGGCAGTCATGTTCCTCAATGGAGTTGTCGGAGTAAAGTACGGGATTCCTTTCCCGGTTCAGTTGAGGGAGGCATTCGGCTTTAAGGGAGCGCAGATACCAGTAATCCTGAGAGGCCTGGCTGGACTAATGTGGTTTGGTATTGAAGCGTACGCTGGTTCTCTCGCTTTAACAATGATTGCACTCTACTTCCTCGGGGTTCCAGCCGATCAGCTGACTGAAAAGGCTGTGAAGCTCATCCCGATAGCCCTCATAATCTACCTAGGAAGCTTTGTGTTTGTCATGAGACAGGGTTTGAAGGGAATTGGCAAGATGGCAGACATCGCAGGCCCGATACTGCTACTTTACTTCATATGGCTGGTATACTTCCTGGCTTCACAGCCACAGTTCGCGGAAAACCTTCCTAAGATCTACCAGGGTACTGCTGGATGGCTGAGTCTCAGCTTCCTGACATACCTGGCTGTGCAGACAAACTGGTGGGCAACCGTAGCTCTAAACATATCCGACCTGACAAGAGGACTTAAGAATGTAAGAGCCCTGGCAGTAGGACTTCTAGTCGGTATAGTCCTCTGCCAGCTTGTAGGAACTGCTCTTGGATTCTACCTAGTCGTCATGACCGGAGAGGTTCTGCCGCAGACCATTATAGCAAAGTTTGCACCGGGTACTGCTGCAATCCTGATTGGTCTGCTGTTTGCATTCCTGGCTCCATGGTCCACAGACATTACAGCCAACGCACCTCCACTGATAAACATACTGATGTCAGTCTTCAAGCTGAGATGGAAGCTAGCAGTCGTTGTTGCTGCAGTAATAGTGTTCTTTGCCGCACCATGGTGGGCTGTTGAAAATGGTCCTGCCTACGTGAATTACATAACGGCATGGGCTGCCAACTACGGAATACTGCTCGGGCCCATCGTCGGACCAATGGTGGGAAGCTACTGGATAGTAAGAAAGCAAAACTACGACCTGCAGAGGCTGTATACATATGGCGAAGGTGGGCCATGGTACAAGAGTGGCTGGAGCCTTGCTGCGTATGCATCGCTCATCAGCACAATACTGCTATCGTACATAGTTGCGGCACTGACAAACCAGATGTCATACGTGGGTTCATTCCCGTTCCCAGGAGGAATAATCTGGTATTTCGACGTAGTGGTATCGCTTGTGCTGTACCTGATATTTGCTAAGGTGTTTAAGGAATGGTGAGTGAATTTATTTGTATTTTCTATATTTATTTATGAGAATTAATATTTGATCTATCTCTCATTGGAGGTGATAGCGTGAGAAAGGTAAGATGTGCCCTGATTCAGACGAAGGGAGAGGAAGATAAGGAAGCAATGATAGAAAAGCATGAAAAATTCATTCGGCAGGCGGCAGAAGAGGGTGCAAAGATAATCTGCCTCCAAGAGTTGTTCTACAGCATATACTTCTGCGCCGAACAGGATCCAAAGTGGTTTGATCTTGCCGAACCAATTCCAGAAGGGCCCACAGTAAAGAGAATGCAGGAGCTTGCAAAGGAGCTTGGAGTCGTCTTGGTTGTTCCAATGTTCGAAGTCGAAAAGCCCGGATTCTACTACAACACCACCGCCGTTATTGATGCAGACGGAACCTATCTTGGAAAATACAGAAAGACACACATACCACACGTAAAGGGATTCTGGGAGAAGTACTACTTCAGACCAGGAAACCTCGGTTATCCTGTGTTTGACACCGCCTATGCAAAGATTGGTATCTTTATCTGCTATGACAGACACTTCCCAGAGCCTGCAAGAATTCTAGCCCTGCGCGGCGCAGAAATTCTATTCAATCCATCTGCCACCACTGCCGGTCTTTCAGAGTATCTCTGGAAGCTTGAGCAGCGCGCACATGCTGTGGCGAACGGTGTCTTCGTTGGAGCTATTAACAGAGTTGGAGTTGAGATCACCGGCGATCCTTTCTACGGTACCTCATACTTCTGCGACCCCTACGGCAACATTCTGGCCGAAGGTAGCAGAGACAAGGAGGAGGTTGTCATCGCCGACCTCGATCTTGACCTGATCTGGGAGGTCAGAAAGCTCTGGCAGTTCTTCAGAGACAGACGCCCCGAGACCTACGATGAGATTACCAAGTTATAATGGAGGGGGCCTATGAGCTTTGATCTGATCATAAAAGGAGGTAAGGTCGTAACAGCCGGAGACATATTCGAGGCTGATATCGGAATTAAGGACGGAAAGATTGCAGCAATCTCCAAGGACCTACAGGATGCCGATGAAATCATCGTTGCCAGTGGAAAGCTTGTGATGCCAGGAATGATCGACGGACACACCCACATGGACATGCCATTTATGGGAACGTTTTCAAGCGATGATTTTGAGACTGGGACCAGAGCTGCAGCCTTTGGCGGAGTTACAACCATAATTAACTTCGCAATTCAGGAGAAGGGCAAGAGTCTGAAAGATGCAATAGAGACAGAATACGCCAAGGCGAAGGGCAAATCGTTCATTGACTACGCATTCCACGTCGCTGTCACAGACATGCGAGAAGATGTGCTCGCTGAGATTCCAGAAGTGATGAAAGACGGCATTACCAGCTTCAAACTTTTTATGACCTACGAGGGCCTGATGGTCACCGACGATGTTCTGCTGGAAGTTCTGGAAGTGGTCTCAAAGAACGGTGGACTCGTTGGCGTACATGCTGAAAACTACTACATGATCAAGTTCCTAACAAAGAGGCTCCTTGCCGAGGGTAAAACTGCCCCAATATATCATGCATACAGCAGACCAAACTGCTGTGAAGAGGAAGCGGTTGGTAGAGCAGCACTAATTACCAAACTCATCGGCGGAAGACTGTACATTGTCCATCTATCAACCGCTGAGGGACTCTCAAGGATTGAAGAAGCGCAGAACGAAGGTGTAAGGGTTTACGCCGAAACATGCCCGCAGTATCTGCTGCTGGATGAATCACTCTACAACGAACCAGATTTTGGTGGAGCAAAATACGTCATGTCTCCTCCACTGAGAAAG
The DNA here is from genome assembly GCA_964652135.1 of uncultured archaeon. Classification (GTDB taxonomy): domain Archaea; phylum Halobacteriota; class Archaeoglobi; order Archaeoglobales; family Archaeoglobaceae; genus CAZZAF01. The sequence continues at coordinate 74,329 of CAZZAF010000004.1, forward strand.
GAGAAGGACAGGGTTGCACTGTGGAATGGACTGAGAAAGGGTACAATCCAGCTTGTCGGTTCTGACCACTGTCCATTCAACATGAAGGATCAGAAGATCATGGGCAAGGACGATTTTACAAAGATTCCAAACGGTGCACCGGGTGTTGAAACGAGTTTGCCTCTCCTGTACTCTGAAGGAGTTGCCAAGGGAAGAATAAGCATCAACAGGCTCGTTGAAGTTTTCTCCACAAACCCAGCAAAGCTCTACGGGCTGTATCCAAAGAAGGGTTGCATAGCAGTTGGATCAGATGCAGACATCGTCATTCTGGATCCAGAAAAGGAAGTCACGTTAAGCGTGGATACTCTGCACCACAATGTAGACTATACACCCTACGAAGGATGGAAGGTCAAGGGCTATCCAGTAACCACGATCGTCAGGGGCAAGATCGTCTGCAACGATGGCGAGTTCTTCGGAGAAAAGGGCTACGGAGAGTTTCTGCCAAGAGGGGTGGCGATGGATCTATGGTAATTTTATCTTTTGTTGAGAACAAGACATTCAACCTCAATATCCCAACCGAGATATTCTTCGGATACGGCTGCTTTGACATAGGCATTAAAAAAGCCAGAGATTTTGGTACCAGAGCACTGGTTGTTATCGGCAAAGGCTCGGCCAAGCGGTTAGGATATCTGCAAAAGCTTGAGGATGCTCTAGCCCAGCTGGGAATAGACTGCCACGTCATAGAGGGCATTCCAGAAAATCCTGATGAACAAACTGTGGAAAATGCTGTAAATGAGGCAAAGGAATTCAATCCAGATTTCTTCGTTGGTCTGGGCGGAGGAAGCGTAATAGATGCAACAAAAGCCATAAACGCTGTTTACAGTAATGGCGGAAGTGTAAAGGACTTCTATTCCAGACCATTATCCAGAATTCTTCCAATGATTGCTATCCCGACCACAGCAGGAACTGGAAGTGAAGTAACGAGATACGCTGTAATCACTGACCCAGAAGAGAAAACAAAGAAGATTATTGCAGATTACAAGATCTGTCCAACAATTGCAATTGTTGATCCCGAATTCACCCTGAAACTGCCAAAATCAGTAACAATCGCATCCGGACTTGATGCCCTGAGCCACTGTATTGAGGGTCTGCTCGGGTACTACTCCAACCCAATAATTGATGCAATTGCGCTGAAGGGAGTGGAAATCATAACAAAGTATCTGCCAGTCGTATGCAACAATCCTGATAGAGAAAGCAGACTTTACATGATGCTCGGATCCCTCATTGGAGGCATCTCGATAAATTCCGTCCCTACCGGATTGACGCATGCGATGAGCTATTCTCTGACGTCTTACTTCGGAATTCCACATGGAATAGCCGTTGCGATGCTCCTGCCACACGTCATGGAGCTCATGGACTACAGAGAGAAGTTGCAGCTAATGGAGAGAGTAATGGGAGGAGATGCCATCGATACAATCCGCAAGCTCAACGAGTCCCTTGGCGTGCCATCACACGTCGATGGGCTGAACGAAGAGTTGTGTGAGAAGTTTGCAAGACAGGTGGAGCAAAACAAATCCAAGCTTAGGAACAACATTCGCATACCAACTTTCGAGGAGATTAAGAGCATCTATCTGAAGATTGCGGGAGGTGTTTAAATGGACGTTGAAATGTGTGGCGTTCACTTCCCTAATCCTTTTATCCTTGCCTCCGGCCCTCCAACAGCAGATGGAGACCTGATTAAGAGAGGATTTGAGGCGGGATGGGGTGGAGCAGTAACTAAAACAATCATTGGAAGAAATGAGGAGATAAGAAATGTCTCTCCTCGTTTGGCCGTTCTGAAGTCAGGTAAGAGAGTAATCGCCATGCAGAACATAGAACTCGTAACAACAAGAAAACTGGACGAATGGATTGAAGACATAAAGATGCTGAAGAAGGAGTTCCCGGAAAACATCGTCATTGGAAGTATCATGTCTGTATACGATGAAAAGGGCTGGCAATCCGTTGCTGAAGAGATACAGGCTGCAGGGGCAGACATGCTTGAACTCAACCTTTCATGCCCCCATGGAATGCCAGAACGTGGAGCAGGAGCGGCAATCGGTCAAAACGCCGATATGGTAAAGGATGTCGTGGAATGGGTCAAGGATGTTGCAAGTGTGCCCGTGATTGCAAAGCTAACACCAAATGTTACAGATATCACAACTATCGCAAATGCTGCCAAGGAGGGTGGAGCAGATGGAATTTCAGCAATAAACACTCTGCTAGGATTTGTTGGAATCGATGTTGATACTCTGAATCCAAAACTGAACGTTTTCGGTAAAACCGCGTTTGGTGGAATCTCTGGAATGGCTATCAAGCCTGTTGGTTTGAGATGCGTAGCAGAAATTGCAAAAGTGGGGCTACCAGTTTCAGGAATTGGAGGCATCTCAGACTGGAAGGATGCAGTAGAATACATGCTGCTCGGCTCTATCACCGTTCAGGTCTGTACAGCTGTAATGCTTAAGGGTTTTGGCATTGTGAAAAACCTGATTGACGGATTGAACGACTTTATGCAGGAGAACGGATATGAGAAAGTTTCAGATTTTGTTGGTCTCGCCCTCGACAAGGTCGTGAACTTCGGCGAGTTGGACGTGACGCGTAGAAATGTTGCCAATATTTCAGCTGAAAACTGCTCAAAATGTTATTCGTGTGTAACAGCCTGCACAGATAGCGGATTCAGAGCAATATCCATCGTTGATGAATATCCGGTTATTGATGAAAGTAAGTGTGACGGATGCGGTCTGTGTGTATGTGTCTGTCCACAGGAATGCATAGAAATGAAGGAGGTGGTTTAATGTTCACAAAACACGTTTACTGGACCTGGAAAAAACAGAAGGGATTTACTCCCCTCAAGATCGTTGGGGCAGAGGGATGCTATTTCTATGACAGCAACGGGAAAAGATACTTCGACATGTCCTCCCAGCTCATGTGCTCAAACCTAGGACACCAGAATAAAGCTGTAATAGAGGCTATTAAGAAGCAGGCTGAAAAATTGATGTATATCGCTCCAGAGTTTGGCTGCGATATCAAAGATGAAGCAGTCAGAGCTCTGCTTGAGGTTATGCCAGAGCCACTGGATCAATTCTTCTTCTCAACCTCAGGAACAGAGGCAAACGAGGCTGCGATAAAGATTGCAAGAACATACAAGTTCCCCAAATACAAGATAATTTCACGCTACCACTCCTATCACGGCTCAACCGCATCATCCATCAGCATAACAGGAGATCCCAGAAGATACTTTGCAGAATATGCCCAATGCACAATTGATGGAATTGTTTTTGCCCCCGACCCCTACTGCTATCGCTGTCCATTCAATGGAGAGTATCCAGAATGCGATGTTGAGTGTGCAAGATACCTTGAATACATAATCAAGAATGAGGGAAACGTTGCGGCATTCATATTCGAACCGGTTGTAGGAACGAACGGTATCCTCGTTCCTCCCAAGGAATACTACGACATTGTTAAGGAGATAGCCGAGAAATGGGAAATTCTGCTCATAGCCGATGAAGTGATGTCAGGATGGGGCAGAACGGGAGAATGGTTTGCCGTTGATCACTGGAATCTTAAGCCAGACATACTCACCACAGCGAAAGGATCCACTGGAGCATACATGCCATTAGGAATAACTGCCACAACCTCTGAAATCCGTAGCTTCTTTGAAGAGCGTTTCTTCGCTCACGGACATACATATACAGGTCATCCAATGACTCTTGCCCCAATACCGGCAGTTATCAGCGAGTACAAGAGACTGAATCTACTGGAGCACGTCAGAAAAATGGAGAAGTTCATCTCAAAGAGACTCAACGAGATGAAAGAAGAGCACAAGTCCATTGGAGATGTCAGAGGTATTGGAATGTTCTGGGCGATAGAGTTCGTCAAGAACAGAGACACAAGAGAACCTTTCGCAACAAGGGAGACTTTCATGAATGGCAAGCCATCTGTGGTAAGCGAAATATCCAAAGCAGCAATGGGAAAGGGCGTATATGTCATTGGACCGGGCTGGGGCAACCATCTTATAATAGCTCCACCTCTAATTGCTACAGAAAAGGAGCTGGGAGAGGCTTTTGATGTGCTGGATGAGGTCATAGAAATTGCAGATGAGAAAGCAGAGAGCTAAAGACTGCTAGAGTGTTGAGCTACTCCCCCGCTACTTCTTTCTTCCACCCCATATTCTTTTTAACTTCGCTCAGATAATCTTCCACTTCAGCATCAATGTGTTGCGAGTCCCAGCCCAGAAGCTTGCCCATGTGTTCCGCTATCTGTTTTGCAACCTCTCCATTCGACTCCTTAAAATACAATCCAAGCCGTCGGATTATTACGTCGGAAAGTCTGACTGCAAACTCCTGTTCAATGGCAAAATTAACTTCAGCCCATATGTGTGGATGATCGGGTAAAATTCTCTCCTTTAGATGCGGGTTTTCTTCTATCAACTCAGCAATCCTTTCAATCTCATCCTTACTGTATACCTGAACCATATATTCTCTGATGTCTTCATCGATGTCCACTGGAAAATCTGTACACTGTTCCTTTAGCTGAATTGAGTGCGTTAAGCATTCTTTTTCTGTAATCCTGTCTACAACGTCCTTCGCCATAACGCGATATGTCGTGAGCTTCCCGCCTGCAATTGTAATTATCCCTTCGGGACCTTCTACCACCCTATGCTCCCTCGAAACATCGGTTGCACTCAGACCTCTCTCATCAATCAACGGCCTTACGCCTGAGTAGGTTGTTATGATATCCCTGTAGCCAAGTTCTGCGGAAGGGAAGTAGCGATTGGCTACCTCAAGCAAATAATCCACTTCATCTTTTGTAATCCTGACTTCATCGGGAGAATCGTAGTATTCTATTTCAGTTGTACCAACAATTACTAGGTCATCCCATGGTATTGCGAAGGTTAACCTTCCATCCATCGCCTCCATGACCACAGCATTATTAATCTTCAACCTGTCTCTCGGAACTACAATATGAGAGCCCTTGGTCGGTCTCAGCATGCGCTGCTTTATACCTGCTTTTGCTCTTACCTCATCCACCCACGGGCCGGCAGCAATTACAACCTTTCTGGCAAAAATTCTGTATGTCTTATCGTTTAGTCTGTCCCTGATTCTCGCACCCACAACTTTACCATTCTCCATCAAAAATTCCAGTACCTCAGCGTAGTTAAGGCAGTTCGCCCCATATTCACGGGCTTTCTTTACCACATTCAGAGTGAGTCTGAAATCCAGACCAAAAGCATCCCAGTAAATCGCTCCACCCTTTAACCCACTGGGGCTGAGCATTGGCTCTATACTGAGCACATCCTTTCTGCTCAGAATCTGGTGTTTCCTTATCTTCCGTTTACCAGCAAACAGATCGTATAAAGCTACAGACATTCGAAGTGCTAACGGTGCCTTAATGAGCTCCATCATTGTGGTCTTCTCCGGATTAAAAAACCACTGTACAAGTTTCTTGATGTGTCTAAATCCTCCATCGTAAACAGGAATTAGAAAGGGTAGTGGTTTCACCAATCCGGGAGCTAGTCTGAGGAGTAACCCACGTTCACGCAACGCTTCAAAAACCAGCTTGAAATCTCTATTCTTGAGGTATCTAATTCCTCCATGGATCAGTTTTGATGATGTGCTGCTCGTTCCGCTTGCAAAATCTCCTTTTTCAACGAGAATTGTCTTTAAACCTCTCGAAGCAGCATCCAGAGCTATACCCGCTCCGGTAATACCGCCACCAACTATGAGCAGATCCACATTTTCTCCATCAAGCAATCTTTCATTCAACTCAATCACCCAAAATTATCAGCCATTGTATCATAGAATCTACTTTTCTTCCTAATAAACTTTTCATCTCAAGATATTTAGTCAAACAACTAAATTAAAAATCAATACCGGCTACAAACATCCATAATTAAGGTAGGTTTCAGTTAATACGTATGATCCAGCCACATAATGAATTTAAAATTTTTATTAGTAAATTTCTTAAACTTTAAAGTTACAGTAAGAACTATGTCAATAAAGGGGTTTCTAAATCAAGACTTTCTCGAAAAGATAAGTCAACTGGGAGAAATAATAAGTGAGTATTCAGGTGATAGAATTGTAATCGTTCATCACAACGACGCAGATGGGATATGCTCTGCTGCTATTCTCTCAAAACTCTGCGACCTCCTGGGATTCAAGTTTATACTGATCAGCATCGAAAAAGTTCATCCAGCAATTGTTGAAACAATTCACAGCAAGTATGACGGGGATGTCATTATCTATACAGATCTTGCCGGACTTGCTGCAGAAATGATTGACAGAGTCAATGCGGGCAGATGTACCGTGTGGATAATTGACCACCATCCTGCAAAACCTGTTGAAAGTGATACCATATTCGTATTCAGCCCTGAAATTTTTGGAATTTCCGGTGACACATTCGTATCAGCTTCAACTCTCAATTTCATTCTGAGCACGTGTATTCACGAATATATGAGAAACTATGCATATCTGGCTGTTATTGGTGCTGTTGGAGACTACCATGACAGATCTGGCGGAGTTCTCGGCTTCGATAGATTTGCTCTAGACGAAGCTGTAGATTTAGGGCAGGCGAAGATAAAAATCGAAGGACATAGAGAGAGATACTTCATCAACTTCTTCGACGAATTTGCCGATGTTGTGGCAGAGAGATTAACCACACTGGGTGTTGTCGCCTACGAGAAGAAGGGGTACAAAAAAGGAGTTGAAGCATGCCTGAAGGGTTTTGATGAAAAAACCATAAATGAGGTAGAGAAACTCAAAGAGATGAGGGATGAAAAGTTCAAAGAAGCTATAGAGATGCTGAGGAATGGTGGTCTGAAAATCGGAAAATACGTGCAATGGTTCCATCTTGAAGATCTCTTCTCACCAATGGGTGTTAAAGCGGTTGGAGAGTTCTGTCAAAAGATAAAGGACATGGTTTTCGTCAAAGAGGACAGATATCTTCTGGGATTCCAGAACTGTCCCAAACACATCCCTGACTTTGGAGAGTTCGAGTGGAATGTAGTGAAGTTGAGTGGCAGGGCTCCCCTATTACTCGAAAGAAAGATTCTCACAGGCCAGGCTCCCGGGCTAAATGTGCTCATCCCGGCTGCAACTGAGGCAGTTGGAGGAATTGCTGATGCAACACACAGAATTGCCGCTGCAACATTGATAGAAAGGGGCAAGGAAGAGGAATTTATCAGAGCTTTTGAAGAAGCTGCGGAGAAAGAATGGAACAAACTTTCCTAAAGGCTACAAAAATGGTATGCACTGCACATATGAACGAATGAGGATAAAAATAATGAAAATTAAAAAATAGCGGCAGTATACTCTATTTTTATTGGAATTTCCATGATCGGAATGTGGGTTGCATTTTTAGGAATGGGAGAGGTACCAGAGCTCAATTCCAGGCCAGTAGAGATCATATATCACTTAATAGCGGAATTTTTAACTGCTTTTGCATTACTAACTGGTGGATTTGTATTGCTTACAAATCGCAAATGGAGTTTTCATGTTTATCTGGTGTCGATAGGGATGTTACTGTATACCGTAATAGTGAGTGCTGGGTACTTCGCACAAAGAGGGAACTGGGCAACGATTGGGATGTTCACAACCTTTACCATTCTCACGGCAACAATCATTGGATTAAGCATTTACAGAATTGATGAATTCAAACCAGAGCAATAAAGTATATGCAGAGATGTACGAGGAAAAAGAGAAATTAGAGAATCTGTCGAATATCGAGAGGGGTGAAAATTATGATAGAAAATGAGAACGTAAAGGCGTTTGTTAGGCAGACTCTGGGCTGCATGTGTCCGGACGAGGTATTTGAGTACATTGACTGTCAGCACAATGTTAAATTAAATGGAGATCTGCTATTAAACAGCAAAATAAACGTTGGAAATCGCCTGCTAATATATGTAATAGAAGTAAATGACGCTGATTTTATAAAAAATAACTTATCAAAACTGATCTCCTTGGGTAAAAATGAACGAGATAGCAAGAGATTCAACAGACTTCGACTCGTTATAGTTACGGATAAAATGAGCGAGATAAAACTAGTTGTGCAAAGAATATTTGAAGAGTCAGAGCATAAAGACGAGAGAGTTCATTTACATGTGGTCAGCAGAAATGAAATTCCTGAATAATCGAGTCGCCACGAGTTTTCGATAATTCAAAGCTTATGAAATAGTGAAATCATAATTTTAATCTTACAACTTTTTCCAAAAATACGCTAACAATTTTAATTTATATAAACTGAATTTGTGATAAATAATTTTTAATATCTTAAAAAACAAGATGAAGAAGGAGACGAAGAAAAATGGTAACAATAAGTCTGATAAAAGCGGATGTAGGTGGATTTCCAGGCCATAGTGGAATGCATTTTGACCTGGTAAAAGAAGCAGAAAAGAAACTCGAAGAAGCCAAGAGAAACAAAGTTTTAATTGATTTTAGGGTGCTGGCATGTGGAGATGATCTACAATTACTGATGAGCCACAATAAAGGAGAGGATAGCGAAGAGATCCATGGTCTGGCCTGGGACACATTTAAAGCTGCTACATCCAAAGCGCAGGAGCTAAAACTATACGGAGCAGGACAGGATTTATTGAGTGAAGCTTTTTCCGGCAACATTCGAGGGATGGGGCCAGGAGTGGCGGAAATGGAATTCACTGAAAGAAAGTCCGAGCCATTACTCGCTTTCATGATGGATAAAACCGAACCAGGAGCTTTTAACCTGCCAATATTCAGGATATTTGCTGATGCGTTCAATACATCCGGTCTGGTTATAGATCCGAAAATACATCAGGGCTTCAGGTTTGAAATCTGGGATCTTCATGACCATAAGAGAGTCATGATGAACGCTCCAGAGGAGACCTACGATATTCTTGCCCTTATTGGAGCCAAATCGAGGTATGTCATAAAGCGCATCTACCCGAGAGAGGGTTCACCATTGCCCCTTGATGAGCCGGTTGCGGTGATAAGCACCGAGAAACTCTACCAAGTGGCACACAAATACGTGGGTAAAGATGACCCTGTTGCCCTCGTTAGAGCTCAAAGCGGTTTGCCTGCAGTTGGAGAGGTTTTGGAGCCGTTTGCTTTTCCGCATCTTGTAAGTGGATGGATGCGTGGCTCACACAACGGACCAATTATACCAGTTAGCTTTTCAGATGCGATATGCACCCGATTTGATGGCCCTCCAAGATGTGTAGCGGGTGGTTTTCAGATCTGTAATGGAAACTTTATCGGCCCTGTAGATATGTTTGCAGATGTTGCCTTCGATGCAGCCAGGATGAAAGCTCTGGAAATTGCAGACTACATCCGCAGACATGGTCCTTTCGAACCCCACCGCCTGCCTATGGAAGAAATGGAGTATACAACGATTCCAGATGTACTAGCGAAAATTAAGGATAGATTCGAATCAATTGATTAAAAGTTAAAAATGCAGAGTGATTTAATTATTCAGAAAGAAATTTCTGGTCGCAAAAAATAAATCTGAGTATTACAGGTATAATATATGGTTAAAGTCGCTAAACGACTGGTTATCAAAGATGTGGAGAAGTGCGTTGGATGCGGCATTTGCATGTATGCATGTGCAAGAAAGAATGCTAAAAAACCGGAAATTGGAATGGATTCCTCCGGAATTCTCGCCGTGAGTTTAAGTGGCTTCGAGAGAGGAGCGACTGTTATCTTCTGCAGAGCTTGTACAGAGCCTCCATGCATTCAGGTTTGCCCAACAAATGCTTTAAAGCCGAAAAAAGGAGGGGGCGTCCTACTTAGAGAGGATGAATGTATAGCATGTGAAAATTGTGTTGATGCCTGTACAATAGGAGCAATTTTCAGAAGGAGAAATGGAAAACCGGCAGTATGTATTCACTGTGGATACTGTGCCAAATACTGCCCTCACGGTGTTCTGGGTTTTGAGGAGGTTAAGGTATGAGATCAAAAGTCCTTACAATAGATTTATCCAGATATAAATATGAAATTGAAGACCGTAGTGATCTCTTCGATGAATGGATTGGTGGGGTAGGTGTAGGCATTCAGCTACTAAAAGAGGAGCTGGATCCCAAATCTGATCCGCTAAGCGAGGAGAACGTTATTGTCTTCGCCACCGGCCCCTTCACTCCCGCATACCCACTGGCATCCAAAACTGTTGCCCTTTTCAAAAGCCCCTTAACCGGAAACTTGGGCGAAAGTCATGCTGGGGGAAGGACAGCTACGAGTATAGCGAATGCCGGATATGGGGCGATTGTTATCAAGGGAGCCAGTAAAAAACCAGTTTACATTGTTGTTGAAAATGACAAGGTCCATTTCAGAGATGCAAGGGTTCTCTGGGGTATAGAAGACTCACTCATAGTTGGAAGAATAATTGCAGAAAGAGAGAAAGGCAGAGGAATCAGAACAGTTATGAGGATAGGCGGTGGAGGAGAAAGATACGTAAGATACGCGTGTGTTACGACCGAAACATACAGACATTTCGGTAGGCTTGGCCTTGGAGCTGTTTTTGGTAGCAAGAACCTCAAGGCGTTGGTTGTTATCGGTAGAGGTGGCAGTGTCCCGGCAGATAAGAAAAGTTACAGGGAAGTCTACGACAAAATCTACAGAATAGCTACCGAATCTGATGCAATGAAGAAATACCACCTTATCGGTACAGCAGTAAATGTACTCCCTCTCAACGAACTCAGAAGTTTGCCAACCAAAAACCTAAAATCTACAAAATTTGAGGGTGCTGAGGAGATTAGCGGTGAGGCTTTTGCAGCTCAGAATCTCGGAAGGCGTATTGCATGCAATCACTGTCCCACAGCATGTATCCACATTGCAGTTTTAAGAGAGCCATACGAACATGAAAAATACTTCTACAAGACGATAATGATATCGTACGATTATGAGCTTATTTATGCGCTCGGTTCAATGCTCGGTATCTCTTCGAGAGAGGGCTTACTGAAGCTCATACACAGGGTTGAATACTATGCTCTGGATGCCATAAGCACCGGCGTCTGCCTAGCATGGGCAACTGAAGCACTCGAGAGGGGAATTATTTCCGAAGAAGATACATTGATTAGACTTCAATTCGGCGATCACAACGCATATCTCAAAGCCATAGACTACCTGGTCAAACAACCAACCGAGTTCTATGAGATCCTCGCTCAGGGAGTTGAAAAAGCATCCCAGGTGTATGGTGGTGACGATTTTGCTTTAGCTTTCGGTGGTAATGAGATGCCTGGCTACCACACCGGTTACGGCGCTCATATAGGTCATCTGATCGGCTTACGACATAGTCACCTTGACGGCGCTGGTTATTCAATTGACCAGAAAGTAAAGGATTTATCACCGAAGGAACTCGTAGATAAGCTGTTAAAAGAAGAGAAATGGAGGCAAATTCTGTCCAGTCTGGTTGTATGTTTCTTCGCAAGAGGCGTTTACACACCGCAGATCGTAGTTGAAGCGTTTAAGCCGCTTGGTGTGGAGATCACAGAAGACGAGCTCCTAAAGCTTGGAGAGAAAATATACGCGGAGAAGTTGAGGTTAAAGAGAAAGATGGGGTTCAATATCAAATCGCTCCGGATACCAAAAAGAATTCTCGAGACCGAAACATTACATGGAAAGCTCAGCAAAGAGTACATAGATGAAGCACTTAGATACTATGGGGTGATAGTAAAGAAGCTAAGCTGAGACGTACTTAGCCGTACTCGTTTGTAAATAAAAAAAGCAGCACATGAAACCAACAAAGATAAAAAATAGAACAACTATTTTTTTAATCATATTTCGATTATATTGCCCGTCTCATCGGTAACCCGTATTCCAGGCAGTCTCTGCTCAAGCTCTTTCCTAAATTCCTCCGATTTAAGCACCTCAATGAAATCTTTCACAGACTCCTTTGAAAGTCTCTCTTTTCTTATGACAAAATCGTATTCCTCTCCTCTTATCGGTATGAAATCCAGACCGTATCTGTCTGCAACAGTCTTAATTCCAATTCCAACATCGGCCTTACCCATAAGCACTGCTATTGCAACGGCCGTATGGGATTTTGCCTCGATGGTGTAGCCCCTTATCTTAGAAATCAGTTCTTCGAAGTCCACACCTTTTTCAGCAGCAAGCTTTCTCAAATGCATGTCCAGAAGAATCCTCGTTCCGGAACCTGGATTTCTGTTGACCAGCGTAACATCTTCCCTCAGTAGATCTTCAAAGCCCTTTATCCCTTTAGGATTACCTCTGGCTACAATGAACCCCTGCTCCCTTACATAATCTTTCACAAGAACAGCTTTCCCGCTCAAACCGTACCTGAGCAGATAGGGTACGTTGTATTCACCCGTCTCCTCATCTAACAAATGAATTCCAGCTATGTCTGCCTCACCCCTCCTGATTGCCGAAATTCCGCCGGATGATCCTACATTGATGACCTTTGCATTCCACGGATGTTTTCTGCGCATGATTTCAAGGATGACATCGACACCAACACAGTGACTTCCAATGATCATTAAATCTGCCGGCTTAAGCTCAGAGCTGAATAGTTTGACCTCAACATCCTCTCCTTCCTCAAGAAAAGCCCTGTTCTCAGGAATTTCTATGAACCCATCTGTCTCCGCAAGTGTTGATATAGCTGCAGAGTAGCTGCCGAGAACAGGATATGCCGTATATTCATCTCCACCCTTCACAACATTCACTGGTAGAAACTCTCTCCTTCCAACGCTGGAGAATACCTTTGATGATAGCTTAGCCCTCAAAATTTTTCGCTTTTCAGCACTCAATCCAGCCATTTCTCTTATCACAGGAGCGACGAATATGTCGAAGATCATGAGGGCAGAAGTTGGGTAGCCGGGTAATCCAAAGACAGGCTTACCATCCACAACCGCAATAATTGTGGGTTTTCCTGGCTTTACTGCCACACCGTGAACAAGAATGCCTGGCTCTCCAAGGCTGTCGATGATGCGGTACATCAGATCTCCCATCCCCGTCGAAGTTCCACCAGAACATATGACGATGTCAGCAATTTCCAGTCCTTTTCTCAGCTTTTCCTCAATATCCTCAGCTCTATCTCTGGCAATGCCAATAAATACTGGCTGCCCCCCATTTTCCTTTATCGCTGCGGAGATTGTATTGGAGTTTACATCGTAAATTTTGCCGTAACTCAGCTCTTCTCCTTGCATTACGAGTTCATTTCCGGTGGATATTACGGCTACCTTTGGCTTTTTGAAGACCTTAACCTTCTTGATTCCCACCGCACTCAGAACACCTATTTCACGGGGGGTCAGCAGCGTACCTTTCCTTACAAGCAGCTCACCAGCCATGATGTCGCTGCCAGCAGCCATTATGTTCTCTCCCGGTGCCACCGGCTTGAATACGAGCACCTCGCTGCCCTCTCTGCTTGTATACTCAACCATGACAACAGCATTCGCACCCTTTGGAATAGGTGCTCCCGTCGAGATCTCAACAGCCTCACCATCTCCTACCTCAACCGCTGGGTTTTCTCCTGCTTCGACAGTGCCAACTACCTTTAATGTGACAGGGGAATCCTCTTCTGCACCAAACGTGTTCTCAGCCCTGACAGCATATCCATCCATTGTAGCACGGTCAAAGGGAGGAATGTCTATGGATGCATAGACATCCTCAGCAGCTACTCTGCCGTACGCATCAACCAGATCAACTTCCTCCACAATCGGTTCAGGTGTAAAACGAGCTGCAAGCCTTTTCTTTGCCTCTTCAATTGAAACGAGTTCTCGGAAGATTTTACGCATGCTAACACCTCAGAATTGGTCTGATGAGTATAACTTCAAATTCTTCTCCTTCTTCAACTCCTTCCTTATCCTCCGGTATTACAATCAGCCCATTGGCTTTAATCATTGACGAGAGAACTCCAGAACCGGATGTGCGAAGGGGTTCAGCCACGTATTCGCCATCCACTTCCTTGACAACGACTCTTGTGAATGTTCTGACTCCAGCGTTTGAGGGAATTCTCCTTGTAACCTTAGCCTTTACGACGTTCCACTTCTGTCTGACAACTTCGATGCCCATCATTCTCTGCAAGATTCTGGGAACGAAGGTATAGAATGCAATGAGGGCTGCAACAGGAAAACCAGGCAGCAATATAACCGGTTTTCCATTAACAACAGCCAGTGCAGTGGGCATTCCAGGTTTCATGGAAACTCCATGAACAATAACCTCCCCCATCCTGTTCACAACTTCTGGGAGCAGATCCCTCGCTCCCACCGATGTTCCACCGCTCACAATAACCATGTCCGCGCTGGCAAGCCCCTCCTTCAGCTTGCTTTCAAGTTCGCCGGTATCATCCCTTGAAATGCCGAGGTCTACTACCTCGCCACCAATCTCTTTGACCGCCGAAGCGATTGTGAATCTGTTGACGTCGACAATTTGGCCAACATCTGGCTTATTTCCTGGTTCAATAAGCTCATTTCCTGTAGAGAGAACTGCAACGCGTGGCTTTCTTACAACCTTTATTCTTGTTTTTCCAAGAGCTGCGAGCATGCCAACATCCTGCGGTTGCAAAATTGTGCCTTTTTTCAGTATCAGTTCGCCAGCTTTTACATCTTCACCTATTCTGGAGACGTTTCCACCTGGTGTTGCGGCTTTGTATATCTCTACTGTGGTATCATCGAGTTTGCTCGTGTACTCGATCATTACAACCGCATCACACCCTTCAGGTAGGGGAGCGCCAGTTGCAACCCTTACAGCTTCACCCTTTCCAACTTTAACAGATGGTTTGTCTCCTATCTCAACCTCTCCAACCACTCTAAGCAAAATTGGATTTGTTTTGCTTGCACCAAAAGTATCCATTGACCTGACGGCATAACCGTCGACGGCCGATCTGTTGAAATGGGGAATGTCCACTTCAGCAATTATATCTTCAGCAAGCACCCTTTCGTAAGCTTCCCAGAGTGAAACTTCTTCACTTTCAAGTTTTTTGAGATCTGCTTTTTCGAAAAATAACTTTAAAGCTGTTTCAACGTCAATGCGTTCCTTAAACCCCTTCATCCTGACATCCGTCATAAACATCCAACCGTGCTCCGCTATGTATGGCCATACATAACGGCAACATATATTACTTATCCTAAAACTGTTAATAAAAACCGTAACGCCTTTGCCAATTCACTTTTTCATAGCCCTGTAAGTAATTACAATAGAGATTACGAGCAGCAATACAGCGGGAATTACATAATTAAACCCTGATTCATTACTAAATCCATTCCAATCATCCATGAATTGTTCAGCAAGAAAATCGCTCGCTTCTTTGCTGTATATTACCAGGCCAACCTCTCTATTCAACTTAAATCCATACCTGTTGAAGTTGGCTGACGTTATTATGCATTCATTGTCCGCAACAACCATCTTAGCATGTAGGGAGTCAAAGCGATTTGATTCTACCAGTTTCGCCTCTATTTTGAGGTTCTCCTTTCTTCCAACCTCGTTGAGAAAATCGGCTATCTTCTGGTTTTCTCTAGAATTATATCCGGAGTCAAAGAGAATTTTCACTTCTGCCCCATTTCTCGCAGCTTGAAGTATTGAATCGAGGATTGGCGTGCCATTGAACCATCTGAAATCCATGTATGGGGCCTGAATGTAAAGTCTCTCTCTTGACTTTGAAATTATATCAAAAACAGGGTTGTAATCCGGTAGAACAAATACTTCGACCCTTCCACTGAATCTGAAGTCCTTGCCCACACTCTTCAAACCCTTTGTTCCTTTAACACTTCCAATCTTGCCCATCTCCGATTCATACCGCATATCATGTGTCAGCACACTTTTCAGTAAATTCGCAGTTTTCTTACTCTCAAATTCAATTGTATATCCCCTGTTGCTCCATTTCCAGTTCTCCGTTGTTATTATTACTCTTTCCCCATCCGCAATTGCGAACTTGTAATGAAAATTCTTTAATGAACTGGATTCGAGAAAATGAACTCTAGCTCCAGCTCTCCTCAATTCTCGGACAACCTCAACCTCTTCAAGTGGAATTCCACCTGTCGGCTCCGCATCAAGAAAAACTTCAACTTTAACCCCTTTCTTTGCGAGACCAATGATGTTGAAGTTTGTTAGAGTGTATGATACCAGAACTAATTCCTTCTCTGCATCAATCGTGTAATCAGCCGGAGATACAATGACCCTGCCAACCACTTCGTCTTCAACAGATTTCAGCGCTGTCCAGTCCTGATATCGAAAATCCCATGAATCATTTTCTCTGTAGTAGATGACTCCGTCATCAAGGTAATTGAAACCCTTTTTTCCATAACTAAACGAATCGACAATGGAACCGTTTTCAAAAAGCAGTACGGTCTCACCAGAATTGGAGAGGGCAAACCTGCCAGAAAATTCAATATCCGGGCTGTATCCAAAAGTGCTGTAAAAGATTGTAGAGTTCTTCGCAATTACAACCACGCCTGTTCTATTTACCGCTATACTCCCTTCCCCATCACTGATGGTACACTCTGAATCACAGAACACCTTAACGTACTCAGCCCCATCGTCTCCATAGGGATTTGGGCAGACTTCAATAAGCTGTGATGCGCTCGAAATTTTAAGAAGAGATATAAGTATGAAGAAACTAGACAGAACCCGAAAGTTCACGTCTAAGCTCTCCCATGGTGGCTACTCTTTCTGCAATAACGTTGTGCTGATGTATGCTCTCTTCATTTTCCTGTCTGAAGAACACCAGCACGTTGTCAGGAGCATCTCTGAATGTCTCTACCACGGCCTTTGCCATGAGTCTCACGCTATCCTCAACAAATCTAGGATTTCTGTGAGCCTGTTCTACAACTGTAAGCTCATCCTCGCGCTTTAGAATCTCATATATCTCATAGCTCATTGATCCTTTCGCAATATCTATTAGCTGCTCTATGGATGGGTTAAATTCATCCGTCACCTGAATTTTTATCATAGCTCTGCCCCTTTGGTTGTGCGTCGCAACTGGAACTGCTTCAAATATCTTCGCAATCTGCTCTTTGCTGAACCCTGCTTCTTCCAGTTTTTTGGTTGCTTTAGCTCTCAAAAGTTCCTGGGCGCACGGACATGCGGTTATGCCTGTTACTTCAACACCAACAAACACCCTGTTCTTGCCGTTTCTCCACTTACTCGCTTCACAGAGTATCTTTACTACCTCCTGTGTCGTTTGCTGGGTTGCAGGAGTTTTCTTCCTCAGTATCAGCTCTGATGACATGTAGACTTCCGCCTTTGTGGCATAATCGTGCCTCTCAAGTAAAGCCTCAACGATCTTAAGATTCAGGTCTTCAATCCACCTTACCGGTTTTGCCGTTAAATTCTCGAGTACTTCATCGATAGCCTCAAAATTTCTGCTCAGGTTCACCCCCTTCCTGCCAGGTGAGAGATTAACAAAAACATCAAAAGTAGAAATGAGTATGATTGGTCTTTTTCCATCTCTCTTAACCTGCACGAGTTTCTTTATGCCCGTAGCCCCAACCCTGCTCAGTTCAATGGGTACTTCGGGCTTTAAAAGCTGTACATCCGGAAGCATCACCTAACTTCATTATTGACAATATAAAAAATTAACTCACACCATCAAAGAATAGTTCAAAGAGATTCATGAATAAGCAAACCTATTTTATACATCTCTTACTCACACGCGATATATGGACTGCTACGGAGTAATTGGATATCCAATAAAACATTCTGTATCGCCTGCCATGCATAATGCTGCCTTTAAACACCTTGGAATGGATGCAATCTATCTGTCCTTCGAAGTAAAGCCCGAGGATTTGAGAGACGCTGTTTTCGGTGCAAAAGCTCTCGGAATCATTGGTTTGAATGTAACAATTCCTCACAAAGAAGCCATCCTGAACTATGTAAAACCTGTTGGAATTGCAGCGCAAATTGGAGCTGTGAACACTGTGCTTGTGGAAAAGCTGGAGGGTTACAACACCGATGCCTATGGAGCCATTAAAACCCTTGAGAGTTCCGGAGTCGATGTTGATGGTAAAACCGTATTGATAGTTGGAGCAGGAGGGGCTGCAAGAGCCATAGCATTCGCACTCGCTGAAAGAAAATCAACTGTTATCATCTCAAATAGAACAGAATCGAGGGGTTTAAAGCTTGCCGAAGATGTGAGAAAGGTTGGAGAGTGCATTTTCTACCCTCATGAAAAGCTGGAAGACCTGAAAGGAAAAATCGACATCATAATAAATGCAACACCCCTCGGAATGAAGGGTTTCCCACAGAAACTTCCAGTTCCAGAGAGTCTCATCCACAACGTGGTTGTCTTTGATACGGTTTACAACCCAATGGAAACACCACTGATAGCCCTTGCCAGAAAAAGAGATTGTAAAATTGTGTATGGAATAGATATGCTCGTTTATCAGGGGGCTGAAGCTTTCAGAATATGGACGGGCGTTGAACCACCGGTAGACGTTATGAAAAAGGCCGCGCTTGAAGTTCTCAGAAGAATTCCATGATTGATTTCTTTCATTCCACTACAGAGTTTGCGTCGGCAGAACTGAATCCATGCTCAAAGATTTTTATATTGCTCTTTTTAATCAACCAAACATGAAAATCCACGATGTCATGGATAATGTTTACTGTATCGACACGATGGTAAATGGGGAAAAAGAAGTTGTAGCAAGCTTTATTCTTGATTTCGAGAAAGTGGCAATAGTTGAGACTGGCCCGAGGTGTGTGGCAAAATCTATTCTAGATGCTCTCAACGAAATTGGGATAAAAAGGGAAAAAGTGAGATACATTGCCTTAACTCACATTCATCTTGATCATGGCGGAGGGGCCGGGACGCTAATAAAAGAGTTGCCAAACGCAGTAATCCTCGTCCATCCAAGAGGTGTAAAGCACATCATCGACCCAGCAAAATTGTGGACTGCTTCGCAGTCCGTTCTTGGAGATCTCGCCGAAATTTATCAGCCTCCCGAGCCGGTGCCTGCATCAAGAGTTTTTGGTGTAGATGACATGCAGAAGATATCGCTGGGCAATGACGATTTAGTTGCGATTCACACACCCGGTCACGCTTCACACCACATTGTCTTTCACCTTCGCAATCTAAACATGCTTTTCACTGGTGACCATGCAGGGATATACCGCAATGGGTGGATTGCCCCCACAACACCCCCACCATTTTACTTTGAGGAAACGCTGAAATCATTTGAAAAGCTGAAATCTCTCAAACCACGCAATCTGGGATTCACACACTTTGGTTTTGCAGATAACGAACTCGAAAGGGCTGAAAAGAAGATAATCGAGTGGGCCAAAATTGCTGAAGATGTGATAAGAAACGGCGGTGGTGTTGAAGATCTACACGCAAAACTATACGAGATAGACAAGGACTTCGTAAATATCCTGAAGTATTATAAACATTCAAAAATAATCCAGGAGGCTTTCAGGGTTGGTCTGGCCGGCCTGATTGAGGCTGTAAGGCCAAAAGTTATCTAACAGAATGTGGGCCTTTACCTATGGAAGTTTTATTCATTACCTCAAATGAGGGAAAATTCAAGGAAGCCGAGAAAATAGCATCAAAATACGGCATAACAGTAAAATGGATGAAAATGGAGTATACAGAGCCGCAGGGAAAAGATCTCGAGGAAATAGCAAGATTAAGCGCTGAAATGCTCTCTAAAAAACTAAAGGAGCCGTTTTTCATTGAAGACAGCGGTCTTTTTGTTGAAGCTTTGAACGGTTTTCCAGGACCATACTCATCCTACGTTTTCAAAACACTAGGAAACAAAGGAATTATCAAGCTCATGGAGGGTGTTGAAAATAGAAAAGCCTACTTCATGGCTGTAATTGCTTTCTTCGATGGAGAAAAGGTGTGGACATTTAAAGGCAGAGTGGATGGGGAGATAGCAGATGAGATAAGAGGAGACAAAGGATTCGGCTATGACCCGATATTCCTCTACGGTGACAAAACCTTTGCTGAGATGGGCGACGAAAAGAACGAGGTTTCCCACCGAAGAAGAGCTCTTGAAAATTTCTTCAGCTGGTTGGGAAAAAGTTTTTAAGTTGATGACGTTACGCTGGAAGAGAGGGTGAGGCTCATGGCTAGAATGCACGCAAGAAGAAGAGGAAAATCAGGATCAAAGAGAGTTTATCGTGATTCCCCACCAGAATGGGTAGAACTGTCACCGGAAGAAGTTGAGAAAAAGGTAGTTGAGCTGTACAACGAAGGATATGAACCAAGCATGATTGGAATGATCCTCAGGGACCGCTACGGCATTCCTTCAGTTAAAATGGTAACTGGAAAGAAGATACTGAAGATTCTGAAAGAGAACGGTGTCGAAATAACAATGCCCGAAGATCTCAAAGCACTCATCAAGAAAGCTCTGAAACTGAGAGAGCACGTAAAAGTTCACAAAAAGGACTACCACAACATAAGAGGTCTGCAGCTCATCGAAGCAAAAATATGGAGACTGTCCAACTACTACAAAGAAAAGGGCGTCCTGCCTTCAGACTGGAAGTACGACCCTGAGAAGCTAAGAATCGCTCTATCTAAGTAAACTTTTTTGTTTAATTTAATAAATTTAATTTAAAATATTTGTTTTGTTCATTTATTAGGTAAAAACTTGGCAAACTACATTTTATAATTTCTATTCCAACAAAGGAGAAAAAATCAGAAATTAGTTGTCGAATATATCAAGAGATGCGATGTTTCGTATATTCTTCTCAATTGACGTCAGCACCTCAAGCCTATAGTCTTCAAGCAGAGTTCTCTTTACCGGATCAATGGGTACATCAAGCCTTATCTCTCTCGTCCTGCCGTATCTTCCCTTTGAGATTATAATCGAGTTTATTATTCCCAGCATATCCAGCTCCGAGATCAAATCGCTGATTCTGCGCTGCGTGAGCGTGTCCAGTCCAACCTTCTTACACAGGTTCTTGTAGATGGCGTAAACTTCACCAGTGGTGAACTTCTTCATTCCCGCCTCCGTCAGCAGAATCATCCCAAAAAGCAGCACCTTGCTTTGAGTTGGCAGGGTTCTCACAGCCTCAACAATATGGTCGGCTTCGATCTTCTTGACAGCCTTCTTTACATGCTCTTTCGTAACCCTATCGGCATTCTCCTTCTCCGCAATTTCTCCACTCACCCTCAACAGATCCAGAGCTTTTCTTGCATCTCCATGCTCCTGAGCGGCCAGAGCCGCACAGAATGGAATTACTTCATCATCCAGCACACCCTCGTAAAAAGCAAGCTCCGCTCTCTGCGCAAGAATGTCCTGCAATTGCTCAGCATTATAAGGCGGGAATATGAGTTCCTCCTCACTCAGTGAGCTGATTACTCTCGGATCGAGGAAATTCTTGAACTTAAGATCATTGGATATTCCGATTATGCTGACCCTTGCATTTTGTAACTCAGAGTTTATCCTTGATAGGTTGTAAAGTACCTCGTCACCCTTCCTAACCAGCTTGTCGATCTCGTCAAGGACGATTATTATCGTTTGATCCTTCGCATCTATCGCATTCTTAACCTCCTCATACACCTGATCCGTAGGCCATCCAGTCATTGGCACATTCTTACCAAGAACCTTCGCAAGCGTTGCAAGAACTCTGTACTGTGTGTCTATCAGTTCGCAGTTCAGGTAATGAACATAACACCTTACATTCATCTTTTCGCTTACTGCCTCAAGCTGTTTTCCTACAAACTTTACTGTTGCTGTTTTTCCAGTTCCCGTCTTACCATATATCAGCACATTAGACGGTGTCTCACCCTTTAGAGCTGGAACTAGGATAGAGGCTAGGCTCTCTATTTGCTCCTTCCTGTGAGGCAGAGACTCTGGTGTATAGGAGTGACGTAGCACATCCCTATTCTTGAAAATCTTCGGAGATGTGAGTAATGACTCAAATATATTCGTTGCACTGTGCATAACACCACCCAAACTGATCAAAATCTCTAAGAGCCACAGCTTTAAGAGCTTTACCATTCTACTATAACTTTATTTAGATAACAATAAAAATGTTTAGAAAAGTTTTATTTCATAGGTGTATTCTTTGAGGATTCCTCAAAACTTCATGATTGAACATTGAACCTATAGTGACCCCCTTCATTTCCAGTGGAACTCTTTAATAAAAATTTTAACGCATTTACATTGACTCGTTCAGCTAATACTTGACTATTAATATTTCTCCTTTGAAAATCACACTGATAGATAATCTTTAACGTCATCAAAATTAGATATGATCTTCTTTAATTCATCAATACTCTTATACGGTCTGTTTGCGACAATTCTTGCAGCCATAGCTTTTCCTATCCCAGGTATGGCTTCAAGCTGGTAAAGTCTGGCTGTATTAACATTGAGGGTAGGTACGGCTGTTATCGATCTCATCCCGTAGCCCACAACACGAGCATCCAGATACGTGTTTCTCTCGTATTCTCCAACCAGACCAACGAGGAGAGGATACGTTGCAAGCTGCCTTGCAAATGTAATCTTACCTTCTCTCACCTCACAGCGAAGATCGGTTATTTTTCTGCCAACTGGCACGATTTTTTTAAGCATGGCATTGTCTATCTGCGTTCGCACTCTTCCCTTGAAGATCTTGAAGTATTTTTTATGTCGTTCGACGTTTCTTGTTCCAAACTTTTCCATTGGAGTCCCCTTTACAATCTTCACCTGCCTTATGTTTATTCTGCGAAGGAGTAAACCTCTTTCATAAACCTCTTGCAGAAACCCATAATTCTTTTCAAACGTTTCCTTTGTTTCACCTTTCAAACCCGCAACAAAATTAATTCCAGGCAGGAAATAGGGCAGACCATTGTAGCCAACGTATCTCCCGTATCTATTGATTAGTTCTATTGCGAACATTGCATCTTCCGGAGTTGAGGCAAGATTGTTGAGTTCAATGACTCTCTCATCCGCACTTTCCAAACCCATTGCAGCCACATTACCAGGAGTCTGGTAGAGTACAATCGTCTTTATTATTTCTCTGCTTTCCTCCGGATGCTCAGCTATGGTTTTCGGATTCACATTATCGAGATGAAGAGTCTTTATTCGCGGACATCTCCTCCATATTTCCCTGTGGAGGTTTCGCATAAATTCTGGATTCGGCTTTGGCACGTCAAACCGAAAATCAGCCATGTAGGTCAAAAAGTCTGTCTGTCTCCCCAGTCTGAAGTGTCTCACACCCTGCCTGTAAAGAGCCTCTATCTCCTTTATAACCCATTCAGGTTCACGCATCTTCGGCTTCCCATGAATTCTCTCAATGCAAAAAGAACATTTCCGCCAGTAACAGCCTCGATACGTCTCGATTTCACATATTATGTGGGGAAAGTCCGGATGTTTTCTCACCACTTCAGCTCCAATAACGGCAAATCGATCAATAGAGAACTTTATATCCCTCTCTCCAAAAAGATCTGTGAGATACTCGAATAGCTCCGCCTCAAAAGGGAAGTCAATTATTACGTAGTGCTCAAGAGCCCTCCTATCTTTTCTATCCATCTCAAGTACGATGGGCCCGACAAGAACTTTCTTCTCTGGCTTTTCCCGTGGAAACAAGAACCGGAGTTCTTTGAGAGATAGCGGATTTCCACCGAGATATTTTCCCGGTACAGCAACTCCAGAAATAACAATGACAAGATCGAAGTCTTCAATCCTCTTCCTCAGCTCGTCGTTACCTCTAAACTGGTCTATCGTCACGTATTCCGCGTTAATTCCAAAATGTTTGAGCATGCCATAAATGTAGCGAGGATAAGGTGCTACGTAGGGCGGTACGCCCAAGCATGATGGCTCATCCACATACCCATCAAGAATTGCTACCTTCATTCTCCCCTCTGGATCTTTGCATGTCCCCCAATTATGGAGCCGCTCAGCTCGAGGTTTCTTATCTCGCAGCACTCATCAATTATTGTTCTCCACACCTTTGCCTTTCTCAAAACAACCCCACTAAATACCACGGAGTCGCTTACGTCTGAATTTTCAATAACGCATCCCTTTCCGATGTACGCATAAGGGCCGATAATAGATCTTCCCTTGATCACCACTCCTTCCTCTATGGTAACAGGCTCAATCACCTTTGAGATCCTGTCCACCTTGACGTCCTCAGCTACACTATGTTCAAGGAATATCTTGAACGCTTCGATGTAAGAGTCAGGATTTCCTACATCATACCAGTTTCCATTATCAAACGAATATCCATACACTTCCGTGTTTTTACAAAGCCAGCTTAGAAACTCTCCCAAATTATCGTATTTTTCATTTGATTCAACATACTCCACAAACATTCTTGTGGCGTAATGTGGGAAAGCATATATTCCTATCCCAACAAGGGTTGAGGGAGGTTTTTCCGGCTTCTCATGGAATTCTAGAATCCTGTCCCCATCCAGCTCCGCAACACCATATCTTCTCGCGAGGTCAAGGTCGCCCACATCATATAGAGCTGTGACCGGTGCCTTTTTCTGCCTGTAGAACTCCAGGAACTCATCAAGCGTGAAAGAAAAGAGGTTATCTCCAGCCACAACAAGCATTTCATCATCCACAACCCTAGCAATTTCTGCAAGTGCCCTTACGGCCCCGAGCTTTTCCTCCTCCTTGGTTGTATTCTCAACAACTAGTTCAACATCTTTGTCCGCAGCCCACTCCTTAAAATCACTTTCAAACCTCTTGTTTGTTGAAACAATTACCGGAAAGCCAAATTTCCTCACCTTTTCATAAATGTAATCGATGATTTTTTTCTTACCAATAGGCAACAGAGGTTTGGCCTTAGTTTTAGTTATAGGCCAGAGTCTTGTTGCGTAACCGCCCGCCATGATTACTGCTTTCATGATACCAAATCACCCCATTAAACTGAATATATGTTTCCTAGATTTATTTCTGAGGTAAACGTTGATTTAAATATTTGTATCGCATGAATCGAACCTATCAACGAATTTTTATTACACTACCGATTAACCTCACCACCAACCAAACGAAATTACTCAACAATCCTCATCAACGGATATCTCTTTTCCTCATCCCACTCCAGAACTGCTACAACTTCTTCCCCGCCAACCCTCACTTTAACTCTCGCATAAATGAGCTCGCTATCCAAGGAGGTATACCCAAAGCCTGAAAGCTTCTGCCTGAGTTTGTTTCTGTCAATTCTCACTTCAGCCTCAACGACATACGGTTGCAGTCGCATGCAACTCTCCATGGCTCTCTCAAGCAAGTCCACGTTCTCAAGGCTAACCGGTGCTCCTATAAATTGATGGAAAAGGGCTCCAAGCTTTATTCCTGCTTCAAAAAAAGCAAGACACCTGTCATCATTCATTTTTACCACCTTAATTTTATCACTTTATCTAAAAGAGGACTTAAGAGATAGAGGATTGTAGCAATTAGCGTTAAGTATGCTACCTGGTTTACGAGAAGAGATGAGAGAATTACAACTGCAACAACCAAAAGGACAGGCTTGTTCCTTACTTTCATATACTCAACATCGCAAACCATGACCACAGATAGAACAAAAGCCACTGCAGTTACAATCGATACATCAATGCCCAGATACAGCATGGAACCGATCATGAGGGCTGAAGCTGTGATTGGATACCCGATGAAATTATTCACGCTCAAAACATTGAACCTTGCTAGCCTGAGAACGCCAGCAAGCAGATAAATTATTGCAATTACAAAATAGATTGCAGAACTGCCCAAATTTGCAATTATTAAGGCTGGAAGAACTCCAAAAGACACCGCATCAGCAAGAGAGTCGAGATCCTTACCAAAAACACCCTTTCCACACTTCGATGCAACCATTCCATCGGCACCATCCATAAGAACGGATGCAAAGAGAAATTGATAGGAAAGATGAGGGTCGCTAAAAGTATAGTAAATACCGGAAAATCCGAATGTTAGGTTTAGAAATGTGAAAATATCTGGAAGCTTTACGTCCCTGAACACACTAAACATTGCTTTTCACCGCAATCGTCTCTCCTGCCTTAACCCTATCTCCAACTTTTTTCGTAAACTTAAATCCTGGGGGGACTTCAAGAACCGTGCGGGAGCCAAATTTGATAATACCAATCTTCTGCCCCTTCCTGACTTTTTCTCCCTCTCTCACGTAGCACACAATTCTTCTCGCAAAGAATCCCGCTATCTGGACCACCTTAAACTCTCCATCCCTATTACTTATGTATATTTCGTTTCTTTCCGGATTTTCTCTACGCTTGTAAGCAGGAGATTTTGCACCACTATGGTAAACAACTCTTGTCACGGTTCCTTCAACCGGTGATCTGTTTACATGGCAGTCAAAAGGACCCATGAAAATCTCAATACGTCTTCCCGAAACAAAATCTACCTTTCCATCTGCTGGAGATACAATACCTTCCCCTACCCTTCTTGGAGGATCTCTGAAAAAAAAGAGGGTGAAAGTGAGAATCATGACCAACGGGACGGTGAGTTTAGGAAAAAAGATGTATGTAAGTAACGTTAAAATTAGCTCAATAGCAATTATCTCCCATCCGCTTCTTTCTATCAATACCCACCACCCCATCTTCTTACCATAATATCCTTCAAATCAAATATTAAATCAGCCAGTTCCGGCAGTATCCTAAATACAGCCATTGATATAAGAATCAATGCAATGGTGGCAAGTATTTTAGCGATTATATGGTGCGCAATATAGAAGCTGTTCTCCCCAAACCAGGAATAGGCATAGCTTGCAGTAACAAAAACGTTTCTGAACAGGTTAAGGATATATATTACAGGCGCAGAGATTAAAAAAGCCTTGATTCTCCTGATTAAATCAGCTTTAATGCCGAGAGTAGCACCGGTAAAAAGGGCAATACTCTCAATTCCGGTGCATGCCAGGATGATCTGAACGTAATGAGAATTAAGCTCCACCATGTTCACTGACACTTTTTTCATGGGAAAGCCAAGAATGTTTCCAAGTGTCACTGTCTGATCGGCTACGATTCCTATGAGAGTGTACTTCAACCCATCGTTAAAGGCAAAAGGAAAGTAAATCAGGGATGCAAGTGCCGAAAAAGCCGTAACATCCAGGAAAACTCGCAAATTATCCCTGTCAGTGGCAATTGTTAAACCAAGAAATAAAAAGAAAGCAAAAGCCAGCGTTACGATTACAACGTTGTAGTAATCGTTTATTCCTAGATAATATGGAACCTTAAATAACCATACAAAGCTGAAGGTAATCCAGGCCAAAGCCCCAATGATACGTTTTTTCAACGCCACAAATAGGATCATCATGGCAAGAGAGATGACAATTAAGAGATCCATGACAGCAAACCTTTATTTAGATACTTAAACAATTCGTTGTCGTGTACGATCTCCACATTCACTCGTGTTATTCGGACGGAAATGGTGACATAGAGAAAATTGTTAGGAGAGCAAAGGAAGCTGGTCTTAAAGCGATTGCAATAGTAGATCACTCTATCGAGCATAGACTGGGGCTTACAGAAAGAAAGGCAAAAAAGAGACAGGAAGAGATTGAAAGGGTTTCCGCAAAGTACGACATCGATGTGTTGAGCGGGATTGAGTGTGGAATAGGAGCGGATGGTGAGATAGCCCTCCCGTCATTCAAATTCGATCTTGTTCTCGCATCAATTCATGCACCTGTTCCCATGGAAGAATACTACCGAAGAATAGAACTTTGCCTGAAGAAGCACGACTTTGATATCCTCGCCCATTTCCATTCTGAGGTGTTTGGATGCATAGATGGCAGAGATCCAAACAGAGATGCTGAAATAATAGACACACTCATTGAGAGAGATATTGCCCTTGAAATTAATACCGCTCATCGTGCTCCTCCTGAAGATCTTCTAGAGCTGTGTTCGAACAGGAGAATAAAGTATTCAATCGGAAGCGATAGCCATGCAATCAACAGAGTTGGTGATGTCAGCTGGGGATTGGAGATGGCAAGAAAGTATCTAAAGAGGGGTGTTTTTGTTCTGGAGGGTAGCTTATGAAATCTAAAAAATGTATCACTCTGACAGTAGACGCAATAATCCCATATGAAGGTAAAATAGTCCTGATAAGAAGAATGAATGATCCGTTCAAGGGATATTACGCCTTACCCGGCGGAATAGTAGAATACGGGGAAAAAGTTGAGGATGCTCTGCTAAGGGAGGTTGAGGAGGAAACTGGTCTGAATGGGAAAATTTATAAGCTTGTAGGAGTATACTCTGACCCTGCAAGAGATCCCCGCGGGCATTTCGTTTCAATTTGCTTCATAGTCATTCCGGTTGGAGGTGAGCTGAGGGCTGGAAGCGATGCCAAAGAAGTGGGGCTCTTCCCCATAGACTCTCTGCCAGAACTCGCCTTCGATCACGATAAAATGATAAAAGATGCGGAAGGTGATTTACGTGGAATTCTGCCCGAAATGTAAAAGCATCATGATATATCAGGGCGATAAAGCTGTCTGCAGGAAATGTGGATATGAAAAAGTTGTTGAAGACGACAAGCAGCTGGTCCTCGTTTCAAAAGGTAGTAAGGAAGAGGTACCTGTCATTGAAGGTGAAAACGTAAAGACTCTACCAACTACAGAGGCTGTCTGTCCAGCATGTGGAAATAGAGAGGCCTACTGGTGGTTAAGACAGCTCAGAGCCGCTGACGAAAGCGAGGTCAGATTCTTCAGATGCACAAAATGTGGCAAAACTTGGCGAGAATACGACTAATTGGAAAAAACACCACTGTTCCCCTAATTTTTATATTTAATTGTCATTGTCTTAAATTAAGACAAAAGAATTGTTTAAACACAATAGATCTATGTATGATGTCGTTATAGTGGGCGCCGGTTTTGCTGGATGTTCGCTCGCCTCAAAGCTTGATGGACTAGACGTTCTTGTCATCGATAGACATGGAATTGGAAAAAGGCCTGTATCAGCCATAACATTTCTCTATATTATGATATTATACCTAAAATCCCATATTTAACCACTCTCCAACTATTTCGTAAATCCACCGGATATAATAACCTTTAGAGCCTCTTCAACGGATATATCTAGGTAGATTAATTCCTCTTCCGGTACAAGAATGACCAGACCGGATGTGGGATTGGGAGATGTTGGAATGAAAACATTTACAAATTTCTTACCAATTTTCTGCTCAGCTTCTTCTATCCTAGCTCCAGTTGTAAATCCAATGGCATAAACCCCTTTTCTGGGATATTCAACAAGCACTACACCCTTAATTTTTTCTGTTTCCGAGATAAGAATTGCCTTGCTTGCCTCTTTAACAGCAGAGTATATTGTTCTGACTATCGGGATTCTCCTCATAAAATTCTCTACAGCCTCGATGAGTTTGTTTCCAATTGCAAATCTTCCAAGTGCTCCAACCAAGAATATCAAAATTATAAGAAATATCCAGCTCAATCCCGGAAAGTGGAAACCTATTACTTTATGGAGAAACGGCTTGAGTAGATCATCTATAGTTGCAAACATCCAGTAGATGACGAATATTGTGGCAGAGATTGGAATCAGGATCAGCAGACCTGTAAGAAAGATGTTTCGTATAGTTGATATCATCGTTACTTCCTGTGCGCCACTCCATAAAAAATCTGTGATAAAATAATCGAAAAAATTATATTTTTGAATTACTTCTTGAGAATGATGTTTAATCAGAAATTTTTCTTTTTATGGAGAGAAGATAATATTTCTTCATTAAATGATTTGTTTCCAGCTATAGGATATCTTATATCTGCTTATTTCAAAAAGAGAGCGAGTAAATGTTAAATTAATTTTTTGTATTATCTACACTGTATGATGA
>CAZZAF010000005.1:0-86965 GCA_964652135.1 uncultured archaeon
CCTTCCTCACCCCTTCCTCCACAACCCACACGCCGAGAGGTGCATAATATTCCGGTTTTATTTCCCTGATCACGATCACAGATGCTTTCCGCCTTATTTTTCGTAGATACTCTAGAACGGGCAGGCGAGCTGCGTAGTACCCTCCTGAAAGTTCCGAATACTCTTTCTTTTTAGAAATATCTTCTCTGTCATAACCAATCCACGTTGAATTTGGACTCCAGAAGCTTTTCTTCACCCATATTTCGACGAGCTGGAAAGAGTAGTTTCCAGGAGAGAGAATTACCTCAAAATGATTGCCGAAATGCTCATAATGGAAAAGCATGCATGTATTTACGGATTCAAAGTCTACAATCTCCTTTTTTATCTCCTCACCAAGAATGTCATGAACGGCAGTTATACTCCATCTCGTCGGTACGAGTTTTCTGTTATCTTTCTCCCCCAGCATTCCTACAGAGAACACCTTCTGAATATAGTAGGTATTAAAGCCAGAATCAAAAAGGTACCGAACGGCTTCCACCGCCTTTAAATCATCATAATAAACTTTCTCGACCTTGTCCGGTATTTTTGGGTTTTCGGCAAGCTTCATACTGTTAATCTGTGCAGCTATACCCATCGGCTGCGTTACATCGTCGAATAAGGGTCGTTTAATCACCTTAGATATTTCTGTTTCAACATCCACATGCCTTGTTGAGGCGGTTGCTTCCTGAAGGTTCAGGAGAAATCTATCAGGATCTGATACGTCAACATCAACCTTTCTCATCCCCCTAACCAATGATACACGAAGTCTGATAATGTCATCGACGCTTCCCTTCCACAACCAGGGCGAGTCTAGATATTCCGGCTCGAAATCTGTTGTAGCTACAAGAGGTCCAACAAACACTTTTGGATAGCCAATCCTTCCGATAAAAGCTGATGGAGGTGTCGGCTTTTCAATACTTCCTTCAGCTATATCAGCTCTTGCAAACCTGAATTTCTGTAAGAGTGGACATTTTACTCGCCCGCATAGAAGGTTACCCTTACATTTTGCACACAAAGACACTATTTAACTTGGCTGCTTAAACAAAAAACTGTTATGGTTATCATGAAAGTATTTTGAATCTTGAATTTAACTGCCCGTTGCCAGTATTTTGTCCATTACTCTAACAAGAAAACATTTAACCCACAAAAACCCTAAGCACTATCAAAAGTGCTATTGCCAGTATATTTGCCACAAGCCGAGCTAAAAAGAATGTGACGGTAACCTTCATA
The DNA here is from genome assembly GCA_964652135.1 of uncultured archaeon. Classification (GTDB taxonomy): domain Archaea; phylum Halobacteriota; class Archaeoglobi; order Archaeoglobales; family Archaeoglobaceae; genus CAZZAF01. The sequence continues at coordinate 1,249 of CAZZAF010000005.1, forward strand.
CCAAGCAATTTACCGAAAAGAGAGACGTTTATCGGCAGAGTATTACGTAAACATTCAATAATCGAATGGAAAATGGATGCTATCAGCAAAGAAAGCACGGCAGAGAATTCGTCAATGGCACCCCTTGCAAGCAATGAACCGGCAGTACCGATTCCTGCAATCATGCTTGGTATTCCTGTAGCTATTATCAACAAACTCGAATCGGGCAATCCCAGTACAGCGAGGACTGGCTTGGCTATGCCGTTAAATGTATCAAGGAATCCGGCTTCAAACAAAAGCATAACCAGAAAAATTGTTGGAGTGAGCATAGCTGTAATTCTAAAAAATTGCTTTAGCGCGTTGTACAAACTATCTCCAAGTTTAGAATTGTTATTATAGGGTATTAAATCCCCTCCTTCAAGCTGTCTCCTACCAATCACAATACAACCCATGGCGACCAGTATTCGCGAAATAATAATTAGAGAAATGTAGATTAAACCCACTTTAAATCCCAGGGCTGAGAAGCCAACTGGAGCTAAAAAAAGTATAACAACTCTGAGTGATCTGGGAAGCATACCGACCACATTGGCTATCACTACTTCCTTCTCATCAATTATTCTCTTGCGATACATCTCTGCAAGCATAGATAAGGCCGCTACAGGATGAGCAAGGAATGCTGCAATAGCCAAGCCGCTTTTAAGATTGCCAAAAGATGTAAGCCTTGCTATTAAGCCAGATATTCTGCCAAATTGAGGTAGTGAGAACAGTACGTTTGCAACAATTAATCCAATAAACATTACCGGTAAAATTTGTTTAAGAAGCTTCAGAGTTTCCAGAGCTGCTTTTTCGATGTACATAGTTATTCAACCCTCAGTATGCTAGCAAAATTCGGGAGATGGCAGTAAAAAACTATTTCCATAATAAATCTTAATTCCCCTCAGAATTCAACAATATCTGGTTTAATATCATTCTGCAAGCACACATCTTACCCTGCGACCATTTAACGCAATGGCTTCTATATTCGAACATTTACTGCTTCGATACGGACATTGGTAGTACTTACATTCTTTTCCGTTCTCTTCTACTCCCGCGACCAACACTTTTCTGGGTTCGGTGCTCTCAACCTCATTTGTATTTCTTTCTAGATCCAGAGACTCGACGAGCGTCTTTGTGTAAGGGTGTACTGGATCTCCGAGAACTTTTTCCGCATTCCCTTCCTCAACAATCTGTCCGGCATACATTACAGCAATCCTGTCAGCCATAAACTCTGCAACTTCCAGATCGTGGGTTATAAATAAATAGGCAATACCGAGCTTTCTCTGCAAATCAATGAGAAGCCTCAGTATCTGAGCTTGAACAGAAACGTCCAGCATTGAGGTTGGCTCATCACACACTACGAATTTTGGATTTAACGCCAGAGCCCTTGCAATTGCTGCCCTCTGTAGCTCTCCACCACTCAACTCATGGGGAAATCTGTCGAGATGTTCCTCCTTCAAACCAACCATATCAATAAGTTCGTATACTCTGTCAAAATCGTCAATTCCATGAATTTTCAATGGCTCAGCAATACTGTCAAAAATCTTCCATCTCGGATCCATGGCTTCATCTGGGTGCTGGGGTATGAGTTGCATCTTTGTTCTGGTTTTTCTCAACTCTTTAGGTTTTAATGCTGTAATATCTACACCATCAAAAATTATCTTGCCTCTGGTTGGCTTAATCAGCATTAAAAGAAGCCTGCCGAGGGTTGACTTTCCACTCCCGCTTTCTCCTACCAGAGCCAGGGTTTCCCCTTCCTTAATCTCTATATCGATCCCATCAACTGCCACGATCTTCTTCTTTTTTATGAATCCTGATTCAAAAACTTTGTACAGTTTTTCGCCTTTAAGCATACATCCAGCACCTCACAGTGCTTTGCCCAGCATCAAAGAACGGTGGAAGTTCTTCACATCTTGAACTGCAAAAATCACATCTATCCCTGAACCTACAACCTTCTGGAGGGTTCACCATACTCGGTGAGAAGCCCTTTATTGGTTTTAACCCTCGAGATGGTAGTGAATCCAGTAAAGCCTTCGAATAGGGGTGCAATGGCTCCTCAAAGAACGTTTTCGCTTCGCTTACCTCCACAACATGCCCGCAGTACATAACTGCAATTCTATCTGCAAGCACTCTGGCGAGTGGTAGATCATGGGTTATCAGCAATAATGAGACGTCTTCTCTCTCTTCGCGGATTCTTCTGAACAATCTAACAACCTGAACCTTCTTTGATGCATCAATTCCTTTTGTTGGCTCATCAGCAATAATCAGCTCAGGATTTGTTGAAGTGCCCATTGCAACGAGAACTCTCTGCCTCATCCCACCGCTGAACTGATGCGGGTATTCACTTGCTCTCTTTTCTGCCGGACGTATTCCAAAAAAGTCCAGCAATTTGACGACTTTAGACCATGCTCTTGTTTTATCTAAGCCAAGATGCAAAATCATTGGTTCTGCAACTTGAAATCCGACTTTCAACACGGGATTGAGGGATGTCGCTGGATTCTGCGGAACCCATGCGATTTTCTTACCTCTGATCTTCCTGATCTCTTCTTCGCCCAATTCAAGCAGATTTTTACCATCGAAAATTATTCTACCGTTGATATAAACATTGCTTGGCAACAGTCTCAGCATTGACAAACCCAAAACAGATTTTCCGCTACCGCTCTCACCTATCAGGCAAAGAGTTTCGCCCTTCTTTACACTCAGGTTTACCCCATCAACTGCTCTGACTCTACCGCTATTGAGCAGGAAGTGAACGTGCAGATCTTCAATAACCAGAAGGTTATCCATACGACATCCTCCTTGATTTTGGTTCAAACACATCTCTCAGCCCATCGCCCAGCAGGTTAAATCCAAGAACGGCAAGCATTATCGCTAAACCGGGAAACGTCGCTATCCATGGAGCAGTTGTTATGTAGTTCTTACCAGAGTTCAAAATCTGTCCCCATTCGGGTGTTGGAGGCTGAATACCAAGACCCAGAAAGCCCAGACTGGCTATTGTCATAATGATATTACCAACATTTAACGTTGCGAGTACGATTATCGGACCAACAGCATTCGGAATGATGTGCTTGAAAAGAATCCAGAAGTCACTTGCACCCATTGCTCTTGTCGAAACAACAAACTCTCTCTCCTTTAGAGATAGAACCATTCCTCTGGTAATTCTGGCATAGCTAACCCAGTTGGTAATCACGATAGCAAGGATAACATTCCATGTTGAAGCTCCAAAAGACACACATAGAATGCCAACCAGTGCTATGTTGAAAATGAGTTCTGGAATTGACAGGAATACATCTATTATTCTACCTATAATGTCATCAAGATATCCGCCAATGTAACCACTTACAGCTCCTATTAAGCAGCCTAATGTCATTGAAATGAGTGATATTGTTATGGCCACAAGCAACGAAACTCTCGCTCCATAGACAACTCTTGAAAACAGATCTCTACCGAGTTGATCTGTTCCAAATGGATGGTCTGGCGATGGTGGGGTTAATCTGTTGGCTAGATCGGTTTTGTAAGGATCATCGGCTATTAAGGGCGCAAGCAGACCCATCAAAGCGATGAGCGTGATTATTGTTAATCCCGCAAAGCACATTCTGTTCCCTAAAATAGCGGTGAGTTTCTCGTTAGCCCTTAACCTGATTGTTCTTGCAGCAAACTCCATTTCAATCACCATACCTTATTCTGGGATCTATTACTGCATACAGGATGTCGACAATGAGGTTCGTTATTGTGAAAATCACGGCACTCAGAAGTACTAAGGCTTGAACAACAGGAAAATCTCTTTTAAATACGGATTCTACGAGAAGGGATCCCAGACCGGGCCATGCAAATACAACCTCAACCATAACAGATCCAACTATCAGATGGCTCATTGACAGGGAAAGGTATGTTACAACAGGAATCAGGGCATTTCTCAATGCGTGTCTAAAAACTATCGTCTTCTCGGACAGACCCTTTGCTCTTGCAGTTAGAATATAGTCCTGATTTAATGCATCGAGCAATGACGCTCTGATGAATCTTGCTTTAATTGCCATAAATGATACGGACCATGTAATAACTGGCAATATCGCGTGCTTCAAAGTCCCATATCCGAAGGCTGGTAACAGATGCAAGTGGACAGAAAAAACCCATATCAGCATCAAACCCAGCCAGAAGCTCGGAATGCTTATGCCAATAAGCGACCAGAACCTGCAAATATGGTCTATCGCCTTATCTCGATACAGAGCTGCAATTATACCAAGCAGGAAGGCAAATGCAACGGAAATCAAAAATGTGGAGAAAAATAGCTGTGCTGAGGCAGGAAACCTCCCAGCAATCTCTTCAATTACTGGCTCTCCAGTACTCCAGGACGTGCCAAAGTCTCCTTTAATAACTTTAGAAAGCCAGTTTATATACTGCACGATTAAAGGCTTGTCAAGTCCAGCCTCAACCCTGAATTTTTCCACCATTTCGGGAGACGGCTCAACCCCTGAGTTTATCATCACGATCAGTTCAGCCGGATCACCAGGGAACACGTAGAGCAGTGAAAATGATAAAAATGACACTCCAATGAGGGTAGGGATTATCTGAAGAATTCTTCTCAGAATATACTTCAGCATCCTACCACCGCTAAAAAAATAAGGGGTTGAGCCATAGCTTCGCTACAGTTTTGCACCAACCCCGTAGAAGAACGGCTCTGCCATTTCAAAGAGCTGTTCCTGCCTTGCCTCAACTTTTGGAGACGTTACCACTGTCATGACGTCGTGGTAGAGTGGTACTACACCCATTTCCTCGTATAGCACCTTGTATAGTTCTATCAGGTGCTGCTCTCTCTTTGTCTTATCAAACTCCTTAAGCACTGCTTTACAGAGTTCGCCAGTTCTCGGGCTGAGATAAGCCTTCCACTTCGTTTCCGGATGGAATCTCCAGTAGAGTCTCAGATAGAACCTTCTGTCTGTTCCTCCTATGTAGTACAGCCTCATGTCGTAATCTCCAGTATCTCTCTTCTGCTTGTACGCTCCACCCTCAAGGATGTCTAGGTTGACGTTGAAGCCAACGCTGTTTAACTGCTGCTGAATGAGCTGTGCAACCAGAATCTGGTCTCCCTGACCCTTATCGACTATAAAGCTAACTTCAACTCCTTCCTTGCCCAGATCACTGAGAATCTCTTTGGCCTTGTCAGGATTGTACTCGTAGGTTATGCCTGCTTTAGCCATACCTGGAGCTTCGGGGGCAAACATGCCGTTCCATGCAGGTCTCACATGTCCATCAAATATCTTGACGATTTCATCCCTGTTTACAGCGAGACTGACAGCCTTTCTGATCTCTGAGTCGTTAAACGGCTCTTTTTCATAATTGAATGCTATGACCCACGTAAGCGGAATGTTCCTCTTGTAAACTTTATAGCCGTCTCCAGCCAGAATGTCCAGCTGGTTTCTAGGCGTGTAATCAGAACCTCCATGTGAGAAATCAGAAATCGCATCAACTTCTCCACTTCTCAAAGCCATAACTCTTGTATCTTCGTCTGGAATAATCTTTACAACAAACTTCTTGAATTTCGGTTCAATGCCTCTTCTTTCATACCAGTATTTGTTTGGCTCGTATATTGCGTACTGGTTCTCCTTGTAGTCAACTACCTTGAGAGGGCCAGTGCCTATTGGTTTAACAAGCTCAGCAGCCGGGTCACCTACGGGGTTAACAGAGGTTGGAGCCATTATGCTGAGATGGAACTCAGCCATCTTCGCAAGGTTGAAGAATTCAGCATCCTTGAAGTGGATTGCAACAGTGTACTCGTCCAGCACCTCTGCCTTCTCCGGTCTTAACGAGTGTTCCTTGGCAATCAATCTGTCCATCGTGAATTTCACTGCCTCAGCGTTGAGTTCTGTACCATCGGAGAACTTTATACCCTTCTTTAGCTGGAACGCTATTACCTTACCATCCTGTTCAACATCCCACTTTTCCGCAAGAGACGGTACAAGTTTGTCGTTTTTAATGTCATATTCAACGAGTCTTTCAAGCACGTGTATCTTAGGGAAGAAACCAATACCCAACTTACCGCCCTTGAGCCTGTGGTCTTTTCCTTCCCCCAGCACAAACGTGTCCTTGTATACTGGTTTCGCCTCAGCTTTCGTCTCAACCGGCGTTGGCTTTGCTACCTCTCCACCCTCCTTCTGCGTACAGCCCAGAAACGACACACCAGCCAGAGATGTTGCACCAACAACAGTGTATTTCACAAAATCTCTTCTTGTCAGTCTCAAAATATCACTCCTCCACAATAAAAGTTAGCGTTGCAGTCATGTTCCTTTTATCACAAACACCCGCAATTTTCGCTACTTCATCCACATACCTTGCAGCTACAACGTTCACACCATTCACAAGCTCAATTTCGGCAAAACCGCTCGCAGTTTCGTATTCTCTAACACCTTCTCCTGTAATCTGCTTGATAATGCCACCTGTAGGCTTACCTCTGAAGAACAACCCTACCTTAACTCTGTCCCCAGCATTGAAGTTTCTCACAACCTCTGGAACCAGTTCAAGCTCCAGGCGTGGTTCAGGCCTTATCACTGTGTTGCCGACAACAACATAGGTCTTAACGAACCCGCATATCCAGCGAGACTCCTTTACCTCATAGCCAAGTCTTGCAGCGAAGATTTTCTCTGCAAATATCCACTTATTGTCGGCAGTGACAGTGTACACACCTTTATCGTATTCAACGACTACCGTGTAAACACCTTCGTTTTCAGTATTGAATTCCAGAAACAGTCCGTCTTTCGACCCCTTATCTCTGCCAACCGCCACTGGTCTCTCAATACCATCTGGTCCGATTACAAATGCTCTCTTAATCGTCTTTGGATCCAGTTTATCGTCTGTGTCTAGATAATGTCCCCATTTCAGGTACGCTCTTTTGCCATCGTATTCTATCCAGGGTTCATGATTAACAAGTTTAAGGATTTCTTCTGATAACATATAACACCACTGGCCAGACTGTGAATAATGATGAAATAAAAACTTTTCCAATCGTAACAATTAATATTGAAGAGTTGGAAAGAGATAACACACTGGAGGGATAATGCGTGAAATCAGATGTGAAAGAATACATCAGGAAATACTGGGATTCAAGAGGTAAAGACTATGATAAATCGCCCGGCCACTCAGGTCTACCCGAAGTATGGAAAGGTGTTCTTTCCAAAACATTTGAGGGTAAGAAGAGAATACTTGATATTGGTACAGGTACAGGATTTCTCGCAATTCTGCTGGCTGATCTTGGCCATGAAGTAGTTGGCGTGGATTTATCCAGCGGTATGCTTGAAGTTGCAAGAGAGAAAGCGCGTAAAGCAGGAGTCAAAGTGGAATTCAGATTAGGTGACGCAGAAAATCTGCCGTTTAAAGACAATTCATTTGATGCCACTATATGCAGACACGTACTCTGGACACTGCCAAATCCAGATAAGGCCATTCAGGAGTGGAGCAGAGTGGTCAGAAGTGGTGGGAAGGTTGTTGTAATCGATGGAAAATGGCATGACAAATCGGTTAAGACGAGAATCAGAAGATTCGTCGGTCAGATTGGAATTGCAATATATGAGAGAAGAAATCCGTGGAAGAACTATCATTACAGGAAAAACATTAACAAAGAGCTACCATTCTATGGAGGATCCAGCCCGGAGAAAGTATCTGAACTGTTCAGAAACGCAGGCTTGTCAAATATCTCAACCAGGGATCTTAGCTGGATAAGAGAGATGCAAAGAAAAGATATGGCTCTAATCTACAGACTTGCATGGAGAAGTAATGAATATTTTCTGGTAGAAGGAATTAAACTCTAAAAAACTTTTCTAAAATTATTTTTTAAAACAATGGATAAAAATAGATTAAAATGTATCTAGCTCTCCGTTTATTACCATCTCGGTTATCTTGCTGGTATCAGCAAGCCACTCTTCCGCAACAGCTCTAACCTTCGGCTCCATCTTTTCTACATCGTAGCCCTTCTTTGGAATGATCTGTATGCTGAGTGCCTTTGGTTCATTTATTGGCTTACCTATCTGAGACAGAATCCTGACGTAGACTTCCTGAATGCCCTCAACCGCTTCGACACAATCCCTTGCGATCAGGTTTGCAAGCAGGTTGTAAATCTTTCCAACGTGGTTGATCGGGTTCTTTCCGCTTGAAGCTTCCATGCTCATTGGTCTTGCCGGAGTAATGAGGCCATTACATCTGTTACCTCTTCCAACGCTTCCATCGTCACCGTTCTCTGCTGATGTACCTGTCACAGTCAGATACACGATTCCTCTCTCGTAGTCGTCGGCAGTGTTGACGTTTACAACAACCTCTCTTTCAGTATATTCAGCGGAGATGTCCCTGACCCACGACGTCAGCTCCTCTTTCAGAGCATCGTACTCCTTTATACCACTGAGGTACTTTCCGATGAAAGCACATGCGATGGTGAGAGTGATCCTGTCACCTTCTCTCAGACCCATTACCTTGACGTCTTCACCAATTGCCGGATTTTCCTTCCTAAACTCGTTGTAAATTCTCCTCTCAACATTGTACACGAGTTTCTCGGTTTCGGAGAAGGGAGCATAACCAATACCGAATGAAGTGTCGTTGGCCAGCGGAATTGTTCCTCTCTTAAATACGTCTTTAAGATCAGTGCTGCCCTCACCAAGCCTGACGTCGAATACAATGTCTGTCTCCGGGTCAAGGTTTTTCATGTGTGTCCTTACGTACTCCTTGGCAGCTTTCAGTGCAATCTTATCAGTTGGAATGTAGGCTCCTTCAAAGACCTTCGTTGCTCTACCAACAAGCAAAACGTAAATCGGCTCAATAACCTCTCCGCCACCAAATTCAGGATTTGCTCTGCCTGCAACAATCTGTGTTTCGTCTGTGTTGTGGTGCAAAACAACACCCAGTCTCTTTATGTATTCTCTGCTCAACGCCCTACTCATCGCTTCTGCCATTCCATCAGCGAGACTGTCTGGATGTCCGATACCCTTTCTCTCGACTATTTCGACCTTCTGCTGTTCAACTGGAGTGTGAACAAGTTCTTCGACATAAATGTTCTTCATGAGCTTCACCAAAGCTGGAAAGACTATGAAGAAATATAAATATTATCATCCGGCGTAATTCTCGGTTGTAATCAAAGATTTCAAACAGCCAGATTGTTTCGCATTATTTTTGGGATATCAAATGTATAATTATCAGGGATGCTGTTTTTACTCCCGAGCATCAATACTGAAAATACTTTAAAATTCCTTTGATGATAATTCAATACTGTCTGGAGGTGGAGTGTTTGGATTATGCCGAGATTCAGGAGACTCTTCAAAGACACCTCAGGCTACTTTATTACCCAGTAGCTGTGAAATTCATTTTCACTGAAGATGAACTTGAGAAATTCAGGGAAACAGCAGAATACGTAATTCCCGCACATCCGCTAACTTTCTGTCAGTGCGTTTGTGCGGCAAGACAGAAGGGCCTTACTATTCTTGGCACCAGAGAAAAGCTCGGTTGCTCAAACGCCAGATACGTTTTTGGATGGAAAAACATTGATGAAAGGGAAATAAACGCTCATCTAAAATATACCAGAGATAGGGGGCAGGCTGAGAGATTCATAAAGACCAAACCAAGGCTGCTGGAAGGAAAGCTCAAAGCCTTTGTAGTTTCCTCTCTGGGTAAGGCGCCTATGGAACCCGATGTAGTTCACATTATATGCGATAACCTGCAGGCCCATCAACTTGCAGTCAGCTACATGACGGCTTTTGACAAACATCCTCTACAATTCAATTATACTGTAAATTCAGCAGTTTGTGGAGGTGTTGTATGGGTGTACCTGAACCGCACGATGAACATAATACCAATGTGCAGCGGTAGCTATACCTCGGGCAAAACGGAGAGGGGAGAGACAAACGTAACCATCCCGGGTGACCACATAGAAGGTACAACAAAAAGACTTCTGGATGTGGTGGGAGAATACGGCGAATCATTGTATCCGGGCATGGATGTCTGCAAGAACTGCAACCTGATTAGATTCGTTAAACCTGAAAAATAATGGATGCGACGCTTTGCCGTTTTTTCAGACATTTAAAATTTTAAATATCAAATGAAAAGCTTAACCTTCACCTCTTTAAAATCCCTATAAACCTCCACGATCTCCTTCCCCTCAACAAACGGAATTCCTTTTTCTTCAGCATACTGAATTGCCTTCTCTTTTGAGAGAGCTCTTCCCGTCGTTGCATCGAGCATCTCACATATAGCCACAGCCGGGGCAATGCCCGCCATTTCAGCCAGTGCAATACTCAGCTCGGTCTGTCCAACTCTGTTGTAGGTGAGGTTCGTAGCCGCCCTTAGCAGTGCAACATGCCCAGGACTGCGAAATTCACTACCAAAATCAAAACTGTTGCCTGTCGTCATTACATAGTCCACTACTTCACCAACTCTCTTAATCGTGAGTGCTCTGTCCACATCAGTTATGCCTGTAAAGGTGTCCCGGTGATTCACCCAGAGCGAAAAGGATGATCTCGAATCGTATTTTATATCTCCTGCATCAGAAACGGTAACAAGTTCTGGCATCTTCTCACTAGCAACCCTCAACACATCATGCATGAAAGGTAATCCAAGCTTCTCTGCTGCAATGGGGTGGAGAGCAACACAGATCAATCCACCACCATCACAGCGCATCATCGCAATATCCTTGGGTGTCACATTGATGGCCGGGATGGCAATATCGGTTTCACCCTCACGATCGTCAAAATCGTATATCAGGACGGGTTCACCCTTTCTGAATGCTTTTAAAGCCTCATCAATCATAGAATCACCTCCACTTCAACCAAATCACCATCTTTAAGTCCGAGTTTCTCACGAATGCTCACAGGAGCTATTACCTCGAGCACATCCGGAGGATAGTGTGTTCTCTGCGGTAAAACAACAGCTCCTTCAATACCGTCAATCCTGCAACGAAAAGCTTTAACTTCCCCAAATGTCCTGTCAGCGGTTGAAAAACCTTCTATTTTTATTCCTTCTTCCTCATCCAGTCTCCTTCTAAAGTACATCTGCTCCTTGGGTATCTTGAGATTGAGAGTTCCAGGATATGGATCGAAGCCAAGCTTCTCCACAAACTGCTTCCTGTAACCTTCGAGAGAAACGTAGTATCTGCCTTCACCAACCCCACTCATGACTTTTCCTTTTATCACGATGCTTTCGTCATCCTCAAATATTTTCTTGTAATCCAAATATTCCTTATATAAAAGTTTCTTACCTTTTTCAGTAATTGCAATATACTGACCGTCTTTGTCAAGCGTCCTTTCAATCAGACCGTTCTCCTCAAGTTCTTTCAATTTCCTAGCCGCTGTCTGAAGACTCTGATTTATCTTATCCGCAAGCTCCTTAGAACTTACTTTAATCACTTTCTTTGTAGCATCCATCAGGGCAAGTTGCTTGAGAATCTCCAGCATACTCATCATCTCATTTGTGAGAAACTTCTCATTCTGGGATATAAATGTTTTGGAATTTCCATCTTAAGAAGATAGAATTGATCCAAACACAACATATTCTCTGAAAAAGAGCTGCACAAGACGAAAATTAAAAAATAAAAAAGTTAATGTCTTCTAAGCAGGTACGCTGTCGCCATCAACCCGGCTACAGCAAACACTGCTTCAAATCCAGGTATTCCCTTCTTCTCTTCAGTGGGTGTTTTAGCCGGTGCTTCTGCACTGACGCCAGTCAAAGCTTCATAATACTTGGATTTCTTGAGATATTCCTTGGCTTTTTCAAGGTTGTACTCGTAGAGCGGGACTTCGTCAGAGTAGCCCAGCAGCCCCTTCGGGATTGCTCCTCTGAGCCTGATTGCCTGGCCGTTCAAAGCCTGCTGGATGAAGTCATCGTACGGGAATGCGTAACTTACAGCCTTTCTTACGTTGACGTCATCGAATGGTGGCAGGTCGTTAACAAGGCCAATGTACTGAATGATGAGGCTGTCGCCTATGTAAACCTCAACCCCTGGCTGATCCTTGACTTCATTGATATAAATTGGGTCAACAGTTACTATGTCAGCATCTCCTTTAAGCAGCATGAGCTTCCTTGTTTCCCACTCTGGAACGTTCTTGATGATTACTTTCTTAACGTGTTTGCCATCCCATCCCTTCCAGTAGCCATCGTACGCTTCAAGGTAGATAAGTTCGCCTGGCTTCCATTCAACCAGCCTGTAAGGTCCGGTACCAACTGCATGTGTAGTCATCCACTCGTTGGCTTCTCCTTCAACAACACCGCCATGTGCCTCTACCGTTTCCTTATCCACAATAGCAGCAACTGGGGTGGCGAGAATGAACTTGAATCCTGCGTATGGCTCTTTGAGGTAAATCTTGACCGTGTAATCATCAACCTTTTCAACCCTGTCAACGAAATCAGCAATCATCCATGCTGGGTCCTGGTTCATTTTAATTACTCTCTCAAGACTGTAGACTACGTCATCTGCAGTAAGCGGGTTGCCATTGTGGAAAGTCACTCCCCTTCTCAACTTGAAAGTCCATACGAGACCGTCTTCACTTACCTCGTAGCTCTCAGCCAGAAGTGGCACAACTTCAGTTGAACTCGACTTATTGTATGTCAGAAGAGTTTCATAAACCTGGCTTATTATACCCCAGCTCATGGAATCATATGCAAATGCTGGATCGAGACTCTCTGGTTCACCATAAGTGGCATATACGAGTGTGTCGGGCTGGTTTGCATCATCTGTCTTCCAGAGGTCGTAGTATCTTATCTGCTGTTCGCTCCATATTGGGTTGTAGTAAACTCCCTGAAGCCATTCTCTGTAGACCAGTATATCTTTAGGCTGGTAAAGCGGAACCCATGGAGCATCCTCATACATGATCATCATTGCTTCCTTGTACATTTCAGCTCTCTTTGCATCATCCATTTCCTTCCTTGCATCGAGAATGAGCTTGTCGACCTTCTCGTTCTTGTAGTGCACCCAGTTGTTTGCAGCCTTACTGTAGAAGAGTGGGTAGATATAGTCATCCGGATCACCATAGTCTGGAGCCCAGCCCAGCAAGAACACGTTGTATTCTCCATTTCTCAGACCTTTAAGAAGCGTTGGCCAGTCGAGTTCAAGCACTTCTATGTTTTCATCCTTAATACCCAGCTGCTTCAGGTTGTCTGCCAGAAGAAGTGCAGCAGTCTTTCGGACATCGTTTCCCTGGTTATAGACAATTGTTATTTTTACGTCCTCTGCCATCACTGGTGTCAGTAGCATTGACATCAACAAAAGTCCAATTAAAAGCTTTTTCATGCCTAGTTTTAAGCTAACAGAAGAATATATACTTTTCCGACGGTGTAGAAATTCGAATTTTAATAATTCAATGTGCAAAATTAAAAAAAGCAACAGTAAATAATATCTAAATTCATTAAGATTACAGAATAATTACAAAAATAACATATAGGACTACTAGTGCAATCAACAATAGAACAAACGGTAGAACAACTGTCTGAAGCATTGCAACAAACAGTGCCAAGTAGTCCTTTTTGTCAAGTTTAGGGATTTCCCTGGAAGAGTTCTCACCCTCCACATCTTTTCCGGATATCATACTCTCCAACCAGTTATGATCCAAATAGGTGGCATGCAACCATGTGTTTTTCATTACCTTTCAGTTGAGGTTCTTCCTTCGTACATATGTCCTCTGCATAAGGACATCTCGGATGAAATCTGCAACCAGACGGTGGGTTAATCGGGCTTGGAACATCTCCCGATAAAACTCTTCTCTTTCTCTTCAACTTGGGATCTGGAATTGGAACAGAGTCAAACAGGGCTTTAGTATATGGGTGAGCTCTATCTTCAATCACTTTTTCAGCATCGCCGATCTCAATGATCTTCCCAAGATACATTACAGCAATCCGATCCGACATGTAATCAACAACGCTCAGGTCGTGAGATATGAATAGATACGTTAAGCCAAATTCAGCCTGAAGATCTTTAAGCAGATTTAAAATCTGTGCCTGCACGGAAACGTCGAGGGCCGATGTAGGCTCATCCAGTATTATAAAATCTGGATTTAGACTCAAAGCTCTGGCAATGTTTATTCTCTGCCTCTGTCCTCCACTAAATTCATGAGGATAGCGATAAAGATGCTCCTTTTTCAGGCCAACTACTTCCAAAAGTTCCAAAATTCTTTCTTCAAGCTCTTTTCCTTTAACACCCTCATGTATTTTTAGAGGTTCACCAACTATATCTTTGATTGTCATTCTTGGATTGAGAGATGCAAAAGGATCCTGAAATACCATTTGAATGTGTCTCCTGAACATTCTGAATTCCTTAGCCTTCATGTGGGTTATGTCCACTCCTTTGAAGTAGATCTTACCACCATCCGGTTCGAGGAGTTTTCCTATTGTTCTTCCAAGTGTGGTTTTACCACATCCTGACTCGCCAACCAGACCAATGGTTTCTTTTTTGTTTATTGTCAGAGAAACCTCATCAACTGCCCTAACATAACCCACTGGTTTTTTGATTACTCCTCCGTAAATCGGGAAGTATTTCTTCAGTTTCTCAACTCTGACTATTGCCTCCATTGTCCATCACCCGTATAAATGACATCTTACGTAGTGCCCAGGTTCCACCTCCACAAGCTCCGGTTTTCTCTCTTTACAGACAGCAGTGGCATGCGGACATCTCGGATGGAATCTACAGCCGGATGGAGGATGAAGCAAGTTCGGAACCGATCCAGGAATTTCCTCCAACCTCTTCTTTTTACCCTCTCCAAATACAGGTATAGCATTTAGAAGACCTCTCGTGTATGGATGGAAACGCTTCTCGAAGACGTTCTCAACGTCTGCCATTTCAACTATGGTGCCTGCATACATTACTCCAACTCTCTGACAGGTTTCGGCAATTACACCAAGATCGTGAGATATTATCAGAATAGAAGTTCCCAGTTTCTGTTTTAGATCATCCATCAAATCAAGTATCTGAGCCTGGACTGTTACATCAAGCGCCGTGGTTGGTTCGTCAGCTATAAGAAGAGAGGGATTACAAGACAGGGCTATAGCAATAACAACCCTCTGCCTCTGCCCTCCACTGAGCTCGTGTGGATATTTACCCATTATTTTGTCTGGATCTGGGAGCTTGACTTTTTCGAGCATATCTATGGCAATCTCATATGCCTCATCTTTGCTCTTTTTCTGATTGACCATAATCGTCTCAATCAGCTGATCTCCCACAGTAAAAACAGGGTTCAGAGAATTCATTGGTTCCTGAAAAACCATTGATATCTCGTTACCCCTGTAATTCAATATCTCTTCATCACTCAATTTAAGCAAATCCACGCCTTTGTAAAGTATCTGTCCCCTTTCAATCTTTCCAGGTGGTGTGGGAATCAATCTGAGTATGGCTCTTACAGTAACTGATTTTCCACAGCCCGTCTCTCCAACGAGTCCAAAGGTTTCTTTTTCATTGATATGGAAGCTAACCCCATCAATGGCCTTTACAACACCCTCGTACGTGTAGAAGTTTATGTACAGATCCTTTACCTCGAGGAGTTTCTCGCTCATGTTTTACCTCCTCAACCTTGGATCTAAGACGTCTCTGAGTCCATCTCCAAGCAGGTTGAACCCCAGTACCGTCAGGAATATGGCCAAACCAGGGAATGTTATCATCCACCAGGCCGTTGTCATGTAGTTTCTTCCTTCTGCAACCATTCTGCCCCATTCTGGAGTATGTGGTCCTGCACCAAACCCTATGAAGCTCAATCCAGCTGCAACAAGTATCACTGCCCCCAGATCAAGTGTCATCTGGACTAGAAGGGGGGCTAGGCTGTTTGGCAGAATATGTCTGAACATAATTCTGAGGTCACTTGCACCCACACTCTTGGCTGCCTCAACAAACTGTGAATCGGCAAGCGAGAGGACGGAAGCTCTAACAATCCTGACGTACGATGGCCACCAGACGAATGTGACAGCCAGCATTACCGTCCAGATATTTCTCGTCTGCAATGCTGCGGAAAGAGCCATAGCGAGTATTAACGAGGGTATCGCGAAGAACATGTCAGTGATTCTCATCAGAATCTCATCGACCTTACCTCTGTAGTATCCGGCCAGCAATCCAAGGACTGAGCCTATGGCAACCGCAAGCAGAACTACGGTGAATCCGATTTCCAGGCTTATTCTGGTACCCCACACAACTCTGCTGAAGATATCTCTTCCTAGATCATCCGTGCCAAAGTAGTGCTTCGATGACGGAGGCTGAAGTCTTTCAAGTATATTCGTCTTTTCTGGGTCATAAGGTGCTATGTACGGCGCAAATATTGCGACAAGTACCAGAGTCAGGATAATCATAAGACCAAGTACCGTTAACGGACTGTTCCTGATCAGGAATAATGTGTATCGCAATTCCTTGATTTTCGATTCGTGTTCTGCCTTAAACTTTGCCCAGAACTGCATTGCTATCACCCGTACCTAATTCTTGGATCGATTATTGCGTAGAGGATGTCCACCATGAGATTCACAAGAACGAATACTACCGCTATGAGAATCGTCCCGCCCATCAACGCCGGAAAGTCGAGGGTGTTGATCGTGCCCACCATGTACCTGCCAATTCCAGGCCAGTAGAACACAGTCTCAGTCAGCACTGCTCCAGCCAGAAGTCCTCCAAATGAAAGACCCACAACAGTAACTGTTGGAATCATCGCATTTCTCAAGGCGTGTTTGTAGATGACTATTCTCTCAGGCAAACCTCTTGCTCTGGCAAAATCTATGTAATCCTGTCTAATGACTTCTAGCATGCTGCTTCTCGTCATTCTGGCAATTATTGCTGCAGTGGCGTAGGCCAGAGTGAATCCCGGCAAAATCATGTGCATTAAAGCATCACAGAACACGTCAAATCTGCCCTGAATAAGAGAGTCTAACAGGTACATATTCGTGTAAGTTTTAAATTCACCGCTTGTATAAATTTGAGTATTTATTCTTCCACCCGGATCTGGAACCAGACCAAGATGGTAGTAGAAAAACAGCTGAAGCAGGAGACCGAGCCAGAATATCGGTATGGAATAACCTGAAAGAGCAAAAATCCTGGTGAAATGATCGATTGCACTGTCTTTTTTAACAGCCGACAGAACTCCAAGGGGCACTCCAATTATGATTGCCAGAGTTATTGCAAATATTGTTAGCTCAAGGGTTGCAGGGAAATATGTTTTCAAATCGGTGATGACAGGTCTACCGGTAACGGGAGATACACCCAGATCACCATGAATGAGGTCATTCAGGAAAATCAAATACTGCTTCCATAAAGGTTCATTAAGGTGATAAAGTTCTCTAATGTGTTCCACCTGTTCAGGCCTGGCTCTCGCTCCTCCGGCCCACACCAGAGCAGGATCTGCTGGTACAACATGAGATATAAAGAAAACTATGAACGTGACTCCTAATATAGTGGGTATTGCCAACAGGAGCCTCCTTATTATATATTCCCGAAGATTCATGTCCGAATAATACTAACTAAGAATATAAAAACATTGAACATCGGTTCTAAAAACGAACTCTAAGATAGATCATCTAAATTTTTCAACTGGTCCAAACAAATCTAAAAGCCTTCCAAAATCAAAAACCAGTATAGTTCAATGGATTGGCTATCTAAAAACCGCAGTATTTTTTAATACCACTATGCGAATTACAGTTCATGATCAAAGTAGGTATAATCGGTGCAAGTGGATACACCGGTTCAGAACTCCTAAGATTGCTCTATAACCATCCTGAAGCTGAAGTGATCGTTGCTACTTCAAGAAAGTGGGAAGGCAAAGAAGTATGGAAAGCACATCCTTTTTTGAAGGGCTTCTACGATCTCAGGTTCACCTCACCAGATATGAAGAACCTTGAAGGTTGTGATGTCGTATTTACAGCCGTACCACATGGAGAGGCAATGAAATACGTTCCCCAGCTAATGGATGCAGGAATAAGGGTAATTGACATATCTGCCGATTACAGACTGGATAAAGAGACCTATGAAAAAGTTTACGGAAAAAAGCATGAAGGATGGAGAGATGCTATATATGGATTGACGGAACTTCACAGAGAAGATATCAAAAAAGCCGATCTCGTTGCAAATCCGGGATGCTATCCAACAGGAGCAATACTTGCTGCTGCACCCCTTGCAGAAAAGAAAATTATCGAAAGGGTTGTTTTCGATTCAAAGAGTGGAATTACTGGAGCTGGAAATAAACCTACTGAGTTTACGCATTATCCAAATCTCCATGAGGCTATTGTCCCATACAAGGTCACCAGCCACAGACACTACTACGAAATGGTGCAGGAGCTTGGGAGATTCCAGGGTGATGTGAAGGTCTCATTCACACCTCAGGTATTCCCCGGCTCAAGAGGTATTCTCACAAATGCCCACATCTTCCTGCGTGAAGAGCTGAGCAGAGATGATGCCTACAGAATTTACGAGCAATTCTACGAGGGTTGCTACTTCGTAAGACTTCAGGATGAGGTAAGGCTTAGCTGGGTGAGAGGCAGCAACTTCTGCGACATAGCAATATTCGTCGGAGAGGACAGAATCGTGGTTTCATCCGCCATCGACA
Source organism: uncultured archaeon (assembly GCA_964652135.1). GTDB lineage: Archaea > Halobacteriota > Archaeoglobi > Archaeoglobales > Archaeoglobaceae > CAZZAF01. The sequence goes on from CAZZAF010000005.1 coordinate 19,791, forward strand.
ATCTGGTAAAGGGTGCAAGCGGGCAGGCAATCCAGAACATGAACGTGATGTTTGGGCTGGATGAAAAAACAGGGCTCGATTTTGCACCGCTCTTCCCGTAATCACCTACTGCTTTTTATTGCTCTTTTATTGATTGACTACTGACTCAAACGCCATAAAAAAGGAAATTCGAGTATAACAGCCATTCACTGAGTATCGATATATGCAATAACATCTCCAGACGATACTTTATCGCCCTCTTTTACAAGAATACTCGCCAGAACACCGTCTGAGGGAGAATTTATTGGATTTTCCATTTTCATTGCTTCAAGGATAAGAATTGGTTCGCCAGCCTTAATCTGTTCACCGGGCTTCTTCAAAATCTTTGTGACAATACCTGACATGGCAACACTGATTGGAGTGCCACTTGACTCAGAAATGTTAGTTTCACCCGATTCGGACGAAATTATTATAAGAGTGTCTCCAGCAGCAACCTTATCGCCTTCATTAACGACGATCTTACTTACGACACCACTAAACGGTGATACAATCTCGTTCTCCATTTTCATTGCTTCCATAACCAGTAAAGGCTGTCCTTCTTCAACAACTTCTCCCTCTTCAACAAGAAGCTTTACAACTGTTCCAGACATGTCAGCTTTTACTTCATTACCTGGCGAGATGCCCGATATTTCAGATGCCTGTGAGTATTCTCCAATTTTCAATCGGGTTTTTTTACCATTAACTGAAACCTCAAATGTTTGCGGTCCAATTTCCTCAACATCAACTCTGAATATCTTTTCACCAACCTTAACCTCGTATCTCATCCCCACCACCCAGAGGAGTACTGAAATATACATTCACACATTCATTAACCGAATCGCTCACACGCGTAAAGGGATCACTTTCCTTATCCAGCCAACTCAATCCATAACCCAATTTTCGCTTGGATTGTCATTTTATACTCGACGGCCATCCATCGATCTTCATCTGGAATGCTCCTTACAGCGAGATTGCAGTCCCGAAAAAGAAATATATAACTTTCGAGACCATCATAACAAATCATAATAATATCCCCAGAAAAAAGATGTCCCAGAGTTCCTCTATATACCTAGTTTTCCATGGTTTGCTCCACCAATACTACCGACCATGTATACTATGAACATGCCAAGCACGACTACCACAATGCTTAAAAACTCAATACGTCAAAAACATTCAAGCAAATGCTCCGGTGGTGTAGCCCGGCCAATCATACGGGACTCTCGATCCCGTGACCCGGGTTCAAATCCCGGCCGGAGCACTTCCATATTTTAGTTCTGTTTTGATCCGGAGAGATGCTACATAAAGATCTCAGTTCTTACCTTACGCTCTGCACTCTCTCGTAGCACGAGGAGTGTTAACGACGAGAAATGTGCGTTTGAGAGGTAAGAATATATTAACCGCATCACCATTGCCAATAATATGCATCAGGTTAACATATACATGGTTGGAACCGCTGGCTCGGGTAAAACGCACCTAACAAAAGCATTTTCAGACTGGCTTGATTTTAAAAAACTTGACAATATAATTGTAAATCTCGATCCTGGTGCTGAAAATCTTCCATACTCACCAGACATCGACATAAGAGAATGGTTCACGCTCGATGATATAATGGCAAAGTATGGCGTAGGGCCCAACGGAGCACAGATAATCGGTGCAGACCTAATAAGCACTGAGGCCGAGAAAATTAAGGACGAAATAGAGTATCACGATGTCCCGTACGTCATAATAGATACCCCAGGCCAGATGGAATTGTTTACTCTAAGGCGGAGCAGTGAGATTCTCATTAATCTGCTTGGAAGAGAGAACAGCGTAATGGTATACCTGTTCGATCCTGTGGTATCCAAAACCCCGTCCGGTTTTCTCTCGCTGCTGTTCATGTGCACATCAGCAATATTCAGGCTTAATTTGCCACAGATACCGGTTCTAGCGAAGGCAGACGTATTGGACGAAAATGAAGTAGAAAAAATAATCAGATGGAGCACCGATCCAGACGAACTTTACGACGATCTTGTAATGACATCCCAGAAAACACTTGGCAGCGAGTTGTTCCATATGCTCAGAAGCCTAGGCTTCTTCAGACCTCTCATCCCTGTTTCAGCATACACTGGCTATGGAATGGATGACATATACGACGGCATACAGGAAGTCTTCTACGGAGGAGACGATCTGGAAAGGATTCTCTATTAGCATGAAGTTCACCATTGTGTACGACAACGAGGCTCTAGAAGGCTACATCCCCGGCTGGGGATTCTCATGCTACATAGAAGGCAAAAATAGAGTCCTGTTCGATACAGGGTGGGACGGAAACATACTCCTCCATAACATGGAAACTGCAGGAGTTGACGATTTTGACTACATTATCCTCTCACACCAGCACTGGGACCACATTAGCGGACTGAATCACGTGATAGATAGAACTTCCTACGTTGTCGTTCCTTACTCTTTCTCATCGAACTTAAAGAGAGAAATCGCAAGAAAAGCCGAAGTGATTGAGGTGAAAGATGCAACCATGATTGCCGATGGCATCCATTCCACTGGCGAACTGGGCAGGGAGAGGGAGCAGTCAGCCATTTTTGAAACTTCAAAAGGATTGGTTTTATTAACGGGCTGCGCCCACCCAGGTCTGGATAAAATAGTAATGAAAGCAAAAGAATTTGGAGGACTGTTTGCAATAATGGGTGGATTCCACGATTTTGACAATATTGAAGTTCTGTCTGAGTTCAATCTCGTAATACCCTGTCACTGCACAGCCAGAAAGCAGGAAATTCTAAAGATGAAAAATGTAAAGCGTGGCGTTGCAGGCAGTGTTTTCGAATTCTGAAAGTTTCAAATCAAACCTAAGAATTCAAGAGCCTCAATTACACCTTCTCCGTTTTCCCTTGATACCACCAGATCTGCCTCCATTTTAAGCTTGAGATTTGCGTTGGCAACAGCAATACCAAAACCAGCCATCTTTAGGAGATCAATATCATTTTCTGAATCGCCAATGGCTGCAAAATCTTTCACCGATATCCCAATTTCCTTAGCTATGTATTCCAACGCCTTCCCCTTGCTAACGTTTGCATCCATTATATGATATGCAAAGCCAGAATCGACAATGTTCACTTCATTACCCAACCCCTTTTCCTCAAGTATTTTCCTAGCCCCCTCCACCGGAAAGTTTCTCCTCAAGCAAACTTCCGATTTCCTGTATTCTGCATCGAGAAATTCGACTTCAAAATATTCTTTCAGTATTTCTGCAGCTTTTAGACATTTGGTTATGTCGCCAAGCACAACATCTTCACCATCGTATGAAAATCTGACAACGCCACCGTTTTCACAGATGACCATGTCTGAAACGCCAATTAATTTTGCTGCTGCCCTTGCAAAACAGGATATGTTTCCGGTTGCAAGCACGATAGGAATCTTTACCTTCCTCAGCGCTTCTACAGCCTTGCAGTTGATACTGCGGTTTCGATAGGTTAGAGTCCCATCAATATCTATCGCTAAAGCCTTTGCAATGAACATGATATTCTGCAGAACTGAAAGGTGATATATATATCCTTTCAGAAAAATTCTAGGTAGAGGACTTGGAGAAACGTTTTAGGCTATCCCACAGCTCAACAGGTTTAATTTTTGTATTGACTTCCCAGCTTAAATTCAGCCCTTTAGCCGTTATTTCGATACGTATACAATTTACCGTGGACATATACGCCGTACGTCTCTTCTGTCCTTCAACAAGAACTTTCTCAATCTCTATAAGCAACCCTTTTTCATTAAGCTCTTTAAATTTCCTGTAACATGTTGCCTGAGGGATACCAAGTTCTTCACTTACTTCTTTTACCGTAACAGGCTCTTCCATTGCCCTGGATAAAATCTTAACACTCCAGAGATCCAGTAGAGAACTTAAAACATCCTCAGAAGTCATTATCCCACCCCATACCCCAAACTTTTTAACAATCCTACGGATTTATTGTATGTGAAAGTCCTCAGAGAGAACGGAAGTGTTCTCGTTGAGAATCTTGTTATAGAGACTGGCTTCAAGAGATTCCTCGGACTCATGTTCAGAAGAAGCATCCCTAAAGATTCCGCCATACTGCTTAGCATGGATGGTGCAGATTGTATCCACTCCTTTTTCGTTTTCTTCAAGTTTCGAGCTGTTTTTCTGGACGAGAATTTCAGAGTTGTAGAGGAATGTGTGATGAAACCGTTTAGAATCAAGAAAGTAAAAGCAAAGTGGGTCCTCGAGATGAATGTCGACAAGAAAGTTGAAAGATGTGAAAAGCTCATCATACGTTAATATCCTCCGTATATTTGCTTACAGCAACTTCGCCGTAGATTGTTAGCTTTCCATTCTTTATCATTTTCTTCTGTTCCAAACTGTAGATAACCCTATGCACATCGGCAGCCTCCAAACCCAGTATCTCAGGCAGTCCATCAATTGCAATACCAGAATAAATAGCCTGCAGCACCTGCTTTTCCAACTTAGACAGGTTTGCTTTCTCCACGGTTTTTATGATTTCCGCGTACTCGAATCCAATATACCGCCCAAGTAAATTCAAAACTCGCTTATCAGGCACATAGAAATATGAAACAGTGGCTTCGCCATTTTCCATCATACTCACGTTAAGAATTTCGACTTCCTTGTTTTTCACTGTTCTAATCTCCTTCCTTATATCTCTGATTGAACTGAGTTTTATCTTAATCCCATCGATTGCAATTATACCTCTTGCCACATTCAAAACACCTTCCTTCCACGGAGCATTCAACACAACTCCACCCTTTATTGCAGGATGTTTGTAAATAACAGGCCTGCCCCTGAGTAAAAGCTTCATAAGAAGATAAAAAAATTTGTTAAGTTTCTCCCCATCCCCTTTAATTACCACAACAGTTGGATGTTTATTTGTTACAAAGGCTATTTTCATTGAATCCTCCAACAGATCCTTCAAATCCTCTGGAACATCTATTTTCCTAACATCAAATATCTTGAGCAGAGGGATAACAATTCTATCCTTTTTACTGGCAACTAGTATGCGCTTATTGCTTAAAATTATTCTCGACTTTTCGAAATTCTCTATTCGCCTCTTTACCCCCTTATCCAAAGATATTGTTGACTTAGCAATAAAATCTGCAACAATCTTCTCCATAGTACGAAGCCTAATAAATCTGCAAAATCTTTTAAATCTTACTATTTAACATTATAAAGATCTGGATTAGTCAATCTAGTTAAAAAGTGCTAATAAATAAATAAATTTAGTTCTTAGATGATGTTAATCTTTCAATTAAACTTGCAACAATCATGGGCAAAATTACTGTTGCATCACCTTCAACAGTAACGTGCTTTGCCTTCTCCTTAACCTTACCCCACGAGATTGCTTCTCTTACCCTTGCTCCCGATAAGCTTCCATCCCATTCTACGGCTGTTGTAATGTATATCGCGTAATCCAGACCTCCTCTAAACTGATTCCACCAGATCGTGTGATGCTTTGAAATTCCCCCACCAATCATCAGTGCTCCTGTCTTCTCTGCTTCGAAGATTATGTCGCTCAAGTCATCTTCATCCCTGAACACATTTATTGTGAAATCCCTGTGCTGCTGATAGAAAATCCATATCTGGCTTCCAACAGCTCCGTCAGTAATACCTGGAACAAAAACAGGGATCTTGTTCTTGTAACACCAGTAGATTATAGAGCTCTCCTTGTTCTCTTCGTTTTCAAGTCTCTTTCCAATCTCCCACACAAGCTCTTTCGTTGATAGATTCTTCTTTTCATTGTATATATCCTCCAGCATTGGCTGGAGCTTTTCTTCGAGAATCAGACCATAACTTTCATTCGGGGTTAGAACATTACCTATTCTATTGATACCTTTTCTGTGAAGCTCAACATCATCGAGCATGAAACTACCATGATAATAATCCTTCCATATTCTGGCCAGATCGTGATCGAGCGTTCCGCACGTCGTGATTATAACATCCACAAGCTTCCTCTTAACAAGCTCTTTGATGACGCCTCTAACTCCCGTGGCGATTATTGCAGCGGGAAACGAAAGAAATATTGTCGCTTTATTCTTTATCATCTCTTCAAAAATATCTGTAGCCTGTCCAACATGCTTTGCTGTAAACCCTCCTGCCTTATAGAGCTGAGTTACCAGCTCATTTACAGTCATGCCTTCTTTCAGCTCAATGTCCTTTATGGGTACAAGCTCTGATTCCTTCATACTCTTACCCCAATAACAACGTAAATTGCCAAAAATTCACATTTGCAATACGATAATAAATGTATAAAAAGAGGCTAAGCCAAGAAGTCCTCTGGCTTCGGAATTTCGAGCTTCAGTCCCTTCCTCTTTCTGATCTCCATTACGAAGTTTTCGAGTAATCCCTGTGGAATTGGTTCAAATCCGGCGTGTTCAACGCTCCACATGGCCTTACCTGCAGTTGCAGATCTGATGTCTCCAGCGAATCCAAACATCTCCTTAACTGGAGCTTTCGCAATTATAGTAACCATGTCACCCTCTGTTTTCATCTCAAGAATCTGTCCTCTTCTACCCTGTATCTCTCTTGTAACATTTCCAAGCATGTCCTGCGGAACTGTGACGAATACCTTCTGATATGGCTCAAGCAACGTTGGGTTTGCCTGCAGCATTGCTGCAAATATTGCAGATCTCACAGCAGGTATTACCTGAGCTGGACCTCTGTGAACGGCATCCTCGTGCAGCTTACAGTCCACAAGCTTTACCTTAACACCCATAACGGGCTCCCTAGCCAGTGGACCAGCCCTCATTGCCTCTCTGAATCCTTCGAGGATCAATTCCATGGTCTCGTTGAGGTACTGAATACCCTTTGTGACATCACAGAATACATTACCCTCATAGTACTCCTGGATACCAGCAGCTTCCTCCTTTGACAGTCCTGCTTCTTCGAGCAATCTTCTGCGCTCCTTCTTGTCCATCTTCATATCTACTATGCCTTCTTTGAATAGTCTGATGACTTCCTCCGGCAGTGGCTCGACTACGATGTAGAACCTGTTGTGCTTGTTCGGTGACTTGCCCTCAACAACAGGCGAGGTCGATGTAACCGTCTCTCTGAAGACTACAATTGGTGGAGATGTTACAACCTCAAGACCCTTCTCTCTTCTTATCTTCTCAACCTTAACTTCAAGGTGGAGTTCACCCATTCCACTTATCAGGTGCTCTCCTGTCTCTTCGTTGAGGGTGACCTGCAGTGTCGGGTCTTCCTTTGCGAGCTGTCTGAGTACTTCTATAAGCTTGGGCAGATCACGCGGGTTCTTTGCCTCGATAGCCATTGTTACAACAGGCTCGCTCACATGCTTGATCTCTTCAAATGGCTCGAATTTATCGAGGTTAGAACATGTTGAACCTGCAACAGCATCCTTCAAACCAACAACTGCTACAATGTTACCTGCTGGAACCTCCTCCAGCTCAACTCTCTTTGGACCCATGTACAGACCAACAGTCTGGACCCTGTTCTTCGCCTTCCTATCAACTATATACAGCTCCGTACCGGCCTTGAGTGTACCGCTGAAAAGTCTTCCAACAGCCACTTCACCCGCATGTGGATCAGAGATGATCTTCGTAATCATCAATGCAATTGGGCCCTTAGGATCACAGTTAATCATTGCCTGTCCTTCTGGGCTGTTGATGTCTCCTTTCCAGATTACTTTAATTCTCTCCTTCTGTGCTTCAACCGGTGAAGGCAGGTGCTTTATAACCATGTCAAGGACAACACTATGTAGAGGTGACTTCTTGGAGAGTTCCTTTACCTTATCCTCCTTAAGATACTCGTAAACTTCTTTGAATCCAACACCGGTCTCCTTCATTGATGGAACGCTAACAGCCCACTTGTAGAGAGCGGAACCGAACGCTACACTACCATCTTCAACTTTCAGCTTCCACTCATCATACTTTTCAGGTCTCAGAACCTTGATGAGCTTGTTAACTTCAGTAATTACCTTGATGAGCTTCTCCTGCATTTCTTCAGGTGAGAGCTCAAGTTCCCTAATAAGCCTGTCAACCTTGTTAACGAAAAGAACAGGCTTCACATTTTCTCTCAGAGCCTGTCTGAGGACTGTCTCGGTCTGTGGCATTACTCCCTCAACTGCATCAACGACTACGATGACACCATCTACAGCTCTCATCGCTCTTGTAACGTCTCCTCCAAAGTCCACGTGACCTGGTGTGTCAATAAGGTTGACGAGGTACTTCTTACCCTTGTATTCGTGAACCATCGAGACGTTAGCAGCATTAATTGTAATACCTCTTTCCTGTTCCTGCGAGTCAAAGTCAAGATAGAGCTGCCTGCCGGCAAGCTCTTCACTTATCATTCCTGCACCGGCGAGCAGGTTATCACTGAGCGTGGTCTTACCATGGTCAATATGAGCAATAATACCCATGTTTCTGATTCTCTCTGGCTTCCACATTAATTCCTTAATTTTGTCAACCATCTTCTTCGGTCTAGCCATTTACATCACCTTGCACTCTTGGCAACTCTTTCAATTTCTTCCTTCTTCGCGACTGCGTAGCTCCTAGTCTCATTGTTAGCAGCCGCAATAATTTCGTCTGCGAGGCATGCAGCAATACTCTTCTTGGACTTGAATGCTGCCTGTCTTGCACCCTCACAGATGTTTCTAAGAGCGATATCAAGCCTTCTCAGACTAGAAGTGTCAACTGACTTAGGAACTGCAATACCACCATACTTAAGCCTGACAATCTCTTCTCTTGGACCTGCATTAATCAATGCATCAACAAGAACCTGCAACGGGTTCTTCTTCGTCTTCTTTTCAATAATCTCAAAAGCTTCTTTGACGATGTTATAGGCCAGAATCTTCTTACCTGTGTTGTGACCTTTTCTCATTACTTTATTGATCAATCTCTCGACAATGAACACCTTCTGCTTCGCAAATGGTGTGTTTGCATGTCTGCCATGAGTGTGTGGAACAAAGCGTGGTTCAAGTGAGATGTAATTTTTAAGAGCGGGATCACTAACTTCTACTTCCTTGGGGTCGTATTTCCCAAATACGTAAAGCTCTTCCTCTGTGAATCCGTATTTCATGATATCACCTCAATGGCTTCTCCTTTCTGCCCTTCCAGAGCTCCTTCAGTGATACATTGTTCACCTTAATTACCTTGTATCTAACACCTGGAATGTCTCCCATACTCCTTCCCATTCTACCTCCAATCTTCTCGACGATGACTTCATCGTGCTCGTCAATGAAGTTTATAGCACCATCTCCAGGAGTGAATGCCGTGATCTGCCTTCCATTCTTTATAAGCTGTACTCTAACTGCCTTTCTGATACCGGAGTTTGGCTGTCTGGCCTCAATACCAATCTTCTCCAGCACAATTCCTCTTGCCATTGGTGCGCCTTCCAGTGGGTCAGCTTTAACGTTAAGCTCTAGTATTCTACGCACGTACCTCTTGTCGCTCAACCTAAACTTCTTCCTGTTCTCAATCAGCTTTCTTGCCGCAAACAGCCCTTTACCCATGAGCCCACACCTCTTTTTACTTTATTATTATATCATCAATATCGTGATGTCTTCTCGCCAACTCCTTGGCTTTATTTATATTTTTCCCGCCCTTACCAATCACCAACCCCTTGTACTGAGGGTTGACATTGATCTGGGCGATCTTCTTTCCCTCCCTCTCAATTAACTTAACGTTGACTTTGATGGGTTTAAAAATGTTGACTATGAATTCAACAGGATCGTCAGAGTGTTCAATTACTTCAACCTTTTTTCCTATCAGTTCCCTTATTCTCTCTATGTTTATTCCACCCTTTCCTATAGCAATACCCATATCTCCCTTCTTAACAACGAATATAATTTTATCATCCTGGACTATACAATCCTTAATGCTTGCTCCAGTTATGCTCTCAAAAAGAGTAAGATATCTTATACTTTCGGCCGAAAGCCTAACACCCATACTACCATCCTCTTAAATAAAAATTTTGAAAAATTAATTTTCTCCAATATTTAGAATTTCCGATTCCCCTTCTTCAACTACAGCCAATGCTGCAACACTAAATGGCTTTCCACAAACTGCCCCAAGCTCCATGTTCGTACCCTTGAACGTTATCGTAGGTACGGAATACTTCTTTATCTCTTCCCTAACTTCCTCCGGGCAGTTTATTGCAAGAACAACCAGCTTAGCCTCACCATTTCTCAAAGCCTTTATCGTCCTCTTGCTTCCCAAATAAACCTTTCCTGTCTTCAAAGCCTTCCTCAAAGCCTTCTCAAAATCTATCTTCATTCTCTCCTACCCCCGAATTTTGCAATAAGCTCCACATCTCCTGTTCCAAGCTTAATCGGTTGTCCAACTATTATATTTTCGGTAATACCGCTCAGCTTATCAATATCTCCTCTAACTGCAGCATCAAGCAGATTGTTTACAGTCATTTCGAATGCGGCTCTTGCAAGTATGCTCTGCTTCTCTCCCGCAACACCGTGTCTTCCAATCTGTTTCAATTCGCCATCTGCAGTCATCGCATCAGCAACAAGCATGATATGCCTCACATCCACTTCCAGACCCTGTTCTTCAAGTGTTGAGACTGCTTCCTGTATTACTGCATTCCTCGCTGCTTCAATCCCCAGAACCTCATAGATCTCATATATATTGTTTGTTACTGTTCGTGTGAAGTCTACACCCTTCACTTTCATGACCTTCTTGAGGTTAGATCCTTCCGTGTACAGCACGTATTCATCGCCCTCTTTTCTTATGATTACTCTCTTAATCTCCTTGATACCGGCGAGTACCAGCTTTTTAAGTTTGTCGAAAGTATCCATTAGAGCCTTGTAAGACGGCTCCGAAATCTGGATGATGAGCTTGCCATCCTCCTCTCCTACTTCAACTTTCAACCCTTTCTCAATCATCTTCTTGACTTCTTCAAGTGTGAGCTGTTTTCTTTCGAGTGCTTTACTGTCCAGTGAGATAATTATCCTCATGTTTCTGATGTCCGTCGTAACGTCTGCGACATCAAGAATGTAGGTGGCTTCAATTCTGTTCGCAACTTCTCTGGCCTTGTTTCTGTCCTTTGCATATTCTGGCAGGAGCCTTATTGTCATCATAGGTGTCGAAGGGTTCTTTCTAACATCGAGGATTTCTATAAGTCTGGGCAGACCGAGAGTAACGTCAATTTCAGCGACACCAGCATAGTGGAACGTACGCATCGTCATCTGAGTACCGGGCTCACCGATGGACTGCGCTGCAACAATGCCTGCTGCCTCTCCTGGCTCCATAAGGTTGGTAAGATAATCTTCATAGCATCTTTCAACTATTTTCCTCGCGATGTTCTCGTCTACATCGAGCTTTTCAAGTTCAGTTTTAAGCTCTTCTTTTACGGATGGTGGGAGAGGGTATTCATTCAAAAGATCATCGTACTTCATATTATCAGCCTCCGTTAGTTCCTGCTAGAACTTCCTTAATAATCCTCTTAACATCAACAGACTTTCCTCTGAAGCTCTTCATCGGGTCTACACCGTCTTCACCATATCTGAACTGTATGAGCATTCCAGATGTCTGCTCTTTAACTGTTCCATCGTACTCAATCTTCAAGTCCTGCAAAGCGTTAATGAGCCTTCTCTGTAGATAACCAGACTGTGATGTTCTTACAGCTGTGTCTACGAGACCTTCTCGACCTCCCATGGCGTGGAAGAAGAACTCTACAGGAGTTAGACCGTCCTTGTAGCTGCTCCTTACGAATCCTCTTGCTTTCGCTCCCAGATCACCCGGCTTGAAGTGTGGCAGGGTTCTGTTAGTGTAGGCATAACCTCTCTTGATTCTCTCACCTCTGACTGACTGCTGACCGATACATGCGGCCATCTGTGTCAGGTTCAGCATTGAACCTCTTGCACCCGATACTGCCATGATAACTGCCGAGTTATCCATACCAAGGAATCTACCGGCAATCTTACCGGCCTGGTCTCTAGCCCTACCGAGAACCTGCATTATCTTCATCTCAAGAGTTTCCTCAATGCTTCTACCGGGCATGGGCTCGAGGTTGCCCTCTCTGTAAGCCCTGATGAGTTCCTCAACCTTTCTCTCAGCATCCGCAATAACTTCCTGAATCTGCTTGATGGCTTCAGGTGGAATATCTTCGTCACTAATACCGAAGGAGAATCCTGAATGCATTATGGCTCTTATGGCGAGCTGTGTCATGTTGTCAATGAATTTCCTCGTCTCTTCGCTACCGTACTTCCTCATTATTTCATCAATGATTATGCCCTTGAAGGCTCCAACAGCTTTTTCGTCGATGGTTCCTCTGATAAGTTCACCATTCTTTATGATTACATAGGCATCGTATTCACATTCAGCTTCCTTACACTCCTCACAACCCTGACAGATTTCTGCCTTAAACTCAAGAGATATATTCGGCAGAATCATGCTGAATACTTGTTTACCGGTCCAGAGCTCCCCCTCAGCGTATTTTGGTGGTGGCAAGTCATCGACACCTTTCAATGGTCTTACCAGTGACATTACCTCTTCCTTAGTGAACTTTCTCTCACCTCTAGTAAGCAGGTACAGACCACTTATGTGGTCGTGAATACCACCAATGATTGGACCTCCAAAACGTGGAGAGAGAATGTGCTCCTGAACGGCCATCAGGATTTTTGCCTCAGCCTGAGCTTCAAGGCTCTGTGGTACATGGAGGTTCATTTCGTCACCATCAAAGTCTGCGTTGTAAGGTGGACATACGGCAGGATTAAGACGGAATGTCTTGTAAGGCAAAACACGCACATAGTGAGCCATAATACTCATTCTGTGCAGTGAAGGCTGTCTGTTGAAGAGTACAATGTCACCGTCCTTCAGCTGTCTTTCGACAATCATTCCAGGTTCGAGTTTCTCTGCAAGCTCCTCCCTGTTTGAATCCATTACTCTTACCCTTCTTCCATCCGGTCTTATCACATAGTTGGCCTTTGGATGCTCAGTCCTGAGGATATACTCCCTCGCCTCATCTATGTTCTTTTCAGTTACGTAGAGAGGTACCGTAAGCTCTTCGGCAATAATCTGCGGTACTCCAACCTCATTTATGCTCAGATTTGGATCTGGAGAGATAACAGTTCTTGCAGAGAAGTTAACTCTCTTACCTGAAAGGCTTCCTCTAAACCTCCCCTCTTTACCCTTCAATCTCTGGGCGAGAGTTTTGAGAGGTCTGCCACTTCTGTGTCTTGCAGGCGGGATACCACTAACTTCGTTGTCAAGATAAGTTGTTACGTGGTACTGTAGCAGTTCCCAGAGGTCCTCAAGGATGAGCTGAGGAGCTCCAGCCTCCTTATTCTCAAGGAACCTCTGATTGATCCTGGTGATATCAACAAGCTTGTGGGTAAGGTCGTCTTCACTCCTCTGTCCCGTCTCAAGGATGATTGATGGGCGTACAGTAACCGGTGGTACAGGTAAAACAGTCAAAACCATCCATTCCGGTCTGACAGCCTTTGGATCCATACCAAAAGCGGGCAGATCTTCATTTGGAATTTTCTCTAGCCTTTCTCTTACGTCTTTAGGAGTGAGGCGGTGCTCACCTTCATAGAAAAATGTGGGCTTCTCAAATTTAACTTCTATCTGATCTGCACCACAGTGCGGACATTTCTTCGTTGCTTTTGTGATTCTGAATACTTCCTTTACAACATCCTCAAAGTCCTGGCCAAGTTCCTTTATTCTCTCTATCTCCTGGATGAACTTGTCTCGCTTCTCATCTTTCATCAGAATTCTTCCACATTCCCTGCAAGTTGCATTGAGCAGTTTTGCAATAAGCTTTGCATAACCCACGTGTATTACTGGAGCTGCTAGCTCTATGTGTCCAAAGTGTCCCGGACATTCACCGGCCTTACCACCGCAGGTTCTGCATTTCAGTCCAGGGTCAATGACACCGAGGCGGGGATCCATCAAACCAGATTCGATCGGGAAACCGTCAACATCATAGGTTTCTGGTGTGATAATCTTCGCTACACTCATTCTGCGGATTTCCTGGGGGCTCAAAACTTCAAATCTTATTGACTCAATTCTTTTCGGAATCATATTTACCACCTTCAGGCTTTATCACCAAGTATGAGACGTGGGGCAATCATCATAGACTTGAGTTCATCAAGCAGCAGCTTGAACGCATAGCTCATCTCAACCTTGTGGATGTTGCTGTCATCATCACAGACGTGGCAATATGCAGTATTCCTCCTGAAATCATACGTTGCAACATGACCACATGTTCCACACACATAGACCTCTACCTTGTCAGATTCCTCAAGCAACCTGTCCTTGAGTAGCAAGGCTGCACCATGTCCGATGAGTACATCTCTCTCCATCTCTCCAAACCTCAAACCACCCTTCCTTGCTCTTCCTTCTGTGGGCTGTCTTGTCAGAACCTGAACAGGACCTCTGCTTCTTGCATGGATCTTGCTTGAAACCATGTGGTAGAGCTTCTGATAGTAGATTACACCAACGAAAATGTCAACAACGAAGCGTTTACCGGTAATTCCGTCATACATTACCTCTTTACCCGTGTGGCTGAAGCCGTAAGCCTTCAAAGCCTCTCTAAGCGCTTTCTCCTTCTCACCGTGGAAGACTGTGGCGTCAATTCTCCTTCCTTCCAAGCTACCAACCTTACCACCAATTATTTCGAGGACGTGTCCAACAGTCATTCTCGATGGAATTGCGTGCGGATTGATTATCATGTCAGGCACAATTCCGGATTCTGTGAACGGCATGTCCTCCTCAGGCACAATAAGCCCGATAACACCCTTCTGACCATGTCTTGAGGCAAATTTGTCACCAAGCTCGGGAATTCTCAAATCTCTAACCCTAACCTTCGCCAGCTTTGAACCGCTTTCAGACTGAACAAGGAATACAGCATCGACAATACCCTTCTCGTTTGAACGCATTGTAACAGAAGTTTCTCTCCTCTTCTGCGGTGAAATTCCAAGCTCCGTTGGTTCTTCAAGGAATCTTGGCGGTGATGTTTTACCAATCAGAACATCATCTGGCCCAACTTCAGTTTCTGGGAAGACCAGACCATCCTCATCAAGATGAGCGTAAGCTTCAGCTCCTCTGAATCCGGAGATGTCGGCTCCAGGAATCTCAAATCTGTCTTCCTGACCACCAGGATACCTCATTTCTTCAGACTCATATGTTCTGAAGAAGTGTGATCTGCCCAAACCTCTATCGATACTACCCTTGTTGAAAATGAGAGCATCTTCAATGTTGTATCCCTCATAGCTGATAACAGCAACGACAAAGTTCTGACCTGCAGGTCTTTCATTGAACTTAATTTCAAGCTGCGTATCTGTTGTTACAATCGGAACCTGAGGGTAGTGGAGTAGATGTCCTCTCGTGTCAGCTCTCCATGCAAAGTTGGCGTAAGGGAGTCCAAGGCTCTGTTTAATCATCGCAGCACCCATTGTGTTTCTTGGAGAAGCGTTGTGTTCTGGATACGGAATTGAACCTGTACATATACCAACTATAAGCGATGGGTCAAGTTCAAGGTGTGTGTGCTCTGGAGTCAAATCTTCCTCATTTACCGCAATATATGCGTTTTCCTCTTCTTCAGCGTCCAGAAACTCAATCAACCCCTGCTTTACAAGATCCTCAAATTTCAGCTCACCTTTTTTCAGTTTTTCAATATGTTCTTCTTTAAGCAGAGGTTTACCATCTTTTACAACAATAAGGGGTCTCCTGGCTCTTCCCGCATCGGTGTTTATTCTAACCTCATTAGAGTCGGGATAGTAAGCAACATTAACCTGGTTAGAGATTTTGCCCTTCCTCCTGAGCTCCCTAATCTGATATGCGAGTTTCTCACCATTTTCATGAAACCCTATGAGCGCACCATTCACATAAACTCTTGCTTTCATTCAATCACCCCTTTATGGGTTCAACTCCCAAGCTAAACAACATCTCCTTAACCTCATTTTCATCCGTACCAACGCTAACCTCTGCATACTGCGCAAAGTTCTTCACAAGTCCACAGTTCGGACCTTCTGGTGTTTCGCTTGGGCAAATTCTTCCCCACTGTGTCGGGTGAAGGTCTCTTGCCTCGAAGTGAGGCTGTGAGCGAGAAAGCGGTGATATAACCCTTCTGAGGTGAGAGAGAACGGAGATGTAGTTGTGTCTGTCAATAAGCTGTGAAACTCCAGTTCTGCCACCAACCCAGTTACCTGTTGCCATTGGATGCATTATTCTGTCTGTCAGAACATCACTTCTTACAGCCGTAGACATCTTAAGCGGTCTGCCTCTTACCTTAGCTCTCTCCAACTGATATTTAACATCCTTGATAAGCCTGAGGAAAGCAACTCTGAATATTTCTTCCATAAGATCTCCAGCAAGCTTCAATCTCTTGTTTGCATAGTGGTCCTTGTCGTCCTCCATTCTTAATCCAAGTGCCAGTTCAAAAACAGCCTCAGCCATTCTCGCAAGGAAGAAGGCCTTTGCTCTCCTAGCTTCAGGCTCCACACCAAGATGAGGCAGGAAGTACTGATCAAGAACCTGATTTGCCCTGTTTAGCCTATATTCTTTGCTCTGTCCAGGCGCTACTCTTCTTCCTATATACTCTATAGCCTCTTCCTGCGTCTCAACTTCTGCAACTTCCACGTTTTCAAGCATGAATTTCATTATCTCCGGGTTATCGCTAACCATCGTCACGATTTCCTGATCCGTCTCAACACCGAGAGCTTTCATCAGAGTAACAAACTGTATGCTCTTGGGGATCTGCGGGAAAGTAACCTCGAGAATGTTGTTTCTACCCCTCTCAACCACGACAAGAGCTCTATAACCAGCTCTCTGGCTGAAAACCTTTGCAACCTCAACAACCTCACCGTATCTTTCTTCTCTCTCAAGCAAGATCTTGTTCGGAGCGAGGTCTTCTAGAGTCATCAGAGCCCTTTCACTTCCATTAATGATGAAGTAACCACCAGGATCGAGCGGATCTTCACCAACCCTTGTAACATCATCGACGTCATTCAGGTTGCATGCCTTTGATTTCACCATTATAGGAAGCATTCCTATCTCAACAATCTCTTCATCAAGCTCCCTACCCTCATCAATCACCTGTGCATGAAGGTAGATTGGTGCCGCATATGTGAGATTCCTCAACCTTGCCATAGCTGGATAGAGCGGTGCTCGAGAACCGTCAGCTTCTTTAACTATTGGTCTTCCAACCTCAATTTTCCCGAGCTTAACATACGTATCCGGAATGTCCAGCTCTATTATTCTCTGCTCATCTATCACTCTCTGCAAACCTTCATCGAGGAACCTGTTGAATGAATCAATCTGGTGCTTCACAAGCCTTTCATGGGTGAAATAAGCCCTAGCAAGAACTCTCCTATCTAACATATCCATCCCCCTTTAAACATAATCTAATCTCTTCCATAGTACCAACTAAAATCGAAAAAGTTCCCTCCATCCATTCCGACTCCGGACGATATTTTTTTCATAATTTACCTTAAATCAATGTTTTATATAACAAGTCTATACGCAATTGATCTGCCTGCCGTGGGACTCTCTCTTATTATCCGCACAATATCTCCAGGCTTCGCTCCGATCTCCCTTGCGATTGGATCATCTGCTCTGATTTTCGGTAGTTGCTCCCTACTAACCCCTAAGGTCTTCAAAAGTTCCTCAGCCTCCTCCTTTGAGAGTATTTCGTGCTTTGGAACAAGTATGTGATCCTGCAGCCTTATCTTGGACATATTTTTCACCTTAAATAGGGAATAAGGCGGGCTCGACGGGATTTGAACCCGCGACCAACGGCTTAAAAGGCCGTTGCTCTGCCTGGCTGAGCTACGAGCCCTTTAGCTTGGGTGTTGTTGAACGATATAAATCTTTTTCGCGTAGTAAGACTACTTGCTGGATTTTTAAAATTTTTGATGGTCTGAAGTGGCTATTAATTTCAACTCTCAAAAAATAACATAATATATCTAAATATTAAATAGAGCTGAGGAAAAATACTATATCAAATAAACTAAACTTGTTAATTTAATATCCAGGACTGAAATAGTTACCAAAACAGCTCAAGACCAGGATTAATAGGAAATCTCCAGATCCCTAAACAATACAGATTTTTGCTGGAAACAAATTTTAATCAAAAAGACTAAATATCCGTCTATTAAAGAAATACTCCCATGTCATTAAATATCAGGTTTATTATCCCATTGACAGCCATTCTAATAGTGTCACTCTTCTCGCCCTACGTTTCATTAGCCACAGCAATTATCTTCACATTCTTTGTCCCTGGATACATCATAACCACACTGTTTTTTAGAGATCTTGGCAGAGATGAGAAGATTTTTATCATTCCCATCCTGAGTGTCATGATCTCAACCCACGCAATCTATTATTTTTCCCTGCTCTTTGGTTACTCAAAGGAGGCCATCTTACTGTCCTTCGCAGTATTACTATTACCTGCTCTTTTTACCAAACTGGAGAGACCCAGATTGGAAATTGACTATAGTGTCCTCATTGCAGCCGTGACTTTTCTGATATCTCTTGTAATCCTCTACAACAGTGTATGGGTTGAAGATAGCAGGGGTGTAATCATAACAGGATCAAACTGGCAGGATACACCGATGCATTACGAAATAATCGAAAGCATCAACAATGGAAATCTTCCACCTGAAATGCCATATTATGCCGGAAGAGAGATGAATTACCATTACTTTGTCGATTTTCATACAGCCATACTGGAAAAAGCCTATGGTTCCTTTCTTCCAAAACTCCTACCCGTAATGAACGCTGTTTTCATCGCTCTGTTTGCACTGGCAGTCTATATTTTCGCAAGCGAGCTGAGAAGTAAATCAGCAGGCGTTTATGCCTCGATTATTGCAGTCTTCGGCTGGGGGTTCTCATACTGCCTGTTATTCAAGGCATTAATTGATGGCTCCTTTCAGCCAACAAATTACTACATCTACCAGTATGGCGGATTCTTTGCCCTGCCACCAATCTTTGATAATCTCCTCCAACAACGCCCTCTTCTTGTTGGGCTACCTGCTTTAACATTTATCGCTCATCTACTCAGGAAGGACAAAGATTGGCGCAACGTTGTGCTTGCAGGTCTGCTAACAGGACTACTTTTCCCGTTCCATGCCCTCGCATTCTTCACTTCAGGCCTGATATACCTCATTAATCTGGTAAAAGCTGGCATATCACACAAGATAAAAAAACAACACCTATACTATCTGCCCCTCCTATTTCCATCAATCCCGTTCCTTCTGATATCTCTCAGCTCCCATACAAATCTCGGGATAAAGCACTCCTGGGCATCCGACTTCCTTAAAGGAAATCCGCTGGTGTTTTATTTGGCCAATCTCGGAATTCCATTCCTGTTATCGATATTAGCGTTGTTGCTCAGGATTCTGCGAGAAAACAGCTTTTTTATTTATTCCTGGCTTTTAACACTTTTTATACTCCCAAATGTTGTTTCCTTTACACCAAACCCCTGGGATATGTACAAGTTTTTCCATTTCGCATGGATACCTGTTGCAATAACCAGTGGTGTGATGCTTGCCGAAATACAGATAAGACTCAGAAAAGCAGGGTCGGCAATTGTGATCGTTTTACTGATCCTTTCAACTCTCTCATCGGTAAGCGTTGCCATGTATAACCTATCCACATCATATATAGCCGCTGACTGGAACGAATTCGATGCTGGGATGTGGGTGAGGCAGAATACGGAAGAAAAAGCAGTGTTCCTCACATCCCCTTCCATACACTCTCCTCCTACCATGATTGGTGGCAGGCTTAGAGTTCTGTCTTACATAAACTGGCCCTACGGACATGGTGTTCCGCTGGATGAAATATGGGAGAGAGTAGAAGACGTAAAAAGAGCCTATGGAGGGGGAGAAAATGATCTTACTGAAGTTGTTAAAAAATACAATATCAGTTATATCTACGTGGGAAAGGCAGAGCTAAGGGAATTCCCAGACTGTAAAAGAAAGTTTGAAAGAATAGACTGGCTTGAAAAGATTTACGAAAAAGGTTGCATTACGATTTACAAGGTCAAGATATAATAAATGTTATGCCCTCTCACCGATTTTGCAGATTCAGAGCAGTTTCAAGAAAGCATGCGGAAGCATGCGGACACGACTCAGCTTTACGTGGGATTGAAATCCTCGTCCATTTCTTTGCCTTCAGTGTGATCCATCCGTCTTTACTTTCGACTTCCCTGAGCTCATTCCATCTAAAAAATCCAAGATCGGTCTTTATTCCCTCATCATAAATCTCGATTTTAACAGGAATGAACCAGTAATACAACCATTGAATAAGTGAAAGAAGTATCCAAACGATTGCAATTGCAAGTCCGACTGAGTCTCTCCTTCCGATAGAGTTCAGAAAGTAGAATATGGCAAATAAAGTATAGATTGCCGGAATAAAGCGATAATGTCTATATGCTGGATTGTCTTTGAGTTTGTATCTGACGGTGCAAACCTTTTTCACGATATTAGCTATATACAGAGCTACAAAAAATTTGTGGGTTGGGTTTTTATAGTCAAACCATCAGCATACACACATACAAAATAATGTAAACTAAACTTACAAGCAGACGATATACTAGGTGATGTTATTCTTATTAAGCACATACTACGAAGATTTACTAGACAGAAAAGATGCCTGAAACGAAGGAAAGATTCTGCACTAAATCATTACAGGGATATTGTCGATCAGTCAAAGCCATATTCACCAACAAGCGGGACAAAACGCACGGCTCCCCATTTCTTCTTCTCTATTCTTCCACTTTCGTCTTTCTCCACTATGTAGAGGTACTGCATGAAATTTCCAATTGGGATGACCATCTTCCCTCCAGGCTTCAACTGCTCCAAAAGAGGCTTGGGAATGTCGGGAGCAGATGCTGTAACATATATCTTGTCGTATGGAGCCTCTGGCTCGTATCCCTTGCTACCATCATCAACAATCACGATTACATTGTCATATCCGAGTTCTTTCAGAATCTCTCTCGCTCTTTCAGCGAGTTCTGGATGTCTCTCAATGGTAATTACCTTCCCATCTTTACCAACAATTTCTGCAACGACAGCAGCATGATATCCGCATCCCGTGCCGATCTCAAGCACTTTCTCGCCAGGCTTGAGATCAAGAAGTTCACACATTATCGCGACCATGTGTGGAGCGCTGATCGTCTGCCCTTTTCCAATTGGGAGAGGAGTATCAACGTATGCTTCCTCTCTATACTGATATGGCACAAACAGATGGCGTGGAACTTTTTTCATAGCCTCAATTACTTTATCACTCAGTTTGTATTCTTCACGAAGCAATTCGGCCATCCTTTTCCTTTTTTCCTCATAGAGTTTTTCTTCTTCCATCAATCATCATCTCGGCTTTCTTAAGATCTTCAGGAGTGTTAATATTTACAACATCTTCCCTGCCTACTCTATAGGTTACTTCTTCCTGTTCTTCATCTAAAAACATTCCGTCCAAGATGTTTATACCAGCAGCACTACCATCGGGATATGCTGTCTGCAGAGCTCTCGCCGTCGAAGAGTTGTAATAATCCACAATATCCGAAATCAAGGTATCTTTAACGATGAAAAGATCGGCCGATATAATCAGCACAGGTTCGGTGATTGAAAGTTTTCTCAGAGCTTCAACCATGTCCTCTATATATCCTGCCCCAGACGTTCTGACAACTTTTATCCCTTCTCCCCTAAGAAACTTCTCCGTCTCAGGTGTATTCACCGTGGTTGCTGCGAAAACGTCATCACAGACCCAGAGCTTATCGAGCACATATTCAATGAGTTTTCTGCCTGCAAGAGATACAAGCGGTTTTTCACCCATTCCCAGCCTTGTACCTCTCCCGCCACACATTATCAGGGCTTTCATTATTGTTAATCTATCCTGTATATGCTTCATAATTTTATGCGTTTGAATTAGAATGAGAGTGTCAATTAGATGACAGGCACATATTACACTAAAATTGCAATCAACTAATGGAGTATTAACTAAAAAAAGTAAAAAATTACCACGGAGGTTTTCCTGACGACATCAACGCCGCATTGTATTTTTTGGCCAGTTTGTATGCATCATAAATGTTCCAGATTGCAAAGATGACGGGAATGAAGAACAATACTCCAAACGACAAAAACGTAATACCCACAAGAATTGCCTGTATAACCATCATCAAAAGACCTCTACCAATCCGCCCGCAGTATATCTGGCCCAGGCCTACCCAGAGAAAAGACAAAACCGCCGCCAGTCCCTCACTTTTTGTCCCATACACAACCTTCGCGCTTACCTCTTCTGACAAGTCACACCACCTCTGGCTTAAAAACCACCACATCCCTTTAAAAACATTTCGATATTAAAAATATCGATAACAAATTAGAACATTTGTTAATAAATATGATTAGAAAAAATTTCGGAATTTCTAACTTCAAAATAAAAATTTAAAAACCAGAAAGATTACAATAAAAGGTTCTAAGATAAAACTTATAAAACATTCAAGCAGATAATTGTATATCAAATAAATATAGTAAAAATAATAAACAATCCTGACAGATGAAAAAATTAATATGAGCTCTGAACAAGCTCTAAATCATGAGACCTACAACAGTTACAGAATTTTGACAAAAAATTCACAAAAATCTCACATCTAAAAATTACCACACAATCCAAAATAACAATCCAAATGCAAAAAGAATGCAATTCAATGCTCCAATAATATCTCCGTTAACTCCACCATATGCTCTGACTACATACCATCTGTAAAAAACTGTGATTGCTAAGCATGCCGCAAACATGGGCAAGGCAGCGATGTGTTCAAATGCAAACACACCAAATATTGCTCCGCATACCAGCAATCCAACAATTAGATCCTTTCTGGATGCAAACTCCATCATGGTCGAAGCGATTCCACTCCAGAGCGGGCTGCATGTGGTCAGTAAAACAAGCATTCCCATCTTTGCTGCAGTCTGGGAAAGAACCACTGCCGCAACAAGCTCATCGGTGGAGAGGTTGTCGAAGGAGAATGCCAGAATAACGAGATAGAGAACCAGTGCCAGTGTTCCTCCTGCTCCGGTTCTAACATCCTTTAGAACTTCGAGCTTTCTTTCCTTTGAAACAAACAGTGAGTCACCAAAATCCGCAAGTCCATCAATGTGATTTATGCCTTCAACTAAAATGTAGATGATGACTGAAATGAAAGCAATCTCGGGAGCAAGAGCGCACAGAAGGTAAGAAGGTATGGCAATCAAAAATCCTACTATGAACCCCGTAATCGGCAATACCCAGAGATTTTTCCTCAACGAATCAAAGCTTTTCTCATCCATTCCAACAGGTGTTCGTGTGAAGAAGCCAAGCGAAGCTGCAAGTGCTTTCACACCAAGAAAATTAACGGGATGGCATATATCATTTAGTGCTGAAAAGGAAAATAACTGCATTACAATAAAGCTAGGAATATCAATTTACCTGCAAACAACCTCAAAAATCTGAAGAGCAATAGATGTTTTATTCTACTTCAAAACAAATAGCTAAAAAACCAAAAAAAACCGGTGAAAGTATGGCGTTAACACTCATATTTCTCGAAGCTTCCCTCGAAAGGGTTCCGGGAGTAATAGCAAAGCATCCTGCCGTATTAAACGATTCAAGGAGGAGAGGCAAGAAACCAAAAGAACTCATTCTCGACGATTCCAAACACCACACAGCGATGAAAACCCTGCCAAAGTGGAGGAAAAGAGGGAGACCAGACATCGTCCATATGTGTCTTCTTTCAGCCCTCGATTCAAGGGTTTCAGATCAAATAGACATCTACATCCACACAATTAACAACGAGGTGATCTGGATAAACAACCAGACCAGACTTCCGAGGAACTACAACAGATTCATAGGATTGATGGAGGATCTCTTCAGGAAAAGAACCATCACCTATGAGAACACTGTGCTCATGAAGTTTCTCGATGGTGGACTGGACGAATTAATTAGCTCGATCTCACCATCAAAGATCGTGCTCATGAGCGAAGAGGGTGAGTACAAAGAAGATTCGCTTAAAGACTTCCTTAAAGAAAACGTTGCTGTTTGTATAGGGGCTTTTCCGCATGGCGGGTTCGAAGAGGAGACGATTGAAATCATGAAAAAACACAATGCTGTATCCGTATCACTTGGTGAGGAGAGTCTAACAAGTCTGTACGTCACAAACCGTGTGTTATGTAAGTATGAGGATGTGATTCGATGGAGTTTGAGCTAATCAGGCTTGCATCAAAAATTTTCGGAGCTAAGAGAGAAGACGTCATCGTTGGCGCAGGAGAAGACGATTGTGCTGTTGTCAGAGTTGGTAGGAGCAATCTGGTTCTCACGGCTGACAACCTGCATGAAAAGGCAGATTTTCCGCCAGGAATGCTGCCAGAAGAAATGGGACATATGGCTCTGGCTGTCAACCTGAGCGATCTGGCTGCAACAGGCGCAAAACCACTGTACTTCCTTTACACCATAACGCTGAGAGAAGCGAGCAAAGATTTCTTTGTGAGGGTTTTGAAGGGTATGAAAGCGCTTGCAGAAAAATACGATGTGGCTGTTGTAGGTGGTGACATAGATTTCGGTGATGAACTCTTTATTTCCGGCTTCGCAATCGGTACAGCAGATCGCTATGTAACCCAGAGTGGTGCAAAACCGGGCGATAAGGTCTGCCTTACCGGATTGCTTGGTAAGGCTCAACTCAGTCTTGAGCAGCTCTTCTCAGGAATCGATCGCAACGAGATTGCCTATCCTAAATCCCTCTTCACACCCGAACCAAAAATTAACGAGGGTGTTGAGATCGCAAGGCATGCAAATGCGATGACGGATATAAGCGATAGCCTTGCAGTTTCGCTGAACCTGATAGCAGAAAAGAGCAAAGTTGGAATTGTTATCTATGAGGATATCCTCCCCCTTGACCACCTGACACCTTATGTTGATGAAAAGAAGGCTCTTGAACTCTTCCTGTATGCTGGTGGAGACTACGAACTTGTTTATACTTCCAGCCAATGCACCCACGGTTTTGAAGTTGGTGAAGTTGTAGAGGGTAGTGGTGTCTGGATAGAAGGTAAACACGGCAGGAATAAAGTTGAATTCAGAGGATATACACATTTTTGATTGTATTTATCACTATCAAAAACAAATTTTATCAAATATCAGAATAGTTATATAGTTTCAAACAACCAATCCATTAAATGCTCGACAAACTGTTTAATCCACAAAGCGTTGCAGTAGTCGGTGCAACACCGAAGGAAGGAAAAGTAGGCCATATCGTGCTTAAGAATATCATTTCTCAATTTACCGGTGAGGTTTATGCAGTCAACCCATCCTACACAGAGGTCCTCGGTGTAAAATGCTATCCATCTGTCCTGGACATTCCCTATGAAGTTGATCTCGCTGTAATCGTGGTTCCGGCCAGAGCTGTTCTTGATGTGCTCGAGCAGTGTGGGAAAAAGGGAGTTCACAATGTTGTAGTTATCTCAGCCGGATTCAAAGAAACTGGAAGAGAAGGAGCTTTACTTGAAGCGAAACTGACCGAAATTTGCAGAAAATACGGAATAAACCTTGTAGGCCCTAACTGTCTCGGAATGATAAACACCCACGCACAGCTAAACGCTACGTTCAGCAAGATAACCCCACCAAAAGGAAACATAGCATTTCTGAGTCAGTCAGGTGCTTTCATCCTGGCAGTTATCGACTGGGCCATATCCTCAAACTTCGGTTTCAGCAAGATCGTTTCGCTGGGGAACAAAGCTGTACTTGACGAATGTGATTTCATGGAATATCTCGCCAGTGATGATGAAACGGATGTCATAATGCTCTATCTCGAAGGTGTTAGAGATGGCCGAAGATTCATCGAGGTTGCAAGAAGAGTTTCCAGGAAGAAGCCAGTAGTGGTGATGAAAAGTGGTAGGACTGAAGCTGGAGCCAGAGCAGCCTCAAGCCATACTGGAAGTCTGGCAGGCAGTTTTGCAGCCTTTAAAGCAGCTTTCCAGCAATGTGGAGTTGTCCAAGCAGACACAATTGAGGAACTGTTCGATTTCTCACTGATTCTTTCAAACATTCAGAACATTGAGAAGGGAATTGCGATTGTCACAAACTCTGGTGGGCCAGGTGTTATGGCGGCTGATGCTGTCGAGACGTTTGGGCTGGAGCTTGCTAGATTTGAAAGAGAAACGATTGAAAAGCTGAAGAGAGCACTTCCACCAGAAGCAAGCATTTACAATCCTGTTGATGTTATAGGAGATGCCGACGCAGACAGATTTGGTATAGCTGCGAGAATAATTTCCGAAGACAGAAATGTGGGTGCTATTATTGCAATTCTAACTCCGACAGCACGAATTGATTTCGAAAAGGCTACTGACTACGTAACCGGAATTTCAAAACCTGTTGTGACCTGCTTCATGGGAGGGGAGAGTGTTCTGCCTGCTGTAGAGAAACTTAAAAAGCACAGAATAGTGAACTTCTTTGATCCTGTAAGGGCTGTAAAATCATTATCAGCAGTAAAGACGTATGGTAAAACCAAGAAAGAAACATATCAGGAGTCAGCACAGTTTGAAGTGGATAAAGAAGTCGTGAGAGATATTATCAACGAAGCCAGAAAGAGGGGAGCAAAGATTGTTGGTGTTGAGGGATTGAGGGTTCTCGAAGCATACGGTATCAATGTAGCACCATATGGGCTCGCCAGAACAGCTGATGAAGCTGTGGAAATAGCAGATAGAATTGGCTACCCTGTTGCGATGAAGGTGGTTTCACCAGATATAATACACAAGAGTGATGTCGGTTGTGTAAAGCTGAATGTTGGAAAAGATGAGGTAAAACGCACATTTTTCGAGATCATTACGAGAGCAGAGAACTACATGAGCAATGCAAGGATAGATGGCGTTCTCGTTCAAAGAATGATTGAAGGTGGAAAAGAAGTCATTGTAGGAATGAAGAGGGATCCGCAGTTTGGTCCGCTTCTCATGTTTGGAATGGGAGGCATATACGTCGAAGTTTTCAAAGATGTTTCATTCAGAATCGCTCCCATAAGCAAAAAAGATGCGCTTGGAATGATCAAAAGCGTTAAAGCTTATAAAATCCTTAAAGGTGTTAGAGGGGAAAAAATGTCTGATATTGAATCAATCGTTGATGTTTTGCTTAGAATTTCGCAGCTTAGCCTTGATTTTCCAGACATACTTGAGATGGATGTAAATCCGATTAAGGTATTTGAAAAAGGATGCTGTGCAATTGACTTTAGGATGGTTATTGACACAAGTAAGGAGGTTTGAAGATGGTTAAAAACCTTCTTGTATCCTCTATTGAAGGATACTCGGGGAAAAGTGGGATTATTATCGCGCTTGGGATGATGTTAAAGGAGAAAGGATTCAAAATAGGTTATTTCAAGCCCTTTGGTGTAAATGCTGCACACATAAATGATAAACTTGTTGATGAGGATGCATACAGCACCGCCCAGGTTTTAAAAACGGGCGACGATATTGAAGACATATGCCCGATCGTCCTCGATATGCCATATATTGAATTTTTGAGCAGCAGTGACCCCGTAGAACTCAAGAAAACCGTCCTAGACTCATATAAAAAGATCTCAGAGGGAAAGGACATAGTCCTGATTGAAGGCGCCACAGATTACAAAACTGGTAAGGCTGTTGGGTTGTGTGATGCCAGCATCTCTTCAATGCTCGATTCAAATGTCCTGATGGTTGTGAAATACACCAACGATTTTATATTCGATAGACTGCTTGCCGCAAAAGAGATTTTTGGTGAAAAACTCAAAATGGTGATATTCAACCAGCTAACTGGATACAAGAAAACGTATGTCCAGAGTATTGCAAGTTCTTTGCTTGCTAAAAACGGTATGGAAATGCTTGGAATGCTGCCCAGAGATCCCATACTTGGAGGACTTTTTGTAAGCGAGATAAAAGATGCGCTGAATGGAGAATTTCTTGTCGAACCGAAAGAAGACATCATAATAGAACAGCTTCTTATCGGTGCAATGTCGTCTCAATCGGCAATGGGGTATTTCAGAGAATCAAGAAATGCTGCGCTCGTGACTGGTGGTGATCGCTCAGATCTGCATATAGTTGCCCTCGAAGTTCCAAGCATCAAATGCCTGATTTTAACCGGCAATCTGGAACCATCAAAGATCGTCCTTGGTATGGCAGAAGAGAGGGGTGTACCAGTTATTCTTGTAAAAGAGGACACACTCAGAACAACGGAAAGACTTGCCGAAATCTTCGGAAAAGCGAGAATAAAAGGTGATTTGAAGATAAGAAAGATGTGTGAACTTGTAGAGAGCTTCGTGGATGTGGAAAAGATTACACAGTATCTCGAGCTCTAATTCAGTGGAGTTTTCCAAAAACCATCTAAAAATAAAGCTAAAAATATTAAATGGTAAAAAATTTATTTCTTGGACTTCTTAAGTATGCTTTCAGCTGCTATGAGACCGGTAACGGCAGCACCTACAATACCTCTGCTTATTCCTGCACCGTCACCAATAGCGTAAACGCCATCAATGTTCGTCTGCATCTCTGAGTTTACTTCAAGCTTCAAAGAGTAGAACTTGATTTCCGGAGCGTAGAGGAGCGTTGAATCGTCCGCAACACCCGGAATGACCTTGTCAAGCTGCTCCAGTGCATCAATAATATCGTCCATAACTCTTCCAGGATATGCAAGACTGATATCGCCGGGAATAGCTGTTGTCAACGTTGGCTTAACAAGCCTGTTGTTTTTGATTCTCGACTCAGTACTTCTCCTTCCTAATCTCAAGTCCTTTAGTCTCTGAACGATCGGATTTCCGCCGCCAAGCTTGGTGGTTATTCTTGCGAGATCTCTACCCCACTCATTTGGATATTCGAAGGGTTCGGTAAATGTATAATGACCAAGAAGGGCAAAGTTCGTATTGTTGGTCTTTTCCTTGGCCTTGCTGTGCCCGTTTACCAGACAGAACTCACCATAGTCCTCTCTAATAACCCAGCCCCTCGGACAAGTGCAGAATGTTCTCATGTAATCATCGTGCTTCTTGGTTGTAACCCTGAGCTTTGGATCATAGATTACCGACGTTATCTCATCCATTATGGAGGCAGGAACCTCTACTCTTACACCAACGTCTATGGCTTTAACCTTCCCTTTCATCGTAAATCCATATTCCTCTGCCCACTTCTCAAGCCACGCTGCTCCTCCTCTACCAACGCCTATAATCAGATAATCGTAGCTGAACTCTCTCCCATCTGCTATTTTTATCTTCTTCTCCTTCGGGTTGATGTCCACCACAGCCGTATTCGTGTAGATCGTTACCCCGTTTCCAGTGATGTAATCCTCAATACTCTTTATCACCTTGGGCAGTTCATCGCTTCCGACGTGTCTCTGCTTAAGCGGTACGAACTCTATTCCAGCAGAATTTGCTTTTCTCAAGAAGGCTTCCAGCTTCTCATTGTCCGTGCCGTAGAGTTCATCAGGTGCGCCGTGCTGAAGGAATATCCTGTCCACTTCATCCATCTTCTCAAGCAAATAATTCTCATCAACAAGTCCAAGAAAGTCTCCACCTACGGTGAAGCTTGAAGGGTAATCGGGATGCACATAATTGAGCTTCCCGTCCGATAACCCTCCAGCCCCACCAACACCAGACGTTATATTACAGGGGTCGCACTTCAGGCAAAAGCTCTCCGCGAGATCGCTCGGACACTTTCGTTTATCTATATCTCTTCCCATTTCAAAAACGGCAACACTTAGCTTTCCAGCTAGCTTATAGGCTGCGAACAATCCTCCAGGTCCTGCTCCAATAATTATTACATCATATTTCATACATTTGTGGACTGCTCTGGAAATGTCTATTTAATTCTTTCCCTTTTTGAGTTAAAATCTGCTTACTACATCCGCAATGAATTGCATATATTCCCGCAGCAGCATCACATTCTGCTTTGTTTACTGTTGCCTGAGAATACCTCACGCAGACATGCCCAATTAAAGCAAAATCAATTTCACTTCCTCTTTCCGATTTTATATCCAGTGAGCATCAAGAAAGAACCAATTAAAACGAAAATTGCCGCAGAAATGAACCTGATGTGTGACGGAAGTATAAAAAGACTTGCAAGAACTCCCGCAGCAGCCATAAGCAAACCCACATGAAATACAATAAGAGAGACGAAAATCCGTGCTTCAGCTTCTTTACGATTCATGAGCCTATTTTAAAAAAGAGTTAAGAAAATTCCAGCATAATTAACCGGCTTGTGGGCTTAGCATGGACTTTATTTTCTTATGCATCTCTGTAAGTCTTTCTCTGAGTCGTTCTTCCTGTCTCTCAAGTGTTTTCAACCTGACTTCATAGGTTTCTTTTTTCTCCTGCAACTCCTTCAACAGTCTCTCTTTGTCCACCCTAACAAGAATATTGCCCGCAGCTTTGAATATTGGTGTATCCTCGCCAGCCTTCTGTACTTCTTCCAGAGATGCTTCAGTCTCTCTTAACATAGCTTCAACTTGAGCCTTTTGAGCTGCAACAGCCTGCAACTGCTGCTGAAGTTGCTGGAGTTGCGCAACCATATTCTGAACCTGTGGTGGTAATTCACTCATCCCAACACCTCTATTATCTCTTTACAAACTTTAATGAATCTGAGCCAAGCATTTACAGCCGCCCTCAAAGCAGTAAGATCATCGGCTTCGAGTGTTAGAGTGAGCCTACCTCCCTCTAAATAAATTTTTGCCTTGCTTCTGGATTCGTCCTCTTCCACCTTTAAAGAGTCATGGATGATTCTCGCAGCTTCTTCATCCATTTCAAACACAA
Source organism: uncultured archaeon (assembly GCA_964652135.1). GTDB lineage: Archaea > Halobacteriota > Archaeoglobi > Archaeoglobales > Archaeoglobaceae > CAZZAF01. Next base: position 50,512 of record CAZZAF010000005.1, read on the forward strand.
ACTCGGCCTTCATACATCTTCAACCTGAAAATACTTTCATCATCATAAGTGAAATCTAGAATAATCCAGCTGCCCTTTCTCCTGACATAAACCTTCTTCCTTGAATCGATTTTCCTTGCAAACTTCAGACCGGCCTTTGAAAGAGGTAAGGCTCCAAGAATTAACGGATCAAAAGGAGGCTTACCAATGAAAACTACCGGACTGTTATCCATTTTGACTTTCTTAATGTTGCTAACGTTGAAGCGGATTGATAGCAGTTCACCCTTTGCAGGATGTATTATTTTGAGAATTGCCGGGTTCCCCTTTACCTCCTCAATTATCGCTAGAGTATCACCCTCAGGAAGTGATGAAAAAACATCACCGAGGCTCATTTTGCCTCGTGTCAGATACCTCCAGTTCATAAACCTTGCCAGCACCTTTGCAAGCGTTCTTGTTTTCCTGCTCGGCTTTCGAGATGTTGTGAGGATCATTCACTTATCTTTCCCCTTATACACGAAAACTGGTATCTTGGAATGTCTTACGACAGCGTCCGTCGTACTTCCAAGCAACATTCCCTCAACAAAGCCCAGGCCACGAGAGCCCATCATGATTAGAGTGGCGTTTTCTTCCTTTGCAGTATTGATTATCTCCTTATACGGTGTACCACTCTTGATTACAAGTTTGACGTTTATGCCATCCTTTTCAAGTTCCTGCCTGATCTTCCCGAGCTTCTCTTCAGCCTCACTGGTAAGTTCTTCCACCTTGCGTTTGTTTTCTAAAACATGTACAATTACAACATCCTTTCCACCAGCAAGAGCCACCTCTCTGACATAACCCAGTACATCATCCGAATGTTTTGAAAGATCGTGAGCGTAGAGAATCTTTTCAAACAACCTACCGGCTATAGTCTCACATTCAACTGACAAACCCTTCCTAACACGCTTTGATTTCACAATTAATACAGGAACTGTAGCTCTACGAACCACTCCCTCCGAAACACTACCTAAAAGAATCTCCTTAAGAATTCCCTTTCCTCTTGAGCCCATAAGTATTAGCGAAACTTTCTCCTTTTCCGCTATCTTCACTATTTCGGTGACAGGATCTCCGGCCGGTATCGGTGTGACATATCTTGCCTTAATTCCACGCTTTTCTAGAAGCCCAACAAGTTCCTTCAACTTCTTTTCAGATTCCTTCTCTTCATTTTTTATCCATGATTCTATGTCAATACCGGATGTGACTCCTGATATTCTGTTGAGATTTATGACCCTCACTAAAACGACTTCCTCAAGTCCAACTTTCTTGAAGTCTTCCAGATAGTCGAGAACCTTATTGGCACATTCCGAGAAGTCCGTAGGGAAAAGGATCTTACTGAACATATTTTCCACCTTCCCTAAATCTATCTAATTTATCCGGTATTTAAATTTTGGCAATTTTAGTGATCTCTCCTTCGTTTAATAGTACTATTAATAATTATTCTACCGCATTTCTAGAATTCTGTATAACGTAAAAGAGTTCACCATCTAAAATATTCGAATTAATTCTCAATACAGTATATTCTACGCAAAGTTAAAATTCTGCACTGTCGAAGAATATATGATGCTCGATTTCCTCCTTGATCACGCAATAAGTATCGCGAAAAAGATAGGTTCTAAGGCAGTAGTCATTATTACCGGTGTAGAACCAAAAGAAAGAATTGAAGAAGATATAATGGTATTTGTCGCCCCAAGAAGTTATGCCACGCTGCTTGAAAGTGCTTTATGTACATTAGAACATGAAAGTAGCGAGACAATAGGAAAAGAGATTACCGAAAAAATTATGGTCTTTTCACAGACAAAAGACTACATTTCCACACTCCTGTATTTCAAGGGAATAGGACTGGATGGAAACGCCGTAGGAGTTGTTGATTTAGAGTCTATAAAGGGAATAGTCATAGCAGATTTGGGAAAAAGTAGAATCCAAAAAGCTTTGCTTGAGTGTGCAGATAGGGTGGATCCAAAGGTGCTCAAATCTGTGCTTACCGTCTCACTCAGTATTGCACATAAAGGTAGAGAGGGTAAAAAGATAGGCACGGCATTTATTATTGGAGACGTGCAGGAAGTACTCAAGAGATCTCGTCAATTGATTCTGAATCCCTATGAAGGTCATCATGAAAAGGACAGAGATATAAAAGATCCCTCTAACTGGGAGAGTGTAAGAGAGTTTGCACAGCTTGATGGTGTGTTTATTTTAGATGAGAAAGGAATAATTGTCTCAGCCGGCAGGTATCTCGAGGTTTCCGCAAAAGACCTGAAGCTCAAGCCAGGGCTAGGAGGGAGACATCTGGCATGCGCCGCGATAACACGAGAGACTGAGGCCATTGCCGTTGTGGTTTCCGAAAGTGGAGGGGATATCGTAATATACAAAGATGGTGAGGAGCTGCTCGAAATTAACCCCACCATTCTTTGATTAAAGTTTTTGACGTTTCTGACATACATTATCCCAGTTTTCGTTTCTCTTAACCATATACTGCTCCACGCTAAGCGGGAAGATTTTATCTTAAATATTTTTGAATAAACCACAAAAGTTACCGATTCCAAACCCGGCAATCTCTAGTAAATTTTCTTTGTTTCTTTTCACCAACTTACCGAAAACTTAAAATCCCATGATTCTTCTAGATGTCTAAAAACAAAGGGGGTAATACCAGAGGATGAGTTCGGAAATCTGCAACATTTGTGGGTTGCCAAAAGATCTCTGCGTTTGTGAAGAGGTCGCAAAAGAGCAGCAGCAGATTGTAATAAAGGTGAATAAGAGAAGATACGGTAAGGAAGTCACGATTATTGAAGGGATAGATAGCAGTGAAATAAATCTAGAAGAGCTTGCCAAATATCTCAAATCCAAACTCGCATGCGGTGGCACAATAAAGAACGGAGCAATAGAGCTGCAAGGAAATCACGTGAATAGGGTTAAAGAGCTGCTGATCAAGAAGGGATTCAACCCAGATAGAATCAAAACATAATTCCCATTTAACCCTATTAATTCAAACCAACACCAACAAAAAATATTAATTTAAAATTTTCATTTAGAGGCTCTAAGTTTCTACTTTACTTGTTGGTTTGAATTATTATTAACAAGCGAGAAATAAATGTCCTCAAACCTCGGTATTTCAGAATCTATTTTCAAAATAACTCCTCCCGATGCAACAAGCGACCGTATAAAAGAGTTCAACTCATCTACGTCATCAGTAACAAATTTTTCCTCTTTTCCGTTCTCAGAATAATGCAAAACATATCTCTTCCCCACTCCTCTAAGCTCTTCGAGATCACCGTAATAAAGCACCTCTCCTCTTTTGAGGATTATGACCTTATCACATACGGATTCCACATAATACATGTTATGGGCTGAGAACAGAACAGCCTTACCATTTTCCTTTAACTCCTTCATAAAATTGGCAATGAAAAGAGATGTCGATGGATCCAGTCCGCCTGTGGGTTCATCATAAATCAGTACATCGGGATCATGAACGAGTGTTCTTGCTATTGAGACTTTCCTCTTCATACCCTTGGAGAATTCCGACAAGGGCTTATCTGCTGGAAACTTAAGCATATTAATGAGTCTTACTATCCTTTTCTTCGCCTCCCTTTCAGGAATATCATACAGAGATGCAAAGAATGTTAGATACTCGATTGCATTCATATTTTCATACAGAGAATCCACCTCAGGCAGATAACCAATCCTCTTCTTTATTACCTCTCTGTTGGAGAAGAAATCCATACCGAAATATTCGACTCTCCCAGAGGTCGGTTCGATTAAGCCAGAAAGAATCTTTATTATGGTTGATTTGCCAGCGCCATTCTCACCAATTAGTCCAAGTATCTCCCCCTTTTTGAGCTCAAAACTCGCGTCTTTCAGTGCGAGAAAATCACCATATCTTTTGCTTATATTTTCAACCTTTAGCATCATAGAATTTTGGCGATAGAAATATATTAGTCTTTTTCAAGCAATTGGCTAATGTTTAAAATTGCTCGTCTCGAAATCAGAAAGTCGAGAAAGAAATACACGAAGACATTCATCCCAATAATACTGATTTTCATAATTTTAGCAATCCTTTCTTCTCACTACTCAACCACCACCGGTGTTAAGTCAGATTATATGCTGTACACAATTGCCACACCCTACAAGATCGATGATCCACATTTTGTCAGATATCGTATGACGGCCAATGAAGCAATGCCCTATCTGAAATCCGGGGATATCGACATCGCTCTTGATGGAAGACCTCCATATATGATACTAGGCGGGACAAAAAAATCCCTAGCAGCAGCCGATGAATTACTAAAGCTGATAGAAGATTTATTCGAGAGCGAGCTCCACAAGAGGTATGGCATAAATGCATTCCCCGTTTTTGTTAAAGCTGAATACCTCAAAAGAGAATTGGTTTACCAGCTTGATCTCCAGAAAGCCAACAAGAAGGCAGAAAGTGTAGATAAAGAAGAAATTGAGAAAAAGGAGACCAAAACCGAGAAAGAGATGAGAGAAGAAATAGCAAAGGAGACGGTAAAAGAAAGAACGGCAATAGATGGAGATACAGCAACAGGTTTTGTAAAAACAAAGACAGAATACGAATACACAACGCCCGATGACTTCCACCCACCAAGTCTACTGGAAAAACTGATATATGCTTTCTTCTTTATAATACCATCCTATTTCGCAATCCAGGTTTTTTCAGCCTCCCTGATAGAAGATAGGATTGCAAAGAGAATAGACCTGCTTTTATCAACACCAATCTCAGAATCTGATTTTCTACTAGGTAAACTAATTCCGTACATCCTCTTTTCGTTAATTGCCGTCGTATCGGTCTCGATGATATTCAGAGAGAGCATAATATCTGTTATATTTGTATTTCCAGTAATCATATTCTTCGCCTCACTACAGATGTTTCTTGCACTCATCTCGAGAAGTTACAGAGAGACGACATTCCTTATGATAGTCTCATCCCTTATAGTAACTGCATACATCTTCATCCCGTCTGTTTTTGCCGGGACAATACCAGTCAGTAAGGTGTCACCAATAACCCTCATGCTTGCCATGTTTGAAGGTGAGAGTATCGGAATAAAAGACTATATCTTTTCAACATTTCAGTTCTACGCAATGGCTTTTGTGTTAGTATTCATGTCGTCCAAAGCACTAAATCCGGAAATAATGCACTCTGCTGCAGATTTGCATCACAGAATTTTAATGACTGTTCAGAGAGCCGTACGACGGGATTATCATGCATTCTTTGCATCCATTGCCTCAATACCCTTCATCTTCATGGTGGAATTTCTCCTTCTCTCCATATTATTCATCATGCCCCCCGAACAATCCATCCCGATCTTTCTGGCGGTAGTAGCGTTTGTTGAAGAAGTATTCAAAGGAACGGTAGTATTTGCAGCATACAGAAACGGTGCACCACTCTACAAATCGGCAGTATTTTGTTCCCTCGGTTTCTTTATGGGTGAGAAATTAATTGTCATACTAAATATTGCAACACAGTACAACACAATCCTGTTCGCCCAGTACTATGTCCTGCCCCTGCTTATTCACCTCACAACCATGCTCGTCTTTGCATTAATACTTCGCAGATCGTTTGCTGCAGCTTTGGCAGTGTCCTCTCTCCTGCACTTTATATACAACTACGCGGTGGTGATCTTACTTTGAAGGCATTGAAGATCGCCCTAAAAGATCTGAAAAGTACCACAAAAGAGAGGACATTCATAACTGTGATAGTTCTCCAGCTATTCGTTGCCCTGTTTGCTTCTGTTCTCACATTCGGGCTGCTCGTTCTGTATAATCCATCCTTCGCAGGCTTAACAGTAGACACGGAAGTAAAAGTCGGATTTGTTGGCAACGCACCCATCCTCGAAGCAATAATCGAACCTAGCAAAAAATACAACTCAATCGGAAATGCATTGGATGACTTTTATGCTGGAAAAATAGATGCAATCGTCTGGCTTCCAAATGAGAACGTATCAGGCACGAACTTTGTCAGACTCTACCTGCCGAAGGAGGAAATAAAAGCTATTCAAACATCCATTGTAATCAAAGAGAAATTGATCAAATACCAAAAGGTCATGAGAGATCTGCGAGGTATACCTTCGTCCATCGAGATAAAAACATACTCCACAGATCTGAAAGAAATAGATGTTCCAAAAGATGTCTCAATTCCATTCAAATTCATTTATGTTGTTCTGATACCTCTCCTGATGATTACCACAGCCGCTACAGCTGCTGGAATATTCATAGACATGGTCTCTGAGGAAATCGAAACCAAAACAATTCACGTCCTGCTAGCAACACCACTAAAGCCGGAAGACATTGTTGGAGGAAAAATCCTGGCAGCTTTTCTGCTTGCAGCAATACTCACACCCACCTGGATTTTCCTGTTAATGCTTAACAGGGTGGATATGCACAACCCGCACTTTGTTATCATTATGGCTTTATCAATGGTGTTGCTTTTCATATCATTCGCGTCCATTACAGTGGCCATAGCAAAAGACAGGGAAAGGTCTCAGCTCCTGTATTCTCTCGCAATAATAGCGCTTATTCCGCTGCAATTCATTTCACCATATACTCCCGCTGGCCTAGTGGCAAGAATTGCAGCCAACTCTCCATTCAACCCGCTACACGTACTATTTTACCTGATAACCTCAATACTCCTGCTCATCCCCTCTCAAAAAGTCTTGAAAATTGTTTTCGAAAAAATATGAAGTCTAAATTAAAAGGTTAAGTAAATTAAAGTTCAAAAAACTCGAAATAATCTACTTCGTATTCCTCGATTCTGCCCATATCAGCCAGCTTGGCAAGTTCCAGATCGATTGGTATCTCGGCAATTATTGGTATGCGGTATTTTACGGCAAGTTCTGCTGCCTTCCTCTCTTTACCAAATATGTAGTATTTCTCACCGCACTTTGGACATTCGAAATAACTCATATTCTCAACCAGACCAAGAACCTCGGTGTCCATCTTCTCCGCCATGTTTATGGCCTTCTCAACAATTAGGGCTGAGAGGTCGTGTGGTGTTGTGACCATTACGATGCCATCGAGATCTACGAAGTCCATTATTGTTAGAGAAGCGTCTCCTGTTCCGGGTGGTAGATCGAAGATGAGGTAATCAAGTTCACCCCACGCAACTCCACCAAGAAAACTCCTGATTGCACTGTTAATTGCAAGACCTCTCCACATCAACGGAGACTCCTTCCTTGGAAGCAGGAACTGAACTGAAGCTATCTTTATCCCATATCTCTCGCTGAAAACAGGCTCTATACCATCCTCACTTATAATCATCTCGTAGCCTTTGTTCTCCACCCCAAACAGGCGTGGTATGCTCGGGCCGAGAAAGTCAGCATCGAATAACCCAACCTGATATCCTTTTCTGGCAAAATGAACGGCGAGAAGAGCAGAAACCGTAGATTTACCAACGCCTCCTTTGCCGCTCATTACTGCTATCTTGTGCTCAATTTTCTTCATTCGCTTCACTATGTCCGATCCTGTTATGATCTTATCACGCATCGAACCACCCCTGAAAAAATTAGTATGGTGTTGCCCAGCTCTCGTCGTCCTTGTAAACCTTTTCGTCTATAATCATTTCGCCTTCAACTAATGGCTTCGGTTCCTTCACAGCTTCGATTCTGAAAAGCGTCGATGTGTACCAGTTGTGATCTATTTTAACACCAAGCTTACTTACGATGGGTAGTTTCTCCTGAAATCTGAAGAAGTTCTTGTCTTCCTGCGGATAAACGTTGAATTTTCTTCTCAGATCAGTTATGACAAAACCCATGTCGTGTATCATCTTCTCGATTTCGTACCACTTTCTGCGAGAAGCTTCAAGTGTGGTTATACCAAAATAACCAGCACAACCCACACCCTTAAGTGTTGAAACACCACGAGACAGGAAAAGAGTCAAACCAGGGATTGTTTCAACAGGATCCGTAACAAACACGTTGAATTTCTTCCTTAGTTCCTCAGGAAAAGCCTGCTGCACGTCATAAACCATAGCCTCAACCGGCAAACCATATTCGTCAGCCATCTTGTTTATAAAAGACACGAGTCTTTCATCAATTTCCACAACAACAACCTTCTTCGGTAAGCCTGTAAGAGAAGATGCTATGCTGAACAGGTCGTCATCTCCCACAACAAAGATCTTGGATCCAAGCAGATCTCCACGCTCATAAAGGAATTCAACCCTGCGTATCACACCATCAGTACTGATAAAGCCCTGATCGTATTTCTCTATAGCTTCAGGTCTGCTTTCTGCAATTTTCTCGTATTCCTTAAGAACATCCTCGAAAAATCCACTTATTGTATATCCTGTCCCCCCACAACAATTGCAACGCATATCTCCTATAGGCTTGACACCCAATTCATTGCAGAGTTCAATTCCCTTGTCAGTAAGGAAAACTTTCCCATCTCTGACAGTTATTAGCCCTTCCTTCTCCATTTCCTGGATTAACTCAAAAAATTCCGGCAGGCTAGCATCCTGTCTGTCGATCAGCTGGTATACAGAGAGACCTCCTCCAGCCAATGCCTGAAGTATTTGGTTCCTAATACGGTTCATATACATTTTTGTACCCCACTATATTTTAAATTAGCCTCTGTCAAGGACATAGTGCCTGTAGGATTTCGGTTTAAATTTCTCCAAGAACAACTTGAAGGCTTTCTCTGTTTTCTTCACGTCTCCACATGTGAATATATCGAGATTTACCATCTCGTACTCTGGCCATGTGTGCACTGACACATGCGATTCAGATATCAGAACTATACCCGTAACGCCATGGGGATTGAACTGTTTATACACACTGCCAACCTTCGTAAGCCCTGCCTCGTCGACTACACTCTCCACTATCTCCCTGACCGTCTGCTCATTTGAAATTAGCTCCCTTGGAACTCCATACAATTCCGCAATTATGTGCTTCCCCACTATCATGGTCATCACCCATACTTTTCACCACCTTTTAAAGCACGAAGCGGGCTTATTTTTTATTTTTGATTAATCTGACAACGTTAGACAGGTTTTTACCCGCGGGCTTCGTTTGATAAATAATTTACATCCGCGGGGTCGAAAAACTCCTAGGTTGTATTGATTTTTAAAGTTTTCGCATCCTTAAAACTGAGTATCCAACTTTACAAAGGAAATGTAAAGACAAAACCCATCCAGTTTGGATTTGTAATGTGTTGAATAAACTATTTTAAGATTGTTTGCGCCAAGATATTCCGTTTTGAATCATTCTGAGAGTTATTTAATATTTCTAAACAGTATAATAATGAGAATTGCAGTGTTAGCCAAAATATTGTTCAAAATTTAAAAATCAAATTTTGCAAATAACATATCTTCCTTTCAACATACCATGTAATTTTTCACCATCCTTGAGAGGTATGAGTACCTCGTCATTAACCTCTTCAAGTGAATTTACTCTCCGTACAGTTTCTATTGAGAAATCCCCCAACCTTACAGCTAGAAATTCCGCATTCTCAGTCTCCTCACAATCTTTGCCAGCCATTACAGCTGGCATAAGATTATATGTATTTTCCAGTTTCTGCCCCAATTCCTCACCGTAGAAGAGTTCCTGCAAAATCCGGTTGTAGAAGAGCCAGTCCTCTTCAATAAGCTGCTGCCTAGAATACCTGCTCAACGAGAGGATTATATTTTCCACATTTTCAGGTTCATGAATCCACCGGCATTTCTCGCAGCTCCAGACATATCCACCAGATGAGACCTTAATCTCACCCCCAAGATCATAGATGAGGCATGGATAAAATGGACAATAACAGAACGAGCAATCCTGACCGTTGAAATGACATGGATAGTAACGGCATTCGTAGTTTGGACCGTAAATTCCTTCCAATGCTCCAAACATTTCTATAATGGTCCTTTCTCTCAAATCATTCATTTTAATCCCTCCTGAGCATTGCAACCATGTCACCAACAGATACACCCATCGAGTTTGCAACTGGTTCGCATTTGGCTGTTAAAAGGAAAGCAATTGGTTTAAATCTGCTTTCGGAGAGACATTCATAGTTTGCCATACCCTTTGAGATTATAACGTCAGCGTTTTCAAGTCTTTCAAGTGTCTCGGATGGGAGCTCCTCTTCAATAATTCCGATAGCTCCCTCCCCGTTTGTAAGAATTTCATCAGCAATTTTATCCACACCAGCAAGTTTCGCATCCTCAAGCGTTGCATCACTCAGAATTGGTTTACCCCTTACAACAACCGTTAATCTTTCAGATAATTTACTTATCTCTTCCATGAAGATTGTATCAAGCACAATTTCACCAGCGTTATCTGTGAGATAAACGACCTTTCCCCTACATAAATCCCTTATCTCATCCATATGATCAATGGCGAGTCCTTTTGAATATTGCTTCTTGAAATATTCCATGAAATCGTCTTCAGCCACATGGTGCCCCATCACACCATAGTCAAACGTGTTTCCAATTATCGAAGCTATTGCTGCTGCTTTAAAAACATCATCCTGATTTTTTACGAAATCCCGTACCAAAGGCAGGAATCTCAATGCGACGCTGTTGGCTCTATCTTTAACTTTCCTATATGGATCTTCAACTCCAAGAATCTCGTAAACTCTCCTGTGCAACTCCGTTGCTATAACAGCATTGATGCCCCTAAGCGGATACCGCTTAGCAAGAATCTTGAGCGATTCCTCAACAGCCTTAAATATTTTCTCCTCGTCATCAGTAGCCATTTTTGATTCCAAGTAAACTCTATTGAGTAGACACGCCGGACATACAGGGGATATTTTCATTGATGGATGTTTTTTTAGTGGTTTATTAAAACTTGCTGGTTTTCGGTTGTTAGACTTTAGCAGGCATACTAGTTAGATACATTAAAAAGATATTCACTCTGTTCAAATCCGATTCAGGAAATTACAAAATACCATATTTACTTTTAATTCAAACAGAATTAATTAAATAAAAAACTTCAAAAAGATAAAATTATACTATTATATATTTTCTTCTCAGTCTTTCTCGATCGCATCCTTAACAAGTTTTATCGCGCACAGATCACCACACATTGAGCATGCGTCACACTCCGACTTTCTGCTCGCCCAGATCTTCCTTGCCTTTTCTGGATCAATGGCTAGCCTAAACTGTGTTTCCCAATCCAGTTTTTTCCTTGCGAGAGACATCTGGTAGTCAATCTGCCTCGCCCTATCCCTCTGCCCTTCCTTGACAAGATCTACTGCATGGGCTGCTATCTTTGCAGCAATGACACCTTCCCTAACATCCTCAACTGTCGGAAGGGCAAGATGCTCAGAGGGTGTGACATAGCATATGAAGTCTGCTCCACTCATGCCTGCTATAGCTGCTCCTATTGCGGCAGCTATGTGGTCATAGCCTGCAGCTATATCCGTGACGATGGGTCCAAGCAGATAAAGAGGAGCATTTCCCGTTACATACTTCATAGCCTTCACAGAAGTTTCTATCTCGTCAACTGGCACATGTCCTGGCCCCTCAACCATTGCCTGCACACCAGCTTCTCTGCATTTTTCAACAAGCTCACCAAGCAGTATGAATTCTGTAAACTTCACACGATCACTCGCATCATGAATGCAGCCCGGTCTAAAAGCATCACCAAGACTTATCGTGACATCATACTCTTTCAGTAATTCAAGCAAGTAATCAAAGTTCTCATAGTACGGATTCTCCCTCTCGTTGTGGAGCATCCAGCCGATTGTTATTGCTCCACCTCTGCTAACAACTCCGAGCAACCTGTTATTTCTCTTCAGCCTCTCAACACTAGTCCAGTTAACCCCTGCATGTATTGTCATGAAGTCAACACCGTCTTTAGCATGCTTCTCGACAGCATTGAAAAAATCATCCTCACTCATATCAACGACTACCTTGCAATTTCTGGCAGCCTGATAGATTGGCACTGTGCCAAAAGGAACCTCAACTACATCCATTATCTTCTTTCTGATTGAATCGATGTCTCCACCAGTAGACAAATCCATGATGGCATCAGCGCCATAACGCTGGGCAACGATAGCTTTCTCAACTTCCTCCTCAACATTAACATAATCTGTAGATGTGCCAACATTAGCGTTGACTTTGGTCGTCATCATCCTACCAATGGCTCTCGGTTTGAACTCATCGTCCCTGAGAACATTACGCGGTACTACTACTTCACCATTAGCGATGAGCCTGAGGAGTAAATCGAGTTCAATCCCCTCATATTTTGCTACTTCCTTCAACCAGTCTGCAGCTACACCTTTTCTTGCCATTTCAACGAGGGTTTCCATATAAAGAAGCAAAATTCAATGGTTGATAAATACTTTGCTGAGTGTTAACGACATTTATTTCTGGTAAAAAACCCATTCCCAAAATCAATTGTAGCTCTACAAATCGATTCATCGAAACTTAAATAAATTGTAATGATCGTTCCGATGGTATGGGCAAAACAATCACAGAGAAGATATTCTCAAAAGCAGCCGGAAAAGACGTAAATGCTGGTGAATTCGTCTTCGCCTCAATTGATAGAGCAATGATCCATGATATCACTGGCCCATTAGCTATCAAAGCTTTCAGAGAAATTGCCGGCGATGGGAAAGTATGGGATGCTTCAAAGATAATAATGGCCTTTGACCACCAGGTACCTGCCGATAGCGTCATAGTCGCTGAAAATCATAAAATGCTGAGAAATTTTGCCAAAGAGCAGGGAATTCTCAACTACGATGTCAAAGAGGGTATTGCTCACCAGATCATGGTAGAAAAGGGGCATGTGCTGCCAGGTATGCTTGTTGTCGGAGCAGACAGCCATACATGCATGTATGGAGCTCTGGGAGCTTTTTCAACAGGAATTGGTTCAACAGATATGGGTGCAGTTTTCGCCCTTGGCAAGCTCTGGTTCAAAGTGCCAGAAACGATAAGGTTTGAGGTAAACGGAAAGCTCGAGAAACACGTTTACAGCAAAGATATCATCCTGAAGCTCATTGGAATGGTTGGAGCAGATGGAGCAAACTACATGGCTTGCGAATTCGCCGGCAAAGTCGTCGAGGACATGAGCATGAGCCAGCGATTAACCATGTGCAACATGGCAATCGAGATGGGAGGTAAAGCTGGAATTATTGAGCCAGATAAGGTGACAGAAGAATATCTGAGATCGATTGGAGTTGATTTCGAGATTCCCGAATGGCTCAAGAGCGACGAGGATGCAAACTACAAGAGAGTTGTCGAACTGGATGTTACGGGTATGGAGTCGCAGGTCGCAGTTCCGCATCGAGTTGACAACGTTGTTGGTGTTTCAGAGGTTGAAGGTACAAAGGTTGACCAAGTATTCATAGGATCATGTACAAACGGAAGATATGAGGATCTCAAAATTGCAGCAGAGATTCTGGAAGGTGAAAAAGTTGCAAACAACGTCAGACTTATTGTAATTCCGGCTTCAAGAAGCATATACATGAAGGCTCTGAAAGACGGGCTCATAGACATCTTTGTTGAAGCTGGCGGGCTCGTTGAATTCCCGTGCTGCGGACCATGCATGGGTGGAAGCTTTGGATTGATTGCCAGCGGAGAGGTTAGTGTTTCAACATCTAACAGAAACTTCGTTGGAAGACAGGGTAGCCCAGAAGGAAAGATATACCTCGTTTCTCCAGCCACTGCTGCTGCAACAGCCATCTACGGCGAAATAACTGATCCAAGAAAAGTTGCCTGATTTTTCCTATTTTATAGTGTTTAAAATCAAAAATCTCACACAGGTAAGTCACAAGGGGATTTCGAATTTCCAGTCTCGCCTGATGGTGGGTGGCGTTCTTGCCCTCGAATCTCTTCTCAAAAACAATATATCTTCAAAATCAAATCCGTTTTCAAGTAAATGCCTCAGATTGACCAGCATGCAGCCCGGTATCTTGACTTTCATTGAATCTACAGCCTCCTGACAGAAATATGCAGCCTTGAGGAACTCAGACATGCTTTCAGCTTTTTCAAAATCAAATCCCAGTTTTTTCAGACTTTCTTCATCGTACACTGAGCATGGCTGAAGCATCATTTCATCAACACCAGCTTGATCACCAATTTTTGCAATATCCATGAGTTCCTTATCGTTTATTCCCGGCATGTAGATTGTCCTCAGGACACTGACCACATTCGATCTGGCTGCGATTTTCAGAGCCTCGCATACTCTCTCAAATGCATTAACCCCTGTAAGCCTCACGTATCCCTCTGGATTTGATGCATCAAGACTGATCATGACGATATCCACCAGATCCTCAAATTTCGAGAATGCATCTCTATCTAGCAGAGTGCCATTGGTCTGCAGATCTATTCTAACGTCATCACCAAACCTCTTTTTGAGTTCTCTGATAACATAGGCCACCTTATCTGCTCCAACAACCAGCGGTTCGCCATACTGGGAGATAGTTATTGCCTTTGGATCATCTTCACCGTAGTATCCTGGTTTAGGAACTGTTCCGCCTTTTACAGCAGCTTCGGAATAACAGAAAACACATTTCAGATTGCACCGGTGAGTAATTTCATAAGATGGATGGTGTTTTGGATTTTTTATACTGATATCTACTCCCTCACAGTAAACACAATGCGATGGAATATCCATTTTTTCAATAAACTTCCTTAATCTCCCTAGTTCGATCATTTCACCAAACAACAGTCATTGGATATTTCAATTTTCAGGTACACATGTGGATCCAAGGATGGAAGAAGTAGTTAGAGTGGTGGCGATTCTATCTAGTATCAACTCGCCCAACATAATGTCTAAGGATGAGCCGGAGATAGATCGTATTACTAGCGAGCACTATGTAGATAGGGTTGGGAGTGAGCAAAGGCGAGAAGTTACTGCATACCCTGAGAATGATAGACAAGTGCCAACGAGAATTAAGCCAATTAGTAGAGGTTGATTGAACATCATGGGTGTAGATATTCTTTGAACGAGTGTTTTGAGTGTTTATTTTTTATTTTTTTTACTTTTCTGTGGATTGAATGTTCTATTTGGACGAGAATAAAGTGTATTATGTAGTTGGTGTACGACTGATATGTTTTGTGTTTGGTATATTGTTGATTGTAAGTTGGTTATAGATAGTATGTCATATCTTCCAAAACTACATCATCATAAAATTCAAAGGCTGGGCGTGGAATATTAGGCACGATCATCGTTGGGTCACAGAGGATGAATTGTAAATTGTTGTCTTCAATTTTAAACACAGTAACTTTTTTGTTGATAAGTGTCTCCAAGTAGTCCAAGTCTATATGCTGAGCATTAATCCACGTAACCCCGTGTAATACATTTGATGTGGCGTATTGGTATATACCTATATTTCCTGCTTCTATACCTAATTCGTTGAGTATTCTACTTGTCCATTCTGCAAAACCTCTGCACACAGTCCCTTCGAGTATATCTTGAACAATTCTACTGTTAGTAGCCTTTACATTTGAGGGGATTAGACGTCCGTTTTCATATATATACACCCTATCATTATCTACATGTATGAGGAGAATCCTTATAATCTCAGCAGTCAGAATTACTTTTTGTGTGTTGTTTAGATTGTTTTCTTTTGCAAATTCATCTATCCGCTTGGCGATCTTTTTAACTATCCTGGTATCCAGTGGGTTGGGGTCTTGGTAGTAGTATATAGAAATATTTCCTGACCTATTCCCTGTCGACCATTTTGCGATCTTAGAATCGATTAGTTTGTAGTATCCTGGATCAACGTACCCTCTATCCTTAGTATCGGTGACAGTATATCCTGTGTTCTCTTTTGGAGAGATTGTGAAGTTTACTGTGAGGTATTTATTCGTGAAGATTGCATCATAGTAAGCAATTGTAACACGATATTCATCTTCATCAATCTTCTCGATTACTTTTTTCCACCACTCCCTTCCAGCATCATCTGGTGTAGTGTATATATCACTACCACCAATCATCCATACTCCAGACTTGTTGACAACGTGTAGCTTTCCATTTCTGACTTGTAGTTTTGCTCCCTTGTTAAGCTTCAACCCGATCTCGGCGAGATGCACAACGTCTGGAGGGTACATCTCACGGGCATCCTCCAGTGTTATCTCTTCGTTTCCTGGCAGATGGCTGAAGATCAATCCACCGAACATGAAAAATACAGTAAATGCTCCTATGAGAAATAGAATGAGTAATACAGTGAAAATCAGGGTAAACTTCAGTAGTTTCTTGAATATTCCTATCAACCACCCCACCCCCCACTCAAGGTGTTGGATGTTTAAAACAGGCAAAAATTTGTGAGATTATTTTGCACCATGTTATGAGTGTATCAACACTCTTGTACGCTGATCTCATGTCTACCCCCTGGAGCATCCACGAGTTTAAAATCCTGCAAATACTTTTGTATGGGTTAGATACTATGCATCCATTACGGAAGGCCTCTGATCATTTTATAAACTTTTTTAGATGCTATATATCTCCCAGCGATACCACCAAACCATATCCTTTGCTAAGCAGACTAACACCACCCAATTTACCCAGTCTTGCGAGCACATACAGAATTAAGCCAACATATTTTAAACAGATAAGTAATAACCACTAGTTAGCATGACAATATATTCTATTCATCTGTTCCTTCTACAGACATTATAGTAAAGTTTTTTAATACCCATTGAAAATTAAATATCGTGAAAATATATGTATTTAAAGCCAGTTTTAATATTCCGGTGAGAAAAGGCGGGAAGAAACCCTGGAGAAAAATTGCTATCCATGGGGATTACAGTTTGTATACACTGGCTAAGACTATAGTTCGCTCTTTTGATTTCTGCTTCGACCATTGCTTCGGTTTTTACGACAATCTCAGGGACTGGACCAAGTCAAGGAGTTGTTATGATGTACTCGATGATCTCGAAATAAGATTGTTTGATGACGAAAGTGAGCTAAGACCCGGAGTAAAGAATGTGAGGGTAAGGGAAGTCTTCAAAGAAACCGGTCAAAAAATGCTCCTCATCTTCAATTATAGAGATGAATGGCAGTTTATCGTAAAGCTGGAAGAGATCAAAAATGCAGAAAATATGAATGGTTCACCAGAATTGCTCGGATCTTATGGCAATGTCCCAGATTTACTCTTGAAAGCTGAAAATTCGTATTAAAACGTTAAAAAAATTATAAAGCGTCAAAAACTAAACAGTAACACGAGTCCATATCCAAATACTGCGAAAAACAGTAGAAACGTCGCAGTATTCACAGCCCTTGCATGTTTTGCTCCAAAATTGGTATCCAGTATTATCGCCCTCAACCCGTTGAAGGCGTGAAACGATACAAAGAGGAGCAGTAAAACATACATGACCTGGTAAGCCGGATCTGTAAACCTGCCAATTACCTTGTCATACTCCATGGCATTATGCTCAACAAAGTGTGTCACGTAAAAGTGGAAGGTTACAAGAACCGTTAGGAAGATTCCAGATATAAGCTGCAGGATCCATGCTATAGGTTCCAGTACTCTTCTAGTATGCATTTCCTCCATCACTACACCCCCATTACAAACCTGTACATCTGATAGGATGCAACAAACCACAGTACCAGAGTTAAAACAAAGGCTGCATACAGCAAAGTCCTCCTGCTTTCATAGGCAAGTCCAAATTCATGCAGGATAAGTCGAAGTCCATTGACACCATGATACACTCCCGCAAGAATCAATAGAATGTCAAATACAAGAAACGTCGGCGAGACGGTCGTTTTTATAAGGGACTCATAGAATTCCTTCCCAAATTTCAGCGATGTTAGATAGGTGAGATGCATACAGAGATAGATAGCCAATACCACTCCCGTCAACCTGTGAAGTGAAAAAGCTATACCAAAAAGGCTTTTACCGCTGATTCGGAACCAGTTTGTCCAGCTCATTCTACCACCCGAAAATGCTCTTTATAGTATGTAAAGCAGCCTTGACTCTCATCTTCTGCACAGCCTTTGCCGGATCTATTTGTTTGGGGCACACCTCACTGCATTCTGCTGCAAAATGGCATCTCCAGACACCATTATCCCCACACACCAATGCATACCTGATTTCACTTCCCCCATCTCTGCTGTCAGCATTGAAACGGTATGCTGCAGTAATTGCTGCAGGCCCGAGATAATCCTCCCTTGCAGCTGCAGGACACACAGAGTAGCATGCTCCACATTTGATGCAGAGCGTAAAGTCATAGTAGGCATAAAGCTGCTCAGGAGTCTGTAGAATTTCAGTAGGATTTTCATAGTTGTCATCTTTTCGTATTATGTAGGGTTTCACATGCTCATGCTTCTTGAAAAATCCTTCAAAGTCAGTAATGAGGTCCTTTATAACTTTAAAATTATCAAGCGGTTCAATATCTATATTGGAAGAGCCAAGACTCAGAATCTGAGTTTCACACGCTAGCCGAGGTTTTCCATTGATTTTAATGGCACAGCTCCCACATACAGACATTCTGCATGAGGCTCTGAACGCCAAAGTACCATCATAGTTTTCTTTTATGTAATATAACCCTTCCAGAACAGTCATACCTCTGTAAACAGGAACCTTAAAGGTCTGCCAGTAGCTCTTTTCACCATCAAATCTCTTAATTCTGAACGTTACTTCACTGCCCACGCTACCACCTCAGTACTTTCTCTCAACAGGCTCCCATTTCGTAATCGTTACGGGGATGTAATCAAACTTCGGCCCATCGGGAGTGTAATACGCGAGCGTATGCTTCAACCAGTTTACGTCATCTCTCTTCGGATAATCTTCCCTGAAGTGTGCCCCTCTACTCTCAGTTCTGTTCAAGGCGCCAATTGCAACAACCTCGGCAAGGTCAAGCATGAAACCCACTTCAAATGCTGTAAGTAAATCCGTGTTAAACTTCCTCTCCCTGTCAACAATTTCTACATTCCTATATCTTTCCTTCAGCTCCTTTATCTTCCTGATTGCTTCTTTTATTCCCTCAGCTCTTCTAAAAATCCATAGATTCTTATCCATTGTCTCATTTAGCTCTTTTTTAATCTGATATGCACTTTCATCCCCGCTTTTTCCAAGGAACTCATCGAAAATTCTCTTCTCCTCAGCCTTGTATGCCTCCTGCGGCGCATGTCTAAACTCCTTGCTCAGTGCATATTCTGCTGCTTTTTCGCCTGCAATCCTGCCAAAAACAAGGCATTCAGCAGTGGAGTTTGAACCAAGTCTGTTTGCTCCATGTATGCTGACACATGCCACCTCTCCAGCAGCATACAAACCCTTTACAGTCGTCTCACAGTTGATGTTTGTGTGAACTCCACCCATTGTATAATGAGCAACCGGTCTAACAGGAATTGGTTCTTCAACGGGATCAACGCCAGCAAATTTCATTGCAGCATCTCTTATAAGAGGTAATCTCTCATTAATCCTGTCCTCACCAAGATGGGTGAGATCCAAAGCAATATAAGGCCCATATGGTCCTTCAAACCCCCTACCTTCTCTTATCTCTGTATACATCGCCCTTGCAACAACATCTCTTGGGGCCAATTCCATTCTTTCCGGAGCATATTTCTGCATGAACCTTTCGCCAAGTTTGTTCCTGAGATAACCACCCTCACCCCTGCACGCCTCTGTCATCAGTATGCCAGAAGGCACAAGTCCCGTTGGGTGGAACTGGACAAATTCCATATCCTTGAGTGGTACTCCAGCCCTGTAAGCTATGGCCATTCCATCGCCCGTAACAGTGTGACTGTATGTTGTAAAACCATAGAGTCTTCCAGCTCCACCCGTTGCAAGTATAACTGCCTTTGCTTCAAAAAGAATTAAATCTCCTGTCTTGAGTTCAATTGCAGTTATCCCTCTAACCTCATTATCCTCAATTACAAGACTTGTCAGGAAATACTCATCATAGCGAACGATGTTGGGGTACATCAGCATTCTCTCATACAGCGTGTGTACTTCATGAAAGCCCGTTCTATCCGCAGCAAATACTGTCCTGTCTACCGAATGGCCTCCAAAAGGTCTCTGTGCAATCCTTCCATCTTCCAGCCTGCTCCAAGGGCATCCCCAGCTATTCAACCTGAGGATTTCCTTAGGCATCTCTCTAACAAACAGCTCAACAGCATCTTGATCCGCGAGAAAGTCGGAACCCTTGATTGTGTCCCATGCATGTAGATCAAAGCTATCGTCTTCGCGTAAAACAGCTGCAGTTCCACCTTCAGCACAAACACTATGGCACCTTATCGGATACGTCTTAGATACGACCGCTATAGACAGTTCTCTGCTTTTCTCTGCTGCAGCAATTGCAGCTCTCATTCCAGCCAATCCAGCTCCTACGATGACAATATCATGTTGAACTTTCATGCTTATCCCTTCAACAGATTTTGAACGTTATAGGTTGATTCAGGTAGTCATTTTATAAATTTTGGATTCACACACAACCTTCGTAATACAATTTTTTCGGTAATGAATTAACATTCTCAGTATTTATACGGCAATCCTTTTATACCGATTTTTATTTAATGATTATTGTAAATAAAGCGAGGTGCCGGAGGTATAAGTTGCCATCAACACTGCTAATTCTAAAAACTCCAGCATCAAATCGCTCCCCTTTAAACCAGAAGACCCCATCGCCTCCGGCACGCGGTTTGCGAGGTGAGTGGATGGGTTTGGATGTGGTGAAGAGTCTGTGGAATTATTTTTGGGTATTGAGTGAACAAACAGCAAGACCACTAAAAGCATGCCTTGCAACAAAATCAAATGACAGCAACGATGAAATCTCAGACTCCGTAAAAGAGCAGCTTGAAGAGGGCGGTGTTGGAGAAGTCCTAACCGGCGCACCTGATGGAAAGTACACCCCAAGGCAGAAAATAACGCTATTCGTTGGTGCAATACTATTCCTAGCGATTATTGCGATGCCTGTCCCTCAAACATTCGTCGATACTGCGATAACCCTTGTTGTTACGGATAAAGATCTTGTAAATGAGGCAGCATCACTGGGATTCGTTACAATAAACAAGGGTAAGATCGATAAAGTTCTGAAGACACAGGAGTTCCTAGACTGGATAAAAGGGAAAGATGAAAAGCTGTACAAAAACATAATGAAAAAAGCCAGCGACATGAAGGCTGTTGCAGCCTTAGCGATTCTCATGGCAGTCTGGTGGATTGGTGAAAGTATTCCTCTGCCGGCAACAGCTCTTCTACCGTTAGCAATTCTGCCGTTACTCGGTGTCCAGAAAATTACGGCGGTTGCACCAAACTATGCGAGCAAGATAATCTTCCTCTTCATGGGCGGTTTCATGATCGCCGCTGCGATGACTCGCTGGAATTTACACAAGCGCCTTGCATTACTTATTGTCAACGCGATAGGAACGAGTCCTCGCAAGATTATTCTGGGATTCATGATTGCTTCGGCCTTCCTCTCCATGTGGATATCCAACACGGCAACGACTATGATGATGATGCCAATAGGCCTCGCCATAATACTGCATGTCGCTACTCTCGGACAGCAAATGCAGAAAGAAGGCAAATTCAAAAACGTCGATTTCAGAGCTGGGCAATTCAAATTTGGTGCTGCACTGATGCTCGGTATTGCCTACGCAGCATCCATTGGAGGTGTCTCAACAATAATTGGTACCCCGCCAAATGCTATCGTTGTTGGTACTTTACCAAAGCTGTTCCCCGGTGCGCCTCAAATTACATTCGTTGACTGGCTTGCTCTCGGTATCCCCATATCATGGATAACTCTGTTTCTGGCATGGTTCCTGATGGTTTATGTTATCAACCCACCAGAAATTGACACGCTTCCCGGCGGTAAGGAGATAATTGAGGGCGAGCTCAAAAAGCTGGGGCCGTGGAGCAAGGGAGAAAAAATTGTGCTTGCAGTTTTCATCCTCACGGCACTTGCGTGGATATTCAGTAAGCCCAAAAACATTGCAGGTGTAGAGATTCCGGGAATAAAGATGTGGCTGCCAATGGTTGACGACTACGTAATTGCGATGATCGCTGCCATATCTCTGTTCCTGATACCGGTCGACTTCAAGAAGGGAGTCTTTGCCCTGGACTGGGAGCACGCATCCAAGATACCATGGGGAATACTTCTTCTGTTCGGTGGTGGTATTGCACTATCCAAAGCGTTCACAACAAGTGGACTTGCAGTATGGATGGGTCACCAGCTGATATTCCTCAAAGGTATGCCTCCAATCATAGTCCTGCTGGCAATCGTGGTCCTGGTTATATTCCTCACAGAAATCACATCCAATACAGCCATAACCACGTTGATGATGCCAATAATGGCTGCATTTGCCATAGCACTCGGTGAAGATCCCAGAGCCTTCATGATCTCAGCAGCAGTTGCAGCATCCTACACATTCATGCTCCCGGTTGCAACACCACCAAACGCCATCGTGTTCGGAACTGGCTACGTAACAATACCACAGATGGCAAGAACTGGATTCCTGCTAAACCTGGTCGGCATAGTCATCGTAACAATCTTCTGCTACTTCCTGGTGCCAGCAGTATTTGGAGTCCAGTGGGGAGTTGTGCCTGACTGGGTTAATCAGTGAACAACACAACTCCATCCTTATATTTATTTTTTAAAATCAAATAAAAATCCATAGTTGAACTATTAATCTTCCGACAGCGTAAAGACAGTATTAATCTCGAAATACTTTTAATCATTGAGCACTTTTTTCGAACTATTATGAATGAAACTCTAAGATCATATCTCAAGGAGTTGAGTCTCCCAGGTAGAATTGAAATTCTAAAACTTCTAGGTGAGAAACCCATGAATGTTGCAAGCATACATAATGAGTTAGAATCTGCTGGTATTCATATGCCGCTCTCAACAGTCTCACGATGTATGAACTCGCTCGCCGAATACAAGATAGTAAAAAAAGACAATGGGCACTACTATCTTACAGGACTGGGATATCTCATAGTAGATATGGCTTTAACTCTTGATGATATCCTCTCTTTAAAAGAGTGTCTACAGGATGCTGATGAGTTTAGTAAAATATTACCTCTTGAGCTTAAAATAGGTTTAATAAACCTCAAAAAAGTTGAAATAGAGCCAGACTTTCTCGCTGCCGTTGCTAAAGGAATCAAAGTAAATCTTAATACCAAGAAATGGGCTAAAGTAATCGATAGGAACGTCAGCTACGATTTATTTGAGATTACGATTAGAAATATGCTAAAAGGAGTCCATTATAGAATTATTTCCTCATCCGACTCCTTACAAAAGCGAATAGAAGTTTCAGCTAAAATAATAAAGGATCTCAACCTCAGCGACGAAGAGATCGAGATCTTAAAAAGAAATGGTGTTATCAAAGTGCTGGATTTACCTTTCCAAGTCTTTATATCCGACGGTAAAGTTGCATTTCTGCTAATACATACTGGTCAGCCTGAACCACTCATTTTCATATCAGACGATATAGAATTTATTAAATGGTCAGAAAAACTCTTTGATTATTTCTGGGAGCTAGCAGAGCCCATCGATTTTCCATCAGCCCTCGATGAGGCTTTAAAAAAGATAGGTGATAATTCTGAGTAAAACATCACAAGTAGGACTCAATATCCACTAAGTCTTCGTATCTCTCAAATGCAGACAGTATGTGTATCCTCACATCGATTCCATTCTCCTTCAGATATGCTAACGGGGTTGATCCTGCTATAACGACCACACCCACTCTGTAATTATTCACCGGTACACCAAGTGCGGGAACATTCGCTTCACCGACGTGGATTGTTCCCCCAATTTTGGCCATATCCAATTTTTCTATTGTTTCAACAGCCTTTTTTCTCAAAACAGCTGGGACTTCACGAACATCTGCTGGAATTGTACCGTATCCTCTCTTTACAACGCTTCTAACCGTACAGAAACCACTCTTTATAAGGAGATCAATGGGATCAAGAGTAGAACCTATATAAGATATTGCATGAATGAATCTTACAGGTTCCCCATTCATATACTGCAAAACTCCAGCAAAAGTAGGAACTGGATATATTTTATCGTGTATAAAAGCAGCATCTACGACGGATGTGCTGACCAGCCCGATACCGACCTTACCATCGGGAATTCTGATTTTGCCCACCCTTGTTCTGCTGTCAAATATTTTCATAAGAGGACTTATGGCCAGTCCAGAATCCACACACTCCTTAATGAGCTTCAGAGCCCTATCCAGCTCAGATTCGTCAACAATACCCAGGTTCAGGCTAACCAGACCTCTACCACTTCTAGGGTCAAAATCTGCCTGATAAGCATACTCCTCACGCTGCTCAATAAAAGAGCCAATTCTTTCTTTAAGCATTCCTTTTCTTAGCTCTTCCACACCTTTTTCAGAGATAACTCTACCAGCAAGGCCTATTTTTCTGGTTAGTCCCATATCATCAAGTACTCTCAAGTAGTGCTGAACAGTATCTTTCTTTACTGTAATTCCCCTCTCTTCAAGCTTCTCTGTGATGGTCTTGGCTCCAAGAGGCATATCCGAATTAGCAAGAACCCTGAGTATATTGTAGAGAATTGGATTGTCTATCACAGGCTCCATTAACCAGAGAAAGAGAGGAATATTAAAAAAATTTTTAGGTTAGTGTCTTCAGGACTTCAGCGGCTGCATTTACGAATTCTTCCAGCTCCTTTTCTGTGTGCTTTGCAGATAGGTGACATCTCTTCATTGGATTTGGTGTAAAGAAGATGCCTCTTCTCCTCATTTCCGCTGCAAACCTTCTAAACTTCTCTCTGTCTATTCCCACGACAGAAGAGTAATCAACAACTTCCCCTTCTGCAAACTGAATGGCAAATATTGACTTGAAACCTACTACCCTTGCCGTGATGCCAATGTCTTCAATCACATCCAAAAGTGCCTTTCTGTACTCCTCACCAAGCTTTGCAATATAATCAATCACATTATCCCTCTCAAGCACCTCAATTGTCTTCTTTGTAGCTGCTAGGCCAACCGGATGTCCACTGTATGTTCCTGAAACCAGAACGCCGTTATGCACCAATGACATTATGTCTTCTCTACCAACAATTGCAGCAATCGGATATCCATTGCCCATTGACTTACCTATGGTCGTCAAATCCGGTATCACTCCAAATTCTTCCTGAACACCGTGAATGTTATGCCTGAAAGCAGTAATAATTTCGTCAAAAATCAATACGCTACCATATGTCTTTGTTTCCTGTCGTAGAGTCTTCAAAAACTTCTTCTGAGGAATTATTGCTCCAACACTGTGAGGAATTGGCTCAAGAATGACTCCTGCAATCTCATCGTGATGTTCTGCCATCAACTCCTTGAATGCATCACTGTCATTGAATGGCAAAACAAGAGTCGTCTCGTATGCAGCCTTTAGGATTCCCTTGGATTGTGGATAAATCTTACCCATCTTATCAGCAGGAGGATTTACATTAAATGCAACATAGTCATGCCACCCGTGATAGCAACCCTCGAACTTTATTATCTTCTCTCTTCCCGTGTAAGCTCTCGAAAGCCTTATTGCATGATACGTCGCTTCTGTACCAGAATTCACAAAAGTTACACGCTCAGCAGATGGTATCAGTTCTATTAACTTTTCTGCAACCTCAACTTCCAGTTCACACAAACCTGCTCCAAAAAGCACACCCTTATCTATCTGCTCCTTTACAGCTTCGTTCACTTCTGGATGATTGTGTCCGAGTAATATTGGACCAAAGGCAAGATGATAATCCGTGTACTCCTTTCCATCCACATCTCTTATCTTGCATCCATAAGCTGCTTCTGGGATGAATGGTTCGGGATAGTGTGTTTCACTCCTCAAACCAGTCTGTGCTGCCTGAGGTATTGTCCTCAATCCCCTCTCATAGATTTCTCTGCTCCTCATTCTATCACCACATTTAAACCTTAACTGACCCAACCTCTATCCCCCTAACATTTATAAAAGCATTTCTCTTATTCAGCAATACCACACATTAGACGAAGATAATAATCCAAATTAGAAACGCATTACTGAAGAAACTATGAATAAAAGCCACTTTTCCCTCAAAAATTCGAAAAAATGATCGAATTAAAACTTGTACACTCCTGGTATTCTTGACTTCAGTTAGTAATGAGGTTTAAATAACATCATCATCCAAAGGTTTAAATATTGTTTAGAGAACGTAGCTAACCAGTAAGCAACTTAGATGCACTAAGCGCGCTTTGAAAAATTCATAATTAATACAGAATATGGTCAAAAATATCGGTAACAGAGCTGGGTGGTTAAAGAGGTGAAAATATGAGCTTTGTTTGGCAGCCCCCTGAAGAGCTTGTTGAATCTTCAAACGTGAAATCGTTTATGGATGAACATGGATTTAGAGATTACAAAGAGCTTGTTGAGTTCTCTGCAGAGAATATAGAGTGGTGGTGGAAGACAGCAACAGAAGTTCTCGATGTTGAATGGTTTGAACCATACAAAAAAGTTTACGATACGTCTAAAGGAATTGAGTGGACAGACTGGTTCACTGGTGGAAAACTGAACCTCACATACAATGTACTCGACAGACATGCAAAAGGCAAAAAGAAAAACAAGGTAGTATTAATTTGGGAAGGTGAGAGTGGAGAGGTTAAAAAATTCACCTATCTTGAACTTTACAGAGAAGTAAACCGTTTTGCAAATGCATTGAAGTCATTTGGAGTTGAGAAGGGTGATGTTGTTGCAATGTATCTCCCAATGCTCCCTGAAACCGTCATAACCATGCTTGCCGCCATAAAAATTGGTGCAATAGCATTACCCATTTTCTCAGGCTTCAGCCCAGCTGCTGTTGCTACCCGTCTTGAGGATTCACAGGCTAAAGTCCTAGTTACAGCAGACGGATCATACAGGCGTGGAAAAGAGATCCCTCTGAAACCCTCCGCTGATGAAGCTCTGAAAAACTCGAAGGTTGAGAAAGTTGTAGTTGTCAGAAGGGTTAACGCTGACGTTGAGATGAAAGAGGGCAGAGATGTCTACTGGGACGAGCTTAAAGAGAGTGCAAAATGTGAAGCTACACCAATGGAGTCAAACGAGCCTGCATTACTGCTCTACACCTCCGGTACAACTGGAAAGCCGAAGGGTGTAGTTTTATCCCATGTTGGTGCACTACTGCAAAGCTCCAAGGAGATTTACTTCAACCTCGACCTGAAGGATGAAGATGTACTCCTGTGGATAACCGACATAGGCTGGATGATGGGGCCATGGCAGATAATAGGATGCCAGCACCTTGGTGGTACTCATTTGATATTCGAGGGAGCTCCAAATTACCCAACAGAAGATAGAATATGGAGAATGATTGATGACTATGAAATCTCAATTCTTGGGGGTTCTGCCACTGTATATAGAATGCTCAAGAAGTATGGAAACGAGATTATAGAACAGCACAGCCTTGAAAGCCTGAAGATTACAGGAAATACTGGTGAACCAATAGACCACGATACATGGATGTGGCTGCTTAAAGAGGTTGGCAAGGAAAGGTGCCCAATAATCAATCTCTCAGGTGGAACAGAAATTTTCGGATGTTTCCTTCTGCCATCTCCTGTCATACCCCTCAAGCCAACAACACTTGGTTTTCCGGGCCTGGGAATGGATGTAGATGTGTTCGATGATGATGGCAAACCTGTGAGGCAGCAGGTTGGCTATCTGGTATGCAAGAAACCCGCCCCCTCTATGACAAGAGGCTTCTGGAATGATCCTGAGAGATACATACAGACATACTGGAGCAGATGGAAAGGAGTATGGTACCATGGAGACTGGGCCTTCGTGGATGGAGAGGGATACTGGTACTTGCTGGGCAGAGCTGACGACGTGCTTAAGGTTGCCGGAAAGAGAATGGGTTCTGCTGAGGTAGAGACCATAGTGAATTCTCATCCAGCGGTTCAGGAATCAGCATGTATAGGCTTCCCCGACGAACTCAAAGGAGAAGTAATATGGATTTTCGCCGTCCTCAAGCCAGGATTCAACGAAAGTGAAGAGCTCAGGAAAGAGATTGAAGAATTAATTGTCAAAGAACTCGGTAAACCATTCAAACCAGCAAGGATCATATTCGTACCTGATCTGCCGAGAACAAGAAGCGGGAAGATAATGAGAAGACTTGTAAAGGCCGTTGTCACTGGTAAGGAACTTGGAGATACTTCTGCTTTAGAGAACCCAGAGTCGCTGGAGAAAATCAAGAAAGCTCTGGAATAACCTATATTTTTGTTTTTATTTGAATGCTGGATTTGAGATTTACAAAAGGGCTGTTAAATTTCTTTTCCACCATTCTGATTTGAGTAATTTTGCAAACGGTTGATGAAAGAGGGTTGTTACGCCGGGGGTGGGATTTGAACCCACGCGTGCCTTACGGCACACGGGCTCTCCAGGCCCGCGCAGTACCTCTCTGCAACCCCGGCCTAGAGTGGTAAACCACCTCATGTTTTAAAATAATTTGCCCTGCTGGAGCACAATTACTAAAAAATTTTAAACGTAAAAAAATAAATTACGGATAAGAAAATTAGCACCTGACTTACCCGCGCCACAACAGAGGGTGCTAAATACAGCAACCAAACCCAAAAAAGGAATGGGGTTACATATGATACACAAATATTAGAATTGCATACCCAACGAAGAAGAACAATCCAAAGAACAGCGCATACCAAGGTACCCTCTGCTTGGCTATGTAGTAAAGAAGTATGAACGAGATTATCGTCGTTGCTGCTACACTCAAGTAAGCATGATAATCTATCTCCCAGGAGGTCAACAGCAGCCCCAGACCAGGATAGAATGTTGAATACAGTATCTTTTCACCCACAAGAGAACCCATACACAGAGTGTCCTTACCTCTGTATCCCCATATTAATGCACTTGTGGTTTCAGGAATGGCAGTAGCTGCTGGAACAAGTATTAAAGCCAGACCAAGCGGACTGATTCCAATATTTTCTGCGAGAATTTCGACAGAACCAACCATCCTTTCTGAACCAATGTAGAGAAGCACAACAGCAGCAAATAGCTGAATGAAGCCCGCAAACAGAGGATGTTTAATTATACCACAGGCGTAAGGCATTTCAGCATCTTCAATCACTTCCACCATCTTTCTCTTGTACATCATCCACACATAACCCACATATGATGCGAGGAAAAGCAAGCCAAAAATGTACTGCGAAAATCCGCCTATTATAGCAGGAACAATTGTCAGGGGAAATAGAATCGTGATGAATGCGTAAGGGATTACCAGCGCTCTGTCTACCTCCAGCACAAGATCATCTCGTTTCTTCAAATAATACCCCACAATAACTACCAGACCAACTAGCCCATAAGAAAGGCTTGAAGCCATAAATGGCTGGCCAAACAATGTCCCAATGCCGATTTCCTCTCCAGCCTCTCCAGTATAAACGAATACAGCCACCAGAAACACAATCATCTCAGGAAGTGATGTGAAGAGAGGTGCAAGTATAGCTCCAACAAATGAGCCACCTAGCTCAAGTCTGAAACCCAGATACTCTATAGCATTGACGAACAGCATGGCGGCAATGAAAACTATCACCATACTGCCAATTAGCATGAGCACAACATCAATCAACCATTTCACCTCCGGCCAGTCTGCATGCTGCAAGATGTTTATAAAAAGTTTAGCAGGAATACAAATAACAGTTTCAATCAAAATATAATAACAATAGATTAAAAATCAACACCAGAATGGGGAAAAATACTGCACAATCCTCAAACAGCACCCTCTTACTCACACTATCGCGAAACAATAATAAGCTACCTTAAAGTTCAACGTGTATGACTCTGTGGAGGAAGTATGGATGATACTGTATCATCCAGAATGAAAACGTCCTGTAATCATATTCCATCCTGACTTAAATCTTCTCACCTCTCTTGAACTTGTCCTCCAACACATTCCATATGTTTTCGTCAAGTTCATCAAGCGTTTTACCTTTTGCAACAATTTCGCCATTTTTCGCGATCCACTCCTTGCCATCGTGAACCAGAATTAGGTTGAATTTTTTCATAACTGCCCCATCCAATAATCTACACTTGACCATATACAAATCCATCTACAAAAAAGTGGGGAAAAAAGTTTAAGGTGACACCGTTGGTGGCATCATTCCGTGGTGGAACAGCCATGCTATGAACCAACCAAGCGGTATGATGATCACTGCCAGTATGAACGCATATGCCACTGCAAGTCTTCCAAGACCCTCCTGTTTGAGTGCTCTGAAGTCAGTGACGATACCGATGCTCGTGAATGTCAGCATGAAGAAGAACTTTCTCAGTGCTCCTTCCACTGGCACCAGTCCGAACTCGAGGTTTTCAAAGGAAATCACATTTCCAAGTCCCAATCCCATTATGGTAAACATTGCAATGAAGTAACCGATGACGAACTTTGGAAATCTGAACCAGATTTCCATTTTGTCTACTTTTTCTCCCGGCTTTCTCTCGATGTGATACACCCACACAACTGCAAGTACGAATGCCCAGACACCTATGAACATGTCAATCCATATCTTTGTCATTATTGCTGATGCGAGAATCCATCCCTCATCCCAATATATACCCATGGCCGCTGCCTTTGCTCTCATGAGCTCGTCGAGTATTGCTCCGGCTGCCGCGTCTGCACCATCAGTCTTAATAGTCAATCCCAGGCTTGCTCCAGCAGCTATTGGTTCGTTGAACCAGAATGGTATTGATACGAGCACACCTG
Organism: uncultured archaeon; assembly: GCA_964652135.1. Taxonomy (GTDB): domain Archaea; phylum Halobacteriota; class Archaeoglobi; order Archaeoglobales; family Archaeoglobaceae; genus CAZZAF01. The sequence continues at coordinate 81,068 of CAZZAF010000005.1, forward strand.
GAAGGACAATAAGCTCAATAACAGCAAACACGACAATCAAAGCTGAAATCATTACCGGAACAATGGGCCTAGCCCTTATAGCCCCAGCTGTTGCAATAGCTGCCGAAACACCACAGATCGAGATACCTGATGCGAGACAGGCAGACCACTCTCTAGAGAGCTTGAATACTTTTCTTGCAGTTGTATATGCCAGTGGCCAGAAGAGCAAGTATGCTGCGATTGTAGCACAGACACCGGCAAACAACAGGTGCATTGCAAATCCTGTTGCTTCAATGGCCTTCAATCCAAGCTTAGCACCCAAACATACAATGGCTATCTTGATGAACCACTCTGGTCTTGCAGCCTTGTGCATGAACTCCTTGAAGTTCTGTGGGGCGAAGTTACCGATTGCCAGACCGATGATCAGTGCGATGATGTAGTAAGCTCCTCCAAGCTGCAGACCCCAGTCAATTCCGAGTTTCTCCCACTTGGTTGATGGAGCGCTTATGTATGCATACTGTCCAATGATGTATGCAATCGTTGTAAGCACGAATATAATTGTCCAAGCAATGAGGTAGTCCCTGAGATTCCACTTCATTGCATAAGCACCGATTGCTGTCGCAATAGTGAACACAATGTATGACACTATAAGAGACGCTACCGGACTCATCAAACTGCTGTGTGCTGCATGGAATCCAAACACAGCTTTATCTGTTACTGGGTCTACCCAGTTGCCGAACTTTACAATCCAGCCTGTTAGATCTATCTGGGTTGCCGCTGCAATCAGACCAAGAAATACAAAGAAAATACCGATCCAGAGTGCCCACCAGTCTTCAGTGCTAAACATTCCAGTATACCATCGTCTCTCCTCTGCCATTTACACCACCTCAATAATGGGACAGTACAAAAACATGTACCAGCACAGCCAGAACAATCATTGATATAATCCCTGCAATTAGTGTCCCTCTGACGAGCTTTGTTTCAATTGGTTCCCATGGTTCCACTTCCATTTCTTCCAATAGATTTCTTTCCTCTACCATTCTCCACTCACCTCACGAAAGGAATTCCCTAAAAAAACCGGCAACTACTAGCCCTCAAATAAAAATTACCTATCCACTATTATAAATAAATTTCGCATGGAATGTATGAACATCTTTGAGAGATATTAGCATAAAAATTATTAACTACATTATGACAAATATTGCAATTTCTCTAGTTAAACTACAACAATTTTTGGATATTTTTAAAATAACGCACATTATAATAAACAATGTTCAGATGATATCTTAAATTTCATCAAACGCTATCAATCTCAAAATTTCAAACCGAAAATAGCCAAATGTTTATATTATCTCCCTTATTCAAAGTTCGTACACAAATTAATCCCTGGAAAAAATTCCAAATTTTCCGACATATTCCAGCCTAGAATACAACAGCCATGAAAATAATTAAAATAAAGATTTTGCAGCAACTCAAAGTAAATCCCCGACTCCAACATTTTTATACCATGCCCAACTTCCCTTAGCCAATGTCAAAAGATTGTTTCGAGATACTGCACAAGGATGCAATGGGAAGAATAGGCAAGCTGTACACACCCCACGGTGTTGTCGAAACACCAACGTTAATGCCGGTGATAAACCCCAATATTAAATTCATCCCAGCTAAAGAGATGAAAAAGTTTGGAGCTGAGATGATAATCACCAATTCATATATCATCTACAGAACCCCTGCACTCCGTGAAATAGCCCTGGAGAAAGGTGTTCATGGATTGCTCGATGTTGACATGCCCATAATGACTGACAGCGGGAGCTACCAGCTGATGGTCTACGGCGATGTCGAGGTCAACAACGAAACAATTGTCAGATTTCAGAACGCGATTGAGTCAGACATCGTTGTTCCACTCGATATTCCAACTCCGCCAGATGCCGAATACAGCACCGCTTTAAACGATCTAAAAATAACCCTTGAAAGAGAAGAAGAGGCAATAAGAATCCACAGAGAAGAAGAGAATCCTAGATTGATTGCTGCCCCAATTCAGGGTTCAACACACCCTGAGCTAAGAAGAATGTCTGCAATCGAAGCTGCCAAACTCGATGCAGATGTCTATCCAATTGGCGCTGTCGTTCCTTTGCTCGATACCTACCGCTTCTCTGATGTTGTCAGAATTATTCTCGAGGTTAAATCAGTACTGCCCCCATGGGCTCCTGTTCACTTGTTTGGCGCAGGCCACCCCATGGTTTTTGCAATAGCTGTTGCCCTGGGATGTGATCTATTTGACTCTGCTGCATATGCACTCTATGCAAAGGATGATAGATATCTAACGCCCTATGGAACGAAAAAGCTTGAGGATCTTCAGTACTTCCCATGCAGCTGTCCCATGTGCTCAAGCCATACTCCTGAAGAACTGAGAAGGATGGACAAAAAAGATAGAGAAATTCTGATTGCAGAACACAATCTCTGGGTGAGTTTCCAAGAAATGAGAACTATAAAACAAGCTATACGCGAAAATACACTGTTTGAGCTGGTGGAAAAGAGGATACGATCTCATCCATACCTCGTTGCAGCATGGAGACAGATAAAAGAGTACGGTAGAGTTATCGAGCTGTACGATCCAAGCATGAAACACGTTTTCTTCTATACGGGAGTCGAGAGCTCATACAGACCTGCTGTTTTAAGACACCACGAAAGAGTTCTGCAGATCGAACTCGAAGATAAGGAAGAATATACAATATCTACTGACGAAAGCCTGATGGCTGATTTCTATCTAAAGCCTGCTTTTGGGATTGTGCCTGTAGAAATGATTGAAGTGTATCCTGCCGGTCATGCTGAAATGCCACCAGTTGATGTGATTGAGGATGAGGCCATGAGAATGGCTGTTGAAGGGTTAAGAAAGTTCCTGCAGCACCATTCAGACAAGAAGTTCATAATATTAGCTACGGAGAGATGGAAGAAATATCTGACAGACCTACCCCAAAACGCGGTGATCCAATGAACATGGCCATATCTTTTGAGAAGAGGGATGGATGCGCCCGCATCGCATCACTGGAAGTTGATGGTAACCAGTTTAAACTACCTTTGATGATAGATTTTCTTAACAGAAATCAGTATGAACCGCTTATCGGAAAAATGGATTTTGGTATTGCTCCATATTCTCTGAAAATTTTTGATGAAAAGAGGTATGAGGTGTTAAAAAGCAGAGATGAAAATTTCATTATTGCAACCGGCCTGAAAGTTCTACCACCAAGGAGGCTTGTTGAGGCTCTTATTGAGCTCAGAAGCAAGAGCTATGTCAAAGCACTATACACACCAGCGCTGGCAACACCACAGAACCTTCCTCTTCTGATCTACCTTGGTGTGGACATCGTGGACAACATACTCCCTATTATTGAGGCATACAAAGGAGTTTACATGCTCAGCGATGCATCATTCCAGATTGAATCGCTCAAAGAGCTGCCATGCAGCTGTCCCGTCTGCTCGAAATATACAGCCCAGGATCTGAAATCAATGGAGTATGAAGAGAGGAGCAGGTTAATCGCAACTCACAACACAACAATGCTCGAAACCCAGCTAAAGCTTATAAGAGAACAGATTAAGGATGAAAATCTCCGGAATTTCATTGAATTTCGCTCAAAAATAAGCCCTGAACTAACCGTTATGTTGCGTATTGCAGATGAAAACATTTCATTTTTCCAGCGATTTAACGCTGTATTTAAGCGCAGCATGGTGCTGCCCACAACATCCGAGTCATTCAGCAGGCCTGAGATTGCAACATTCTTTGAAAGAGCTCTGAAGGCATACAGGCCAGAAGGAAAAACACTTCTCCTTCTGCCATGTACTGCAAGGAAACCCTACTCCAATTCAAGAACTCACAGAATACTCAGATCCTGCATTGGAGGGTTAAAAGGGGCGAGGGAGATTATTATCTCATCACCACTTGTTGTTCCTAGAGAATTCGAGCTCACTTATCCGGCCATGAATTATGACACGCCGGTAACAGGATACTGGAGCAGTGAAGAGATATCATTTGTAGCTGAAAGGCTTGCAAACTTCATTTCAAAGGGTGAGTTCGAGAAGATTATTGCACATGTGGAAGGTGGTTACAGAAGGGTCGTTGAAAAAGCCTCATCCATCGCAGGATTTGATGTTGTTTTTACGGCCGAAGAAGATATTCTTTCGCCAGAATCCATTAAAAAGCTGAGAAAGGAGCTTGAAGAATCCAACCTTGAAAAATTTGACCTCTTCTACTCGATATTCCAGCATATGGTTCGCTACCAGTATGGCATAGAGCTGGAACTTGAAAATTACAGGATCAGGGGCAAATATCCTGATCTCGAGCTGTTTTCGGGAAAAACCAGACTCATGCGAATTGATATGCGCTACGGCATGCTCGACATCGATATACCTTTCGCCAGAATGTTGCTTGAAAGAGATGTATATACGGTTAGAATTGCTGATTTTGAGCCGAAAGGAACAATTTTTGCTGCTGGAGTGCTTGAAGCTGATGAAAACATTCGCCCCAACGACGTTGTCGTCTTTTATAATGACAGCCTGTTTGGTGTGGGAATTGCCAGCATGTGTGGCAGCGAAATGGTTGAGGCTGAGAAGGGATATGCGATAGTTGTTAGGAAGAAGAGCAAGTTTGAGGATTAGTGTTTTCTGAAGAGGAATCTTTTAACTCCCCAAGAAACTATACTAGTCTGATTTTAACGTCTGTTCGGTCTATAACCGTGGTGCTGGGTTAGAAAGCTTTCAATCCTACTATAGTCTGATTTTAACAGGCCTACAAAGGTGAAAAGCAGCTTAGAGAAAAGTTCTTTCAATCCTACTATAGTCTGATTTTAACGTCTGGATCTTTCTCAGCAAGCACGGGGAACATCCACTTCTTTCAATCCTACTATAGTCTGATTTTAACTTGATATCTCCTCTCAGCTTTGCAACTTCTCTTGACCTTTCAATCCTACTATAGTCTGATTTTAACCAACTTTATACGATAGCTGCAGTAGCCACGGTCATGACCTTTCAATCCTACTATAGTCTGATTTTAACCAAGCTATGATACTGGTAAAGGACATGATTTTACAGACTTTCAATCCTACTATAGTCTGATTTTAACAATTAAAGCATATGATAGATTAAGAAAAAAGATAACAACTTTCAATCCTACTATAGTCTGATTTTAACTTGGCAAGTGTGACAAGTATGATTTAAGATTTGATTTCTTTCAATCCTACTATAGTCTGATTTTAACATCCTCAATCCTGCCTTCTTCCTCAAATCGTCCAACGTCTTTCAATCCTACTATAGTCTGATTTTAACAAGATCCGGAGACTATCAAAGATGAGTTCAGAAAATGCTCTTTCAATCCTACTATAGTCTGATTTTAACTGGTCGACATGGTGGGTGAGGTTGAAGTAAATATATCTTTCAATCCTACTATAGTCTGATTTTAACAGATTGGCGATGAAATAGTTGTTAAGGGGCAGGTCAAGAGACTTTCAATCCTACTATAGTCTGATTTTAACGTTCTCGTGACGTATGCCTTCCCGGAAGACAAAGTTTTCTTTCAATCCTACTATAGTCTGATTTTAACTCTCTTTTTCAACTCCTTTTTCTTCGTCATCTTGTAGTCTTTCAATCCTACTATAGTCTGATTTTAACTTATATGTTTATGCAGATGCGACAGGTGGATGGGGTCTTTCAATCCTACTATAGTCTGATTTTAACAAGGTGAAACGCCTCCAGAAAAGAAAGTAGAAATACCACTTTCAATCCTACTATAGTCTGATTTTAACTAATAGCTATAAGATCGCCGTCTATAACCATATACTTCTTTCAATCCTACTATAGTCTGATTTTAACAAGGATAACACTGACTCAGGATTACTCCAACCACGGCCTTTCAATCCTACTATAGTCTGA
>CAZZAF010000006.1:0-77287 GCA_964652135.1 uncultured archaeon
TTTACCTATTTATCTAATAGAGCTGGATTGAGAAACACATATATTATTCTACGCACGCAACATAGCAAAAGCTTTAATATTCAACACCTACGCATTACTAAATGACGCCGAGGTAGCCTAGCTGGTTGGGGCGCCTGACTCATAATCAGGAGGTCGGGGGTTCGAATCCCCCCCTCGGCATCGAACTTATAGTCCGGTTCCCCATACTTTCAGGAAGGAATCTACTGGCCCCGTTTACACATCGCCTGTAACGTCATTGTCTCTTGATTCAAAACATAGAATTACAGCTCGTTGATTGGATCGAGTTCTGTGCCTGACGTTTTTAGGAATAGTAATCATCTGTCCAGGACCCAGTTCCTCGGTGCGATCTTCAAACTCGACAAAAAGCTTGCCCTCAACCACATAAAAAAGTTCGTCACTATTTTTGTGAAGATGCCAGTGGAAATCTCGTTGTAGAACGCTCAGTCTCACAACATGATCATTTATTTCACTTACAACAAAATTCTTCCAATCATCATTGATGTCCTTCGCCAGCTCATTCACATCCAATTTTTCAAGATGTCCGACCTTTTTATCCACGCACATTCCTCCTGCAATTATCTAAAATTTAGCCAGATTTCACCAATCTCTTCATGTAGGACATCAATGTCCAAATATGGTTTGTATCCAAATATCATATCGTATTTATATCCTCCGATCTTTTACTTTTCACAATTGTTCCTTTTATATAATGATATCCCTCTCTTTTACTCAGGAGAGAAACAGGCCAAAGGCTGTAGTAAAAAAACGTCGAAGCGCATGGACTGACGAAATCATTCTCCTTCACACCTTAAGCTTAGATGAGCCTGTGAGCGAGGATCAGATCTCGAAACGACTTCTGTTTTAAATTTACCAAGAACATATCTCCATTTTGAGAATTTCATAGCATAAGATTTATTAAACTATTTCTAATTTTACATGTTTTCTCCAAAAAGCAGTGTTCGGTAGACAGATAACATTTCCAACGTTGTTTCAGAAAAACTAAAAATTATACCACAATATCTGCCTAAAGTTTCCTGATACTCTGACATTCTGTTCCCGGTACTTTCTCTTTTTTTAATTTAAGTAAAGTAAAAAACAATAAACCAGATTATTCAAAAGAAACCAAATCAAGTTCAACCTTCTCCGATTCAAGAAATCCAGCAACCATTTTTGCAAAACCCTTAAAGAAATCCGCTTCCTCGCTTTCCTCAATCCTCCTACAGTAATCCTCCACCCACAAAAGATGCTTTCTGAAGAACTCCTTCTGAACATTCTTAACTGCATTTGCACCACCAAAATCCATGTTGGCTTCCATTTCTGCCTGTTTCTGACATAAAACGCTCATAAACCCCATAAGCAGTGAAATATGGTCGTCTCTATCGCTGAAATCTTCAGACAACTTCAAACCAGTATCTCTAAAATACTTTCTCAAATCCAGAAAGAGATCTGACGGATCTTCATCTACGTACTTGCCCTTGTAAGGGTACAGAGCTTCGCCGAATGGATTGACAAATAGTTGATTGAATTCACATTCAAGCTGACCTCTAATTTTATCTGGATCTCGTAATTTATTGCTAAATTCTTCAATTTCAGCAAGCCCTTGTTCCATTTCACTGTTCACCATTATAGGCCGGAGGCTTCTGAAAAACTCACCTGAACTGAGATCTTTAGCTAGCTCTGACGGAATGCCAAGAAACATTCTGGCTATAAACGAATAAAGCAAAGCCCTCTCATACGCTCTCATTATCCAACCCCGCCATTTTCTTGGCTATAATCATGGACCTGCACCTGTTACAGTATTTCACAAGCTCAATAAGATCTACAAAACTGAACTCTTCAAGATTCGCCGTTGAAACAATGTCCCACACTTTTTTACCCATAGCACGGGAAATGAATGGCCTACCACACCCCTTGCAGTAAATAACCTCAGTTTCGAATACTTTCTCATATTCATCCTTTGCAAGCCTGAGAATATCTACAATCCTCATCACCGAAATAGATTTTTCAGGGCACGCCTGCTGGCAGAGGTTGCAAGCAATACATCTTGAATAATTGAACAGCAATCTGTTTTCTTCTTTCTTAATAGCATTAACAGGACACATCACGCTGCATGCATTGCACAGCGTGCAGCTCTCGGAAACCCTTATTGAGGCAAATGGATATTTCTCTCCATAGAAAGGCGCTGGATTACCAAACTTTCGTGTAAAGCTACCCGCAAGCTGAATTAAATTGTCCCTTTTACTGCCAGATAGATCAGCTTTTTCACCCATACTCTCCTTTATCGGTTTTAATCCTGAGCAAAACAGATTTACATCCTTTATAAAATCACTGATGGCATAATTTTCATCAGCTGATATCAAAAGAAGTCTATCACCCATTCCAAAAACATCCAGCCATTCTTTCACAAAATCCAGCACATACATTTTGCTTAAACTATTCAGACACTCTTTACAACCCATAAGAATTACTCCATCAGCACCTCTGTCGAATGCAGCGAGAACATGAACATCGCTAACAGCAGTAAGATGATCTACGATTAGCGGCAAAACGGGGAAATACTTCATGTGATTCATACCCACTTTCTCCATCAGCTCGGCAGAATGTCTGCATGCAAACAGTACTACCTTTGGCGTAAGGTCTACATCAAGCAACGCTTCAATCGCAGAAATCTGCAACGATGGGGCTTCAAAAACATAGGTAGGGCAAACAGATTGGCAGGCTGCACAACCCACACACGAGGCATAATCTACAACTGGTCTATCCTCCAGCATGATTGCACCATGGCTGCAAACGTCTTTGCAGATGTCACACCCCCTGAATCTGCTTTTTCCACTGGCACATTTTTCTGTATGCACCTTGAGCCACCTTATTAACTCCACCTCTCCCAGATCATTGATGAGTTCTGACAGCGCACCAATGCTATCCAGTACATAGATTCCTCTCTTCCTGATTTCGGGTTTTATTCCAATAAAAACAACGTGTGTGGCTTTAATTTTCTCAGTTTCTCTTTCAAAGCTTATGGCATTCGTGGGACATATTTTAACACATTCTCCGCAGCGATTGCATGCATTCATGTCGATTCCAAACTGACCACCATAGCTTACAGTCGAAAGCGGGCAAATTTTTGCACAGGCTCCGCACAAGATGCACCTGTCATAAATAACAGGATTGGGATTGTATTCCACAACAAAATTGCCCAGTTCTCCCTTAACCCTGATTATATTGCCACAAATGATCTCAATATTCTCGGAGTGTAGAGGTAGAGAAGATAACAACCTGACATTCGCAATTTTTTTTCAGCAAATCAGCAATTTCCACCGCTGCTGGAACATCTCCAACAATGAGAACGTTTGAGCCGACGTTTTTAATATACTTCTCAGGCTTAAAATCCATGGAAACGAGTTTTGATTTTATAATTCCGAGGGTTTTTTCCGTTGCCGACCGTCTGTCATGAACCCAGCCACACAGTTCGCGAATATTCAAAAATTCAGGTTCAAAGTCCTTAAACAACACTTTCAGCTTCTTTTTCTTTGCCGTGCAGCATATCAGAATTTTATCCACATTTTCTCTCTCAATGAGTGTTCGGGCATGATTGGCTACGGCATCCCAGCATAGATAATCAAAGGTAAATACTTCACAATCCAGTCGCTTTTTGAGGTTTTTGAAATCGATGTTCAGTGTTCCTCCACAGCTGCAAAGCAAAACCGCGTGCTTCATCTCGGTACCTCGCTTTTAAAGAAAATAAATTATAAAATTTGAAAAATTTATAAAGTATTGGCAAGTTTGCTGGCAGCCATCTCCTTCTTGATCCTTGAGACCTCTTCAGCACTTCCAGCAATCAAAGCACCAGTAATGCAGACCGTTGCACATGCTGGCTTCAAGCCTTTGTCAATTCTATCGTAGCAGAATGTGCATTTCCGCATCGTGCCCTTGCTTCCAAGTGCACCGCTGGATTTGAAGGTTGGAGCACCGAATGGGCATGCATACAGGCAGTATCCGCACCCGATGCACTTGCTCTCATCAACCAGAACTATGCCGTCTTCTCGCTGGAAGATCGCATCCATTGGACATGCCTTCATACATGGAGGATCGCTGCAGTGGAAGCATGAAATTGTCACGAATCTGAGCTCCGGTTTTGGAAACTTTCCGCTCTCAAAAGTATATACATTCCTTAATTTAATGCCAACCGGTAGATCGTTGTGCTGTTTGCACGCTATTTCGCATGCCCTGCAGCCAATACAGAGTTCAGGATTAAACGCAAAAACGTATTTTGCCATTTTCAATCACCTCATGCTTTCATCACTTTAACAATCATATCTGCATCGCCTGACGGTGCAAAGGGTTCGTTGAGCTCCAGCATTTCCTCAGTGGTCCTTGCTACAGTAAGATCGTTAACGATTATACCTCTGGCATCGGCAACGCTGAGCATCTTGGACCACTTTCCGTATCCATACGGAATTGCAATGACGTTTGGACTGATTGTCTCTGTAACTCTCGCATATCCCACAACCTTCGGGCCATTGCTGTACTTCCTGAACGGATCTCTCACAAGCTGCACGACAACCTTGTCACCATCTCTTATTCCAAGCTCAGCAGCCCTGGAGGCATTTATCCAGACAGTGTTGTATGGTTCCGCCTCTACGATCCACGGCAGGTTGTTCTGTTTGTAGTTCCTTCTGAGCGGATTCCTAACTGTTGTAAAGAAGAACTCATCTTTTCCAAGACCGCCCAGATAGAACTTCACATAGTTGGCATCATCTCTCCAGTAGGGCAGCGGGTCGTAGCCGTACTTCTCAAGCTTTGTTGAATACAGCTCTATCTTTCCTGTGGGTGTCTTGAACTTCAGCTTTGGCTCAAACTTGCCCGTTGTCGAATACACACCAATCTTCTTGAGCTCTTCATACGTTATTCCATATGGCTCGAGCATCTTGTCAAGGTCTTTTTGTGGAATTCTCTTGAGCAGATCGACGCCCATGAGCTCTCCCAGCCTCTTCGCAATCTCTATCATGGACTTGCTTGCACTGTACTTCACAGGAGATTTGATGACCTTCTGTATAACCGAAACCTGCGGGAAGGGGCTGAATCCTCTTTCAACAACACCGGTGTTCTCAAGACCGCTTACTGCGTCTGGCAGCACAACGTCGGCAAAGTAGCATGTTTCATCCGGAACAGTTGTGACAACCACCACAAACTTGTCCTTCAGAGCCTCACACATTGTCCTGTATCCAGGTATGCTGAGTATGTTCTGCCCGGTAAAGAATACAACCTTGACGTAATCAGCCTTCTGCAGTGCTGTTGGTAATGCCTGATACAGACCTCTGCACTTGCCATTGTACAGATCCCACAGCGGGAACTTGCTTGATCCATCCAGCGGTTCGCCATCGGGCTCAGGTGGTTTTTCTTCAGCCTTGACCTTGGCAAGCTTCTTCCTTGGTAAGAACATTCCACCTTCGACTTCAACGTTTCCGGTTATTGCCTGAAGTATAAGCATTGCATGGGCAAGCCTTCCTCCAATGAATCTCATTGGTCCTGGGCCGTGCCTCTTCCACATTGGGATGCAGGCTGGCTTTGTGGTGGCAAATTCAACCGCTATCCTCTCTATTGCCTCCGCGGGAACGCCGGTTATTTCAGCCGCCCACTCAGGAGTGTATGGCTTTATGAATTCAGCAACTTTATCAAAGCCGTAGCAGTACTTCTCAACAAACTCAGCATCGTAAAGTCCTTTGTTTATGATCACGTTGATCATTGCCAGAACCAGTGCAAGGTCTGTACCGGGTCTAATGGGGTAGTATTCGTCCGCCTTTGATGCCGCAACAGTGTATACGGGGTCAAAGACAACAATTTTAGCACCCTTCTTCTTGGCTTCCATAAAGGCCTGTGCCATTGGGTTTTTGGCACTACCAACATAGTTCCATCCGATGCTTATTATGTACTTGGCATTTGTAAGATCGTAGACAAGCTTGCTCTTACCTACAATCGCCTTTTGAACTGGAAATGTCGTGCTGTCACATGTAGAGTGGTGGCAGAAGTAGTTGGGGCTTCCTATGGCCTTTAAAAGGTTGTTGTATTTGTGCTGACCGATGGTCACTATGGACTTTGGCCCGTGCTCCTGCATCGCCTCATACATCTTCTTTGCAATCAGTTCAAACACTTCATCCCAGTCAGCCTTTCTGAACTTTGGATCGACACCGATACCTTTCTCAGGATTTGTCCTTATAAGCAGCGTCTTTATTCTGTCAGGGTTGTATGCAATCTGCTTAAAGGCAGCACCCTTACCACATATCCTTCCCTTGCTGTGCTGATCCAGCGGATTTCCTTCGATCTCTACCAGAACCCCATTCTTAACCCTTGCAACCAGTCCACATGCAGCACTGCATATCTTACAGGTAGTATACACGAGCTTCTCCTCATCCTGTTCCTGCACATCTGCCGCAGTTGCCGGTTTAAGCAGTTGTGTGTCGGAGCAGTATTTACCTAGAAACGCTGCTGTACCGACCGCCGCCACCCCTTTCATGAAATCTCTTCTACTTACTTTCAGACCGGACATGGCACCCCTCTCCTATAAACTACCTACACAGTCTCATCCAATGAACATCAACCAGATCGAATCCCTCTGATTACACCATACACGCTCACCAGCAGGTAAACAACCAGAATGGTCATAGTAAGGTTGGCTGCAAGACCAACCACTGGATTGCCATCGGCTCTAAGCCCTGCAAGCCCCTCTACACCCATTACCGCTACAGTGTAGGCAAGCAGTATGAGTGTCAGAAACGACACCGCTGCTGCAAAGTAACCCACAGGATGAAAGCCAGCATGCTCATCCTTGCCCTCAACAGCTTCAGCCACCTCTGCCCAGGCAGCAAGCTCACTCTCTGCCTTCCTCTTGGACATCAATCCAGTGAATATGCTCATATTCATCGGGAAGTTGCCCGGTGTTAGATGCAGAACTGTTGTATGTGCCAGCACGAACAGAACCATGAATATTGCAACTCCCGCATGTATGGTTCTAAATGCAAAGATCAACGCTGGATTTTCAGCTACAAAGACCGACGGGAACCAGAGCACCGCTCCTGTCACAATTTCTATAAGGCACAGAACAGGAATTCCGAAGATATCGGCAACCATTATCCAGTCATATTTGCCAGCTTTTGGCCTCTCCTTTGAGATTCCAAGAGTCCATGCTATATCCTTGACCATGTCTGAAATCAGCCCAATGAAGAAGGAAGGTGAAAGACTTATGTTTGAGTCCTTTTTACCGGCAGTAATTCGCTCCACAACAAAGTAAACTCCAAAGCATGCAAGGCCTGCAGTAAGAATGAACGCAAACAACCTGTGTAGTGCCATAGTTACATTCGAACCGCCGAACAAAGCGAAAACCCATGGCATTTTGAAGGTTATTGGAAGTCCTGTAATCAGAAGCATGAATATTGATACTGATACAATGAAGTGTGCTGCTCTCTGGGCTGGAGAGAACCTTTTAAGCATCATTGAGTTTCCTCCTCCCTGTAAATTTTATAGAATTTCACATATTCTATAACAGTGAGCACAAACACAACGATTGCACCAATAACCAGAAATGCCTGAACTATTGAATTAACCAATCCGACAGTTTCCTGGACTTCCACATAACTCATACCAAAAGTGGATCTCGGTAGATTGTCATGCTCAAGCCAAGCTAAGAGCGGCATTACTGCTAATATCGCTGCTGCAATGGATACCACCATTTTAAACAATGATGGTTTGTCCATTTCACCACCTCTCGCTTATCCCTCTTCCTAGACAGTTCAGTGCGAGTTTGAGCCATAATGATGAGTGATAATTTGAATATCGATATCGTCAAGAAAAGTGTCAAATATCGCCAATTACAAGGATGGGGAAAAATGAGACAATATATAAACATCAGAGGGTGTTATAAAGATAGCTGACAGAACGACCCATATATCCCCAAAACCAACATTATAAACTCTTAAACCATGTTTATAACAATATGCACAAGATACGCTATTTTATATAATTTATAAGAATTGTCATGCCTAACCCTATATACTAATACTACCAACACCATTAGCATTAACAATCACACTATTAATGAAAAGAAAAGTTAAATAACAGCGATTCTCCCAGATAATGATAGTTGTTATAGTGGTGGTAATGATGATGAACGACATAAATGAGATTATACCAAAACTAGAGCATACAAGAACAAGAGTAGTCTATGACAATATATACCCAGCCATGACACTGCTATTGCAGAACATTCTCCCACAGTTCGCCACAAAAAGAATTTTCTTCGCCATATATTCCGACATCATGTGTAGGGGGCTACAAAGATTCTATACATCATGCGCCGAGAAATCCCCTGAAGTGGTTAGACTTCTTGAAAAAGCGAATATAATAAAGGTTGGTCAGAAAAAGCAAGTCATCTTTGGTAATTTATATAAATTTATTCCAGAGAGCGAGGCAGAAGAGGAGCTCCAAGAAGTCGAAGATGCTATGAGAGATCTCACAGACAACGACCTTATTATATTTCTAGGCTTTCATAAATTAGTATTAATTAGAGATTACAGCATTCTAAAAAATGCAATAAAAATATTTAACACAATTCCAGACAAAACAACTGTTTTTTGCTTTACTCCAGCGGGCACATATGATGAAAAAATAAACAGTCTTGTTGAAGGTCTCTACGATGTCATGATAAGAATAAAAAGAGAAGAAGAGTTTATGGCTTTCGGTGAGGAAATATACTTGGTAGGTATTGAGCATAGTTTAATTCAGGATATACAAACAGGATACGGGAGGTTTAAAATTACCGAAAATGGAAAATTCGTTAGAGTTTAATCTTGTTCCACCTCCCATTTCTGACATATGTAAAACCTAATAACTACTTATCCTTTCTTCCAGAACGGTGGATACGTTCCCCTCTCCATTATTACTCGCTCAATATCTACAACAATACCACTCCTGACTTTAAGCATGTCCTCAGCATCCAGCAGTGCTTTTCCAAGTGCAACAAGTTCGTTTTTAAGGGTGAAAATCGCAACAATCTGATCCTTCTTGACAGTCTTCTCTATATACAGCACTCCCTTCGCAGTCAGATCTGCTCCATGACAAACTGCATCCACTGCGGTATCCTTGATTACGATTTTAGGAACATTTATCACAGCCAGCTCCATGGGCTGAATTATTTCTCTGAGATACTTTTCCTCGCCCTCTTCCTTCCAGAATATGTACGCATCAAGCAGATCGTGAAGCGTGAAACAAATACTTTCATCAAAAACACCAGTTCTTGTTCTTCTCAGCTCCTGCATATGAGCCCCACAACCGAGAATTTCACCCACATCAGTACAGAGCTTTCGGATGTATGTTCCAGCTTCAGTAACCACGCGGAATAAAACATCCCTGCCATCTATTTCGAGAACCTCAATTTCATATATCTCCCTAACTCTAATTCTCTTCTTAACAGCCGACTTTAAAGGAGGTCTCTGATATATCTTACCCTTGAACATGTTAAGGACTCTGACAACGTCCTCCTCTCTAACATCATCATGTAAACGCATCAGAGTTACGTATTCCTTGCTCGAGCCCTGCAAAATTTTCACCAGTTTCGTTGCATCTTCGATTAGAATTGGGAGTACTCCAGTTACTCTGGGATCGAGAGTTCCTGCATGACCTGTTTTGCCCACCTCAAGAATTCGTCTAACCCAAACCACCACTTCGTGGCTGCTCGGCCCCATTGGCTTATCGATGCAGACAAAGCCTTTACGTATGTACTCCTCAATTGGTCGATTGAACGGATAAACTCCGTAGCTTTCATCCGTTGTACCCTCTTCCTTAACATAAAATCGCTCTTCGAAATCCTTTTCCTTTGTGATATCTCTTGCAAGAAGTTTACTCCTCATACTATCCCCGCGAATATAAATCAAAGAACACATGGATTTTTAAAATTTTGGAAGCTTGAAAGATGTCCCAGAATGCAACCATACCACCGAATGGGGCCGAATTGCTCCAGCATTCCTTTGCAAGATGTAGTGACCCATATGCCTCAAAAAACAAAAAAGAAGCTATTTATTTGGAATTAGACTTCGATATCTTTTCAACAGCCTTCAGAATGATTTCAGCAATGCTTTCAGCATCGAAATGACCGGAATTAATGATCAAATGATATATGCTCCAGTCGTTGATGTCAATCCCGTAAAACTTCCTGTATCTACTCCTCTCGTATTCCTCCCTGCTTTTTGTCTTTTCCCTGATTTCTACAATATCTTTACCCTCTCTTTTCGCAATCCTTTCATACCTGACCTCATCATCTGCAAAAATCCATACCCTCAAATCCGCATCCTTAATCATCCATCCAGAAAGCCTACCCTCTATAACTGCATTTTCTTCTTTTTCTGCCAATTCCCTCTGAAGCTTATCAATATACTGGTCAATATCGGGGTTTGATTCTGCATATTTACTGAACTCCTCAAGACTGTAGCCCTTCTCCCTCGCCATTTGCCTGAAAACTTCTCCAGCTGATATTAGCTTGTAGTTCAGCTTCGATGCAAGAATCTTCGCAACCGTCGTAGTTCCACTACCTGGTAAGCCAGAAATTGTTATTTTCATTTTGCTATGCCCCCAATTTGAACACTTTCTTGAAGATCTGACTTATTACAATGGAGCATAGAAGATACCAGAAAATCCACCATGGGACTATCAAAACAGGATCACTTACATGAATCTGTCCCGCAAATGGGACATTAATCATGAGCTTGCTCTGTAAATGGGTGATATCCGACGTGTCGAAAGAGACATCATATATCTTAACCCACAACCACATGAAAATGGGAATCGTGACCACTACAGTATAAAACATTGATTTGAACTGCATACTCATCATTTCGCTCTGTAACTTCTGTATCTCCCCCCTCTGAGCCTCAAGTTGCTTCAATTTGAACTGATTATTCTGCTTTACTGCTTCCATATACTCTTTCTGGAATGTAAAAATTTTCTGCTGTATTTCTTTGAATTTTGCAAAGTCCATTGTATGTTTCTGGATTAGTGATGAATAAAAGGCCGTGAACGTGGCCAGTACGAAAATCAAAAGATGAAGGGGGAGTGCATAAAAAAGAGGATCCAGTATTGGAGATATTAGCTCCGCAAGACCGATTCTAAAGTCCTTTATAAATACACCCAGCATAAAAAGAATTCCAAGCCCGATGATGAATCCCTGAAGTGCTTGTTTAACCTTCTGTTTCATCACTCCTCACCCAGGAATTTTCTAAGCATTGGATGCATTTCGGTAACCTGCTCTTTGGCCAGATCCTGGTAGAAACGGTATGCTATGCTCACGGCAAGCAGCAAACCAGTTCCACTGACATTACCAATGGTTCCCAGCATGTTTGCTACAAGTGTGAGCAATCCAATGATGGCTCCACCAATCACTGTAACCTTTGGAATATATCTCCTGAGAATTCTCTCAAGAACCTGCGGGCTCTTTCTGAATCCAGGGATCTGCATCCCCGATCTTGCGAGCTGAGATGCCACAGTTCTGGCATCCATTCCACTCGTCTGAACCCAGAATATAGCGAACAGAATACCTCCAGCGATTAGGATTGTAGCATCTATAAACAGGTGTGCAATTATCATCCAGTCAGGCAAATCAGCATAGATTGGATTGCTCTTCACGAGAGACGGTACCCAGTCGTATGGACTCTGTACCGGTGAAAGCAGATATATCAAACCCGAAACTGGTCTTGGACCTACGTATTCACCAAATATGGTTATTCCACGTTGATAAAGCACCATTCCCAGTACCTGAATGTTAGCCTGCAATGCTCTTACAAAGATCATTGGCAGGACGCTTGCATAAATCAGCTTTATCGGGAAGCGTCCCCTTGCACCTCTAACAAGAGCATGAGCAAGCGGAATTTCAACACGAGTGCCCTCTGCAAAGACTACAAGCATTATTATGGCTATTGTCGTTATTAGAGCTAGGATACCTCCATCGACCAACAGATACATGATTCCGCTGGCCGTGAGTAGCTGTTCCGATGGTACATTCTGAGCAATCCAGATCCAGCGTGGGATTATACCAGGTGGCATTTCCCCAGGAGAGGCCACCCAGTTGAAAAGTCCGACAATAAGAGATTGAGATATACCTGCCAGAATGAACAGACTCACACCACTACCAATACCCCACTTCGAGACGACTTCATCCATATACACTATCAGCAATCCACCAATGAAGAGCTGGAGGAATATGAGGAACGAAATAACTCCAGGTGAAACTCCCAGCTGAGCAGCAACATCGAGATTTGGTTTCAGGAAGCCACCAAGTATCTGCGGAAGGGCCTCAACTGCAATCATCACAATGACGAGGAAACGCTGAAAGTCCTGATATGCTGCTCTATCTTCCGGATTTGTCAGATCGAGATTAATTATTCCCGCTCCAACAAGTAGCTGGAGGATGATAGAGGCTGTAACAATCGGCCCAATACCGAGTGCTATAATAGAGCCAGTCGCTCCAGCGAAAAAGGCTCGATAGTGTTCAAATATGTCTATAGATTCAGGAGATAAACCAAATACCGGTACATTCGTGAGGACGAAATACAGGAGGAGGATTGCAATAGTCCATGAAAGCTTCTCCTTAAATGGTACATGACCTACGGGCCTCTCAACACTTGGAATTCTCTCCAAGTATGGTTGCAAACTCCTGATAACGTGATCTACCATTATTATTCCACCCTAAATAAAATTAAATATGGTACTTTACTCTTCTACGATTACCTTACCCCCTGCTTCCTCCACTTTAGAGATAGCCTTCTCTGTAGCTTCTGCAACCTTAACCTGGATAGCCTTCCTTATGCTTCCCCTGCCAAGCAGCTTCATGTAGCCAAGTTCAGAGAGGTCAAGAGTGTAAACGTCACCTTCTTTGGTAGCAATCCCGAGTTCGACTAGCCTGTCAATGACTTCATCGAGATCTCCCACGTTTATTTCCGGTCTTGAATAGAAGTACTTGTATGTGTAATCATCAAGCTTGCCCTCATCCCTGAGTTCCCTGAGAGTATCTCTTAAAGCCTGCAGAGCCTTGTATTCGGCCCTTACAACCTTGGGTCTCGTAAAACCATGCTTACCAAATTCATGACCTATCTTGACCATTTTGATATAGTGGTGCTTGTGTGCTCCCGCGTTACCTCTACCACCCCTATTTCCAGCTCCTCTCCTCTTCTTGTGCGATCCTCCACCGCAAGTCCTTGAACCTCTGTATTTCTTTACCTTTTTCTTAGGCATTAAAATCACCTCATCTTGTAAAGCAGCTTGTTAATTTCTTCACCCTGGTAGCCGAGCTCACCACCCATCTGGAACTGCCATTTTATGTTTTTCAATCCACCTCTTGGTGGGTGCAATCTGAAGACAGGTTTCAGGTCTGGAAGATCCTTCAAGCTTGCCTTACCCTCAACCACAGCCTTTGCAAATTCTTCAATTGTTTCGAAACCTGTTTTTTCTTTGACGTATTCATCTGTCAGTGGCTTGTCTCCAACAAGCCTTCCTCTCCTTCTAAGGAGAAGGGCGAGTGTCTCGGCATTTATTTCACCATAGGCAACATAATCCTTAACAACTTGAAGCATTCCTCTGAAAGATGGAGTATCGGGAACTATCACACAGTGATTCTTCTTGTGAAGGCGCAACATTGCAAGCGTGTCCCTGATTTTTCTGTTAACACCCACAGTACCTCTAAGCCTCACAACTGCAAACATCCTCATCACCTCTTCACATACATCGTCTGCTTTAGAGCCTCATACGTAGCTCTTGCAAAGTTTATGGTTGTTCTCGTCTCACCCTTTGTGAAGGTCCACACATCCTTCACGCCAGCCAGCTCAAGCACTTTCTTGGCAACATCTCCAGCAACAAGTCCCAGTCCCTTAGGACCAGGTATGAGTGTGACTCTTACACTCCCAGCACTTCCCGTAACTTTGCAGGGGATTGAGTGGGTTCCGCCACACCCACATTCCCATGAACCGCATCCACGCTGAACCTTGAAGATATTCAGCTTCGCGTTGTTTATGGCCTTTCGAATTGCTGGCGCTACCTGTGAGGCTTTTCCAACACCAACACCAACATAGCCATCCCTGTTACCAACAACGGCAGTAACTCTGAACTTCGTTCTTCTACCACTGTCTGTCATACGCTGAACCATTGAGATTTCAAGTACCTCATCTTCAAGATCTGGAAGCAGGACATCGATGATCTCAGGTTCCTTGAGCGGTAGACCGCTCGCTATTGCATCATCGATCGTTGTTATCTTTCCTTCAGCGACAAGTTTACCAAGCCTTGTTCTCGGAACCCATTCCTCAATCATTGCATCCCCTCACTTGACATTATTTTGTTTTTAATTTCATCAACATGAGCAGGCAAGTCGGAAGGCTTAAAGCCTCTCTTCTCATATTCAGAGAACATTCCGGGGTTCATTTCATAATATTTTGCGATATGTTCTCCCTTGATACGGGAATCGTCGGGGAACACTTCTGGATCGTGAGGCACTTCTAAGCCAGCCTCAACTGCACCGCGCAATACTGCAAAGACTCTTGAACCCCTTGTTGGTGAGCGCAAACCTATGTCGAGTATTGCCTCATTTACCCCTTCCGCAAGCGCCTTTTTAGCAATCAGAACGCCAGTGAGATATGCTGCAGGAGTATTGTTCAAGTCACCCATCCACCCATAGTTCCTGAGCATTGATGAGTCCACTGCTACCTTTACTCTATCACCATCAGGGTGATATTCAACAACCTGAGCGATGACTCTCCTATTCGTGATCCTTACAACGAGTCTCGGCTTCCTTGATAGGAGGAGCTTAAGCCTCTTCCTATAGTTTGTTTTACCCTCCCTTCTTCTTCTGAATTTCACCCTATACCTCGGACCTCTTGCCATTTATCTCACCTCTTAAGTAGCCCTTGAGCTTCAAGATAAGCGTTGAGGTGGGCAACACTTCTGAATTCTCCACCCTTTGCCTTTCTGTAAAGAGTTCTATAAG
Organism: uncultured archaeon; assembly: GCA_964652135.1. Taxonomy (GTDB): domain Archaea; phylum Halobacteriota; class Archaeoglobi; order Archaeoglobales; family Archaeoglobaceae; genus CAZZAF01. The sequence goes on from CAZZAF010000006.1 coordinate 15,038, forward strand.
TTCTCCTATCGATGATCTCCGCATCCCTAAGATACTTTAACCTTCTCCTCAAAGCCCTTATTCTAATAATCCACAGTCTCTTCGAAGGCATCCTTGCACCCTTCTTACCCTTCCTGCTACCATGTCCCCTTCTTCTACCCTTCTTCTTCTGCATGAGTTTGTAGTTGATTCTTGCTCTGCTGATGCCTTTGACAGGTTTACTCTTTATCAAACCTTCCTCTATGAGTCTTCTAATATCATCCTTAGTTGCAGCAGTAGCTATTTCGTCAAGTGCGGTAGGATCCATCCAAACACGGTTTTCTCCGCAGCCAAGTACTTCTGCAGCGAGTCTTCTCTGCAATCTCAAATCCATCATCATCACCTTTGCACAGGATTAAGCACAACAATACCCAACTCTTTCGCCTTCTCCTCAATAGCAAGCCTCTTCTTTAATCCAACACTTGAAGCAATTCTTGCAGCCTGCTTTGATGGATCAATAAGCTTGAGTTCTTCAACATTATGAACGAGTACTTCTTCAAACCCACTGGGGTGCAAACCTCTTACAGCCTTTGGCCCACCGAATCCAACCATTACCGGCTTCCTACCACCAACCTTTTCTCTCAGCTTATTGTGTCTGCCACGTGGTCTTCTCCAACCCTTATCTCTAAGCTTTAACTTCTTGTGAGCCTCATATCTTCTAAATTCCGGCTTCTTTGCCTTCAGTCTTCTTCTGACCTTAAGCAGTCTTACAAGCTCTGGGCTGAGTTCAGCGCGCATATTCCCCACCTCACGGTTTTTCCACGATGTAAATTCCATCCTGGAAGACTCTTATATCCAGATTCTTTATTCTTGTTGTCTGTTCAAGGTTTGCTGCTGTCTGACCACATTCTTCCTTATCAATTCCTGAGACAATGATCTCGTCGCCGCGGATATCTACCTTGGCCCTACCAACAATCCTTGCCCTCCTTGGATATTTCTCACCAAGGAAGTTCTCGATGACCACTTCATTCCCTTCAACTCTTACTTTCACTGGGAAGTGAGAGTACACGATCTTCAGCTTGTACTCGAATCCCTCAGTAACTCCTTTTATAAGATTCTTTATATGGGCGGCAAAAGTCCCAACCATTGCCTTAAGTTTTGTTTTGCTTGACTTCGTATAAACTCTGACTTTGCCGTCTTCCTTCTCAATGTAAACTTCCCTGAATTTTAACAGCTTTGAGTTCTCTCCCATGGGCCCTTTAACTGAAACAATGTAACCGTTAACATCATCACCGTCAATTTTGACTTCAACGTTGTCTGGAATCTCCACAACTCTCTCCATCATTGCCAACACCTCAGTATACGTAAGCAAGGAGAACTCCACCAAGCCCTCTTTCCATTGCCTCCTTCTGAGACATTACACCCTTAACAGTAGACACGACAAGAATGCCAAAGTCTCTTGCTGGCAGATATCTTTTCTCGAACTTCTCGTATTCAGTCTTTTTAACCGAGAAGCGTGGTCTAATTGCTCCGCAATCGTTGATTCTACCCGACAACTCTACAACGTATACGCCACCTCGGTGGTCGTCAATGTACTCAAAGCCCTTTATGTATCCGTAGTCTTTGAACACTTTCAGCACGTTTCCTACGAGCTTCGAAGCTGGGCGTATCTCACATTTGTCCTTTCCAGTACTTTCCGCATTCTTTATTGTTGTCATAGCATTTGAGAGAGTATCGCTAAGGCTCATATTACATCACCAATATTTTTTGAATCCAAGCTCAAAAGCCACTTCTCTAAAGCACTGTCTACACAGGTACAAACCATACCTCCTAACAAGACCGGCCTTCCTACCGCATCTCCTGCATTCGTTAGCTCCCCTTCCAAACTTCTTTTTACCCTCTGACATGATCATACAACCTCCACGCCTAGTGATCTCAAAAATTCAATCGTTTCTTCCTTGGTGATGCGATGATTCTTACCAACCTTACTTCTGGCGATCTTTCTCCTTGCAACCCTATAACCCCTTCTTTTCAGTACAACACACACATCCATTCCGAAGATACCCATATCAGGATCGTAACTCACACCCGGAAGATCGATGTGCTCTGAAATACCAAATGAGAACTCACCAGCATTAATCTGTCTTCTGCTGAGCTTGAATTCTTTAACTGTGAGTGCATCTTTGAGGAATTTCATTGCCTGCTCGCCGCGAAGAGTGACCTTTGCTCCAATAGCCTCACCCTTCCTGATTCCAAAATTCTTAATTGTTTTCTTCGCATACGTTGTTGTCGGTTTCTGGCCAGTAAGCTGTTCGAGTAGCTGCAGTGCCTTCTTATGCCTCTCGCCACTCTCTCCAACACCGATATTGATCACTACTTTGTCAATCAGGATTTCTCTCATTGGGTTCTGTCGAGTTTCTTCCTTCATTTCAGCGCTAGCAACTGCTTCCATGATCTCACACTCCCAAGTCTATCACGGGCTTGTCAGAATCCTTCTTTCCAACAACGAATATGTGATCCTCAATTGTTGTGAATTCGCCATTCTCACTCTCAATTGTAACAAGATTTGGAGCTGAACCTCTTACAACCTTATATTTCTTTATTCTCCCCATTTCACCGGCGTGTGAACCACCAGTGATCATGACTAGTGCTCCTTCTTCAAACTTGAGGTGATCCACAATCTTCTTCCCGGGGATCTCTAGCAATATACTGTCCTTCGTCTTGTATTCGTTGGTAGCTAGGATGTTGGTACCATCGAAAAGATTCAGCTGAACCTTACCACCCTTCACCATCGTTTTATTGGTTATCTTGTAGAGCTTGAGATTGTCATCTTCAACTTCCTTTGGAACGTATCTACCTTTTTCATCAAACAGTATCCTATAGCTCTTTCCAAGCTTGGGGATAGACACTACATCAAACAATCCAACAGGGAAGTGGTAGTCCTTTCTTGGGACACCATCAACAAGAATTTCTCCAGCAGCAATAATTCTTCTAGCTTCTCTGGCTGTGTCTGCGAGCTCGAGGAAGTCTCTCACGACGACGAGCAGGGGTACTGCGTTCTTGTTGTGTGGACCTGGACCTGTTTTTACAAGCCACTTCTTTATTTTACGCGGGATCTTTATTGTTTTTGGAGCTGAAAGTCTCTTCTGGTGCATTCAGTTCACCTCTCAAGGATCTTTTTCCTTACATCATCAACTTCGCCTAAATCAATTATCATGACATTCGAAGGATGAATCGGAACTGCTACTTCAGTACCATCAACTTTTGTGACTGTTGCTCCTTCAACCTTTATGACACATCTCTTCATGTCAACTTCGAGCACTTTGCCTTCGTGTCCGGCAAAGTCGCCTCTCATTATCCTTACCTTATCACCTTTTCTGATTCTCAGGTTTCTCTTACCGTACTTCTTTCTCAACTCCTTAGAAAGCGTCGCGTGCAGTAAGCGGTGCCTCTCATGAAGCTTTGATGTCTTATAAAGCCATTTCCTATGTTTTCTTGGCTGTTTAGATTTTATAACCATTATTACCACCTCACAGTATTGCAGATGCAAGAGAACCTATCTTCGAGAATCTTTCAGCAGCCTCTCTGGCGACAGGCCCTCTAATTTCGGAACCCTTCGGGTTGCCCCTGTCATCAGTAATCACTGCAGCATTATCCTCAAACTTGACCCTTGTACCATCAGGTCTGCGGATTTCTTTTCTCTGCCTGATGATAACTGCATAGTGCACCTGCTTCCTTATATCAGGAGTACCTTTCTTCACAGAAACCACGACAATATCACCTACTCCTGCAGCAGGATACCTCCTTCTCACACCCTTGTATCCTTTAACCGCAATGATCTCGAGTTCTCTTGCCCCAGTATTATCGGCGCAAACTAAACGTGCTCCTGTGGGCAGAGCTCTTGGGATTTCAGCTTTAATCCCCTTCATGACCGACCCTCTCCACTATCACGAATGATTTGGTCTTACTTATGGGTCTACATTCAGCAATCTTGACAATATCGCCGGGTTTTGCATCAATGCATGGAGGATTATGTGCGTGAAGTTTTGATTTCTTTTTCAGATATCTCTCATATTTTGGTACGTATCTGAGCATTTCTCTTTCAATTACAGCCGACCTTTCATACGTCTTCACAACTTTACCTGTAAACACCTGCCCTCTAACCGGCAAACTGCCGTGGAATGGGCAGTGTTTATCGTTACACTCCTTTTCAGGAGGTTTCACGTCAATTCCGATATCTCTCACTGATATCACCTTCCTTTAGCCCTCTTGATGAGCAGGAGTCCCTTCTTAATCCTATCTTCCGGCCTGAATGCTATTAGATTACCACTCACCCTCAACACCCGTCCAGCAAACTTTACCCTGAAGACACGTTTTTTCTTTGCCACGGTTTTTAAACCTTTTTCAGTCCTGAGGGTGAGGGTATACATGGTTTCATTCACGACTTCTCCCTTCAACCCAATCTCATCTGGATTGGGGCTTTCAACCACCTCTACTTCCAGCCCGATCCACTCATGTGCTAGCACGTATTCGGGCTTCATACTTTGTAACCTTCCTCTCTAAGCGCTGTCTTTATGCGGGCAATGTCCTTCCTTACAGCTCTGATCTGTCCTGGGTTCTCTAGAGCTCCTCCACTTCTTACGAGCGTTCTGAGTCTGATCAGTTCGTTTTCAAGTTCCATCAGCTTTTTGAGCTTCTCCTCTCTGCTCATCTCCCTTATCTCCTTCATTTTCATTTCCTACACCCTCCGCTTCGGTTTCCGGAGCTTCGACCTTGACATCCTTCACCTCAAATTCGTCAGGCAATACGACGTCAGGCGGGATAATCCTGACAGAGACACCCAAAACTCCGAGTTTCTTGATTGCAATGTCGAAACCTTTTCTAACCATGCTGTATGCTGGCTCACCAGTATGAACCATTGTTCCCGCTACGAATTTCTCTGTTCTTGCTCTTTCACTCACAAGCTTACCACTGATTTCAATCTCACATCCCTTTGCTCCAGCTTCCATTATTCTGTAGAGGAATCTGTATCCCGCTTTTCTGAAGTACCAGCCTCTCTCGAGAGCCCTTGCAAGCAGCGAGGCCATTAGCTGAGCGTTGAATTCTGGTTTCTCGATCTCATCAACGCTTATCTGAGGATTCTCAATATCAAATTCCTTGAGCTTCTCTGTAAGCATCCTTATTCTTCTTCCACCTTTTCCAATTACCAGACCAGGCCTTTCAACGAACAGAGTTACCTGTGTGCCGAGAGGAGTTCTAGTAATATCTACACCGCCAAAGCCAGCATTCCTGACTTCCTGAACCATCCATTCTTTTACTTTGAGTTTCTTAATCCTGTCTTCCACAAACTTTCTTTCGACCGCCATTATCGCACCTCTGCTACGAATTCGACTGTTGTTAGAACCTGGAATTTAGGAGTAGCTCTACCAAATGCACGAGGCATATATCTCTTCAAAACTCTACCCTTCTTAGCCTGAGCATGAACGATGATGAGTCTATCCTTCTCCAAACCCTTGTACTCAGCATTAGCCTCAAGGTTCTTCAATACCTTCAGGATATACTTTGCCGCCTTCTGTGGGTATCTACCAGCATACCATTTTTCAAGGCCACTCTTGTGCCCCACTTTCCTCTTGTATTTCTTGAACGGCACTGCTCTCTTCATCGCAACTACATCTTCGAGGTATTTGATGGCATCCTCTACCTTCTTACCTCTTATTGCTGCGCAGATTTCCACTGCATGCTTAAAGCTAATTGGCATCTCGTAGCCCATGGCCTTTGCAGCCTTCGTTTCATCCGCAGGTTTGTAAGCGTAACCAACCCTCGCCATTTACTCACCTCACTTAAGCGGCACGTATTTACTGCTTCTTGTAGCACCGACACCAGGACCGCTGTGCTTGACGAATGTCCTTGTCTGAGCAAACTCACCAAGTCTATGACCAATCATCTCAGGCTTGATCTCAACCCTAACGAACTCCTTACCATTGTGAACAAAGATCACCTTACCAACCATTTCAGGAAGTACTACCATGTCCCTGCAGTGAGTTCTGGCAGTACCTTTCTTTCTCAGCTTCCTAAGTAGCTTCTCTTCCTGCTCAGTAAAGCCTCTCTTTATCTTTCTTCTTTCTCTTGAAGGAAGGAGCTGTGCAAGCTCCTCAAGACTCATATTCTTGAGTTCTTCAAGAGTATAACCGCGATATCTGAATTCCTTGGGTCTTACTACTTTACTTTTAAGTGCCATGCATCTTCACCTCCTCACACCCGTTCTTCTTGCAGCAATGCTACCAACCTTTCTACCTGGTGGAGCGTTTCTGCTGACTGTCTTGGGTCTACCAACATGCTGGTGCTTACCTCCACCGAACGGGTGATCGACAGCGTTCATTGCAACTCCTCTAACTCTCGGCCACTTCGCAGCCTTGCTCTTCATCTTGTAGTACTTCTTACCAGCCTTTACGAATGGCTTGTCAGTTCTGCCTCCTCCAGCAACAACACCAATCATAGCCCTGCAATTAGGATTGAGCCATTTTAACTGTCCAGAAGGCATCTGAACCAGTACACGATCCTCTTCATGCGCAACAACAAGAGCAAAGGTACCACTTGCTCTCGCGAATTTTCCACCATCTCCCGGCTGAGATTCAATATTACATACAGGAGTACCCTCTGGTATGTTCTTCAGAAATGTGATATTTCCTGGCTTCAAATCTACACTAGGTCCAGCTTCAACAATATCTCCAATACCCATACCCTCAGTCGCCATGATGTATGTCTCACTGCCATCTGGCAGCTCCACGAGTGCAATTGGAGCATTTCTTGCTGGATCATGTTCAATGTCGATTACTTTAGCCTGAATTACATCGGTTGTGAACCTGAGGTGTCTCAGATCTGCCTTATACTTATGAGACGGAGCTACGTATGTCGGGGTTCCCTTTCCTCTATTCTGTGAAATTATACGTTTACCCATTTCACCTCACCTCAGAATACTCCTAACTTTGAAAGAATTTCTTCAGCAGAATATTCTGGCTTGAGCTTTATGTAAGCCTTCTTTTCTCCTTTAGGAGTGATCAATACATTAACCTTCTCCACTTCAACACCAAATCTCTTCTCAATTTCCCTTTTTATCTCCGGTTTCTTGGCTCTGATGTCTACTATCGCAGTAAGTATATTCTTCTCAAGATCTGCAGTGCTCTTTTCTGTGACGAGGAAGCACTTTATCAACATAACCATCCCTCCAGATGTTCGATTGCAGATTTTGTCCAAACCGTCAGCCTGCCAGGATGGGCGCCGGGGGCGAGCAGCTCCACATTCAAATCCTTTGCAAGAACGACGTCAACACCGGGCAGGTTCTTCGCTGCTTTAAGAATTCCGTTATCCTCACCAACTACGAGCAGAACGCTCTTTCTTGTGATGTATCTCCTGCCTCTCATTTTACCTTTTCCTGCTCTGACTCTCTTCCTTTCCTTCGCCCTTTCAACATCAGCATAAACACCAATTGCCTTGAAAACATCAATGACTTCTTTTGTCTTGGAAAGTGACTGAATGTCATCCACAACAACCTTTGGCAATTCACCCTCAAAAATGTGGTTTCTAGCTTTAACCAGATCAATAATTGCTGTTGCTGCTATTGCAGAGCGCAGAGCTTTTTTCATTTCTTTCTTATTGATTTTCTCTTCCCAAACTTTCTGAACTTTAGGAGGATGAGCTTCTCTACCACCTACTGCCTGCGGAACTTTTGCAGCCCTTCTTCCAGTCTTCAATCTTGGAACCCTAGCAACACCATATCCTGGACCCCAGTTTTCAACTGCGTAGTCAAAACCCGAAAGTGGGTTGGGTCCATAGGGCTGCCTCCTGTGACTCTGGATAGCGTGAACTGCCTTCCTGATTATGTCGGGCCTGTATTCTTCCTTGAACACAGCCGGCAACTCTATTTCTCCGACAACTTCTCCTTTCAAGTTAAGGATGTTTGCCTTCATTCATTATCACCTTCCCTGTTTCGAAGTTGTACTGACATAGATCAGATTGATTCCATCGTAAGTGGCCTTTGGCGGTCTTATCGCATCTCTCATTCTTACAAGCCTCTTAACTGGGCCAGGAACGCTTCCAGACACGAGCACATACTCATTTCTGACGACACCGTAGTGAACAAATCCTCCAACTGGAGTTATTTCATCACCATTCTCTCCAATCTTGATGATCCTCTTATTGAACTCAGTTCTCTGGTGGAATCCCATCTGACCTGCCTGTGGAACTGTCCATCTCACTCTGTGCGGAGTCCACGGACCTAGACATCCAACTCTGCGGTGCTTGCTGCTTCTGGCGTGCTTTGCATCGAGCGTGATAACTCCCCATCTCTTAACTGGACCCTGGAATCCCTTACTCTTGGTTATAGAGAGGACATCAATAATCGCTCCCTCATTATAAACTTCAGATACCTTTACCTCTTTTCCAAGCTTCTCAATTGCATAATCAAGAGCAGCATTAACATCTCCACCTACCTTTTGTTCCATCACATCAGGAACCTTCTTGGGTACACCCGTTATCTTGTATGGCTGGGTGTACGTAATGACTCTAACTTCCGCAATATCTTCAATGTTCTTCAACTTATCAACATCTGGTGACTTCTTGGGTAGTCTGAGTCTCCTTCCGAGGAAATCGTCAAGGTTGTCGCTCCAGACTTCTGCAGCAATCTGCAATCCATAGGTTGTTTTTCTGTAAACCCTAATGCCCGCCACTTTCATTGGTGGCGTCTCAAGTACAGTAACAGGTACTACGATTTCCTCTCCATAAGTCAACGAGTTTTTCCTATCATCTACCATCACAACATGCGTCATTCCGGCCTTATAGCCGGCAAACCCGAGCAATCTTGGCTCTCCGTCGTAATCGGGCCAAGCCCTTATCCTTGGTACGATACTGCTAGCTCTCTTGCGCGGAGAAAATCCCAAGGATCCCCTTCTTGGTCTGTGTTCCTTCATTTCAAACCACCTTCTTGACCATTAATTTCCGCATTTTACGAAATTTATTATCGCGAGGGTTGCAAATATTGCTTCTTCCAACCTTACAGTCTCCACACCTTGCTTTGGCACGAAGTTCCAGCATTTTCCGTCTATTTCCACTCCGAGCCTCTTTGCAATCTCGAAAACCCCTTCTTCGGGGCTTCCAAACACGAGGGTTATGTCATCACCGAGCGCACTGATTTCCTCGACGGTCGCTGTTTTGCACTTTCTCGATGTTATTACCAAATTTTTCCTTTTAAGGAGCTCTTTGAACTCCACTACACTTACCCTATATCCCCAATACTCCTGGGGTTTCGCTTCTTCTACTACCAACGGCTTCTTCGAATAGACCCTGACGGTCACGCGGGCACCCCTGCTTGCTTTACCGCGCAGGAGTGCCAGGGCGGAGACACCAATATCCACCCACGCGGTGCCGTCAGGACCAACCTTCTTTACAACCCCCTCCCTTACTTCACCGATTTTTAAATGTTTCGGCTTATGAGATGGTATGCGGAGAGGTGGCAAAACACCAGCATATCTAAGAGATCTCTTGATTGGAATTAACTGCTTGCGGAGATACTGCGGAGTTTCAAGGTACTCAAGAATGTCTGCAATGAAATCCGACTCATCTAATGCCGGATCCCTGTAGATTAGGATTTCCTTCACTTTAAAGATGGCAGCAGCTCTGGCGATTAAGCCAACCTTGTACGTTTTTATCTTCTCGTCCTTCTCATTGATTAGAGCCGACGACGGAATTGCAATTGAAATCGATGGCATCAGGATTCACCGACATAAACTGTTTTAAAAGCTCATCGCGGAGATAATGTAAATAAAACAATCGGCAAAAAGTTCATTCACGCATCTCATTGACAGAAGTATTATTAATTATAACTATGACGATATAGACAATAACCAAATCCCCCAATGATAGCTAAAATAGATTGAATGTAGAAAAAGAAGAAAGACGAAACTCAGCTCCTGCACATTTCAACGAAGTTTTTGATAATCTTCAGACCATCCCTTCCGCTTTTCTCAGGATGGAACTGAAATCCAAGATAGTTGTCCTTCAGGACAGAGGATGTGAACTCAATCCCGTACTCCGTCGTAGTCAGTACAAACTCTTCAGCTGTCTGAAAATGGTACGAGTGCACAAAATACATGTAGCTTCCATTTTTAACTCCATCAAATACGGGGTGCTCTTTGTTAATCCTTATCTGATTCCAGCCCATGTGAGGAATTTTCCCTACATTCTGTGGAAATCGCACAACCCTGCCTGGAATTAGATCTAGTCCCCTGTGCAAACCACCTTCTTCACTTTCTGTTGCGAATAACTGCATTCCAAGACATACACCCATAACGGGAACATCAGCATTTTTTATGATCTTCTCATGTGGTTCCAGTTCGACCATTGCCGCCTTGAAAGCACCGACACCTGGTAAAATAATTCCATCTGCCTCCTCGATGACAGCTGGATCAGAAGTTACTACAGCGTTTCCTCCTACAAATTCAACGGCTTTCTGAATACTTCTGAGATTTCCCACACCATAATCAATTATGGCTATCACGCAAAATCACTTCACATAAAGACATAAAAATGTGACTGTTTCGAAAAATGGCAAAGAGGAAAGATTTATATTCTTAATAGATGTAAAGGCAGTTGGATGGATATTAGCAGTACCGAACATATCGTATGCGGTCCACCCCCTCTGATGAAAATTGCAGAAACAATATGTTGTTCGCTCTTCTCAAAATACAGTGTGGAAGAGCTTATGGCAATCGTAGAAAAATACAAAAACGGATCACTGTTCATTTCGACGTCTAGAAGGGATCCTGCAAATGTAAGAGTGATTGTCGATGTAGATGGAAAATACAAATATTCTTCCAATGAGCAACTCTTTATTCCAATTCCAAAGAAATTTGCTGTGCTTGAACCAGACAAAAATTATTTCGAAATGACCTTGCGTGCAAACATTCTCCTCGCTGTTCTTGGGGCTGACGAAAAAGAATTACACCGCTGAAACGTTGCAGATCAGAGGACTGCAAGTACGATTGTCGTCGAAGATTTTGAAGGAAATTCAGCGTAATTCAAGGCATTAGGCATTCCTACAGTACTGCAACCAGCCATGTATTTCCCACAGAGTAGGAATTATCAATAATAATGGTCATAGTTCACCTTTTCACAGGAACCAAGGTCAGTGGGTTATTCAAAAAATATTTTATATTTAGCTACTAGAAATCATGATATGGTATTGAGAAAACTAAAACAGGAAGCTGAAATAGCACTTCGCCACCTTGAGGTTCTAGAGGTTGTAAAGGAGAACCAACCAATAGGAATTTTCAAACTTGCAGAAATAATGAAAATACCCAAACACAAGATAAGATATTCACTCAGAATACTTGAGCAGGCTGGAATAATAGAGCCCACACAGTATGGAGCTATTATCAGAGAAGATTCAGACAAAGTTTTCGAGAATCTCAAGAAGGAAATCAAAGAAATTAGCGAGCACATCAACAAGCTGAACGAAATAATACAGAAGCTCTGATAAACCAATTACTCTTTGGCAATATCCACCACCCTACAGCCAAGCATCAGGAAGACTTCCGGACCCAGTTTTAAACCTGCGGAAAGTGTTCCTGCCGATTCTATTACATATTCTCATTAAATACTCTTTTATCCGCGACCACCGGCATGAGGTCAAAGAGCACTTTCGGCGGTACATCAGCACAACCGCCGGGCACAAACAACAAAGCAAAAATAAAACAAACAAAATAAAAATTTTAAAAACTTGATGAAACTTTGTTATCGTGAATTATTCCACAACTTCGGCAAATGCATACTTTCTGAGAACTTTCGTTACTCTTATAGTAACTTCGTCATCCACCTTTGTTCCCGGAACAAACACAACAAAACCACTTATTCTAGCTATTCCGTCTCCACCACTTCCAATTGCCTCAATTTTCACAGTCCTTACATCTCCGACCTCTACGGGAGGTCTTCTTCCGAAATCTTCCAAACTTGGCACCTCCAAATTAAATTTCACGGGTTTTGGGTTTCGAAGTATTTAACTCTTTTGTTTATTTAGTTCTCCAAATAAACAATTCATAAGTCTGATAAAATGTTCACGGGAGTACGTTCGTTTATAATCCTTCATAACTGGTAAAATAGTTTTATTTTCAGGTATGTCTATTTTGCCTTTCAGGATTTTTCTTATCCTCGCCGAAGTTACATAGGAGACAAACTGAGTAACATTGCTAGGCTTTGAAGACTCATGAGCCCTTTCAAAATCTATGAAATACGGTTTTAGGTTTGATACAATGATGTGCTTGTCAGGATGATTCATTTCCTCCTTCTGAATCTTCAGCTCGTCAAGGAGGTGACATATCTCAAAACATTTTATTAGAACATGCTTAACCGAGGTAGCATCATATTTCGGTAAAAAGTCTTTTATGAGATCCCCCTCTATAAATTCCATTTCTATCTCAAGATTTCCTGGATCTATTCTGTAAACCCTGGGCACAAAGTCATATTTCTGTAGAATCGTCAGGAATTTTGTCTCTTTCCAGAAGTTCAGCTCAAGGTGAGGGTGGAACCTCTTAATCGCCCTATCCCCTTTAACATACACTACCGAGTGCTTACCCCTGAATATCATATTTTGAGTCATATTTTGAGCACGTAAATTGTCTCGGCTATTTGTTTATCGAGGGCAAAATGAGTGTTATCCATCTGGATCACATAACTCGGGAAAACTCTAATCACCTTGAATCGCCTACCCGGTAGCAAACCGACTGCTATGACCTTCTTCGAAACAGCATCATCTGCAAGTATGTATTTGACCTCGCCCTCATCGCCTGGATTCAGTTCACTCAGCTTGAATATGAGCCTTTGAACTTTGTCTTCTCCTTTAAGACAGCATTTACCCTTGGGTATTGGTCTGCCATGAGGACAAACCGAGGGGTGTCCGAGGAGTGTGCAAATGGCTTCCTCAACCTCCTCACTCAAAATATGTTCAAAACGACAGGCTGATTCTTCCATTATACCTTCACTTACCCCCAAAACATCGCTTAGAAGTCTTTCAGCAAGCCTGTGCAGCCTTATAATTTTCCTGGCTCTTTCCTCCCCCTTTTCAGTCAGGAAGATTTCATCACCCTTCTTTGATATGTAACCTTCATTGATAAGCTCATCAAGTAATGCTTGAGGATATTGAGATGGTTGAACCTTGGCCCCCTCTTCATTGATCTTAACCCATATATCTTCAAGAATGTTTTCCAGTTCTTCCCGCATTTTAGACACCAACTCCTGTTAGGATCACGTTGGTTATATAGCCTACCCCGAATGCCACAGTCATAGATATCATAAAGATCAGTATTGCAAGCTTCAATCCTCTTTCCTTAATCATTACAAGAAACTGAGCCACACAGGGCACAAAGAGGGTGAGAGTTACCATTGCAACTATTATTTGTGTATGGCTAAGCAACCCTCTGCTCACAAGATCATACAGCCCGGCAGCCCCGTAATCTCTTCTGAAGAATCCGAAAATAAATACTATTGCGGCTTCTTCAGGCAAACCAATCAGCCTAGTGGGGAAGGCCATCGCTGAAACCACCAGATCAAACAGCCCTATCATTCTTCCAAACCATATAAGCACGCTGGCAATAATGAAGATTGGCAGCACTTCCTTGAAATACCATTCAAGCCTAGTCAGCGTTTTGGTGATCACATTTCCCATATTTGGCATTCTCAATGGTGGTATTTCCATGAAAAAGATTGGAGAGGGTTCATGAATCAGCTTTGAAGCGAGGAAGGCAGTAAACAGTGTCACAGAGCTCACGATAGTGAACCATAAGAGCACGGCCCAGAAATCGGGAGCCACAGACATCGTTACTCCGAGCTGGGTCGAGCATGGAATTCCAATAGCGAGCATAATTGTGGCGATTATCCTTTCCTTCCTCGATTCAAGAACTCTCGTCACTATTGTAGCCATCGTTCCGCATCCTAGACCGAGAACCAGTGGTATCGCTGCTCTCCCGCTCAAACCAACAGTCTTGAATGCCCTGTCAAGAAGCATGGCAAGACGCGGCAGATAGCCAGAGTCCTCGATAATTGAAAAGATGAAGAAGAACGCTGTCACAATTGGAAGGACTATTGCAATGGCATACCTCAAACCAAGCGTAACAACTCCGAACTCCCCACCTATTAGCTCCCTTAACCAGTAATAGGGAACATACGCCTCAAGAAATTCGTTCAAGGGTGTATTGATGTATCTCTCAAATGCTGTCTCAATCAGGTCAACAAGAACCTGAGCTCCAATCACACCAGCAAATAGATACAGCATAAACAGAGCTCCAATAGCCATGGGGATGGCAAATAAAGGATGGAGTGAGAGCTCGCTGAGTCTATCTCTGAAACTTCCCTTCTCTGGTGTCTCAACTTCGATGACACCTTCAAGAAGTTCATTTGTTCGCTTCTGTATCTGCGAAGCTATCTCGTATGAGATTGAATGGGGTAACTGATCCTTTGCAGTCTCTACGATCTCAACTATTTCATCATATTTTTCCTCATTTTTCACCATTTCAAGTGCATCCTGATCCCCCATGAGGAGCAAGAGTGCAAGAAAATCCTTGCTAACCGGATATTCCTTCTTTAAACTTGACGCTATTTCGGTAGTATATTTCTCAATCCAAGAGTTGAACTTCAGCAACTTTCTCTTTCTGCGAGGATTTTGAATTGCTGAGGCAATGATCTTTCTGAGTTCACCTATTCCCTTTTTCTCCGTTGCCACTGTGGCAACAACAGGAATTCCGAGTCTTTCTTCAAGGAGTTTAACGTTTATTCGTATTCCCAGCCTTTCCGCATCATCCATTGCGTTTAGCACGAGAACCGTATTGAAGCATGCGTCAATCAGCTGAAGGGTTAATGGGAGCATCCTCTCTATATTTTTAGCATCGATAACGTGAACAACAACCTCAGGATTTGTTTCAAACAGAATTTTCTTTGCGACCCTTTCTTCTTCCGTTATCGTCAAAAAAGAATACATTCCGGGAGTATCGATTAATGTTGCATCCAACCCCTTCATTTTTCCTGTTGTTACATCAACACTCGTGCCGGGATAATTCGATACAGTAGCATACTTACCGGTAAGATGATAGAAAATCAAGCTCTTACCCACGTTTGGACTGCCAACAAGTACCACGTTCACGGGTTTTAGGATAACCTAAAACGTATTTAAATTTATTGGCGAAATTTTTCAAATAATTGCCACCCTGCACAAATTGAGAGAACATAAGAGAAAAAAGTAAATAACTGCCAGATGTTGCAGGAAATGTCATGAAATTTGATGCCCGCAGATACAGGGAACTGGTTGAGGAGGACTTTGAAAGTGTATGGAAGAAGAGCGCTGAAGTTTTAACGCCAAGAGAGCCCAACTCAATCTATCCCCGTTATGGATACTCTGTAGGCGAAGAACACCCACTTTTCAAAACCATACAGGATCTCAGAAAGGCTTACCTCTCACTCGGTTTTAAGGAGGTTGTTAACCCACTAATCGTTGAAGATGTTCATGTAAGAAGACAGTTTGGGAAGGAGGCTCTTGCAGTACTCGATAGATGTTTTTACCTTGCATCCCTTCCCCGTCCCAACATCGGAATTTCATCAGATAAGATTGCAAAGATCAAAGATATTGTGGGTAGAGATGTCAGCAACGATGAGGTAAACAATCTGCAGAAGATTTTCCACTCTTTCAAGAAGGGGAAGATCGATGGTGACGATTTAAGCTTCGAAATTGCAAAAGCACTGAATACAGATGATATCACAGCCGTTAAGATTATTGACGAGGTTTTTCCTGAGTTCAAGGAGATAAAACCAGAAGCGAGCACCCTGACACTTCGCAGCCACATGACAACGGGCTGGTTCATAACGCTGAGCAAGGTGGCAGATCGCTTACCATTACCAATAAAGCTGTTCAGTATAGACCGCTGTTTCAGAAAAGAGCAGGGTGAGGATGCTACAAGACTCTATACGTATTTCTCCGCAAGCTGTGTTGTTGTTGACGAAGATGTTGGCGTCGATGAGGGAAAGGCTGTAGCTGAAGCATTGCTTAGGCAATTCGGTTTTGAGAAGTTCAAATTTAAGCCGGACGAGAAAAGAAGCAAATACTACATTCCGGGAACACAGACTGAAGTTTTCGCATTTCATCCAAAACTCGTTGGTTCAAACACAAAATACAAGGATGGATGGATCGAAGTAGCTACGTTTGGTATATACTCACCCACTGCTCTGGCCCAGTACGATATAGAATATCCTGTTATGAACCTCGGACTGGGTGTTGAAAGGCTTGCAATGATTCTATACGGCTACTCAGATGTCAGAGAGCTCGTCTATCCATGGCTTTACGGAAAAATAGAGCTAAGCGATATGGATATAGCAAGAGCAATAAAGGTGGCAGAGGTTCCAAACACAGTTACAGGATTGCGAATTGCAAATGCTATTGTTGAAACAGCAGAAAAATACGCTAGCGAGCCAAGTCCGTGTGAGTTTCTCGCATATGAAGGCGAACTGTACGGTAGAAAGGTTTCAGTATACGTTGTTGAGAAAGAGCCAAACACGAAGCTTTGCGGGCCAGCATACAGCAATGAAGTTGTCGTTTATCAGGGAAGCGTGTATGGTATCCCGCGCAGCGAAAAGTGGAAAGAATACTTTGATAATGGCGTAACTACTGGCATAAGATATATCGACTCCTTCGCATACCTCGCAGCCAAAAGAATTGAAGATGCGGCAATGAGGGGAGACAAAGAGGTAGAAGTGAGGGTAAGGGTTGTAGAAGGGCTATCAGATATCAATCTGAAACTTCACGACAACGTGAGGAGATACATAACCTCAAAAGAAGGAAAAATAGATGTTCGTGGACCAATGTTTGTTGCTGTCAGGGCTGAACTTGACTAATACCCTCCATATTTCGCCCATATATTGCACGTACCTTCAAAGCTGACCATACACGGGCCAATCGGATCTTTGGGCGTGCATGCTTTCATGAAAAGCGGGCAGTCCGATGGAGTGATCAAACCTCTCAAAACTTCACCACATCTGCAGGCTTTCTTTCTTGTATCTTCTTTCAACTCGAAATCCTTGAAAACATCTTCAAATACCTTCATCGCATCATAATCCTGATATTTATCTTTGATTGCTCCTCCAGAATTTGGCACCACACCAAGTCCTCGCCATTCCCAGTCTTCCTTCTCGAAAACCTCATCCATAACCTGCTGGGCTTTCAGGTTTCCTTCATACTTTACTGCCCTTGAATATTCATTGATCAACGCTGAATCTCCATTCTTGATGGCTTTGACAAGCTGATAAACCGCAAGCATCACATCTTCTGGTTCGAAGCCGGCAATAACCTGAGGTACCCAGTATCTGTTCTTTATATGCTCGTAGGCCTTTACTCCTACTATCGTGGAAACATGTCCAGGATTTATGAAGCCATCAATCTTTGCTTCACCAAGAGAAAGCAGATACTCCATTGCAGGAATAAAGTATCGGTGAGAGGAGAATACAGTGAAGTTTTCAACGCCATCCAGGATTGCAAGAGCTGTTGAGGGCATCGTTGTCTCAAATCCTATGCCAAAATGAACAACTGGCTTATCACTGTTCTTTGCAATTTCAACAGCATCAAAGATGCTGTAAACGATTCTGATGTCATGCCCCTTGGATTTGTAGTAAAAGAGCGATTTTCCTTCAAAGGGAACACGAGCCATATCGCCGAAGGTTGTGAAAATTATGTTTGCATTCTGGATGAGGTGAAAAACCATCTGCAAGTCAGAATCGGGAATTATACAGACGGGACAGCCTGGCCCGCTCAGCAGCTTGAGATTTGGTGGAAGTAGGCTGCGAAGGTTGAAACGGGTTATCGTATCCTCATGTGTCCCACACAAATGCATAATTCTGATTTCCCTCTCACCCTCCATCTCCTTTCTTATTTTCTCAGCAATCCCTTTTATTTTCTCCTTAACAGATAGTTCAGCCATTTTATCACTGCTCCGTCTCGAGTACCTGTTTCCAGATCTCCTCAAGCTCCTTTACATCTTCCTCATCCATTTTCTGAATTGCAAAACCAACATGGACAAGGACGTAATCTCCCACCTTCAGATCATCAAGTAAATCAATTCTAACCTTCTTTTTCGTTCCGTTGAAATCAACGATTGCAAACGGAAAATCGATGCTTTCAACTTTGCCGGGAACAGCGAGACACATGGTTATCTCCTCACCACACCACGAACAAAATCCAGCCATTCATCAAACCCAATATCCTTCTTCAAATCCATCCTGATTATCTTTGCTTTTGGATTAAGATTCTTTGCATCCTCTTCCATCTTGTCCACATTTGCTTCAACCGCCTCAGCTAAAGCAACCTTGTTTATGATAATTACATCTGCCAGTCTGAAAATCTCAGGATGCTTCTCCACAACGTCATCTCCTTCCGTTACGCTCACCATCACGACTCTGTAATCCTCGCCTAAATCAAAATCAACAGGACAGATTAGATTTCCAACATTCTCAATAAGAATCAGGTCAACATCCTTAAAGGATGTGATACGGTGATGAATCAGATGGGCATCGAGATGACACTCCTTGCCAGTATTAACAGCTTCAACAGGAATACCATGCTTTACCACCCTCTCATAATCCGCCTTGCAGATTACATCGCCCAAGATTGCACCGATTTTCATCTCGTTTGACAGAGCATCAACCGTTTTTTCTATCAAAAGCGTCTTACCGCTTCCAGTTGCGCCCATTATGTTTATTGCAACAATCCCGTGTTTCCTCAAATATTCTCTGTTCTCGGCTGCAAGCTTTTTATTCATAGAAAGAACATCTACTTCCGCTTCAACTTCAATGCGATGCATTATTCTACCTCCATGGCTACTTTTTTAATTATCATCTCTTTTCCACCCTCAACCCTGATAATTCCACCACAGTCACATATTCCAACATATTCATCGTATTTTCTTCCACACGAAGTGCATTCAATGATCGGCTGAACAAAATCAACCTTGAGTTCAGCCCCTTCAAGAATGGTACCATGACTTGCAACCTGAAAGCAGAATTCAAGCTGCTCTGGATTAAGCATGAGCAATTTTCCTAACTCAAGTTCAACACTCAACACTTTTTTAGCATTTTTTTCTTCAGCAAGCCTCAATACGTTCTCTACAATTGCCTGTGCAAAGCTCATTTCGTGCACAGTAAAAGACATTACAACATAGAATTTATAAGTTTTCTCCGCAAATTTGTCTCGCTTTAATAAGAATGGATTGGGGCCTGTCAAAGAATTTGGTATCATTTCTTGCCAGTGAACATCATATCTATATCACCAGCAAAGTTTTTTATACACCCTACTAATACTCTCTTCCTATGCTCGATTTACCAAATCTTCTCGCACTGGTTGTGTTTCTGATTTGCTTCGCAGGATACCACAGCACCTATTTCATCCTCACAAAGAAATACCCAAAAAAAGTCGTTAAGACGTATGCAAACATATTTAGAGAAAAAGGAATAGAGAACGTGATAAAAAAGGGTGAGCCTCTGGTTTTGGTACAGCAGCTCAGAGATGCGATATATGTTAGCAACTTGTTTGCCTCTGCATCGCTAATATTTATAGGAATGCTGCTAAATCTGCTCATAAATCTAGATACTCTGGCAAAAAGTCTTAAGATAACAGATGTTGGCCTGTTTGAGTTTAAAATCCTATTTATAGCCGGGTTGCAGGCTGTTTCATTCATATTCTTCGTATCATCCCTCAGATACTACAGACTTGTGAGTCTGTTAGCCACAACACCCCCAGAAACAATTCGCGAGCATCTTGGTATCGAAGCACACCAGTACCTTGCACACCTCCTGAACAGAGGATGTAGCTTTTATACTCTCGGTAGCAGAGGCATACTTTACAGCATCCTTTTGCTTGCATGGTTTGTAAACGAGTGGTTTTTCATGACCATAGTCGTGATAACAACAGTCCTGTTTGCAAGGTACAGGGACTTCGTACATGACAAAAAGAAGTGCTGCATGTAAGATCATTCCTGCGGATTCTTCAACATTTTTGCCACCTTCTTTCCTTCCTTTGTTAATTCAAAATACTGTCCATGCTTTGCAGTCTCTTTTGCTTTTACCTTTATTTTTATCCACGGCTTTATGCTGGAAATTGGTGAGCGTTTTGGAAGAACCTTTCCATTTCTACGCTTTACAAGTCCCATCTCACACAGCCCTGCACGCACTTCCTTTATGACAGACGGATCAATATTCGTCTCCTTTCCCAGAAGTCTTTTACCCATTAATTTGAGTGTGTCCGGTCCAAAAATCAGAAAATGAAGTAGGACTTTTCCTGAGAGTTTATCCACGTTTTTAAAAGGATCCATAGCTGACATTATACTGCTCTTAAGGACTACTCCAAGGTAAAAACAATTTTCCAATTACATCAGCTTTCAGTAACAGCAATTCTTCGAAAACTGTACTAAAATTCGAGTTTTGAACCAAAACAGCTATTTAAAATGAGATTCAAGTAAGATTAAAGAAACGGGAGGTGATAGCGTGAAAAGAAGTTACATGCTGGTGTTGCTGGTGGTAATGGTAGCGATGGGTGCCATTGGTGCAGTTAGTGCCACAAAAACCACCAGCATACAAACAGATGTGCAAAATGACGTACAGGAACCAAACTACGTCGCATCAATCAAAGCTCCACAGATGGATGATGAAACACATGAAGCCAAAGCCCTCGAAGCTTACGCAAAGATTACACCAGAAGACGCAAAGAATGCAGCACTCGCAAAAGTTCCAGGAAAGGTCGTTAAAGTATCCCTCGACAACGAAAACGGATATGTAGTATACTCAGTCGAGATTTCAACGGACGCTGGAGTAAAGGACGTCAAGGTGGACGCTGGAAATGGAAGGGTAGCATACATTGACAGCGATGAGAGTCACGAGACTGATGAGCATGAAATGATTACTGAACAGGAAACCGCATCCGAAAACGAGTAAACCAAACTTTTTTATTTTTAGCTTATCCAAGATCATAAAGCAAACGGTAAATAGCATAAAAGGTGTAAAAAATGGAACTGGACGAAATAATAAGAGTTCTTTCAAGTTTCCTCGCCTTAGCAATATTCACGATCTCAGCCATAGCTTATTTACGGGAAAGAAGGCGAAAGATTCTACTCGTCTCAGCGGCATTTTTCTTTTACGCTCTAAAGGGGTTTCTGAAAGTCTCTGACATCATAATCCCCCAAAAAGGAGACGTCATCGACATTGCAGCAAATCTGCTCGATTTCGTGATACTGCTGCTGTTCTTCTCTGCAATGGTCGTTAAAGAGAGCAGGTGAAACATGGAATTCGATCTTGAGACGAGAAGAAAAATATACGAACTTATAAAGAAATCTCCCGGCATCCATTTCAGAGAAATTGAAAGAAGGTTGAAAATAGCCGTCGGAAATTTACAGTATCATCTCCGTTATCTGGAAAAGAAAAATCTGATAAGATCCGATCAGGATGGAGAGTACATCCGCTATTTTCCAAAAGACTGCCAGCTTGATGATGTCGATAAAAAAATATTGTCTTTCTTGAGGCGCAGAACGTCGAGACGTATTTTGGTATACCTCCTGAATAACCCCAACGCAAACAATAAAGACGTGTCCAAAGCCGTTCGCCTATCTCCTTCCACCATTTCGTGGCACCTGAATAAGCTCGTGGAAGCAGGAATTGTCGAAAAAAGAAAGGAGGGCAGAGAAAGTTATTTCGAGGTTAAAGACCCGGAGAGGATCGTAAAACTTCTCATAACATACAAAGAGAGTTTTCTCGACAGGCTCGTCGAAGGTTTTGTGGAGGCGTGGGAACACACAGAAAGGAAATGATCATTTCCCTGCTCCTATACTCAAATCGCAAAAAACCAGACAACGCAGATGAAGGTGGCTAAAATGAAACCAATAACCCTGGAAATAGCAATCATCGCTTTAGCAGTTCTGTGCGGAATTGCCACTGGAAGCGCTGACAGAATTTTCATGGACAGACGCAGTACAACGCCAGACGTTTTTCCACCCCAGATTTCGCAGATCGATTCAACCATCATGCTCAAGATAAACCCAGGTATTGTAGACCCGGCATTAAATCCAGTTTTCATAACTGTAACACATCTTGGAAGCGCTGTAACAGTTGTTTTTCTTGGAATTGTCCTCTACATTACTGGATACAGAAGAGAAGGAGTTCTAATTCTTGTTTCAGCAATTATTGGATCCATAATAGTGGTGATACTCAAGACGATAATTCAACGCCCCAGACCATACCTGACACTACAGGAAGTAATACCACTTGAAAAAGCAGCAGGGATGAGCTTTCCCAGCGGACATTCCGAAAAAGCATTCGCTCTTGCATCTGTTCTGTCCAGCAGTAGCACAACCAGAAAGATTGTGCTTTACACCTATGCCATATTAATCGCTTTCAGCAGAGTTTATATTGGAGTGCACTACCCTCTAGACGTCGTTGCTGGAAGCATTTTAGGCTGGATCGTTGGCAAGATCACGCTTAAAATGGAAAGTATATTTTCGAAGTTCGCTAACTGATTCACTTATTCATTTTCCAGATCTGGTCAAAGAAATGGACATGAGGACGTATAATCCCCTCGTTTTCAGTGTAAAGCCCGTGAGGAATTCCATCGTCATCGAAATAAACAATGAGCAGTTTGGAGTCATCCACTATAAGGAGATAATGGCAGTAGGACTCCACATCACGAATTTCCCCACCGACACTGCGGATCTCATCTCTGCACACCTTCTCAAACTTGCCCAGTGCGTACAGCTTTACACCTTCTGGCAGATATTTTTTGAATACACCCTTGCAATTGAGTGTAAAGAGGGGGCGCTCTCCAGCAAGCTTAACACTCTTTTTAGCACTGCGAATCATCTCCAGAATGCGGGCGATGATCGCTTCTTCTCCCTCAACTACCCACACGTGTGAACCGCCACCACCAGTTTTTGGCTTGGGCGCACGTTTTTCGAGATCGTCAATACGCTCCTTAAGTTCCTGTTCTCGAGCATCGAATTCCGCACGAAACTGTCTGATACGGTTGGTTAGAGCCCGACGAACGCTCAGTGCGGCATATCTCTTCGGGTTTGTGTGTCTGGCCTGAATGAAACCTTTCCTCTCAAGCGATGAAAGAGTATCATAAATGCGCTGCTGTGGAACTCCGGACAATTTCGCTACTGTTCCTGCAGTAGCCTCTCCTGCAGCCAGAAGAACATAGTATGCTCTGGCTTCATAGGCCGTTAGCCCGTAATCGCGAAGTGCATTGATGAAGTTCTCGTCTATCTCAATCTCCATCGCGGGCATTTCAGATACTTACACCGTATTTAATCTTTTGTTCCTCAGTATTAGCGTGCTTGTTCGAGAAAATCGCACAACTCTCTCAGCAACGCTTCCAAGAAGCAGGTAATCTATGCCACTCCTACCGTGTGAACCCAGCACCACGAGATCGTAATCTGCAGACATGGCCACAATGACGAACACTGGATGTCCCTTCATCGAAATATACTCTGCAGAATCTCCAAAAATTGCCCTGGCTGCACCAAGAGCACAATCTCTGCGACGCTGCAGCTCCTCGAGATACAGCTGCGATGGAGCTGGATCGGATGTATCCATCACGTGCAGCACAGTTACCTCGAAAGGTATGCGTTCTCTGATCTTTCGCACCCAGTAGAGTGCACGGTTCGAACACTCCGAGCCATCTGTTGTAACCAGTACCCGCTTCGGAAGTTTCGGTGAGCGTGCAACAAGCACAGATATTTTCGCATGACGAACGACCTTTTCAGAAACACTTCCTATAAACAACCTCTCGAGTCTTGACTTGTTGCTGGATCCAACGATTATCAGATTTGCGTTGATCTCCTTTGCGTATGAAACTATTTCCTCGGCTGGCTTGCCTTCCCTAACAACAACATTTGCTTTGGGATACATCTTCTCGACTTGAGCTAAGGCATCTTCAGCGTTCTGTCTCTTTAACTGGTTGCAAATAACCGAAACTGCATGCAGATCACAATCCAGTGATTTAGCCAGTTCCACTGCTAACCCGACAGCATTTTCAGATGCTTCAGTACCATCCGTTGCCACAAGAATCCTGAAGTTGTCAAAATTAACAGATCTACATTCCTCATTCATGCTACTTCACCCCATTTTCCAGTTTTAATATAAAACCATAACTAATGCGTAGGAAATCACCGCTATAAACATCCATGCGATAAATCCGACGTAGAATGGTGTTATCCCTATCTCCCGCATGTCACGGAAGCTCGTGTTCAGACCCATGGCTGCCATGGCCACTGCTAGCATGAAATTGTCAACCTGAATCAGCATTCTTGAAATTTGCTCAGGAATTATGGCCATTGAGTTGATGAAGATCATGGCTATGAAGCCAAAGATAAAGTACGGTACTGGCACTGATCTAAGGTTAAAGCCACCTGCACTCTTTCGGGCAAATAAAATACCGAGAATTACTGCCACAGGTGCAAGAAGGACGACTCTCGATAGCTTGACTATGGTTGCGATATTACCGCTCTCATCGCTGACAGCATAACCTGCAGCCACAACCTGTGCAACCTCATGTATGCTTGCACCGGCCCATACACCGTAAACCGTGCTGGATAAACCCATGACACTTGCTAACACCGGATAGATAAACATGGCCGCTGTACCGAAGACAGTTACTGTTGCTATGGCGAAGGCAACGTTTCTATCTCTGGCGTTAATAACACCGGCCACAGCAATCGCAGCCGATGCACCACATATGCTAACACCTGTACCGATGAGCGTCGCAAGTTCTTCTGAAATCCCGAATCGCTTACCTATCCAGATTGAAAACGCCAGAGTTAGTGCAACACTCACAACAACCACAACTAACCCCTTGCTGCCAACTTGGAGGATTTCTGCGATGCTAAGTTTTAGACCGAGAAGGATGATGGCTATTCTCAGGACACGCTCTAGTGAAAATTGCATACCCTGACTGAACACCTCTGGAAGACCTATGGTATTCCTAAAGATCATCCCGACGACTATAGCGAGTATAAGCGGTGAAATTGCGACGTATTTGTTCACGATCTGAGCTAAAATAATAGCTACCACTGCAAGTGCGCTTGAGAATGCCAGACCAGGCATTATATTCATAGCCCTAATTTTCAGCTCTTCCATATTACCACCACTTTTCAATGGTTTACACCACTCGTTAGTGGTTCATTATAAAAAGGTTATGCCTAACAAGATACCCAAGAAAAGCATTCAACAAATCAGTCCAACCGCTTTCTCGGGTTTACAGTTTAAAATCCTGTTAATTCATGACGTATTTCTCAAAAAGAATTTATGACGACACGCAAACAGAATCCAAAAAATAGGCCCGTTGATCTTACGCAAAAGCAATCCACCAACATACGCACAAGAATAATGAATATGAATAACCCTAAAAAAGAGAACTAAAGCCCCACAGCTACTCTATTTATGATAGGCAAATTCTCCTCATTCCCTGCTTTCTGCAACTTCTGCCTCTCCATCCGTAGCCCCCAGAAGCATTGGCAAAATCGTCGGATTGATTGATGATGTATCCATGGGCTTCCAGCCCTTGGTCTTCAAATAATTCAGGATTTCATCTTTCCTCATAGGTGGGATTTCCTCCAGAGTTCTAATAAACAGGTGCAGGTCTGGAGGTAGTTCATCGTGTATTTCCTCGTAGAATTCAACGTAGTTGCCGACCTTTATAGCCCTGCATTTTGCACCGTCATTTGGCCTCATAACGAGCTTAGATACCAGCACCAGCGCCTCATTTGGATCATTTGCGAGGCAGAGCAGGTGCTCAGGGGTTGGAGCAAAAACATTCCTGTTTGACTTCTTGTCATACACTTCAAAGCTCTTTACGTCTGACACATCACCCAGGAACAGCCTGCCTGCAGCAGCCAGATTCCTACCCACAACAACGGGAACTCCTGCTCTCAGTACACCCCAAGCCATAGCAACAGTGAACTCGTTCGGCGTACTCCAGGATAAGCCAACAGCACCAACTCTATTCAGCAGGTAATCCAAAACCTCTGGACCGTTGCCCCTCAGCAGGAGTCTTCCAAATATTGCTCCCACCTTCAAAGCCAGGCCAGCTATATGTGCAACTGAGGTTGGAGAACCCATCAGGATCACATTATCAAGACTGTAAAGAGATTCCACCTCAGAAGACCTGTACTTTGAGAGCTGTAAAGCCGTACAACCCGTTGTCAGTATCAGGTATTTCCTCTTTGCCAGATTTTCGATCACGGAGCCAAATTCGTTGACATCAAAGAATGAACAGCCAACTGCCGCAACAACACCAGGAATCGTTCCCATAACAACCGGAACTCCTACATCTCTTATAACGTGTTCCGGGAACGCTCTGAGCGGAGGTTTGGCTGTATAAACAGTGTTCGGGATATTTATATCCATTCCATGCTTTCTTTTAGTAGAAATGCTTACTGCAAGACCCACAGAGACTATTGCAAGCTTTTTAGGATCAGTAATTACAGCACCAGTCTCATTTTCAAGCTTTTCTACAATCTTGTTTTCATCCAGAGCCGTTAGATCAGGTAATCCCATGCAAGCCCTTGGACTTGAGCTTATAATCTTGCAGTTTGCTTCTTTAACGACTTCAACAGGAATGGAGCCGCCTTCGCCAACTACAATAACATCCGGTACGCCTGACTTTATAAAATCGATCACTTCCGACTGAGTGCAAACAATCTTGGCATTTCCAGATGATATACTCCACATATCCAGGGCGTAGCAGCCGCCAGTAACGACTTCTACTGAATTTCCTAACAACTTCACGTGTTCAACAATATCCATTATCGCTGGAACGTCGCCAACGACAAAAATCGTCGGTTTATGTGGATCGACAAGTCCAGTGCCCCACTTCAGCGTTTTTTCTTCGCAGGATGAAAGCATCATGTATGGGATTTCCGCAACCTCCATTGCAAGGAGTGAGAGAAAACCAAGATGAAACATCTTTGACTCAAAATCCAGGTGGTTTGTTTCATTCATACTATGCATGGAGGCTGTGGTTTCTGTGAATTCCTTCATTATATATTCCATAGCCTCCTCAAGATCTGACAATCTCCTAGGTCTAACTCCGACCAGCGTTCGAATTAGCGGAGCTTCTATATCCAAGCCAAGATTTATTTCTGCATCTTTTCCAAGTCTCTGGTATGCATAATCCAGTCTGTTTCTCGCAATTGATATATAGCCCGATGTACCAGCCACTGTAAGATTAAACAAAGTTTTTACGTGCTCTGGAATGTTTTCAACTACGTAAGTCGGTTTATATCTGCTGAATAAGAAATAATCCCAATCCCTCAGGGCTATATAGGGTGGTTTTGGAGCTGGACCCATGGGCTCAAAATCGTCCTCCTCAACAATTTTACCAACACTTATTTCGATGTTTTCAAGTTCAATGCCCCCAAATCCAACCATGCTACAACACCTCAATCTTTGATTATCGGTGCGACATAGCAAAGTTTATAGCATTACGGATTGACGTAAACAATTACTATATTACTATATTGTGATAACATGTTCAGGCAATCATCGAACCAACCTACAATTTGAGGCTCAATAAAACAATTAGTCAAAGTATCTCAAAAGCAATTCACTCAACCTTGAAAGCCTATAATATTTGTGATGTGTCCTCGTTTCCTTCTTTAATTTGGCTTTCCTGTGCTTTTTCTTCAGCACCTTTGACCTGCATTCAGCAAGCAAGCCTAGATCGACAAGCCTAGCGAGAAGATTCCGTGCCTCTTCAACTCTCATCGAAAACATGCGAGCTATAACACCGGCGTGCTCACATCCAACTCTTGCAAAAAACTTCAGAATATCAAACGTGTCTTCGCAATCAGATAACGCTGCAAGATAGCTGCCAAAATCCTTCTTCATTTCACGAAGCATGTGTTCTCCAAGTTTTGTCAACCCATAGTACGTGTGATGTTTCCGCACTTCATGACTGAGTTTCAATTTTGCATCAGTTCGCTTGATAGCCGATCCGTGTGTGCGTTCAATAAGGTTCAGGTTCTCAAGCTCTTTAAGATAATCAACAATCACTGTTTCCTCCATTTTCAGAGTTCGGGCTATAGATCTGGCATAATCTATGTTGGCCCGTTTTAGATGCGTCAGTATATACACATGCAATGGCTCAAGCCTCTGAGCGATATCTTCAAAATCATCCATAACAACCACAACCTCTTTTTAACACTTCCTGCGATTTTTTTCTCAAAAATTGGTTAAAAAATCTTGTTTTCCTTTAATTATCCAAGATGCTACATCTCTTATCAACTTTCCAGGCATTATACGTATACCACTGCCTGATCCTGAGGTGCATTTCTACCTTCATCAGGACTTTGTCACCTATCATACCCAGAAACTTTTTTAAGAACATTTGCACAATTGTTCAAATGTGGTGATGAAATATGGTTGAAGTTTGTAAAGGATACAAGGAACACGAAGAGAAGGTAGCCAAGGTCAAGAAGAGGCTCCCAGATGATGAGCTCATCATAAAAGCTGCCAACTTTTTCGATGCCTTTGGAGATGCAACGAGGTTCAAGATTCTGCTCGCCCTAATGACGGAGGAGGAGTTATGCACCTGTGATCTATCCAACATTACAGGTCTTTCAGTTTCAGCAATCTCACACCAGCTCAGAGTCCTAAAAGATAGAAAAATTGTCAGCTACAGGAAAGAAGGCAAAAATGTCTTCTATCGCCTAGATGATGAGCATATAAAAGAGATTCTAAAGATTGCTCTGGAACATCTGGGTGAATAATTATGCCAAAGAGACTTAAATTAGAGGGTTTAGACTGTGTCAACTGTGCCTACAAGATCGAAGATGCTCTGAAAAAAGAGGGTTTTGAGTTTGCATTAGTTGATCCCACCGCCGGTGAGCTTATAATTGAAGGTAACGTGGAGAGAGCCAAAGAGATCGTGAAAAAGGTCAATCCTGACGTGAAGATAATTGAAAAAGATGGAGACCACCATTATCTCGAGCATGGTCATGACCACGAGCATGGAGAAAAAGACACAAAGAGAATGTTCTATTTCATAATACTGTCGTTAATCCTCTTTATTATCGGGATTACACTTAGCCACTACTACAACTATAACGGTAAACTCGTACTAGGAATATTTACTCTAAGCTATGTACTGGCTGGGTGGAGAGTCCTAAAGAATGCTCTTGTAAACATTATACACGGAAAACTCTTCGATGAAAACTTCCTCATAGCAGTAGCCACAATAGGAGCTTTTGCCATTAGAGAATACCCGGAAGGGGTTGCCGTGATGCTGTTTTATGTTGTAGGAGAATTTCTCCAAGACTTGGCCGTAAACCGCTCAAGACGTTCTATTAAATCATTGCTAGCGTTAAAAGCTGATTATGCAAATTTAAAAGACGGAGATAAGATAATCAGAGTTAAACCCGAAACGGTTAGGGCTGGAGACATAATTATAGTAAAACCTGGAGAGAAGGTCCCCCTAGATGGTATAGTTATAGAAGGAACATCAACCGTTGATGCCTCCGCTTTAACAGGTGAAAGTGTTCCAAAGACTATCAAAAAAGGAGATGAGATATTATCTGGAATGGTCAACCTGAATGGTCTTTTAACTGTCAAGGTTACAAGGGAGCTTAAAGAGTCAACAATATCGAGGGTTTTAGAGCTCGTGGAGAGCGCAAGTGCAAGGAAGGCGAAGACAGAGCGTTTTATTACTCGGTTCGCCCATTACTACACGCCAGCAGTCGTAGGCTTGGCCACGTTAATTGCCCTCTTGCCACCGTTAGCCTTTGGAGAGCCATTATCCAAGTGGATCTACAGGGGTTTAGTGCTGCTTGTCATATCCTGCCCCTGCGCATTGGTGCTTTCGATTCCCCTTAGCTATTTTGGAGGGATTGGAAAGTCGGCCAGAGAAGGCATACTAATTAAGGGTTCCAACTTCCTAGATGCTCTGAGTAAAGCAACGATCGTTGCGTTTGACAAGACCGGAACGCTGACAAAGGGTGTCTTTAGAGTTACACAGGTAGTCACAAAGAACGGTTTTAGCAAGGAAGAAGTTTTGAAGTTTGCCGCTTTGGCTGAAGTTCACTCAAACCATCCGATTGCAAAGGCGATAAAAGAAGCATATGGAAAAGATACCGACGAGAGCAAGATTAGAGAATACGAAGAGATTGCTGGACATGGTGTTAAAGCAAAAATAAACGGAAAAGAGATCATAGTCGGAAACGACAGACTATTGCACAAGTTCAATGTTGAGCACGAAACCTGCAACGTGAAAGGCACCGTAGCCCACGTAGTCGTTGATGGAAAATATGCTGGCTACATAAAGATCTCCGACGAAGTAAAGGAAGATGCATCAAAGACCATTCAGGAATTAAAAAAACTCGGTGTTGAGAAAATAGTGATGGTTACAGGCGACAATAAAGATGTCGCAGAAGAGATAGGAAAGCTTGTTGGTGTGGATGAATTCTACACCGAGCTACTACCTGAAGATAAAGTAAATATCATCGAGAAGCTCGAGAAAGAGAAAAATCCAAAGGGCACTATAGTCTTTGTTGGAGATGGTATCAACGACGCTCCTGTTATTGCAAGAGCAGATGTAGGAGTTGCAATGGGTGCATTGGGAAGTGATGCAGCAATAGAAACAGCAGATATAGTCATAATGGACGACGAGCTTTCAAAATTACCTTTAGGAGTCAAGATTGCAAGAAAAACACAAAGAATAGTGTGGTCGAACATCATCTTCGCTATAGGGGTTAAAATAGCGTTCATAAGTCTTGGAGTGGTTGGACTGGCAACAATGTGGGAGGCTGTATTTGCAGATGTTGGAGTGGCTCTGATAGCAGTGTTCAACGCAATGAGAATTTTGAGATGATTTATTTTATTAGACTCTAACACAAAAAGGTTAGAGATAAGACGATGGATGGACAAACTCGCTTTTATCAAATTTAATACCAAAAATTAGATAAATATGTCCCGCAAATGGGCCATTTATTAAAGAAGATATTCAAAAAAAGAATGATTTAGCTAATCTAGCTAATCATACTTAACGTGGACCTAACAAACACCCTTCAGCATATTGGAAATCTTGCACGTTTCCTCTACGGTTTTGATCAAATTCTCTTTCTTTTCCTGGCTAATGCCATATCTGTTATGGCAGAAAGGGGGGCTGGATAAGGCAGTTGCAATTGCAGTTGATGGCGTTGGTTACGGATTCGATGGCAGCGTGTGGGGCGGAGAAGTACTGTATATCGATTTTGAAAAGCAGGATTTCAGGCGAGTTGGAAGAATTGAAACAATAAAACTGATTGGTGGAGATTTAGCAGCAAAGTACCCGTTGAGGGTTCTTTTCTCAATTGTTCACGAGCATATGGGGGATTACGATATACTGGAACCGTACAGAAAGTATCTGAGAAAGGGCGAAAGCTTTGAACTGTATCTTCAAAATTGTCCCCCACCACTAATAATCACTCTTAACAGTCTTGCTATTACTAAATTAAACCACCAAAATCCACGATCTTCTTGCCCAAAAATCATAAAATTTTATATTATTTTGGCATTTCACGGCTTTCCAAGCACTCTGTGTGCATTACGGTATGCCAGCCTTTCTACAATTGATTTTTCAATACCTGCTTTCTTGAGATACTTGACTGTTTTTGGTACTGCAAGCGGATCGGTATTTGTTAGAGATGCACAATCACTGTTGAGCAATCCATCTGCGTATTTATCGACGTTTTCTGCAACTTTTTCCGGTGTTAGAAGTCCGGGCTTAACCGACAGACCGGGTATAGCTCCAGCCTCATTGACAATATCTATAGTGTCATGACTCGTGTGATCAACAACCAGCCTACCAGCATCAAGTCCGATTTCGGCAGCTAAAGACAGTATCTTGCCGACAATCTCAACACGGTTGTTCATGGGAACATGAATTATGGCTGGCACATCGTACTCCCTAACCAATCTTAACTGCTCCCTCAGAACCTCCAGTTCAAGACTGCTGGCGTTCTCCAGTCCAATTTCACCTATTCCAACCGCTTTACCTGCTTCAAGATACAGCTCAATGACCGGCATTACCTTCCTCCACTCTGAAGGAATGCACCTGGGGTGAATTCCAACAAAAATGTAAACGTTAAAGCCCAGATCGGCAAGCCTTGAGCGATGAACCGTGTCTAGCTCTGTAAAATGGTCGATTAGCGTTTCTGCGTGGCTTGCAACAGGCACAAAACTGCAAAGAACCACATCATTTATGCTGGCCAAGCTCATAAGCTCGAGATCCCTAACTGGCAGCATGTATGCATGGGTATGGGAATCAACATATCCATTGTTCATGATTTTCTGTTACTCTTTCGAAATATCAGTCTTTTGCTCTTGCAGGAGTTGTTGGTTTTATCATGCCCAAAACCCTGCATTTACCAAATCAAACCACCAAAAATTAGATAAGTATGTCCCGCAGATGGGCTATTTATGGCAGATAAGAAGACCAAGGGTAAAGATCCAGCATCAGATGACCTGCTTGAGCAGATTGCCAGCACCCAGCTTAGAGCAGACTACAGAAAGTCGCTCGGGAAAGAGTACATCAGAAAAAGCTGGGATCTTGAAATTAAAAAGATATTCAGAAAAAAGAAAGAATAATTAGGTTAATCAAACTTAACGTGGACCTCACAAACGCCCTTAAGCATATTGGAAATCTTGCACGTTTCCTCTACGGTTTTGATCAATTTCTCTTTCTTTTCCTGGCTAAAGTTTCCATCAATGTGGACGTTAACTGTAAACTTCCACTCCACATCCTCTTCGACAGACCTCTCTACCTCCACATCCAGTTTGAGTTCAGCAATCTCAAGATCCCATAGCTTCGCAACGGATAAAATCGTAGTTCCCAGGCACCCTCCAAGAGACGTCAGCAGCAGCTCTGTTGGTTTGAATCCAGCGTTTTCTCCACCCTCTTCCACCTTCTGATCCATCACAACAGAATGTTCTCTCGCAACACCGACAAACTGGTAGTTACCAATCCACTTCACCGTAGCCCTACTTTTATCCCCAACAACACAGCATGAGCATTTTTTCACCATTCATATCACCTCCAGTTCTAAAACTTAAGCAGCACCTTGACTGCCTCATCGCTTAAAGCAGCCTTAAAAGCCTCTTCTATGTCATCAAACCTAAATTCGTGGGTGATGTGTGGTTTGAGACTGATTTTCTTCCTTTCCAGCGCATCAATCACTTTCCCGAAGATGTTCGGATACAGCCAGACACCGTTTATCACCAGATCCTTTCTCACCACAGGTGTGAAGTTCAGCCTGCACTCCTCACCAAAAGCTCCGGCAATTGATATTTTTCCGCCCTTCTTTACGATTTCAACAGCGGTGTTCAACGCCGACGGATTGCCTGAAGCTTCGATTACTGCATCCATTTTACCGGAAAGTTCTGCAGCATCTTCAGGAGCTACTGCTTTAACGTCAAAATACTTCTCAGCAAAAACTCTGCGTTTCTCCACCGGCTCTACCAGCACCACTTCAGCACCATTTCCGGCTGCGAACTGAATGGCTGATAGACCAATGGGGCCACCTCCAAGCACAGCGACCCTGTCTCCAAACGATACTCCTGCCTTCTTTACAGCATAAAATGCAACTGAAGCAGGATTAACAAGAACCGCTTCTCTTACGTCAACACCTTCAGGTATTTTGTAAAGAGTATAGTCGGGCAGCACAATTTCTTCGGCAAATCCTCCATCCGTCGTTACTCCAAGCACCTTGAGCTCATCACAGAGGTTGTATCTCCCAGTCAAGCAGTATTCACACTTACCACATCGAATCACTGGTTCGACAACAACAAAATCTCCCTCAGAGAAATCTTCCACTCCGCTTCCCACTTCTTTTACCTCTCCAACAAATTCCTGCCCCAGTACAAGGGGCAAATTTGGCTTTAAAATGCCATTGTAGATCCTCAAATCCGTTCCCGCAATACCAGCATACAAAACCTTGATTGTTACTTCGTTAGAACCAGGTTCCCGCAAATCTCGTTCTTCAAACTCTATATTTCCCGGAGATTTAAGTACCGCAACCTTCATAATAATTCATTGAACATTCGCGGCTACATTAACCTTGTCGTCAGCACACCACTATATCCACCAAAATTACGCCGATTTACCTTCTTACTCAAAACAACCTAAGGCCAACAAATATCCAATGGGGGGCTAAAACTAAAAAAGGTTGGAAAAAAGAAATCATCAAGGCTTTATGTACGCGTAGCCCTCATTCTGGAGCTCTATGAGCTTTGTGACCCCAGCGGGAACGACTTCGCAGAACTCGAATATGTCCTCCTTATTGATATTGTGTGCGTTCAAAGCGTTGTTGCAGACGTAAAACTTCACACCCTGCTTGTGCAACTCTTCAAGCCTCTCCTTAAACTTCATGCCGGAAGCCTTAACAAAGAGCTTGACTGCGAATCCGTTGGCGAGAAGTGCAACATCAGCATTCTCAGCCCCAACATCCTTGAGGAAATTCGTTATGTTGGCCAGTGCAAGTTCAAATACCGGTGTGTTATCCATATCCACATGGAAAACAACCTTCATCATTTTACCACCTCCTTTAAAACACTATCCTATTGTATTCTGTCTGTATAAATAATTTATGTCGATTAAATCTGATAATTTTCACTTATTTAACATGAAATAAACCTGCCTGAAAAAACTCAACTCAAAAAATAATAGTCAAAAGGTTAAAATCTCAGAATCTCAAAAACAAAAAAATAGGCTCTCAACAGTAGCAAAAAACCAGCAAACCACCCACACCAGCAGAAGAAACAAGTAAAACTTATATTTTGATTATATCATCAATTTAGTACTAATCCTTCCGCAACAATTTTATTTTTGTCTTTTTCGTAAGGTTATTGTAGTGAAACCGCAGAGGAGAATAAAAGATGTACAGGCTAATCGTTAAAGGCATCGTACAGGGTGTTGGTTTCCGTCCTTTCGTTTACCGGCTTGCAAAATCAATGGGCTTAAAGGGTTATGTAAAAAATACGGGTGATGGAACAGTAGAAATTCTCATTGACCGCAACGTGGATGAATTCGTCGGGAGACTCAAATCCGAAAAACCGCCAATTGCATACATTGAATCAGTCAGAGTCGAAGAAGTTGAAGGCAAAGCCGAATTTACAGACTTTATAATCGAAAAGAGCGGTGGGAAAAGAAAAGAACTATCACTGCCACCTCCGGATGTTGCAACATGTGATGCATGCCTCAAAGAACTCTTCGATCCTGCTGATAGAAGATACCTGTATTCTTTTATCTCATGCACGGATTGTGGGCCTCGCTTCAGTGTCGCAGTAAAGCTGCCATACGACAGAGAGAATACAACGTTTGTGGATTTTCCTTTCTGTGAAGATTGCGGCAGAGAATACTGGAACGTTGAGGATCGCCGATACTATGCTCAATCCATAGCGTGTCCAAAATGCGGGCCGGATTACGAACTCGTATTCAACGATGCGAAAATCCCAGGAATCGATGGAATAAAGAAGGCAGGTGAATTAATAGATTCTGGAAAAATTGTGACAGTTAAGGGACTTGGTGGCTACCACATCGCATGTATAACGGAAGATGAAATCGTATGGAAACTTCGCAAATTGCTGGGCAGACCACAGCAACCCTTCGCCATAATGGCAAGGGACATTGAAGCGGCAAGAAAAGTGGCAAAAATAGATGATGAAGAGGAAAAAGAAATGCTCAGCTTCGTAAGGCCAATTGTCGTACTCAGAAAGAAAAAACCCGATTCCTTCTTTGCTGTTGCACCTCAACTTGATACTATTGGAATCATGCTGCCCTACGCTCCTGTGCACCACATCCTCTTCAGGTATCTCAAAGCAGATTTCATCGTGATGACTTCTGCAAACCTACCAGGAGAGCCAATGTACATCGATGATGGTGTTTTCAACCTGCCCGTCGATGCTGTTTTAAGACACAATCTGAAGATAAACAATCGAATTGACGACTCTGTTATCAAATTCGTTGGAAAGAAGAGAATGATAATAAGACGATCACGAGGTTTCGTTCCAAAGGCATTCAGCTCTGATGCGGACGTTAATGCAATCGCCTTCGGAGCAGAACTGTACAACTCAATAGCACTGCTAAAAGATAGAAAGGCCATCATTTCACAGTATATAGGAAACACTGCAAACTTCAAAACCTACAAAGAATTCTTCAAGAAAGCCGTTGAATTCTTCACATCATTCATCAACATGAATAAAATCGATCTGGTTGTATGCGATGCTCACCCGCTATACAACACATCTCTCTTTGCCCAGAAGTTTGCCGAAGAAAAAGGAGCCAGAATTGTAAGGCTGCAGCATCATTTTGCCCATGCTATGTCTGTTATGGCAGAAAGGGGGCTGGATAAGGCAGTTGCAATTGCAGTTGATGGCGTTGGTTACGGATTCGATGGCAGCGTGTGGGGCGGAGAAGTACTGTATATCGATTTTGAAAAGCAGGATTTCAGGCGAGTTGGAAGAATTGAAACAATAAAACTGATTGGTGGAGATTTAGCAGCAAAGTACCCGTTGAGGGTTCTTTTCTCAATTGTTCACGAGCATATGGGGGATTACGATATACTGGAACCGTACAGAAAGTATCTGAGAAAGGGCGAAAGCTTTGAACTGTTTGCAAAACAGCTTGAAGATAACATTGCCGTTGCAAACGCATCTTCTGCTGGGAGGGTTCTCGACGCCTGCTCAGCCATGCTCGAGCTGTGTTTTGAGAGAACATACGAAGGGGAGCCGGCAATGAAGCTGGAAGCGATTGTCAAGGAATCCGAAACATACTATGAACCCAATATTGTTTTATCAAGAGAAGAATCTATCTATCCCTCTCCGTATATTAAAGATGGGTTCAAAACAAAAGAAGGAGATGTAAAGGTGCTGAAAGTATCGCCAGTAATCTGCAACGCCCTCGAAAGGTATTTGAGTGGCGAAGATAAAGGCGTAATAGCATACCAGATCCTTGATTATTTAGCAAGGGGATTCGCAGATATTGCAGCAAATGCTGCTAAAGATACTGGATACGTTGTCATGAGTGGGGGTGTAACTTTCAATTCATATCTCACGCCCCTCATCGAGAAATATCTGAAGAAAGAAGGGATAGAGTTATACGTAAACGAGCAGGTTGCTGCAGGAGATAACGGCATAAGTTTCGGTCAGCTGTACATTACCAAGTATAAAGAAATGTGGATGTGGTGATGCCATGAGCACGATCAGAAAGGAAGATGGCGCCGGCGGAAAATACATGATGGAATTCCTGAAAAAATACATAATCTCAAGATTCGATACAAGAATTGGAGAAATAGCCCTATCCGATCTCGACGATTCAACAGATTTCCATCCAGATTACATTCTCACAACCGATTCATACGTTGTAAGCCCTCCGATATTCCCAGGCGGGAGTATAGGAAGCTTGGCTGCATGCGGAACTGCCAACGATCTCGCAGTCAAAGGGGCAAAGCCATCATTCATGTCCATGTCTTTGATACTCCAGGATGGATTTGCTCTGGCCGATCTGGAAAAAATACTGTCAGATATTGAATTCTGGTTGAAAAAGATTGATGCAAGAATAATCACCGGAGATACAAAAGTTGTAGAATCAAATATTGGTATTGCAATCAACACTACCGGAATAGGAATGAGAAACGAGCACCTTGAAAGAAACCTGGAGGTTGTTAATGAGTACCGCAACTACCCTTACCGCTGGATTAGAGACAAGGGGCTTGCTGACGGAGATGCAATAATAATTTCCGGCAATATTGCAGAGCATGGTGCAGCAGTCATGGCCAGCAGAGAGGGTTTTGGATTTGATCTCAATGTTGAGTCGGACGTTTATCCCGTCTGGCTCTTCGTAAGCAGAGTTATGGATGTTGGAGGCATTACTGCAATGAAGGATCCAACAAGGGGTGGCATTGCAGCAGCGCTAAACGAGATTGCTGAAAAAAGCGGAGTGGGTATCCTCATTGAAGAAGAAAAAATCCCGATTAGAGAAGACGTGAAGAGTTTCTGCGATTTGCTTGGACTCGATCCCCTAACCATGGCCAATGAAGGCAAAGTCGTCATGGGAGTCGTTGCCGATATGGCTGAAGACGTTATCAAGGCACTGAGAAAAGCAGGACAGAAAGATGCAGAAATTGTTGGCTATGCTACTTCAGAATTCAATGAGGTCGTTATGGAGACCGTTGTTGGAACAAAAAAGGTTGTCCCACCCCCCACTGCAGATCCCATACCCAGAGTCTGCTAGTATAAAAAGTACAATATTTAAGCAATGTAGTATTAAGTTTTCAAAATAAAGTAACAAATAGTGTGCGCCGTCGAATATATTTTTCTAGAAGAAAATTAAAATCGAAAGCCTTATATATTTTGATTCATGAGAACTTAACAGTTAGCTGAGAGTCTAGAGCAGTACTCCTATTTGTGGTTTCCGTAAAGGAGGGAGATAAATGGCCATAAAGACAAAATTAAGCAGAAGAAATTTTATGAAAGCTGTTGCAGCAATGGGAGCAGCGACTTTTCTGAGCACGTATAAATCGGAGATCGTAAGTGCATTGAAGGAAGCTGGAGACTATTGGCACATCAACTGGCTAAACGGAGCTGGATGTACGGGTTGTACGATATCGTTTGCCCAAGCAGCCGATCCAGATATTGTTGAAGTTCTAACGAGTATCACGGTTGGAGATTCCAAGTTGCCTATTGCTCTGCCCGATTACATGGAGACAATTCACCCAGCTTCCGGTACTCTTGCTGAGGAATTGAAAGAAAGATGGGCACATGGTGAACCAGGTAAAAGAATACTGATTGTTGAAGGAGCCGTTCAGGAACCTGGATGGTGTGAGATTGCAGGAAAAGACTTTAGAGAACACCTCAAGGAGGCAGCCGAAATTGCAGATTACATAATTGCATTCGGCGCATGTGCATGCTTTGGTGGTGTTCCAAGCGCTAAAGGTAACCCGACTGGAGCAAGGGGTGTAAAAGACTTCCTCAAAGAGGAGGGAATCAACAAGACTGTGATAAATCTTCCACTATGTCCCGGACACCCAGATCACCTGATTCTTACCCTTGCTGCCATAATGCTTGGCATAATCCCAGAACTCGACCAGTACGGCAGACCAAAAGCATTCTTTGGCAGAAGCATGCATGATGAACTCTGTGTATACCGCCCATACTATGACAGAGGAATATTCGCAACGAAGCCTGGCGAAGAAGGTTGTAGATACAAGATTGGGTGTAAGGGTCCCGTCGTTCACACTGATTGTGCCCTTAGAAAATGGAACAACCATGTTAGTTATTGTGTTGAGGTTGGTGCTCCCTGTCTCGGTTGTGCTGAACCCGGTTTCCCTGACAAGTTCTCACCATTCTATGATGAAATCCCAGGATTGCCAAAGATCCTTGGCATATCACCAACAACACTCGGTGAGCTTCTGCTCGTAGGATCAGGTGTTGGTATTGGTGTACACTTAGGTAAGAGAGTGTTGAGCAAAGGTGAACATGAGGAGGAAGAGGAGGAATAAAGTATGGTAAAAGTAGTTGTTGATCCGGTTACAAGAATTGAAGGACACCTGAGGATTGAAATGGATCTTAAAGATGTAACAACCGATACAGGAACCTGGCAGTTTGTCGATAAGGCTTACAGCAGAGGAATGATGTTCAGAGGTTTCGAAATATTCCTCAAGGGTAGAGATCCAAGAGATGCTTGGTATTTGACGCAGAGAATATGTGGTGTTTGTCCAGCCCCACATGCTGAAGCTTCAATTCAGGCTATAGAAAGTGCTTTCAATATTGTACCACCTCCAGCTGCAGTTTTGATGAGAAACATTCTCCACGGAGCATACTACCTCTACGACCACATGATTCACACTTACCTGCTTGTTGGTCCTGAACTCGGTATACTTGCAAAATATCCACCAATGGTTCCACCTGCACTGGGTAAACCAGGAGTTGCTGCCCTTGGCTTGGGATCAAGCTACGTAAAGTGTATTGAAATGCAGAGAAAAGCCAACGAGATCGTTGCACTCTGGGGAGGTAAATTCCCGCACCACGCAAGCGAATATCCTGGTGGTATGACCGTAAGACCAACAGAAGACAGAATAGCAAGCACACTCGCAAGAATGGTTGAGATATGGGAGTTCGTAGCGTTAACAATGGTCAAAGACCTGATGGCACTTGTTGAGGCAAATAAGGCTCTAGGTGAGAAGCTCACTGAGTTGCTCGGTGTTGAGCTGAGAGGTTTGCAGGACATTGGAGTTTCAACCGGAAACTTCCTCTCATACGGACTGTTCCCAGACCCAGAAACATACGAATCCGACTGGCTTGAACCAAGCAAGAGAAGGAACGCATTGTTCGTGAGCGGTGCATGGGATGGCAGCCCCAAGAAGTTCAGAGAAGAGAAGGTTACCGAGCACGTGAAGTACTCATGGTATAGCAGCAGCAGTGGACACCCATTCGAAGAGGACACAGTCCCGGACAAGGACAAGGAAGGAGCATACACATGGCTCAAGGCTCCACGTTACGACAACAAGGTCTACGAAGTCGGCCCGCTTGCAAGAATGATTAACACCTTCGGATTGAAATGGAGAATACCAAGAGTTCACCCGATAACTGGCGAAGACTATGGCGACTTCGTTTACGAAGTGCAGAACCCGAATGGATCAGTTCTCGATAGAATTGCTGCAAGAGTTGCAAACGCATTGCTGATAGCAAACAAGATGTTTGAATGGATCAATGACATAAAAGAGTACAAGGATGCTCCAGTCGTAAACTACAGAGATGTGCCGGACAGGGGCGAGGGATACGGTCTCTGGGAGGCTCCACGTGGAGCTCTTGGACACTGGCTCAAGATAAAGGGCAAGAAGATCGAGCACTACCAGGCTGTTGTGCCCGGTACATGGAACTTCTCACCAAGAGACGACAATGGAAACCCAGGACCTGTGGAGACATCTCTGGAATGTGGTACAACATGGCTTCCGAAGGACCTCGATGTGCCAACAATCTGCAACGTCCTGTATCCTGAAGAGGACATCGACCTGTCACCACTCGGCATAAACAAGAAGGTGAAGTGGGGAGATGCATTGGCAACAGCTCTCGCACCACTTGGTCTTGCCAAGCTGAACATGGAGCCAGCAAATGGTGCCAACTACAACACATCAATCGCTTTGACAATAGTAAGAAGCTTCGACCCATGCCTTGGATGTGCAATCCACATAATCGAAAGGTGACCTCATATGGAGACTGTAGTTGTTAAACGCCATTCTCTTTTTTATCGTCTTGTACACTGGAGCATAGTATTCAGCGGTATAATCCTGGGACTTACAGGGCTCCAGCTTGGTGGTCTCTACAACTTCAGAATTCTCGACGGCCACACCTACGCACTGCACGTGTTCGTAGGCCTTATATTCGGTGCACTCTGGATCTTGTTCTTCTACTACATAATCGTACATGAATGGAAGTGGTTCTCTCTTTCAAGGATCCCATACAGCCTGAAGTTCCTGATTGCAGAGGCACTTGCATGGTTTGAGATCGGCCCACACATCGAAGACCCAAGAGGATACAACCCGGAGAAGAAGGACTACGTCGAAAAGCTGATCCCAACCGAAGTCATGGTCTGGTGGATGTACCTCGCCCTTGCAATGCTGATGGGTATCACTGGCCTTGCAATGATATACCAGACAGAACTATCGTTTGTATTTGACATAGCAGCAAAAATAGGCGCGCTGTTTGGCACTGAGAACGGCTACGCAGTGGTAAGACTTGCACACAGAATAGGAATGTACCTCTTCCTGATGGTCATGATAATACACGCATACGCAGTAGTCATCTTCGATGTCCTCGGATCAATGATAACAGGCAAGAGAGCAGAGAGAGTGAGGAGAGAGTGAAAAGGATAGTAGTAATAGGCATAGGAAACATACTGCTTGGTGACGAAGGCGTTGGTATAAGAGTAATCGAAGAGCTTAGAAAATTAGAGCTACCAGAGTACGTCGAGATATACGACGGCGCTACTCTGGGATTAACTCTTCTCAATTTTTTAGATGGTGCCGATAAAGCCATTATAGTAGATGCTGTTAGATCAAAAGGAAATCCAGGAGATGTATATCGCTTCCATTTTAGTGAAATCCCTCAGAAATACAAGACAATGGTATCCCTTCATGATCTCGATTTTCCCAACGCAGTAGAGATTGGAAAGAATATATTCAACATACCAGAAGATATCATCATAATAGGTATTGAACCTGAGAGGATAGAAGAGAGCCTAGAGCTATCTGAAAATGTAAAAAAAGCCATACCTAAGGCTATAGAACTTATTCTTGAGGAAATCTCAGTCGAAGATCAGAGCCAGTAGTGTCAGAATGTACAGAGCCAGCACCAGGAAAGCTATTACATCTACCATAGTGGTTAAATTAGAGAGCAAATATAAATATTTTTCTAAATGCAATCTGCCAATTTTGGAGAGGTTAGCCAAGGCTCACGTCAAGCCCGGCATTTTTCAAAATCGCTTCAATATTGAGCTTCTCCATCATAATCCTTGCTAGCATTTCAATACCATCTTCCGGTTCACGATGACCCACACCCAGAAAGTCTGCAACAGCTTTACCCACATTCCTGTTGGTGAAGAGACCGTGCAGGTAGCAGCCCCACACCATCCCATCCTCGCTCGAGCAGCCATCATCCTCAAACACAGGTCTTGAAGCAACAGTCTTCCCCTTGTGAATCTCGTAACCCCAGACCTTCTCACCCTTTATCATATCAATGATGACTGCATCTCCCGTCACTTCTTTCTCAACCTGAACTGTTCTTTTTCTGAACTCATCGAACGTTGTTACTGCATCGAGCAGACCCAAACCCTTCACTCTGACCCAG
This sequence comes from uncultured archaeon, assembly GCA_964652135.1. GTDB lineage: Archaea > Halobacteriota > Archaeoglobi > Archaeoglobales > Archaeoglobaceae > CAZZAF01. Next base: position 57,935 of record CAZZAF010000006.1, read on the forward strand.
TCGTGTTCAACGCCTCTATCCACCAATTCTTTTCCAAGCATTTGATATCCACCACATATACCGATTATCGGAACTTTTCCAGCAATTTTTCTGATTTTTTCATCCATTCCTGCATCTCTCAACGCTTTCAAGTCAGCTATTGTGTCTTTAGTCCCTGGAAGAATTACAAGCTCGTATTTGTCCAGATCACCGTTAAGCGGAACAAATTCCACTCCTGCAAACCGCAAAGGTTCAAAATCTGTAAAATTGGATATTCTCGGTAATCTTATAACGCCAATGAGAGCATTGTCATCATTCCACTCTTCGATGCTCAAAGAGTCTTCCGAGGGCATGGCTCCATTTATATACGGGATAACTCCAAGAACAGGAATTGTCGTGAGTTTCTCAAGTTCTTCAATTCCATTTTTCAAAAGAGATTCATATCCACGGAGCCTGTTTATAATGAAGCCTTTCACACGAGCAGCTACATCGCCAGGCAAAAGTTTGTAGGTTCCGTAAAGAGACGAGAACACTCCTCCCCTGTCAATATCGCCGACAATATAAATGTCCGGTTTTGCTATGCGTGCGATGCCAATATTCGCAATATCTCTGTCATAGAGGTTTATTTCAGCCATCCCACCTGCACCTTCGATAATGACTACATCATACTCTTCTTCAAGCTTTTCAAAAGCGTATCTAACTTTTTCAATGACCCACGGAATTTCCTTATAATAATCCACAGCAGAGATGTCCTTAACCGCCTCGCCAAGAACAACAAGCTGCGAAACAAAGTTTCCTTTAGGTTTCAAAAGAACAGGATTCATCAAAACATCGGGCTCAATTCCTGCCGCTTTAGCCTGAAAAGCCTGAGCAATAGCAATTTCCTTACCATCTTTTGTAACATAGGAATTAAGACTCATATTCTGGGCTTTGAACGGTGCGACGCTGTAACCCATACTGCTCAGAATTCTGCACAGCGCTGCGACGACAATACTCTTACCGGCGCTGCTCGATGTACCACCGATCATTATTGCAGTCATTTGAACAGAATTTTTTGTCATGCGATAAAGTTTTTTTGATCAGACCAAAACCAAAAGACACAAATAAAGTTGAGACAGGGCAAACAGTAAGATGCCTGACCCTGTAATCTACAAAAAATGGGCTGAGCAACTAGGAATTCCAAAGGAAGTTTATGAAAGAGTAGATTCAGTACTTGACAGAGTTATTGAGAAATACAAAAAAGAGATTTCCCTATTTTCAGATGGAACAAAAACAATGCCTCTTGAAGAGATCGAACAGCTAGCCAATCTCATGCTGAGCGATGTTATAGGAGAGTTCATGAAAGAACTTGGAGAACTGAAAAAAGATGCTCTAACAACGATTCTGACAGCAGTTAACCTCTATCAGTTTCTCACAGCAGTTGAAGAGAGAATTGCCGAAATTGAGCCAGTTGAAGTGGAAGAACATCTAGAAGAACTCATGACATCATGCATCGATTTGCCACCAATTCCTCTGTTCCATCACCCAATTGCAAGAACAGTGAGGGAGTCAATGATGTTTCAGATAAACCTGAGATTTCGCGAGATTGTCAATGATATCGCAGAAAGTATAAGAAAGTAAACAAAACACCTCAACTAAAAATTTGCAGACGCGCATGCCTTCAGGTTTCTATTGGTTTTTCAGCCACTCACTCAAATACAATTTATATGTCCTCCCAAACTTTTCTCTTACAATTATATCCCTCTCCTCAAGCTTCTTCAGGATCATGGAAAGTTTGGAATGGGAAAACCCCGTCCTGAAATGTAACGAATCCTGAGTTATCCCTTCATTCTCCAGCACAATCTCAACAATCTTTGCTTCATCCTCGTTAAGCAGCTTTTTCACGACTTCAAGTGCTTTTAGCTCTTTTTCATCCTTACTTTCTGTCTCGGCCCCCTGTACAGATTCTGCACATTCGTCTACTCCAGATTCCACCTGTTCAACTGCTTTGCAAGTTTCGTTTTCTTTGCCGCCCAACCCCCTTAAGAAAAGATAAATCAAAAGAATTAACACCAGAATTAACAGCAAATAACTGTAGCTGTACCCAGATGACATCATATGATGCATTGGATGGGTTGTCCCTGACATATTTATCAAAACAAATACAATAAGTATGAGTGCAACCAGAACCAAAACATGCTCTAACTTGATACCGTCATCTTTCGGGTTTCCCATAACCACACGATATCTTAAAAAGAATTAAAAGTTTTCCGATTCGAGAACAGTCAATTTATATCAACTATTTCGTCCGAATGAAATGTTACAGCCTTTTTTGAAACGTCATGAAACATTTCCGTTCTTCTTTGTGTTTTGTTTCAACCGGTAACATCCATTGCCATTGATGGCAACTATTGATTGAGGTGATGTGAGATGAGAAGAGCCGTAGTAGTGTTGGCTTTGCTGGCCTTGGTGGCCGTGGTGTATACAGCCGCAGCCCACCCTGTTGGATGGGGTGGTTATGGGCGTGGTATGCATAAGGGAATGATAGGACATGAATACGCTCCATGCCATGAGTATGGCTACCTGAACGGCCAGAATGCAGGAAATAACACAGAACCCAACAGAGACATTTACTGGCATTGTCCGATGTGGAGATGGTTCAGCCAGAATGTAAAAACCAACAATGGATGGTACTGCCCAATGTGGAACTGGATCAACCAAATTCCCGGGGGTAGCTAATACTACCAACTGGGAAAAAGATGTTATCCAGTTTATTTTTTATTTCTAACCCCTAATTAAACTCAGATAACGTTAATTGAGAGATTCAACATTGCTTACAATCTCATAAGCAAAGTATATAATTTACGAAAAGCTCATAAAAATTAACAATAGTTAATTCCAGTTTCTCAAAATAATTTATGTATTCTACTTTTTTCGGGAATTTTAGCTGTAAAGGCGGTGATTTAATGAAAATCAAAACTCCTGAACATAGTACTAGACGTAAGACTGGCGTCGGTGTAGCAGCTTCCAGCAGAAAGGCGTTAATCGTCGGAGTGTTGCTTGCGTTGTTTTCTACACTAATTGCAGGGTGTGCTGAGAGAAACACAGTAAAAATAGACGAATTCGAAGACTTGGGTATGGATGGAGTAAAAATATCAATAGGAAACCCAGAACATGTCCCCGCAGGAAGGTATGCCGTGGAAATTCTGTCAAATTTGAACAAAATAAATCCAGAACTTGCAAACAAGGTTAAAGAAAATATAGTCTCTAAGGACATAAATGTCAGAGCTGTTCTGGACAAGGTTGTTTCAAAGGAAGTTGATGCTGGGTTTGTGTACAGAACAGACGCATACACTGAAAAAGACAAGGTTCGAATTATAGAGATTCCGGAAGAGATCAACGTAATTCCAGAGTATCCGATTGCAGTATTAAAGAACAGTGACGACAGTGATGCAGCATCTGAGTTTGTCAAGTTTGTGCTATCACGTGAAGGACAGGAAATACTTGCCAGCTATGGATTCGTTAGCCCAATAGAGAATCCAGAACCATACACTCCGAATGAAATTGATGATACTATTGTCGTTTACGCTGCAGCATCACTAACAGATGCGTTTGAAGAAATAGCAAATGAATTCGAGAGTATAACCGGCTGTAAGGTAAAGACACTATTCGCCAGCTCTGGCTCTTTAAGACAAAAAATAGAGGGTGGAGCTGTCGGTGGCGAGAGTGGTGCTGATGTGTATGCCTCAGCGAGCCTGAAGCACATGAAGATTCTCAAGAAGGAGGGATTTGTAACAGACTACAGCATCTTTGCAAAGAATAAGATGGTTGTGATTACACCAAAGTAGGTGCGTGCCAGAAATGAGCTACATGCATTACAAGCAACAGTATCTGGGATTCAGATTCTCCATAGGTTTCAGTATTTTAATTTTTATTTTATTGATTATTTCTCCATTCCTAGCCCTGCTACTCAATATTCTCTCAAATCCAATAGATTTTGAAACGCTGTCGCCAAAGTCAGTAATTGACCCACTCATATTGAGTGTATTAACATCCCTCGCCTCCACAATAATTTCAATACTTGTGGGTATCCCCCTCGCATACATTCTAACCTACAAGAATTTCCCGATGAAGGATACGCTTGATACAATGGTGAACCTCCCTCTCGTAGTGCCACCGAGTGTAGCAGGATATCTGCTACTGATAACATTCGGAAAGTACGGATTGCTAGGATATCCGCTCTACATTCTGGGAATCACCATCATGTTCACAACATTCGCAATCGTCATCGCTCAGACATTTGTTGCCCTACCCTTCATGGTCAGGAGCATCAGATCGGCAATGGAAGATATCCAGTCTTCCCTAATTGATGCTGCAAAGACACTTGGAGCTAGCGAGTTTGAAATATTTAGAGAAGTTGTATTACCCCTATCAAAAACAGGAATCCTTTCCGGAACAATAATGACTTACGCTAGGGCTATGGGAGAATTCGGTGCTACCATGATGGTTTGCGGGTTACTGGAAACGCTACCAATAGCAATCTACAACAACGCTCTGAGTGGAGACAGAGAAGTAGCCAATTTACTTTCTTTAGTTTTAATAATTATATCCTTTGCAACACTTACGATATTTAAGAGAATTGCGGTGAGATCATGATCGAATTAGTGAATATTACAAAAAAATTCGAAGATAGAGCTGTATTAAATGATGTCAGCCTGAGTGTGGGAGATAAGGAAATAATGGTGCTCCTGGGACCGAGCGGATGTGGTAAAACCACTCTACTGAAAATAATAGCTGGACTGATGAAACAGGATAACGGAGACATTGTCCTAAATAACAGAGTTATAAACGACCTGCCACCTCAGAAGAGGAGTGTCGGGTTCGTTTTCCAGGATTACGCTCTATTTCCTCACAAGAATGTATTTGAGAACATCGCATTTGGATTGAAAATACGAAAGCTGCCTGAAAAGGAGATAAAGAACAGAGTTTATGAAACAATGAATACGCTGGAGATCGAGCATCTAAAGGATAAGAAGATCTCCCAGTTGAGTGGAGGACAGAAGCAAAGAGTAGCACTGGCCAGAGCGCTGGTTATAGATCCAGAAATCCTACTACTGGATGAACCATTAAGTGCACTGGATCCGGTTTTAAGGGAGAAGCTAAGAGAAGAACTTAAGAATATCCTGAAAAACATTGGAGTGACCGGAATTTACGTAACACACGACCTGGCTGAAGCAATGATCCTGGGAGATCACATCGCGATAATGAACGAAGGAGAAATACAGCAAATTGGTACTCCCGATGAAATATTTTACCACCCCAGAACGGAATTTGCAGCAAGATTCGTCGGAGTAAAGAATATCCTAAAGGGGCACGTTATTGAACTGAACAATGAAGAGGCAATAATAGAGATCACAAATGTGTCCACACCATTCAGGGTTCGAACCATAAAGTATCCTATCTTTGAGCGCAAGAAAGTGGTGCACCTCTGTGTCCACCCTGAAGAAATAAACCTGGGCTCAGAAAAAGAAGAAAACTCAATAAAGGGCAAGATAACCGATATAATTCCAAACGGACCGGTATTAAAGGTAATAATCGATATTGGTGGTCTGGAGCTATACGCAATCACAACAAGGCGCCTTCTGAAGTACAGTGTGAATGATGAAATCTGGGTATCGTTCAATAGAGACGCATTCCACCCACTGTGTGGCAAGAAACACAGATCTCCCGCTCAGGAAGTTCCCAAATCGTGTATTAGAAGTAAATCGTCAGCATAACTCATAAGATGAGAATCGTATGATCCGACAAGAAAGAAGTTACTTGAGTAGTAATTTCAACACTCTAGAACTCTAAAAGGTCTAAAAGCGCCCGGGTCGGGATTTGAACCCGAGTCGCGGGCTATCTGCAGCCTCTTTCGAGGCTACGACAGGCCCGCATGATAGGCCTGGCTACACCACCCGGGCAACACTGATTGATCCGCAATTGGCGACGCATAATTTAAACTTTACGCCCGAAACAAGAGATCCCCAAATATGCAAAATTTTGAACACAATTTTTAAAACGATGGTATTTATCCCCACCTATGGACCCTTCCTTGGCTTTAATAATCTCAATATTCGTAATCCTCGCACTGATCAGACTGAAGGTCAATATCAGCCTATCCATATTTACCGGTGCATTTATCCTTGGTCTGCTGACAATCGGAGCCGAAAGCTTCTACAGGATATTTGCTACGGCAATATCCTTCCCAACTCTAAAGTTACTGGCAATTGTTACCGCAGCATTTACCCTCGGCTATTCTATGGAATACTTCAAACTGCTGGATGAAATGAGCTCATCCGTTTCAAGGATGATAGGAATGCTCAGTGTCGCAGTACTCCCGCTCATAATAGGATTACTACCAATGCCCGGTGGAGCGCTTATTTCGGCAATCATGCTCAAGGATCTTGTCAAACAGTACAACCTGAGCCCCGAAAAATCAACGTATGTGAATTACTGGTTCAGACATATATGGGTCACCGTGTGGCCTCTCTATCCCAACATAATAATCGCTGCAGCGGTTGTTGAGATTGACTACCTAAATATAATTCTTGCAACCTATCCGATAGCCATCGCAGCCATTATCTCCGCCATTCTGTCAATAAGGTGGATGAAAGTAAAGAGAGACGTCAACCTCCCCGATTTACTTATCCTCCTCCGCTCCTTATACCCGATTCTGCTCATAGCTACCCTTGCTCTAGCCCTAAGACTTGACTTGCTCACTACACTCTTAATAGCACTCTTTATCCTTTTCATACACAAAAAAGCAAAGCCGAGAGATGTTGCAGCCATTCTCAGGAGAACTATAGATGCGAAAATCATAATACTGATCTTTGCCGTGATGAGCTACAAAGACCTGATCGTGTACACGAATGCTGCAGAAATATTCTTTGAGCATCTCAGGCAGTTCAATTTCCCGCCAACAATTGCATCATTCATTCTCTCATTCCTCGTAGGTTTCGCAACAGGAATAGAGCTGAGCTACTCAACCATCGCCCTACCACTTCTAACAGCTTTCACAGGCATTGGAGATGCAGTGATTCCTAAAAACCTAATGCTGGTTATAGCCGCAGGTTATCTGGGAGTCATGCTTTCCCCGATGCATCTCTGCCTGGCGCTGACCTCCGAATACTTCAAAGCTGATCTCAGCAAGGTCTACAGGCTGTTACTGCCATCAACACTGATAGTTGCATCGCTCACTGTCCTTTTCTTCATCGTATAGCGTTCTGTGTAAATCAGAAAGGCTGGAACGATAGTCAGTGCAGAAATGAGGCTGAACAGGATCGCTATGACACTCACAAAGCCAAAATCACTCATAATCGGGAAGGGTGAGACCATCATTGCTGCAAAACCGCCGGCCATTGTTAAGCCAGACGTCATTATCGCCTTTCCTATATTCTCAACCGTAACCTCAACAGCCTCTTCAGGCATTCTGCCGTTCTTCCTCTCTTCCAAATATCTCTCCATCACGTGAATCGAGAAGTCTATTCCGAGACCTATTGTCAGCGAGTTCAGGCTTGCAGAAACGAGGGTCCTTTCGATGCCAAGCAGGTACATAATACCGCCAACAAGCGCTATGACAGTTGTAATGGGCAATAAAGGCACAGCAGCCTTCACAACGCTTCTGTAAACCACCAGAAGGACCACAAAAACGAGTGCAAAACTTGCGAGAGTCATCTTGTTCTGACCGTTAACAATCAGGTCGGCAACAAACATCTCGAGCACGACATCGCCCGTCAGGTAATAGCCCTGATCAAGACCGAAGAACCTTATTTCCTCATTGACCCTGTCATAGAGATCTTTGAACTCAAGCCAGTCCATAGGAGCTACCGTGAAATAAATTGCAATCATGTTTCCGCTGAGATACCTCTGCTTGGATTCCTCAGGTATCCTTTCAAGCAGCATGCTTGCTTCCAGCTGATTGTCAGGTAATTCCCCATTGTTATACATCTTCATGATGGTCGTTATACTGCTGTAACCGAGTATCTGGGGCTCAGAAGATACAATGTAATTCGACAGCTCGTCAACCTTCTTGAGAAAATCAGCATCAACTTTGTCTGCCTCAATCACAACAATAATTCTGTCCTGACCACCAACAAGGCTTTGAGGTTCGTTCATTTTTCTTATAGCAGGCAAATCCTGAGGAATGTACTTGTAGAAGTCTGTCTGAAGTCCAACGTTGTTATAGCCATAGAATCCCGATATAACCAGAACTAACATAATAAGAAGAATTGTACCTGGATGCTTTGCAGTCGTTTTTGCTGTGATGCTCAGCAATTTACCGGTTACGTCCCTGCCTTCCTTGGCAGTTTCAGCCTTCCGTTCCCCTCTCTCTAGCAGAACAAGAAGAGAGGGTAAAAACGTAAGGCTGAGTAGATATGCAATAACGAGTCCAATTGCAGAAAGCATACCAAACCAGCTCAGTGAAGGTACGCCGGAGAAAACCATAGAAAGAAATCCTATAACCGTGGTAACCATTGCAAGGCTCAACACTACTCCAACACTTTTTATAGCATTGCTTGCAGCATCAACGGGCTTGAAACCTTTCCTGATTTCTTCTTCAAACCTGCTCTGGAATTGAGCAGCATACTCTATACTCAAGCCTATGAGCACTGGAAAGAATGCATTCGTGACTTCGGTAAGAGGAATGCCAACGAGAGGCATCAACCCAAACGTCATCACGGCTGTGAAGATTGAGAGAATGAGGGGAAGGAGAAGAGATCTCTTCCTTCCAACAACACCCCTGAAAACAACAACGAGTATTGCTACCATGAATATGATTGCCGCAAAACCCATTGTCTTCATACTTCCACTTATAGACTGGTTAACCTGATACCTTACCATGGGGTTGCCCGTTGCTTCAACAATAACTCCAGCGGGCTTGGGCATGATCTGGATCTTTCTTTCGATCTCCTGCGCAATGAAATCATATTTATCATTCTGAGCAGTTATTTCAAGCTCCATCAGCGCAAAACTCTTTTTGGGGATGTAGAACTGTGCATAGGCGTAGGCATACTGCTTTAGGAGAGTTTCATCCTGAGGAAGATAACCCAGCCTTTTTACAATCGAGTGGGCAGGGGATTTTACCTCACCAACCCCATCAATACCGCTCAAAGCATCTCCAAGCTCCAGCATATACTCAAAGACATCATAGTTAACCACGTCCTCTCCTTTTATGAAAATGTACACTGGAGCTACCGATCCACCAAAATCTTTAGAGTAAAGCTTGTACTGCTTATACTCCTTATGTTCTTTGCTGAAATAAGTGTCAAAGCCCTGTGCATACTCTACTTCCTGACTGAGTTCTGCAGCTATAAAAAAGAGGAGAAGTGTAGCGACAACTATCGCCAGCGCTTGTCTTCTTACAAGATTTGAAAATAAATCAAAAATCCCCAGCATTTCAGCTCACTGATTCTTTTTGACTCTGTTGTAAATGGCTGCTCCCGCAACAACAGCAGCAATAAGTAATCCATACAGCAATCCCTTTGGTATTCCTTTATATTCAACGACCTCGATGGGCATCTTCACCGGATCGCTGATAACCCATTCATCCGATGGGTCTCTGTACTTCACTTCAAGGTTTAGTGCATACATCTTTGGCGTTGCGTCATCATCCACCTTTATTTTGAAGCTTACATTCTTTGCTTCTCCCGGCTCCAGATTACCTATGTAAGCGGTGTCATCCGTCGTCGAGAAGGGATCCACTACAGTTATTCTTGCTGTTGCATCTCTTATCGCAAAGGCTCCAGCATTTCTGATAGTAACCGTAACGATTTTCTCTTCCCCAGCCGGGATAACACCTTTTCCTTCCAGCTCAAATTTCATTTTTGGATGTACTACAATACCCACATCCAGCTCCTTACTCTGCTCCTTACCTCCCAGCGAGTACGTCAGCTTCAGCTTCGCTGGATATACTGCCTGTTCCGCATCACCAGAAGCTTTAACCTTGAATTTCGCTTCGCACGCATTGTCAACATCGCCAATGTAAGTCTCACTTACAATTGCTGTAAGCGGTGGCTGAACTTCAAGCTTCACCCTCAGATTCTCCACTGCCCTTGTCAATTTTATATCTACCACGAAATCTCCTTTGCTTCCTGCATACACCGAAGAAGACGTGTTTACAACCTCGAAGTCAACACCCTTCTCAACCTTAACACCAAAGGCGACATTTGAAGTCTGTTTTGTTTCTCCATACTCATCAAGATAGACCCCTCTTATCTGGAACGGGTAGTAGCCTGGCTCATCGGTGGAAATATCCACAATGAACGTAACATTCACAGACTCATCTGGGTTCAGATCTCCAACATAGTACGCGCCCTTAACAAACGCTGCCACGAGTTCAGGAGGTATCGATAGTTTGGGGGGCTCAACGCTCATCCCTGACCGCATGGACTGCATTTGGATAAGAGTAAGAAGTGGCCGAAGTGCATCAGCAGACGGAATCTCCTGCATTGTTGTGAGGGCTGTAAATCCAGAAGGTGTTGCCAACACCACAAACAGATTTTTCGCCTCATTCTCGCCTGCGTTCTTAATCGTCAGCGTGATCTTTCCCTTACCTCCCGCAATCATGTCCTCTGTCTGGATGTTAACAATCTCTAATCTGACATCCCCTTCATCGACAACAACTTTCAGCGTAATTGTCTGTTCCTTCTCCTTGAATCTATACCCGATATAATCAAACCACTGTGATACGAACTCTTCCGTTTGAACAAGAATGGATCCATTGTAGATTTTCTGTATTTCCACAGGGATTGTTTGCTGCGGTGGTTGCTGTGTGTTAAGAAACACGTAATCAATAATCTCATACTTTATCTTGAGTTTCAATTCATATTCTCCAGCCTCTACAGAATCATTTACGCGTATTTTAATAGGGATCTGGATGGGCTGCATCGCCGGAATTGCCGAAAAGCTGTGCGGAGGTGTCAGCACTTCAATACCACCACTACCCCCAAATTCGATGGATACGTTGTATGCAGTCGTTAACGACTCTGGCCGATCTTTGAAGAACATATATTCCGTATAATCGTTGTAAGCAACCTTCCTCAGAATGGCGTTGTTCTGTATAACCAGCAACAGCTGTGAATCTCCCCCTTTCTCAACGTGGTTCGATCCTGAAATGTATGCTGAGAAGTATGGCTCATCTTCGTAGCTTATCGCCGAAGCTACCCCGCATACAGCCATTAGAATGATGATAGCAAACATGATTGCAGTTATTCTATGCTTCATACTATCACCCCTATCTGTAGTAGTTTAAGCTACGACAAGTAAGGATTATATAATCCTTGTGCTCAGCACCCCCTGTGGAGAAACTTATCGAGGCGTTGAGAGACTTTGGATTAAGTGAGTACGAGGCAAAGGTTCTGCTCACACTCATAGCCAAGGGAGAGCTAACAGCAAAGGAAATTTCCGAGTTTAGCGGAGTTCCGCGTACATCGGTCTATGAAGTTGTAAGATCTCTCACAGGCAAAGGCCTAGTAATGGCATCAGGCAAACCACTGAAGTTCAGAGCCCTTCCAGCTCAGGAGTTGATGAAACTGTTCACAAGAAAACTTCAGAGCAATATCGAGCTCCTGAAGAAAGAATTACCAAACATCGAAAAAGGAGGAACAAAAAGAGAAGAAGTAGTAAAAGTCTATACCGGTGAGATGGCGATAAACGCACTCAAAGAATGCATTGAAAGAGCAAAAAAAGAGATAATTGTTGCAGTAACGTATCTGGATGAAAGTATCAAAGAACTGCTGAAAAATACCAAATGCAGAATTGTTATTATGGCACCAAAATTGGATGATATCTCAGATATCCCGGCGACTCTATATCAGCTGAATGTTGATGTTGGCAACGTACATCACGGTATGCTGCTCATTGATGGTGAACAGGTCGCAATATATCTGATGCAAAACAAAACAATGTGGTTGATGATTGGTTCCGGAGGTTTTGCAGAATTTTACAAAGAGTTTCTGAATTCCTTTATCAGACAAAATGTCAAGGCACAATAAAAGGCGGGAAAAGGATTTTTAACCAGCTTCAAGCAGCTCAATCCCATCTTCAGTAAGCCTCAGTTTTCCGTCTTCCTCAACAACGAATCCTTCCTTGATTAGCCACTCAACATTGAACTTGAGTTGAAAATCCGTCAGATTTAGCTCTTTTTTAACTTCATCTCTTGTCTTCCCGTGTATTCCGATGCAAGCAACAATCTTTCTTCTTATCGGGTTCATTGATGCCTTGAATAACCTCTCGTGATGTTCTCTACCCCTTACTTTTTCCGTCATCGATAAATGGTTAATTCTGATGTTAAATAACTCTTTCGTGTTATTTTGCAAGCTGATGTCCTATTATTTTATCCAACTCCTTCAAGAACTCCTGTTCACATCCAGCAGGAATCGTTGCTCCCGCAGCTATGCTGTGTCCTCCTCCCTTTCCACCAACCTTCTCGGCGGCGTACTTCAGAGCCTTTGCCAGATGCACCCCCCTCTCAACGAGTCTTTGCGTAGCCCTTGCAGAAACTTTCACACCTTCTTCGTTGTTGGCGAAGGCAATTATGGGCTTGTTGAAATTAGCTTTTGAGAAGCACATTCCTGCAACGATCCCAACAATTGTGTCCAGAATTTTGTTTTCAGCATGGAAGTACTGAATGTGCTCCAGCTCGATAATCCCTATTTCATCAACAAGCTTTATTCCTTCAGACAGGTTTTTCCTGTGATTCTGGAGGAGGTTTCTTGCTTTTCTGTATGCATTACCCCTATCACCCAAGCACACCTTTAGCCCGACATCTTGAAAACCATACCTCGCAGTTGCGTTGAGAAGGGTTGAAAACTCCATTGCATCTCTGAGCTCCGTGCCTTCCTCCTCATGAAGGAGAATATATGTCTCGCCAACAAGCCTCTTTATTGTTGTGAGAGGTTGTCTTGCCTCAATACATATTTTGACAAGTTCTGAAGTGAGAGCAACTTTCTCCTCAAAGCTCAAATCAATCCATCTTCTCCAGATGTCCCCTTCCTTGACTAGTATACCAAGACTCTCTAACAGCTCAATAGCCCCTTTTTCATTCCCGCTTATACCAGGTAGATAGGGATCAAATGTGTATTCGAGCATTTTGTACACAGGCCTCGTCTGTTTCCCAAACAGTCTGAGATCCCGAATTGCATCAATGAATCCGCTCTCTACTCCCTCTCTGAGGATTAATCTGTTCAGCCCCAAGAGCTTACCCTCTCTGGAATCCTGTAAATCACCCACCGCTCCAACTATCGCAAGCGAGACAAGATCATAATTGAGGCCCATGCACTTGGCTACGAGATAAGTAACTGTTGCACCGCTCAGCTCATAGGAGCCATCAAATTCAAAATCGTGGGGGTTAAGCTGATATTTGTAGTATCCCTGAGGAACGTGGTGGTCTGTGATTACACAATCTATTCCCTTTTTTGTAATTAGATCAATCTGCCCACTACCCAGATCAGTAAACCACGTAAATGTATTTCTATCGGCGATTTCTTCAATAGCTGTTTCATCCAGCTGCTTGACAAAGAGAATATCACTCTCAATTCCTGATCTTTCAAGAGTTTGCAAGGCAATTGAACCAGACGTGATGCCATCAGCATCGATGTGTGTGACAACCAGAACTTCTTCCTGCTTCCTTATGATTGAGGCAATATCATAAGCTTTCCTGATTATATCTTCCACGCCAGCACAATAAGTTTCCATTCAGTTTCATTTTCTCCAGTATCAAAATAAACCTTGCGAGTATTGTGAAAGTGTTTTAGAGGTTTCAAAGGAAATACTAGACGCAAACCATACACAAGATCGTTTTGTATTGAAGCATTCCTGCCAAATACGAATAAAAAATAACACATGCGGCCGCCGGGATTCGAACCCGGGCGACGGGCTCGGGAGGCCCGTGTCCTACCGCTAGACTACGACCGCTTTATACATTCATCTTTCTTTGTTGAATATATCCCTTTCGCTAAAAAGTAAATACAATCTTACCCACTTATCAACCACCAACCACCCACCAGACCAGGAACATGCGATCTTACTCCCATAACAATGACGCAATTGTTAAGGAACCACTAAAAGATTCTATACTTTTTAACTAATATTAATATTTTGATCCAGTATTAGTACAAAGTTCGAAAGATATTTATCTGAACAATAGATCATTTCGAACATATGAATGACATGGTACAGGCATACCTTAAAGAACTTAGCCTCCCTAATAGGCTAGAAATCCTGAAGCTCCTCAGAGAGAAGCCGCAGAATATAGCAGGCATCCAAAGAGAGCTAGAATCCAACGGTAGATGTGTTCCTGTCTCGACTGTATCTCGATGTGTCAACATACTCGCGAACAATAAAGTGGTCAAAAAAAGTGAAGATGGTATCTTCTCTCTCACAGGTCTGGGCTACCTTATAGTTGATTTTATCTCATTTTTCAACGAAATTTCCCCACTCTATGAATACCTGTGGGATGCCGACGATTTTCTAAGAGTATTACCCAGGGAATTCAAAATAGGGCTTCCCAAGTTAAAGAGAGCGGAAGTTGAACCAGATCCCTATGCAGCCATTATAAAAGGTGTTGAGGTTATCAAGAGAGCGAAGAATTATGGAAAATACATTGATAGAATAATCAGCTATGAAATATACCAAGTCATGCTAAAGAAAAATCTTGAGGGTGTAAGTGAGAAAGTTATATCCTCCAGAGACACTCTGAAAAGGAGAATAGAGACGTTTCTAAAAGTCATAGAGGATGAAAATCTTAGCAAGGAAGAAGTTGAGCTTGTTAAAAGTAAAGTGGAGATAAGAGTTCTTGATTTGCCTTTCCAGCTTGGAGTTATTGATGGCAAATACGTCTTCTTCCAGCTGTTAAAGGAAAAAAGTGAGGTGCCTGTATTTCTCTCCAATGACGGGGAACTCGTTATGTGGGCTGAGAGACTCTTTGACTACTTCTGGAATATTGCAGAGCCGTTTGATATTGCCTCAGTGATCGATAGCACTTTCAAGTCTCGATAGGACTTTCTTGTAGTTTTCCTCAACCTTATTTTCTATTTCGGCGTAAAGGCTTCTTCCATGGGCATCAATGCCAACAATACATGGGCCGAATCGTTCAACTTCAAACACCCATACAGCTTCTGGCATGCCTAAATCTTCCCAGTAGAGGGCTTTGACCTTCTTTATAGCCTGAGCGGCGAGGGCTCCAGCTCCACCGGTATAGGCAAGATAGACACCTTTGCCCCTCAACGCCTCAACGACGTCCTTGTTCATACCCCCTTTTCCGACAATGGCCATCGTTTCAACCCTCTCAAGGATTTTTGGTGCCAGCGCATTCATTCTCGCCGATGTTGTCGGCCCTGCAGATACTGCCACCCATTCACCGTTCGACTTCTTCATAAGGGGTCCGCAGTGATAAACAACAGCCCTGTTGAACTCTACAGGTAATTCTCTACCCCCCTTCATATATTCAAGAGCTCTCATGTGCGCTTCATCTCTTGCAGTGAACATCTCGCCGGTTATGTAGACAACATCTCCAGCCTTAAGCTCCAGAATATCCTCTTTGACGAGAGGAGTCCTTACTTCATATTCCATAATATCACCTCAAAACTGCCGAAGCTCTTCTATTTGCCCAGCATTGTATGTTTACGGCAACTGGTAGCGATGCAGTGTGGCAGTGACCCATCTCAACGAGAACAGCCAAAGCTGTTGTTTTTCCACCCAGCCCCATTGGCCCGATTCCAAGGCTGTTTACAGCATCAAGGATCTGTCTTTCAAATTCATTCATCTCGGTCACATTCCTAAGCAAGGCCTTCTTTGCGAGCTTTGCAGCTCCATCAAAGGTTGATCCAATACCTACTCCAACGAAGACAGGAGGACATGGCTTTCCACCTGCATTTTTGACAACTTCCACAATAAACTTCGGAATTTCTTTGACCTGACTTGGAAGCATCATTTTCAGGGCCGAAACGTTTTCGCTTCCAGCTCCCTTAGGCATGACAGTAAGCTTTAACGAGTCGCCTTCAACAATATCGATGTTTATCTGGGGCATGTGCATTCCCACATTGTTTCCTGGATTTTGGCGAGTAAGTGGGTGTACCGCATTTGGGCGAAGTGGAACTTTTTCTGTTGCAATGGCAACTCCCTCAGTTATTGCCTTTTTGAGATCAAAGTCTAGACAGAGTTCTCGACCCAACTCAACGAATACAATGGGCAAACCTGTGTCCTGACACATGGGGACTTTTAACCTGCTGGCAGCTTGGACGTTTTCTAGTATTGCCTTGAGGTTGCTCCTTGCAACTTCGTTATCCTCTTCCTCGTAAGCTTTCTGGATTGCTTTTATAACATCCTCACCAAGCTCGGTTTCGGCTTTTTTAAAGAGCTCAACCACAGTATTAACGACATCATCGTAGTTTACCATGATACCACCGGATTTTGTAAATTCAAATGGTTTTAAAAAATTCACTAAAAATGCCCTGTTCAAAACACCTTCCCAAGAATTTCATTTTTTGAATAGTTTTGAATAGTCTAAATCATCAGAATATTAGAATTTAAAGCGCCGGGGGTGGGATTTGAACCCACGCGCCCTTGCGGGCAGTGGATCTCGAATCCACCGCAGTAGCCTGGCTCTGCAACCCCGGCATGAGTATCAATTCATTCATCATGTATCCTAACCGAATCTAACCCCTGCAAGACTATTCCGATTACATCACCTCATATTAAAAATTTTACCGGCCGATTGCTACAACACACCCATGTCCAGCAAACCAAAACGGCAGATACCATTTTAAATAAGTAGCTTCTATGCATAACCTATGAAGATAATCGCTTTCGTCGGATTACCACTTAGCGGTAAAAGCACCGCTGCAAAGGTTGCAGAAGAGCTTGGCATTCCTGTTGTAGTAATGGGAGATATCGTAAGAGAAGAGGTTAGACGAAGAGGTCTCGAGCTAACCGACGAAAACGCCGGAAAGGTTGCAACAGAATTGAGAGAAAAAGAAGGGTTGGATGCAATTGCAAAAAGATGCATTCCGATAATCCGTGAGAAGGCTAAAGAGAAAGGAATAGTTGTCGTCGATGGCATAAGAGGTATTGCAGAGGTTGAACGCTTCAAGAAAGAGTTTGGCGATGATTTCATCCTAATAAACATCGAATCGCCCATCGAGATGCGCTTTGAAAGAGCGCTTAAGAGAAAGAGGGATGACGACATAAAAACAATCGAAGAGCTGAAGAAGAGAGACGAAAGAGAACTATCATGGAATATGGGTGAAGCAATAAAGGTCGCAAACTTCACCATTGAGAATACCTCAGATATCCAGACGTTCATAGACAAAATAAGAGATCTCCTGAACCAACTCGCAAGACAGGTTGAAGTTGAAATTACGACAGATATTCATCCCACAGAGGATGAAGATAAAGTTATCGAGGCTATCAGGAATATATTTCCTGATGCGGAGATCAGAATAGAGGATGGGAAGTTAATCGCCACCGCCAGAGATCTTAGCAGGCTTAGAGACCTGTTAAGGAAACAGAGGATTCTTGATACAGCTAGATCCGAACTCATAAGAAACAGGCGTGGAAATGAGATTACCGTATACCTCAACAAGCAAACAGCAACGGTTTCAAGAATCAATTTTACAGATGAGGACGTAATTCTATCCCCCCTGAAAGTCACGTTTCGTATTTACGGAGTCCCAGTGGAGAGATTCATCGATTATCTCGCCCCGGAAACGAGAGATGGCAAGCCAATAAAAGAGCTGGAGACTCTATGAGCTTTAACCTTAATCCAATTCACAAAATTCTGATGAGCACGGATGGCTCCATAACAAGAATACTTGAAGCAGTTTCAGGTAAAGACGTTGTGGTTCAGACTGTGGAGCAGCGAGTTATTAAAGCAGACAGAGATGTCGCCGAACTGCTTCAGATCAACGAAGGAGATGACGTTAATTACAGAGTAGTGAACCTTAAAGCGGGCAATGACGTGCTTGCCCATGCAATATCGTTTACCCCACTTAAAAGGCTGAAAGAAGAGTTCAAGGAAGATTTGATGAAAGCAGACATGCCGATTGGCAAAATAATGCGAAAATATGGCATAGAAGCAAGAAGAGAGATAAAATGGGATAGAGTGGAGAGAGCAAACCCCAAGTTTGCCAAAATTTTTGGAATAAAAGAAGGAGAAGTTGTTCTTATAAGAAACTACAACATAATTCATCAGGGAGAGATTCTGATCAACATAACAGAATACTTCCCTGCCTCGAAATTTGAATGCTGAATATATGGTGTCATGTGGTGTCCGAATGAAGGTATACTCGTTCCACCCACTTTCTGAAGGTGTTTTTTTGAAAAGAGATAACAGATTTCTGATTACAGCCAATCTAAACGGAAAAGAAGTAAAAGCCCATTTAAGAGATCCTGGAAGATTGAAGGAACTTTTAATTCCCGGAAATAGAGTTTTGCTACAAAAAACAGAAAAACAAGAAAGGAAGACAAAATACGAAGTTGTGGCCTTTTTTGATGGAAACATACCAGTAATTGTCAATTCAGGAATTCACAGCAGAATTGCAGAGAAAATCATACCAATGTTGACGGGCTGCACAGTTATTAAAAAGGAGATCCAGTTTCTCGATAGCAGGATAGACTTCCTTGCAAAGTGTGAGAAAGATGCGTTGATCGAAGTTAAAGGCTGCACGCTGGTAAGAAATGGAATAGCTCTTTTCCCTGATGCACCCACAGAAAGGGGGCTAAAGCATTTAAAAGACCTGATAAGAGCGCTGGAGATGGAGTGGGATGCAAAGGTTCTGTTCCTCGTTATGAGACCGGATGCAGATGTTTTAAAGCCAAACAAAGATACTCATCCTGAATTTGCAGACATGTTTGCAAAAGCAATTGATGCGGGTGTTGAAGCTATTGCTGCCACATTCAGACTTGAAATTGAAGGCGAGACTGGAAATGACTATTTTGATCGAGTTATTCGAGTTGAAAAGGTGTAGATGATGCTTTAGGCTGTTCTTGTAATCCTATATTAGTCTGATTTTAACACTTGGCGACCTTCTTCAGTCCCACGTACTCGTGAGCCTTTCAATCCTACTGTAATCTGATTTTAACGAGACGGCGCTGCAGATGTTTTTGATATAACAAGCTTTCAATCCTACTGTAGTCTGATTTTAACCTGCTCCGTTTACGTACACCTTCAGAGCATACGAGTAGACATTTCAATCCTACTGTAGTCTGATTTCAACCAGACATGAACACGACTGGATACTACGGATATGCAGCAGATTTCAATCCTACTGTAGTCTGATTTCAACACGCGGACAGGTACATCAAATGTCTCGACGACACAATCGCCTTTCAATCCTATATTAGTCTGATTTTAAC
>CAZZAF010000007.1:0-74447 GCA_964652135.1 uncultured archaeon
AGTAAGTATTTCATGTAAGGTTATACTGTTTTCTAAGACTAGTTTAATGTTGGACAACTTTCCAAAACCATAGTTAATTCCCAGACTTTCTGTTTCATGCATGTGGGTGAGTTGCGATTCTGTTAGATAAGTAACAAAGATTTCAACTACTGTCTTTGGAGAGTACTGTAGGGTAGCAGGTATCGAACCATATGGGGAAAAATGGGCAGAATAAACAACATCAAAATCGAATAAGTGAGCTTTTATGACGGGTATTATAACGTCATCATTAAAATTTGAGAACTTCTCCCTTAATTGCATGAATGATGCGTTCGATCCATAGGCAAGAACTGGAAAACGGTCTGGGAGGTCGTGGGTTAAATCAATTTTTTTTGAGTACAAATATTTTTCAAGTCTTTGCTTCACACCATTTACTTGTACGATACTGTCCATTAACGAAGATGTAGGTTCAAATTTTACAAGCTTAAGTATCTCTCCATTTATAAAAACATATGAATAGTTTGGTACATCAAAAGGGTAACTTTTTGCTTTTTCAATCATTTTTCTATATACTTCCTTTTGTACCATCGTCACTCCTCTAGTTTACTTGTCTTCATTACTGCATTTATACTATTATGCAGTTTTAGGGCGTATCGTTGTATTTAAAGTTTTGTCGGAGTTAGTTTGGGCTACTTTTTCTAAATATTCCTTTCTTCTGTAATCAAATCTTTCACGTGTAGTAACTGATATACTCCTCAGTTGAATCGGGGTGTTCTAGTTTTTGATTAAGACCTCATTGGACTCTTTCAATTTTTTACGTTCGTTGTATATAGTCAAATCTCTACTGTGATATTCTCAATTCCATATTTGTGGGTTCTCTTAGTTCTCTTTTTAAAATTGGGTGTATGGAACTTGGAGGCATTTTAACTTGCAACCCAAGTGGGACATTATGGTAGTATGGGAATAAGTTTCCTTACGAGTTAACCATAACTAGATTAGATGGGTAAACTTCCGGAATGGTTGGAAATATTGTTTAGCAAATTTCTTATCTGGCCAAATTCTCCTTTCTCCTTTTTAATATGACGGCTTAAACAATTTATTTAATTTTATATTTTCGAATTTTAATGATTATTAGTTAGGATTTCGCGACAAGAACGGTTTGATGCAAATATTTTTTAATCTAGTGCCCGTAATTATATTACATGGATACAATCGTTCTGACTCAGGAAGAGATTGAGGGACTTCTAACAATGAAGGACGTGATGGAAGCTGTAGAACATGCATTTGAGATGCACGGAAAAAATGCTGTGCAGATGCCACCTAAGGTTTACCTCACTTTTGAGAAGGGTGATTTGAGAGCAATGCCCGCACACATGGAAGGTCATGCGGGTATTAAATGGGTGAATTCTCATCCAGAAAACCCGAAGAAGGGGTTGCCAACAGTTATGGCTCTTCTGATATACAACGATCCCGAAACAGGTTTCCCTCTTGCAGTAATGGATGCAACCCATATCACAAGCATGAGAACAGGAGCAGCAGGTGGTATTGCAGCCAAATATCTCGCAAGAAAAGACAGTAAGGTCTTCGGATTCATAGGCTGTGGTAGACAGGCTTATACTCAAATCCTCGCTCTGAAAGAAGTTTTTGATATTGAAGAAGTCAAGGCTTACGACATCTCTGAAAACAATGCTGAAAAATTCGTTGAATTCTGTAAAGAAATGGGTATTGAGGCGGTTGCAACCAGTACTGAAAAGGCATGCGACTGTGACATCCTTACAACCACGACCCCTTCAAGAAAGCCGGTTGTGATGAAAGAATGGATACAGCCGGGAACACACATAAATGCAATTGGGGCTGATGCGCCAGGAAAGCAGGAGCTCGAGGACTCGATTTTGCTGTCTGCAAAGGTTGTTGTTGATGATATGGAGCAGGCCACACACAGTGGAGAGGTTAATGTACCAATCTCAAAGGGAGTTTTGAAGCCCAGCGACATCCACGCAACTCTTGGTGAGGTAATAGTCGGTAAAAAGCCAGGAAGGGAAAGCGATGACGAGATAACTATTTTCGACTCGACAGGTCTTGCAATACAGGATATTGCTACCGCAAGCGTTGTATATGAGCTGGCTGTAAAGAAAGGTGTTGGAACGAAAGTGAGGTTTTTCAAAATATGAGGCTGGCAGCCCTTATTTCCGGCGGAAAGGATTCAATGCTATCGCTGCATAAAGCAGCAGAGGAACATGAGATAGTTTGTCTTGTTGGAGTAATTCCGGAGAATCCAGAGTCATACATGTTCCACACACCAAACCTTCATCTGCTCGACGCAATAGCTTCCTGCCTACAACTTCCAATTTATAAAGTTCCATCGGCCGGAGAGGAGGAAAAGGAAGTAGATGACCTCGCAAAGGCTCTTGAAGTCCTTGATATTGACGGAATAGTCATTGGAGGAATCGAGTCTGAATATCAGCGCAGTCGATTCCAGAAGATTTGCGACAGGCTTGGCATAAAAATGGTTGCCCCGATCTGGCACAGAGATCCAAAGGAGATAATGGAGGAAGTAATTGAGAAATTCGATACCATAATCGTGAAGGTCGCAGCAATGGGGATGGACGAAAACTGGCTTGGAAGAAAAATTGACAGAGACGCGTTGAATGATCTGGAGGTTCTTAATGAAAAGTATGGTGTGCACTTAGCGGGGGAGGGTGGGGAATTCGAGACCCTGGTACTCGATGCCCCGCTATATAAAAAGAGGATTGTCGTGGAAGAGACGAGGAAAAGATGGGAAGGATCTTCAGGAGTACTTGAAGTTCTGAGCTTTAAACTGGAGGAAAAGAACGCCTGAAGGAGTCATGTGATGCTGTTTTGATTATTTTTTGCATTAGACAACAAAGGTTATTTAGTTTAAGGAATCATTATAATTTGATGAAGTACCAATGTACTGTATGTGGATATGTATATGATGAAGACGAAGGCGACCCAGAAAGCGATGTCCCTCCTGGAACGAAGTGGGAAGATCTGCCTGAAGACTGGGTTTGTCCCGTTTGTGGAGCAAGCAAGGATGAGTTTGAGAAGTTAGAATAGCTTGCTGTATATCATCACTCCAATGGTTTCTATTTTTTAGTTTGCCATTATATGGTTAGCTGATATCTCCACATGCGCAGAAAAGCTCGTTTAAAGCAGAGAAGACCTCATCGAGCCCTTCTCGTTTTTTGGCAGATATTTTTATGAGTCGGTAGGGGATGGTTGTGTATTCTATAAAGACAAGCAGGTTCTCCATGAGTTCTGCCAAGACTCCCTCTTTTCTGACTAGTTGATCTTTTAGCTCTCCAACGCTGAATTCGATATCGGCAATGTCACACTTGTTGAAAACGGTTAGTGTCGGTATTGAAGTCCTGAGTGATACGATTGCACACTGTGCAAGAATCGAAACGAAGTTTTCAGGTGTTGATGCTACTTCAGAATCAACAATAAAGACGCCTGCAGTTGGTGTTGATGCGATATCTTCGATCATTTTTATTCCGGCTTTAGAATACAGAAAAAGCTCCATCTGTCCGGGAGTGTCATAAAGCACGAAGTCTCCCTTTAATATGAGTTCGGGAACGTGCTCTGCAGCAAGATCCATTGATTTCATGAGGGCACCATTTATCCCGAGTCTGAACATCTTCATAACTTCTTCAGCCCTTACAAATTCTCTGATATCAGCATTCGCTTCGTATATTGGGTCCGATGCTGGATCGAGGTTTACTGCTTTTGCGTCATAGTCTTTAGAGCGAAGATATTCAAGAAACGCCTTTACAAACGTGCTCTTTCCACTCCCGGCTGGACCGACAACAACCACATTCACAGATTTCTTTTTGTAAGTGAGTTTATTTAGTGTTATTCCCTTCCAGCGTTGCAGGTATGTGTGGTCATTCTGTTCCTTCCAGTTGATTCAAAACATTCTCGGCAACTTTCTTACCGATAAGGATCGGGAGTTTGTCTTTATTCTTTATTATGTCTTCTCTGTTCTTAATTCCTGCATCGTATAGCTTTCTTGCTCTAGCTCTACCAATACCTCTGAGTTCTACAAGCTCAACCAGCTCCTCTTTGACACCGTATTTTATTCTTCGTTCAAGATTTGCAAAGAAACTTTTCTGCGGGTGATCAACAAAGTTAGCAATTCTTGATAGAGAGTGAGCAAGCCATTCAGCCGTTTCCAGTATCCTTCTCAAATCCCCAGGGGCAATTCCATATTTATCACAGATTATGTCCTCGTCAACTTCGTTTATCCACTCGTGAATGCAAAGTGCAGTTTTCATTTCAGACAGGAACCAGTCGTATTCTGCAGAGTATACCGATGGATAGTATGTCAGATCATCTTTGAACGCTATGGCTTCTTCTTCAATCCAATCGTCTGCCTTGCGTATGTACAGGTTTTCCATGTCCGGTGTTCTGCATATCAAGTGCAAAGCAGCGATTTCTGTAAGGTTGTCTTCCCTTCTCAATACATCGTAGAAGATAAAACCGCTT
The DNA here is from genome assembly GCA_964652135.1 of uncultured archaeon. Taxonomy (GTDB): domain Archaea; phylum Halobacteriota; class Archaeoglobi; order Archaeoglobales; family Archaeoglobaceae; genus CAZZAF01. Next base: position 4,486 of record CAZZAF010000007.1, read on the forward strand.
AACGGGTCGATATATAGCTTCGAGACAAGCTCACCAAGCTCTGTGGCGGCGATAACATCATCGGCAACAACCATTTCCCATTTTTCGAGCTGGAGGATAATTCTCTCAAGCTCATATGAAGCGGAAACGTCATTCTGGTAAAAGAAGAACGTCTGCGAGAAGAAGTCCTCAAGTTCTTTAATCGTTTTTGCATAACCTTCAGCGACAAGGGAGAGACTGTGGAATCTCAGATGATTTTCGGCTCCAAGCTTTGAGGTGATTTTCTCAAGATCACCAAAAAAGTACCTCTCCATAATTTTCTCCTTCTCTGCTTTGCTTTTGGCTATTAAAACTGCTTCACCTCTATCATCGAGTCCGGGTCTGCCAGCTCTACCGGCCATTTGCTTGTATTCAAGGACTTTTATTGGTACGCTGCCGTATCCCGGTTCAAAGCGTCGATAGCTTTTTATTATCACCCTTCTTGCTGGCAAGTTTACACCCGCAGCAAGCGTTGGAGTGGCAACAACAACCTTGATTCTCCCTTCTTTGAAAGCATCCTCCACAATTTTGCGCTGAGAATTGAGCAACCCTGCATGATGGAAAGCAACACCCAATCTAACACAGTCCGCAAGCTTCTGACTCATATCTCCTTCATTCTCTTCAAGAATTGCTCTTGCGATATCTTCGTTGGATTCAACGAAGCTGTATGTTATACGGGTAAGTTTCTGGGCAGTACTTTCAGCATTTCTTCTCGTGGAGTCAAAAACTAGAACCTTTCCATCCTCTTTGAGGCAGTCGAAGGTTAATGCAGCAACTGGATCACCTTTTCCAATGGTCTTTTCTTCGACAAACATTCCATCCTTATACAGTTCAAGCTTTCCCCTGTAGTATATGCCCTCATAGAGCGGCGTGGGTCGCCACTCACTTGCAAGCAGCTCAGCGTTCAACCAGTCTGCTATCTCATCAGCATTTGGAATTGTGGCGGAGAGGGCAAGCACCCTTAGTTTTGGATTTAACCTCCTCAGCTTTGTGATGAGGACTTCAAGAACAGCCCCACGCTTTGCCGAATCGAGGAGGTGTACTTCATCAACAACGAGACAGGTGATGTCTTTAATCCATCTGGCACCATTTCTTATGAGGGAGTCAGCCTTTTCGCTCGTTGTAACGATAATATCTTTCTCCCCAAGCCACTCATCAGTGGATTCAAAATCGCCAATCGATATTCCAATTTTTATCCCAATTTTTTCCCACTTTCTGAACTCTTCGTATTTTTCAGATGCAAGAGCCCGCAGCGGGGCGGTGTAGAGACATTTGCCTCCTTCAATAACGTCTTTAACCATTGCAAGTTCTGCAATAAGCGTTTTTCCACTGGCCGTTGGCACGGCAATGACCATGTTTTTTCTCGAGAATAATCCCTTTTTTACGGCCTCTTCCTGTGGAGGGAAGAGTTTCTCAATTCCGTTTTCTTTCAAGATATTTACCGCATAGCTTGAGATGAATTCTTTGAGTTCATCAACGTTCATTCGGAAATGGTCTGTAACAGGAGTATTTTAAAGTTGTCTGTTCTGGATAAAAAAGAAATGGCAGACAAAGTTGAGGCTCCAATCTGATCTATTGTTAAACTTTTGAAGGTTACTCGCCTATAGCGTTTTCAGGAATTCTACGAGATCATTCAGATCTTCATCCGACATCTTCCATCTCGGCATGCATGGATCCAGCTCTTCACCATCTGGTTCTATACCCTCTCTTATCGCCCTTTTTATATCCTCTTCAGTATACATGTGCCCTTCGTGTTCTCCTTCAGTTAACGCCTTGTACGTTATCTTGGGTGCGACTTTTCCACAATGCATTACCACTACTCCACCCTCTCCTCTCTCACCATGGCAGTTAACACAGCTGCCTCCATGCATATAGAGCCAAGGAGGGCCGAGCTCGAAAGGTATGGGTTCACCCTTCTCGTTTACTCCTGTGTAATATATCCTGGCTCCGTTTGATAAGTTGTATTCAGGATAAGTGTCGAAATGCTGGTTGTGAGGATACTCTCGCATATAATGTGGCATATAGTATGGCTCTGTTCGGAAAAATCCGGATGTCCAGAATATGGCAAAACCGATTAATATTCCTATAATGATGCCTACAATCAATTTTGTGTTGCTCATCTAGGGATATAGTTTTTAAAGTTTAAAATGCTTTTGATTGGCTGGAATTAAATGAACGTCTACTATAGTCTTGGCTCTGTTATTCTAAGTGGGATAGTGGGTTAATTAATGGAAAGAATTACGAAGCCCTTCATTTTCCGCATGATGAAAAGACACTTTTGCATATGCTCTTTAGCATAAAATTTTAATAGCAACTGCTTAAGGTAATTACTGCTGCCACGGTAGCTCAGCAGGTAGAGCGTTGCCTTGGTAAGGCAAAGGTCGCGGGTTCAAATCCCGCCCGTGGCTCTCCTTTTTCAATTATTAGATCCCTAGAACGCTCGTTCTGAATAAGCGGAATTTTAAAACTTTTTTTAAATTTTAATATAACTAAAAGCAAATCAAACTGCTTATCAAATATCTGTTATCTGTCCAAAAATTCAATTGTTATTCTGGAAAGCGTCTATCGCAAACTTTGCAGCATCTCTTAACGATATCACAAATTCATCCTTACTAATGTTGTAGGCTGCTTGAAGTATAACATCTGCAACAATAACATCTTTCTCTCTCAATCTATTCAAGGCATGACTGACTGCGAGTCCGCAAAGTTTACCAGCAACGAAAGAACCTGAAGGAAAATCCGCGACGCTGAGTAGCTCTGGGTCGATAATTGATACCCTTTTTACCGTTTTAGGTAGATTTTTCTGAGCATCTCTTGCTGTAACCTTTTCCTTCACTTTGTCCGAAGAATACTTACAGCGATTTCGCCTTAGAAGCTTAACCTCGGCTCTCCCAGTTTTTGTTGAGAGCAATCTGTGAATAGCTGGAACTACTTCACAGCTTCGCACAGCAATCTCTTCCTCTCCGCTAAGGCAATCATTGCAAACTTCAACATCCATGGTCATAAACTTTGAAAGTAAGTTTGCATGCCTTTTCTTTATAACACTCTTTGGTACGAACTGCCTGCTGAGTTCATTGGCAAAGAGCCTCGCAGCCCTAAGAGTTGGGTTTAATTCACTCTTCAAGTATGCATAGGCGAGTGCTACGCTATCTATGATCAAAGTATTTCCCTTAAACCAGACAAAACCCTTCATCTTTTTTGAAATGTAGTCTAAAAACAGCGTATCATCGTAAAACGAGATCGTTCTTTCTTTACCTTTAGAGGCTCGTAAGATTTTGTCTCCTCTAAGAATTCCCATCTTCTTAAGCCTTCTCACAGCAATTCCCGCTATCCTATCTGTAATACCAAACTCTTTTAATTTCTCAGTTGTTTCCTTAACAAGTGTAGACTCTGTTATTCTATCCCTTTTGAGGGCAATACTCGCGGCAATAATACAAGCCCTATCCAGCTTACTCTTCGTTACATGAGCAAGAAGAAAGCCAGCCTCTGCTCCACTTAGTTTAAGCAAAGGAGGAGCTGGTGTTAGCTGAAGAATCGGATAAGCCAACTCTATATTGCGAATGGATAGCTTAATCATGACCATTCGTCATCATCTTCATCTTGGAATATCTTACGCAACTCTTCCAGCCTATCTTCATTCATCTCTCTTTTTATGTTCCTGTCACTAACCTTTTCGCCCTTCAAGTACTTCTTAAGCGCATACTCCAAAGCTGGAGTGAGTTCTCTTCCCCCTGCGGTCTCTTCACTTATTATCCTTCTCCAGAACTCTGAATCACTCCTCCTTACCGGAATCAGTTTGAACCCGGTTCCCGCTCTTATTACCTGCACAACGGGAAAGTCGAAATCGTCTGGCGGGAAGATCAGCACAACGAAGTCTCTACCCTGCTCAGGCATAACGTCTCCAAACTCCTTGTACGGGTCGAAAACCATCTTTTTGACAGTCCAGCCCTTGTCCTTAGCCTCTCTAACCGTGCACTCCAGCTCGTTAGTTTTAACGTTAAACAGCATGCCGTTTGATTCGTACGCTATCTCGCCAGTATGCTTGTTTACCCAGAGTTTTCTGCCCCTATGATCTCTCTCCGGCTCGTCAGTGGTGTAGAAGCCACTCCTACCCCTCATATCGGTAAGAACTTGAAGTATTTGCCTCGCAGTTGAAGTGTACTCTTTTACGGTAGTTCCAGAACCCATTACAACAAATATTGCAACCCTGCCAGAGCTGTACGCCTTTTTTAGTTTCGTTAAAAGCTGTCCAGGACGGGTGTGCGTTGTTGTTTCTATCTCAACAGCAGCTTCTCTCCCTCTCGTTAACTGCCATGCCCCGCTCTTGTTCATCTCCCTGTAAACTTTGTCCATCTCCTGATAGTTCATCGCAGCAGGGTATTTCAGCAGTAAGTCGGGCATATATGTATCCCTGCTCACAGGAACTTCAACAACGAAGCCAAGCTGGGTGAAGAACTCGTAAACCCTCTCAACAAGCTTTCTATGGTCAATTAAACCAGAAAGAATCGTGTTGAACTTACCATCCCAGAAGTAGGATTTGATTTTGTCAGGCTTTGGATTGGCTGTATACTTCCCCTTAACGAGCTCGCTTCTGAGTTCTATCAGATCCATTCTGTCAAAGATCTCCAAAAGATTTGCATATTGCTGCTCAGTGACACTTATTGCTCTCCTTCTTGCCTCTTCAGCAAAATTTCTATAATTTAGCTCCAAGCCCTTGATAACGAGGTTGTAAAGGACTTCGATCATTTCATCCACAAAACTATCTTTCAGCGAGAACCTGCTCATCTCCTTAATTCTTCTCAGGCTTGCAGACAGATCCATTTCCGAGATGCGCTCTCTGCCATAAAGTGAAAGGGATCTTTCGATAACTTTGTTTATCTCATTCCTGTTTCTAACTGGAGTCGTAGGCGGATAAGTTCTGATTATAAATGGATCGGATAACTCGTTTCTTACCATTAAACGTAGCATTACAGTATACAAGCCCAAAGATAGCAGATCTTCATCCTTAACGCCCGGAAACCTCTTTATCAGCGTTTTTGCATCGTTGGGGTTTTGCGGGTTAAATGTGATGATTGTTCCACAGTTTCCGTAGACAGCTTCTCTTATCTCATGGGAGAGCTGGCTCGGATATTGGGTAGCTAGGACCAGTCCAAGTTTAAAAGCTCTAGCCTCTGATAGAATTTCATCGAAGGTTGAACCTTCAAACGCGAAGTTTGCGAATTCATCAATGTACAAGAAGAATGGAACTCGTTCTTCTGGTGGTGTATCAACTCTCGACTTTGCGGCAGCCCATATTTTCGAAATTACAGTTAAGCCTACGAGCTGCATTATTGCCTCTCCAACCTCACCCTTCGGAATTCTCACCAAGATTATTTTTCCCGAGTCGATAGCTTCTCTGAAGTCGAAGGAGCTCTTTCTATGAGCTACAATCTGTCTTGCAACCTTATTCATGACCCAGTCGTTCAAACGCCTGATAACAGGTTCCATCACATCCTCTTTCATCTCGTTTATCTTCAGCAGATACTCTCTGATAATTGGATCCTTTACTGATTCTGCAAACTTGTTCCTTATATCTTCATCCGTAAGAAGAACGTAGAGATCGAGAAACGTCAGCTGATCCTCCTCTGACGCTCTCTCATTGAAGTCAAGTATAGCTCTGATCAAAGTTTCAAAAATCCTACCGAACCTCTCACCCCAAATTCTTGTCTGCTGTTTCATCAAGGCTACGAGGTCACTAACTATTACTTCCTTGATAGCATTCAGCTGAGCATCGCTTAGATTCTTCTTAGGCAATTCAAGGAAGTTCAATCCGACTACTTTATCGTAATTTGCCGGATCAATCAGAATTACGTCGTCAATTCTGTGCTCTGGCACTCGCATGAGAACTTCTTCAATAGCATCGCCTTTTGGATCGATGAAACATAATCCGTGGCCAGCATACATGTCCTGGACGATCATGTTGACAAGAAGCGTGGATTTTCCCGATCCGGTAGCACCGCAGATAAATACATGACGGAATCTATCCTGAAAGTTTATTGAAACGTGTATGTCTCCCCTTATATTATCTGTATAAACGCCAAGATACAGCGGATCACCGTACTTCTTGTTGGTTAAGAGTTCTTCATAACTAACTTCCCTTCTTTCCTGTACACGCTCATTTAATTTTTTACTCCTTCTAAGCTTTTTTAGCAATCCTAACATCGTTCCACCTCTTTAAACTCCCCTTCCAGCAGTTCCCAGAAACTCCAATTCACCCGGAGATGCAAGCACGTTAACGTGATAGTTTCCTTCGCCTGGAATAGCTATGAGGGCTGAAGAGTATCCGGAAGTTTTACCCTGCGCAGCCTCCTTCACAAATCTTTCTCCAAAACCGGAGATGTTCAGTATCTTCTTGACCTCCTGCGGGATAGAGTCGAGCCTAAAAATTACAACTATGTTGGCATTCGTCAGAATAACTCTTCCCTCCTCATGCCCAACGAACTCTTCAAAGCTCTGGCTGATCAGAGTATATCCAACCTTGTAATGCCTTGAGTGCCTCACACTCCTCTCTAAAAACGCTCTGATCTGCTTGTACCTCATGAAGTAGTGCGCCTCATCTATCACAACGATCTTTCTACCGCTTTCTCCTCTCACTCTCGAATCTATCCACGTTAACACTGCATGCAGTAAGAGAGGACTTCTCACGACTCCTTCAACCTCGCTGAAGTCGAAGTAAACTATTCTACCGTAGATATCTACATTTGTTTTACCATTAAACATTCCCAGTTCAGATTTCTGCGAGAAAGCCTGCAGTGATGACTTAAGTCTCGCTGCAGCACTTCTCTCTTCCTGATTTTCTGCAACATCTTCAAGCTTTGCAATTACATCATCTATTATAGGCGGTTCAAACTCTGGAGTTCCAAATCCTCTCTCCTCATACGCTTTCTGTATTGCTTTTCTTAATACACCGGATTCAGTCTTATCCATTGGGCTTCCAACCTCTTCTTCGAAAAACGTGGAGAAGAACTCCATTAAAGCCATTAGCTTCTCTCTCAGCACATCAACCGGCTTTTTACCCTCTGGAATGATAATGTCGAGAGGATTCATTGTAGCCTTACCAACAACGATTCTCTGGGCGCCGAGAACTTCAGCCAAATCAGTAAATCCGCCAAGGGGGTCAACGAGGAATATCTTGATTTTGGGATCGTTTATGAACCACCTCAGCATTTCAAGCTTAACAAAGAACGATTTACCACTCCCAATTTTCCCGACTACGATTTCGTTGTGCCCTGCAAAGCTGAACCTGTCTATGATGACGGGAGCTCGAGTTGCTGCATCGAAGCCGTAAAGCACGCCGGTGGGATGCATGAGAGTGGGAAAAACGAATGGAAAGCATGAAGCAGCAGCATCGCTGTCAACGAGTATTCTCCTTCTGAGCAAATCCTTGCCTTCGGGAAGAAAACACTTGAATGCATCGAGCATCCTGTATCTGATCCTCTTCGGCTGGGCACCCTTGGATTTCATCCTCTGCATGAACTCTGCATGAGCATCTTCAGCAGCTTCTCTGTCATTCTTTAGGGGAGAAACTGCGAAGTACGTGCTTAGGGTAAACAGCCTTATCCTTCTCGCTGTAAGCTCCTCTCTGTATCTATAGAGGTATTCAAGCTCCTGTTCGATGTGCTGAGTATCTATTCTCCCCTTCCTCCTCATCTCGGCAAGCTTACCCTCAAGCGACGTGATCTTTCTGTTTAGCTCTGCAATAACTCTTTCCTCGCTCACGGGCTCGATAAATTGGGTGAAATCGAGTCTGAACGGTTTCCATGCAAATTCATCGGCAATCCAGCCTTCATAGACCTTGGCAGGGTATACAGAGATGTAGCTCAAAACCATTGGGTTACCGTTTACCGTTATCAGCCCCTTCTCTACCTCTATGAGTTCGGGCGCTATTATACTCCTATCCACTTCCTCTCTATGTCCATCTCTGTCGAGAAGCTTTGGAAGAAGACTCCTCTTCCTTACTTTCTTGTCTTTTTTTCTCATTGCTGCATCTCTCCTGGCTGCTTGTGTGTTATCGTTAACAGTAGCTGAAATTGTTCTCATTGCCCCACCTCCCTTAAGAGGAGCTTTACAGAATCGTAGTTTGCCGGCATAATCTTCCTGTAGTTTATGAGATCGTATAGGGCAAGTATTCCGTCTCTGTTAAGGATTTCAGCCTGAATTCCACCCCTCCTGAGTCCAGCAATAACCGTCTCAACCCTTCTCTTTAGCTCTGAAACGTCTTCACTCTGAACTGTAACGACTATGAAGTATCTCCTCTGGATTGTTTCTTCAACAACCCGATTGAGCCACCTTATGTAATCGTCGAGGACGTTCCTGAGCATGGGATTTGCAGCTATATCCTCATCTCTATACCTCAAAACAAGGTGGTTCATGTATCTGGTGATGTCGAATTCACAAGCTATGCTGAGAATCTGGATTGGGAAGTCGAGGGAGTTGAGCATGTCTTTATAAGAGTCGAGATAAGCCCTCTGCTCAGCTGGAAGAGCATAGAAGAAGTTTACTGGCTTTACCTCGATTACGGATGCTAAGCCATCTGACAGCTTGCAGATCCAGTCATCAACGAACCTAAGCGATGGGATGTACTTAGTTGTATCGACCTCGTGAGCATAAACCGTTTTTCTCTTGACTAGGAAGTATGCAGCGTACGCTGGGAACGCGTATCCCGTTTCTTCTGGCATCATTGCCTTCAGCAAGATGAGAAGGGCGAATGTTAGAAGTGACGCAGCTATGGCGAACTCGCCGTAATCTGCGAGAAGTAGCCAAACAAATCCTGAAATCAGCCCTATTACGAGCAGTTCGAGAGATGTGAAGCCGAATATTTTCAATTCACCCTCCAAGACTGACGGAAAGTCAACGACTCTTAATCCTTCGTCCATGTATATACTTCCACGTCGATGTATTTAAATCTTAAGTGAAAGTATTTATTTAAGTAAGTATAGGTGAGATTATGAAAGCGCTCGAAAATCCCCTCTGCAAAGTATCGATAAGAAGACATAATAGCTCAAATCAGAAGAAAAAAGGTGACGATAAATCCGAGAAGGGTTTTGTCGAGATTATAGGCGAACTCTTAATGCTTGCAATCGTAGTGTTTGTGGCTTCACAGATAGCATTAGCACTGAAGCCACCAGAAGTTGAAAAGTATGCAGATGTGCTTATAAGGGATGCTAAGGAACCCCTCGTAACCAATCAGGCGTTCGATGTCATCATGCTTGCCGGAAGTGTTAGATATTCCGATTTAAAGGTTGTTTTGAGAAATGCCACTGATGGAGACCTTATAGACATTGCAACGTATAATGGTAATCAAATTGCCGGCAACATTATCCAGGCTACGGTTAGTGATGCGGATAGTTACTTTTCTACGGGAGATGTATTGAGGTTTACTCACAGTGGAGTTCTACAACCTGGAAGGTATGAGATAACTATTGCCGATAAGGAATGTGCTATCGCAGACTCGTTTGTTAAGCTGAAATAAGCTATTGGATTGTTTAGCATAATTGTCAGACTGAAAAACCTTACCTAAATCAGCCTATTAACCTCAAAAACTCCTCTGGTCTCAAAATCTTAAACTTGTGTTCCTTAATTTGAAACTCTTTGTTTTCATCTCTTAAATCGAGTTAACAAAAACGTTTGAGTCGACTACTACCTTAATTTTTTCCCTCACCCATTTTTTAGCCTCGATTGCCAGTCTTTCTTTATCTTCTTCTGATAGGTCTTCGAACTTCTTAGACATCTCGTCTAAAATATCGGATAGAGTCTTATGCTTTTTAATGATCGCAAATTCGCCTATTCTAATGATCATTAACTCATCTTCGGGTTTGAACACATCTTTCGCTTTTACAATCCGAACATCCATACTGCTAATTACCTGTCAACCTTATAAAATTTTGTGATTGTCCGATTAGCAATCAATCTACCCATGTTAGAAGGGGACCCGCCCGCATAAGTTAAAATATTTGCTTGAGTAAGTAATATAGGATGTTCCCGAATCAAATGATCAAAACCTTTGTCGGAAAAACAGTTAGGGTTGAATTGAAGGGTGAAGAGAGCACTCTCATAGGCAAGCTTGAAGGTGTGGACGATTACATGAACCTGTATCTCAGCGACACCGTCGAATACAAAAATGGTGAAAAGATGAGAAGTCTCGGAAACGTTATTCTGAGAGGCAACAACATCATTTTAATACAACCCCACGAAGAATAAAACACGTGGCATCTTAACAACTAAGAAAGCTCCATTGGATGGGTTATGTACCCATGTCTACGTACATTAGACTACATAAAGACAATCCCGATAAGAGCAGGGTGTAATCTTTAAATACACTTAAATACACTTATCATTATGGCACACAAAACCCTAACAATATCTGAGGAAGCTTATAATGCGTTGAAAAGATTAAAGAGGGAAGGGGAGTCTTTTAGTGACGTTATTCTGAGGATAACAAGGGGTGCAAGCTTATTGGAATACATAGAATCAACGGAATTTTCACAAGAGCTGGCGGATAAGATAGAAGAAGTATACAAGGCAAGAGAGTTGGTAAAAAGTAGGGCTGTTAAGCTTTAAGCAGGTGAGTCAATGGTCTGTCTCGAAACGGACTTCCTCGTAGCTCTCATAAGGAAAGACCAGGATGCGATAGCAAAACTGAGAAAACTGGTTGAGAGCGGGGAGAGGCTTGCAACCACACCGATAAACGCTGCCGAACTCTTCAAGGGAGCGTACAGATCGAAGAACGTAGATGAGAACCTAAAGAAGGTTAGGGGGATTCTAAGCAGGCTGGATTTGCTCGATTTCAACCTTACAGCTTCAGACATTTACGGCCAGATAACATCGGAACTCGAAAGAAGGGGAGAGCCGATAGGAGAGATGGATACACTAATTGCCAGCATAGCCTTAGCTCATAATGAAAGAATAGTGACTAGGAACGTCAAGCATTTCAGCCGCGTTAAAGGTTTGGAAGTTGAGAGCTGGTAGTAGAAAGATGAAATTGCTTGACACCATAAAGAAGGCTATATTTGCAGTAGTATTCTTATCTGCTTTATTATTACTCGCGTTCCTCTTACTCGCAGCGATAGGGTATTTTCTGTTCCCTGAGGAGCCCAACATGAGTAGTGTGGACAGTTTCCAAACCACACAAAATGTGTCTTTGGTGGACTATCTCCCCGGTGGAAAGAAGATAACGTTAGAAGAAGCTTACAGGATGTTTCCTGAGAGAGTCGTCTATCTTGCAGAAGTCGGGCTAACGATCAATAACGGTAGCAAACTGTACGTTAAAGATGGAAGATTATACGTTGCTAGAATTACAGACAGTGATGCCTATTACTGGTTTATCGGTGGGGAAGGCTGGCACTACCATTTAGAACGCTTTAACGACAGTTCTCGATTGTTTCCATATATTGTGTCTGGAGAGAGTGTCACTGAAAAAAGATGGTGGACCAAGCTCATAGAGAAATTGGGCGAAGACACTTACCGCGTTACCGTCGTGCACTTCGATGACGTATTCACGAAGAAATATCTGATCGTGGACTTCAACGTGTCATTAAAGGATAGTGGATTCAGGATTAAAAACGATATCGAATACCCTGATCCGGGATATTACCAAACGATTTACAAGCCTAATGGGAAATGGTCGGCAGCAAGCTATTCAGGACCACTAGAACTCTTTGTTTACAAAGACCCAAACAGAGAAGATAATAGAATAATCGAGGAGGTCGCAAGACAGATTGAAAAATTTGCTAATGAAAACAGATTAAATAATACACAAAAGGTAATTCTCACAGCTAAAGTCGTTCAGAGACTATTGGTTCCTAAAGATGCTAGTAAAGTATACATATATGAGAACGGAGAATTTAAGCCAAGCAGCGTAAAGGTTAGAGATAGTAGAATGAAACAGGATCTACTAGAGGGAACAGTATGTAGGGGCTTTGCAGAGTGGACTTCTGGCATACTAAATGAAATGGGTATCCGAGCGTTCGACTATGGTTTTAAGCATAACAGACTTAATGGTATTTTACACTCTGAACTCGCAGTAGATGTGAGTGATGTAGATTTGGAGTACATAAGAAACATTACAGGCAAAGACATCACAGTTATCAATGCTACAGTAGGTAAATTCAGCACATCTTTCATAGTTATCGAGCCACAAGAAGTAGATAGCGATGATTTAGGCTTTGAAAGTCTAAATGAAGTTGTAGACAAACAATATCCAAAGAAATACTTAACATTCTACCTACACGGCTCAAGAGCTGTACAGCTGTATTGGGACGAATTTAAAGAAATTTAAAAATTAAAAACAAAAATAAATAAAGCTCAAAATCTATCACCACCTGAAGAAGCTTCTGACCCTGCTGAAAAAGCTTCTAACTCGGCGTGAAACCGATCTAAAAGTCCTGCTGATTCTGCTCGACCACGAACTCCTCCTATAGCTGCTCCTGCTAGACCTATAAGACCTGGAGCTGTAAGATCTGCGAGAACTATACGACCTTGAGTATGATCTGTACGAACTTCTATAGCTCCTAGAGCTATATCTTCTCGTGCTATATCTCCTGCTTGAGTAAGACCTCGTCGGTCTGGAAGTTCTTCTTGAACTGAATATTCTTGAGAATGTCCTCCTTACCGAACTGACAGCGCGGGATACTGCACTCCTCACAGAGCTTGCAAACCTTCTGAATGTGCTTGTACGTGAAGGCGATCTAGATCTGTAAGATCCGCTGGAGTACGATCTCCTCAACCTGTAAGACCTGCTAGAGTAAGATCTACCCGAGGTGTATCTCGACGAAGATCTTCTGAACAGTCTGCTTATGCTCCTCGTAACAGAGCTTACTGCACGGCTAACTCTCCTTGCAAACGATGAGGCTGCGCGTGAGAATGCTGTTCTTGCAGCTCTCAATCCCCTGCTTACCGCAACTGGTGTCCTTCTCAATCCCTCTCTTACGGCAATCGGTGTTCTCCTGATGCCCTCACTCACACCTCTATAGATTGCGTTTAGTACACGATTCCTTCTAAGCGCTGTGACACCTCTCTTCACGTACCTTCCTACCGTGTTCATCGTTCTGACTGCCCTGTTACCCAAGTGGAGTCTCCTTGTTGCTGAGGCAAATGCGCTGCGTGCCCACCTAATTGCATTGTAAACAGGTCTGGTTACTGGGTTACTTCTCAACGCTCTGGAAATGCGCGAGTTCACGTATTCCCCAGCATTATGGACTACAGTACCCCATCCTCTTGGCCCGAACAGTCTGCGCACAGGATATGCAGTCAGGCGATCGTACGTGCTCCAGATTCTCCTGCTAACACTTGCAGCACCCGGAATACCCACTTTAGCTGCCAAACCAGTTGCAATTGCTGCCCATCCTATAACACCAGTTACGACAGTTCCAACTATTACATCCAGAAGTTTGAATTCCTCAGGCTTTGATGGTTTGGGTAGGAATGATGGAAGTTTTATATTTGGCTTAAGTACCACCATTGTCTTTTGTCTTGGTGGATTCGTAGGAACCGGTGTTGGAGACATTCCAACTCCCCCACTACCACCAGAACTGCCAATAGGGGCATTGATTGTTACTACACCACCTCCAGATCCTCCACCTGTACTGCCAGTTGTAGACTTTAAGTGAATTCTCTCAGTGACGTAAACGAATACTGTCACACTATCCTGTGCCGTTTGCATAGCAGTATCGTATGCCACAGCAGTGATTGTTTGAGGTATCGATGCCCCGGTAACTGTCATGTCCTTGTAAAGTCTTAACCTCTCGAATCTCGTATCGCCGTCGACGAGCACGAACTTCAGGTGTATATAACCGGCGGGAATGTTGATCTTAGCCGTGTACGTTCCTCTGCCCCATGCAGCCGAGCTCCAAAGCCTGATGTAGTTTATCCCGTCCTTAGAGCCGTATAAGTACAGCTTGTTCCATCCACCGCTCTTGTAGTACCTGAACGTTAAGCTTCCACCGGATTCCAGTTCTGGAAGGTTAAAGCGTATTTCGGGTCTCTTCCCCTTACCAATTGAGTTAGCCTCGTAGTATGTTCCTCTATCATGCAACCAGTGCCTTGGATCGTTTATCGTGACGTAAACATCTCTATTGACAATACTCAGGACTGTCGCTTTTGCCGTATACGGCTTTGATTTGCTTACACCGACAAGTTTACCATTCACGTAGAAAGCAACCGCTGAAATTCCCCTGTCATCTCTAGCATCCGCTCTTATCGTCAGTGTTCCAGGTTTTAGTTTTGCACCGTTCGGTGGATAAGTTATCTTAACAGTCGGCGGACTGTCAAGAGCAACAAAGTTTACTGTGATCTCGTCACTCCCAGCTTGACCAGCAGTGTCGTATGCTATGGCCTTTATCCTGTGCACGCCAGCAGAAAACGTCCAGTACACGACATAGGGCTTTGAAGTGTCAACAGCTATCTGCCTGCCATCAACGAAGAACACAACCCTCGTAACACCTCTATCATCCTGAACATTCCCAGTAATCGTCCTCTTTCCTGCGATGTTAGAATCGACAGAAACTTTAACGCTCGGTGGCTTGTCATCCTTCACAGTTATTGTGACGCTATCACTTGCCCTGCCAAAGGGATCCCAAGCTTCAGCTGTAATCGTATGCTTGCCCGGCTTAAGATTGACTTCTGTGCTGACATAGAACGGGTTAGATGTGACTTTCCGTCTCAGCACTTCCTTGCCATCTACCTTTAAAACAACACCTATAGTATTCTCCCCAGTAACTACAGCCTTTATCGGAATTCTGTCTCCTTCCCAGAACTCTTCACCGTTCTTAGGAGATGTTATCTTTACAGAAACGTTTGCTAGCTGTGGATAATACCTGTACAGCTCTACAACCTTTGACGAGGTTTTGCCAGTCACATCCTTGACGTAAACGATTACGTAAGCCTTATCTGCCAAGGCTGATGCCGGAATCTCTACCGTATCGTGGAGTTTGGAGTACTTCTTCATCAGATTGCCCTTCTTACCCTTCTCCTTGAAGTGCTTGAGCTCTTTAACCAGATCATTGACATCGTGAGGATCGATTAGCCCCTTAACCTTCCAAGGGGTCATTTTGTTATGCACATCTCCAAGTTGCACCTTGTACGTTGAGACAACGGAATCATCCTGCGAGCTTATTTCAATTCTAAGCTTGCCACGGGAAGCTGTAACGTTAAGATCTATAGATGGATATCTCTCATCGCTGTGTAGAATTATGGGCTTTGCGTAAACTGTGTAGAAAACTTCCTTGCCATCAACGAGCAATGTCACTGGTACTATACCATCTCCATTTCTATCTTCAATTCTAAGCGTTATTGCCTCAGCCGGTTCCCAAACACCATTTCCATTAGCATCGCGTATTGTTACAGGTTGGGAATCAACTACCAGTTTTATCCTGCTGAGTTCTATTGGTGTAATCGTTGGATTCACTATTCTGATACCATCACTGCTGACGGAGACAACTGCTGAGTAGTCGTTGATGCTGCCCGCTATCTCTTCACTTACATGCTGAGTGAGCTGAACCATTGAAGCGGACATTACTATGGCTATCGCCGTAATCAGGAGTACTGATACGATCTCAGCAAATCCTCTCTTATCTCTAATCAATTTCATCACCTCTATTGCATTACATCCAACCATAAAGTATTTAAGGTTTTATTTACAAGTATATATACTCATTAAAGGTAAGACATATATAGCTTGACATGGAAGTATTTACGGTGATGCTATGAAGTTAAGAGATAAAACAGGGATGATCCTAGCACTAGGATTTGCTCTGATTCTTGTCATACAGCCAGTTTTAGCCCAGAATGTGGAGGAAGCCGTTCAGCCAATAACGGATAAGATAAAAACGATCTATACGGCAGTGAAAATTGTTGTTCTAGCTGCAGCACCACTGCTTTTTGCAGCTGCCGGTATAATGTGGAAGTTCAGCGGTGGAAATCCTGAGAAGATTGTTAAGGCCAGACAGATGTTCGTGGCCGGCGTAATAGGGCTTGGAATCGTTCTTCTTTCGGAGGTTATTGCTAGAGTTCTCACAATTCTGCTTTCACCGTGAGGTGAAAGCGTGAAGGCTGAAGAGCTTGCAGAGGTTGCGAGAAAGAAGCTTAAAGGGGTTGCTAAGGAGATAGCCAAAGCTGCTGTTAGCAAATACAGTGTAGAGTTCTTTGATCCTGCTATAAGAGTTGATGCAATCAGTGAGCGGAATAAGGGATACTTTATCTCTCCAGCTCTTGCAAAGGATGAAAACGGAAACCTCGATCTATTTGTTATCTATCTCGATGAATCAGGCAGGGAGGTAAAGAAGAAAAAGATCTACGAGATGGCTGTAGACGACCTAATAGCCATTTCTGAGATTCTTGAAGACTTCTTTAAGGCTGTTAAAGAGTACAAGAAGTCCTTTGCCAATAAACAGAGACAGTTCCTCGAAAAGGCTGCTGAGAGCTACAAGACTCTGAAGAGGGTTTTGAGGGTTTTGGAGGGTGATGAAAAGTGAAGGAGTTAGACGATGCTATCGATGAGTATACGGATGAGGAGATAGAGGAGATCGTAAACGAGGACATTAAGGGAGCGATAAGGGAAGAGATGAGAAGAAACCTCGTTAGAATTCCGCTCCTTATCATCAGACAGTATCTGCTTAACCTGCCGGATGTGGAGAAGATAAGGGTGAGGAGGACTGGGGAGCCGAGCGAGGCTATGATCACATTCCTCAAGAAGCTGAAGCTTGGCGTTAACGACGTTAGGGCGATAATGTCAGGGGAAGTAGCTGAAAATCTTAGAAACCTGAAGTCAAGCGTCGATGATTCTGCGAAACTGCTGGGGGCTATTGGGGCAGACGGTGAGGAGTTTAGATTGCTTGCCAAGGCCAAAGCAATGTTAGATAACGAGGGGGCTGCGGAGCTGAGAACAATTTGCAGGAGGTTTCTCAGAGAGATCGGCTACTCCGTTGTTTTTGACGTCTACTACTCCGCCTTACACAATCCAAAGGGATTCGAAGATACTTACAGCACAATCGCCGTAGACTTTATCCTTGACAGGATTGAGAGGTTGCTCAAAGCACTCGACCGCCCCATACCGGTCCGCAGCTCTACCGATCCCGAAACTGAGAGGCTGTATGAGGAGCTGGTGAAGATTGCCTTGGGCGAAAAGGAGAGAATTCTACCTCCTCCAGACATCCACTATTCTACGACGAACAGAATGTACGACAGGCTTGTTGGGATTGTGAGAAGACTTCTCCTGGACGCTGGCATTTCTAAGTATGAGCTACCGAAGTATATGCAGACTGACGACACATTCAAGACTATAACGATCGGAATACCTGTTAAAGACGGAGATGGCAAGTACGTTGTAACAATCAAGTTCACCGAGAGGAGGTGGTACGTCCCGCCCTCTAAAGCTGAGCAGCATGTGCGTTCAGCTTTAAAGGCTCAGAGGGAAGCTTTAAACTCAAGAGGTTTTGCTGTGTGGGAAAAGGATGTCAAGGAGACCTGTATAGTTTTAGTGGGGAGCAGGTACACGAGGAGTGTTGTGAGGGAGATGAAGAAGAAGTTTGACAATCCGAGAAGGAGAGTTTACGTGTTCACCGATTACAAATGGCTGTACCGCCTGGTTAAAATCCTCCACAAATTTTTCTCAAGCAGGCTTGAGGGGTTGAACAGGAGGCTGGAGGAGGTAAAGGTGAAGGCTTACGGTGTTGTTAAGGAAATGTACGAGCTCTTCTCGGCTTACGTTGATACTCTTAACAGATGGTTGAGTAGGGTGAGGTTTGTCCGGGGCGTCCTCGTCTACCCGGACTAACCTTATCATCATAAACATAAGAAAAAATAATAAAATTATCTTATGGACTCTTCTTGAATGTGTGTAAGTAATTAATCTTTATATAATATATGTTTTACCTGCTATTGATCCTGTTGTGGAGTCTGATACGGTGGGAATAGAAGTTTGTTGTATGGTGTGGATAATCAAAAACATCTTAGAACTCGTTTTTCACACTTTGTAGTATTAAAACAGTAGTTTTAGCCAATTTAAAGACACCAGAATAATCATTTCGGCTGAAAAGGATTTTCTCAGTCTGGCATTTACGGTCAGCACGTGGTTGAGAACGCTGACCACTCCCAAAACTCGCTGTATTCGAGAAATAGATCCCATCTTAAGCGTAGCTCATTAGAAAGAATTATTTAAGAATTGGAATGGGCTGGGTGGGTTGTAAGATTCTACTATTTCCAGATTGACTTCAGGTTCTTTTTTATTCATCCATTTCTATAATCAAAAATTTTGCACTTATAGAAATTATTATTTAGAATTTTTTAAATTTCTAGTATTTTTTATTTCTACGGGGATTTTTATTCTGCGAATGTGATAAAAACGCGCCAGCAGATCTCGTAAAATGCGTTGACCTCAAACTTATATAATGCTTAAAACGGTAGCTGGGGTTGTATTAAGGTCATCACAAAAATTCTTGATAAAACGTCGATAAAGTTGGAAGCTTTCAAAAGGTACAATTTTAATTCTGTAAAACGAGAAGAGAGTTTGAAAGCATTTAATGGAGTTAAAGTATTTAAATGGGTGTAGCATATTGAATACTATGAGCATAGAGGCTGAGTTAGCTGATATAAAGAGGCTTTTAACTGAGATATCCCGAAAGCTCGATGAATTACTTGAGGAAAAAGAAATTACGGCCATGATGAAGTTGTCAGAAGTTAGTCTGAAGGATTTCCTCGAAGATGAGCCAGATATTTACTCGATAGAAGACGTGAAGGTAAGATATAGATGAAGGGAAAAATTGTTCTCGTTTCCGTTTACCGATCTTTCTGCATCAAAGCTCAGACCCGCACTGGTTCTGCACGAGGGAGATAGAGATGTAGTAGTTGCATTTATTTCGTCGAAGATTCCGCCTCAACCTACGGAATCTGATGTGATAGTAACTAAAAACCACCCAGAATTTCCGTTAACAGGATTAAAAGTCGATTCTGTGATAAAACTTGATAAAATAGCTACACTTTCGAAAAACCTAATCATCGGTGAAATTGGAGAGGTCGGGAAGACAATTAAAGAAGAGGTTAATAAGAAATTGTGCAAAATCCTTAGAATTTAAGTACCTTCTACTTTACAGAAACAAAGTTATTAGCGATTTTAAAAGTGCTCCATTTCGTAGTCAACAAATTCGTCAAAATCCTCGTAAAACGGGCGGTGGATAATTCCAGACTTGTAATATACTGGGTGCATTGGAACCTGAGCTTCAACAAGTGCTGGAGCTGCCCACCTCTTGTACTTGTACGTTAAAGCTGCCCTCCTTGCTATGTCACCGTAGAGCAATTCATCAAAGAAGTCTCCAGCCAATGTGCCTACATGCACTTTCAGAGCTGCCTGCCTTGCATGTTCTCTGGCAATCAACCTCGACAACCTTCTAAGCTCTTTTGCAGCACTTGCGTCTATTTGTGCCGTAATGTATCCGCCAGCTTTGATGAACTCGCTGAGCTTTCTAGCAGCCTCTTCATCCGACATGTCTGGAAGTGCAATTGATGAGACTGCAATACTTCCAGCAAGAGATTCTACGGACCTATCTCTATTGTAAACCAGTCTTTCAGCTAAATCTCTCCTGAACACATCATCTTCAACAGCTCTCTCAACTATCTCTGGCAAAACGTTCGCAGCCTCAGCCAGTACTTTAACAACTCTATCATAAGCTCCGTAATCTGCTCCCAGATCCTTAGCCTGCTTTAAGCTCGTGAGTTCTCTCATCAGAATCTTATCAAGTTCATCAACGCTAGCCCCAGAAATCAGTCTGTTGAATGTGTTGGCAATCCACCATCCAGTACTGCTTGCCGTCGGAGTGTTCTCTAGAGCACTTGCAATTTTTCTTATAACGAGCTCATCCCCCCTTAAAGCATAGATCAGATCCCTCTCGCCAACGCCGTGTGCGGCTAAGAATGCTTTAGCAATCCTGCTCTTCAAAATGCTGGCAGCAAGCTCTTTATGCTTTGCAAAGAACTCGCTCAAAGTTTTCTCATCCTTCGATGCGAGAAGCAATGCTGAAAGCCCGACAACACCTATATCCTGCTTGCTCACAGCATAGCCTATGTTCGTCTTAATAGCTCTCTCCAGCGCATCCTTAACCGATAGCTCTCTGTTAAAAATGGCTGATAAAGCAGTTCTGAGGGTTCCAATTTCTTCACCTTTGGCTTTGCCAGCAAAGCTCGCTATTGTTTGCGATAATCTCTCAAAAGCTTCTGGAGCGTGATCGGGAGTAGCCAAACCTGCTTCTTCAGCTGCAATGGCGATTGTGCCAATGTCAGCACCGCTAACGTTAGCTTTTGCAAGAGCTTCTGCCTTTGATATTCTAGAAATAATACTCTGCCTCAATGATCCAGTTCTCGCTCTTGTATCTCTCAGCATATCTCCCATCCTGCTCCTGATAACGTCGAATCTGTGAGCAACGCCCGCGGCAAGCTTTGAGGGGAATAAAACTGTAAGTGGTGCAGCTTTTCCAAATGCAGCGTAATGCCTCAAAAACCTCCTCTGAAGGGCTCCGGTTGCTGCCCACGAGATCGGTCTGGTTGCACCCGACAGTGGAGAGATTACGCCAGCGAACATGCTCATGAAGCTTGAAGCTAGCCATGGATATGTTAGAACAGCTCCGAAGGATGCAAGTATGAATACCATGCCTAAGAAACCTCCACCTTGTAGAGTGCTGAACTGCGTAGCATACAAGGCGAGCTTAACCAGTCCGGCACCGATGATTGAGAATGCTGGCAAAACAACACCTAAACCCCACAGAAGGTCTGCAAGCTCCGAAAGTCTTCTCAACGGTCCAACGCCGATTATGTAGAGGAAGCAGAGTATTGGCATCGCTCCAGCAACGAAATGTACAATCACTATCCTCAATCCGAGTATTAGAAAGACTAGAAAGATTAGAGCGAACTCTAAGACGCCTATGAGTAGGGCTGCGAGGATAGCAACTATTGCCGTCCCTCCTATCGTTATCTCGACAAGTAAAGCGTTTAACAGTTGATCAATGTTTACGTTATCGGGAACAACAATCATTAGAGAGAGCTTGTTGAAGAACTGGACAAGTGTATCTATTATCGTGAACGAAAAGAATGCTAATGCTGTGGCAAATGCTATTCTCTTTATTATACCTTCAAAAAGGGCTACGTTGACCGGCTGTGATGAGAACATGGTGTACAGCCCAACTACAACTAAAGCTAAAGGTAACAGGACTGAAATGTATATGTTGAAGCTCTCAGTCCAGAAATCCTTTGTACCGGTTTCGTGGGGTGGCGGAATATACACTAACAAGGTAATTATTGACTCAACCATCCATTTCAGTGCTCCAGCCAAAGCCTCCTTTAGCCTCTCGCCAAGCCATGAGAAACCACTCTCAAACCATCCTCTCGGATCTAAAGCTGGTAGTGCGAATCCTTCATCCTGAGCGGCTGCTACTGGTAGGATTACCGAGAGTGCTAGCATTAGAAGTACTCCGATTGTAACTAGTCTCATAGTATTTACTTACACTTCCACTTGAAAATAATTACGTCAAAGTAAATACAGACTTCCTACGATTTAATAATTTAATAATATCCGTCGATTCAGATTCTCCTAATTTGTATGAATTTTGCCATTCTTAATTGAAATGGGCTAAAGTTGGTGAGAACGAATCAGCCTCCAATTTGGATTTTATTCCCTCAATTACCTCTTCCTCTCCCACGGCTCTCATAACTCCGAAGCACAGCAGCAGTACAGCTCTTTTGTGCTCTTCTCTCCGCCTGAATATGTGTGTGGGTAGAACACCTAAATCGTCGTATGCGGAGAAGTACTCGTTGCCGATGCCCGCAAGCTCGAACATTTCTTTGACTCGAAAGAGGAGCATGTGTATGTGGATTAACTCCTTTTTGCTGATAAAGTTGACCACACAATACTCTCAACTCGCCCAGCAAAAATGTTACGATCTTCTTGCGAGACTATGTGAACCTTAGCGGAGAGTCTACCTCCGTTGTGAGAACTGTTTTGGCTTTAACACTTTTCCAAGCTTTCTCCTCGGCTCAGCGGGAACGTCCTAAGTCATATATAATCTCTGTTTTGATTGCACCTCATTCAATATATCCACATGTAAGGTAAAACATAAATACTTCCAAGTATTTACGGTAAGACATGAAAGGTTTAAGGTTAGGTTTGGTAATAGTGCTGCTCATAACACTTACAGGGGTTGCCAGTGCTGCAACAGTCACGCTCGATGTTTCAGCGGAGAACGTAACATACGGTGACACGTTCCAAGTGACTGTCACGTACACTGGAGAAGGATATCTCCGAATTCTTGACTCATCTTATGAAGTCGTATGGAGTACAGCTTTGAGTGGGAGCGGGCATGACGTTTACACAATAGGTACGACAGATCTCCTGTATCCTGGCACATACACGATTGAAGCTTACGTTGAAGACGCTTCTGGAGCAAACGCAACCGATAGCAAGATTATCAACGTAACGAGTCCCACACCGATCATCAGCATAAAAATGGAGAATGAAGGTGGGAAAGTAGCTGCTGGAGATTTAGCAAAATTCGAGATATCTGTTTATGGGGCATCAAGCGCCAAATATACGATAACCGGCCCCTACGGCAATGTAAGCGATATACTTACACTTGGTGAGAATGAAGTTGTGTTTAACACATCTGAGGTTATAACTCCAAGCGGCGAGGTCGCCACGGGTGTATTTGAGATCGTAGTAACGGCAGATGGATACGAAAAGAGACTAAGCTTCACAGTTGAGCCGATCAAGCTGTTTATCGATATGCCTTCAGAGATCAGGGCCGGTAGCTTGGTCACCCTTGCCGGATCAACAAACATTGCAAATACGAACTCTGAATTCGACACATCAACTCCGAACAAAGTAAAGCTCAGCATAAGAGCGGGCAGCGAGGATGGAGAAGAGATCTGGAACGGTACAGCGTACGTTGTCACCGGAAGATACGAGTTCAGCATCCGCATACCCCTGGACGCTGAAGGAACGTATTACGCTGTATTTGAGGCAGAAACTGCTCCTAACGCAACTAAGAGTGTAACGCAAATGTTTGAAGTCTTCAAGCCCAAGATAGACATCGTTGCGGACAGAACGCTTGTCAGGGGTGAAGAAGTAGAGATTAGAGTTGAAACTTCTCTCCCCGCTGGCACTGGTATAGCCTTGGAAGCTCCATCTGGATTGTTTGAAGGAGTTTCGTCAGTAATCCTCAGCACCGACGCTGCCGGAGTGGCAAAGACGACGTTAAGGGTTAGCGAAGATGCTGCTTTAGGCACCTATGAAGTTAGAGCTTACGTTGTTGCTAGGCCAGATGTTTCGGATTCAGCTTTGTTTAGGGTAGTGCTACAAAATCTGGATGTTTCAGCAGACACAACGAAAGTTGTGAGAGGAGGTATCATTCACCTGAACGGCACGACTACGGTGAACAGGGTTTACGTGTACGCTGATAGCGAGGTTTTCGAGGGCGTTGCCAGGCTGCCCAGCTTAAACCTGCCGTTCAGTGTTGAGGATTATCCGACGAAGGCAGTAATGGTGAACAACGACACATTCAGCATTTCCTTAAAGATTAGCGAGTATGCCAGAGATGACGAGTACACACTCTACGTTTTCGCCCCATCGAGCGACGTAATAAATCCTGTGAGTGATCCGATGAAGGTTATCACGGTAATCGTTGAAGATCCGGACTTTACAAACGTAAGCTACAAGGAAAAGCTGCCGAGGGCTCAGGATATTGTTGTGAGAGGCAAGACGAATTCACCTATACCAGACGAAACTCTCGTGAAGTTCAGACTTAAGGGACCAAATGTTAGGTACAGCGGGTACGCTGGAGTTGAGAGTGATGGCTCGTTTGAAATAAGAATAGATCCATTCCTTGGAGAAGAGCCGACTCCCAATAACATGATAACTACCGGACTTTACACGATAGAGCTAACGCTCGTCTACTTTGGCGAGGAAGTAGATTCATCCGAGAGGTTGATAACGTTCCAGATAGTCAATCCGGAAATTTCCGTTGACGTTCAAGACATTGTTAAGGTTGGAGAGAAGCTTAAGATAAAGATTACAACGAACAGGGATGAAGATTATCAATCTCCGCTCTACGTCGTGATGGAGGGTGCAAACAGGATTTCAGTGTATCAGATTGCCGTTAAAGCTGGCAATAGTGTTGTGGAGATTGATACGAGCAAGCTCTGGCCGGGCAACTACACGATTTATGTGAGAGACATCATGCGAACTACCGTTGGCAGCCCATTTGAGTACTACGACATTTCACCAAACACTGTTTACGCACGCTACTACGATGCTCAGGATGACGTCCTCGTAGTAAAGAAAGTTAAGATAATCCCAGCCGATGCGCATGCTGAGATATCTGTTAAATCCATCAATGTAACTCCTGAAGTTCTCTACACTGGAACAGAGGCTGAAATAGAGGTGGTTGTGGAGAATACTGGATTGCTTGCAGGCAATGTGAGCATAAATGTCTCAGTTGATGGAGAAACAATAGATACTATACATGCCGAGCTCGATGCTGGTGCAAAGAAGACGTTTACAATAAAGCACGTTTTCGGCAAAGGAACTCACGTAATTTCCGCTGGTGATCTGAAAAAGGTGGTAGTGGTCTCCGAGCTACCAAAGCCTCTCATTGAGGTTGAGAGGATAATCGTGCCAGATAAGGTATCAGCTGGCAACGTAACCGTTGATGTTGTAGTTGTGAACAAGGGTGATGCTGAAGGGAGCAAGGAGATCGAGCTGTACTTGAACGATGAACTTGTCGCCAGCAAAACGGTAACAGTTGATGCTCACGCATTAGAAACTGTCAAGTTCGAGATCACGGTGAAGCCCGGAGTCTATACGCTCAAAGCTGGCAATGCTACTGCTTCGCTAACAGTTACAGCTCCTACGCCAATAACAACGCCAACCCCGATAGAAACATCGAAGAAGAAAAAGCTACCCTTTACAATCCCAGGGTTTGAAGCTGTATTCGCTTTAGCAGGACTTGCAGGAACTGCATACCTGCTCAGAAGACGCTAATTCTTTATTCTTTTTCTTTTAAGGAGGTTATTTTTATGTTATGGACTAAGAAGTGTGCCGACCCCTCTACACTCATTGCCATTCGGCCTTACAAGCATGCTAAAGGTCTGGATCCAGCGAAAGATTTTCTTAGAACAATGAGAGGTGTTTACAGTTTTGAGATATGGTTCGAGGATAGAGCTAAGATTAGAATGTGCTCCAGCGAACCAGAACTCGAGCTGAGAAAGAAGATAACATCCTTCTACCCCTCGGCAGAGATAGGAAAGCCAGACAAGGATTTCATCGAGGGTGAGAAATTCTGCGTGATGAAGGCAACCCTTCGAAAGAGCCACTTCTTTCCGCTGAGAACTGAGATGGATGGAGATCCTTTCAACGCTCTTCTAACTGCCATGATTGGACATAAAGCGATTTATCAGGTACTTTTTACTCCCGCTCCTCAACGCTGGATGAGCAAGGCAGTAAAAGTTGCGGAGGGTTTGCTGAAGGGCAAGGTTGTTGGATGGCTCGAGCCAAAAATAGCTCCAGCCAGCCCTGTGGAAAAGGATCTTGCCAAGCAGATAATTGATAGAGCATCTCAGCCAGCGTTTGTGGTTGAGATAAGAATTGCCGTGTTCGGAAAAGATTCAAAACAGATTGTAAATAATTTTGAATCATTCTTCAGACTTTTCAACAATCCCATTGCGGATCAGGGGTTTAAGCTTGTAATACCGAGAAATCAGAAATCAGAGCTTGAAAGAATGAAGAAGAGATGTATGACAATATCTCGATTCGGAAAGAAGGATATTCTTACTGTTGATGAACTTGCAAATCTCGTTCACATTCCTGGCGAGGAAGTGCATGTGAGAGAAGTCGAATGGACGTTTGCAAGGAAAGATCTGAAACCTCCATATCCATGAGAAAAATTATCAAAATTCGATCAATCTTCCATCCTCTCCAATCTTAAACCTCGCAAATCCCGGTTTAATATCCATCACTATGCTCTGGTCGACACCAATCGTGTAAGTTTCTTCAAAACCGAGAAATTCTCCCTCACTTCTTTCAACCTTTAAGACGACATCGTAAAACCTCTCCATGAGCTTATTTACTGCTTCATCGTAAAGTTTTTCAGAGCACTTGTTGATAAGAGTTATACCTTCAGGCATCATGTCAAGAACCTTGAGCATGTCCATCATTGCTTTCATCCCATACATAAGTGGAATTATGGAAAACCCATGAAAAATTATCACGTCATCATCATGAAGTCTTTTAACAACATCAACGAATCTCCTGTGCCAAGTTAGATCAAGGTTTATGAACTCATAAAGCTCGCCAAACGAAACCCTATCTTTTGTCCCAATTTTTATGATCTTTGCCTTATCGAGCAATTTTGCTATCTGCGGAGAGGTTTTTGAGATGGATTCGTACGTTTTCTCAAGTCTTCTGTACATTGTATCAGAATATACAGCTATGAAGATGTTTTTGGATGAGAATTGAGGAATTATGTGATAGAATAACAGACTTCTGGCTGCATAGGGGGAGTTGTAGATAATCAGTGTTCTCAAGTGTTCAAGCTTGGATATAAGGTTATTAAGCTCGAAATTTTCTCTCTCGCCCCCCCCCCCGAAGCTGTTGTCTACTGCTTCCATGGCTTGTATTCTTCCTCCAAAATTTAATAATTTTTTGTTTAAAGCGTTGGATGAAATCCTAAATGGTGGCCTTCTAATACTTCGAGATAGCAATCCAGCAAGCACTATGGAATGCCATAATCTAGATAAGTGTTTACTTATGAGTTGCAAAGATTACGAGAAGTTCTCATAAAAGAGGTAAATTTTAGAAATAGATGATAGATGAAAGTGATGTCTTAATGCTAATTTAGTTGCAGTATATTATTCAAGTTATATAAAATAAAAACCCAAAATAATACCGAAAATAATTTAAATAACTTTAACAGTTTACCAAGAATGTGTTTGAAGAGGATAAAATCCTCATCATCACAAAGCTCGGGGTTGAAGGTTATTCTCTGCTTGCTAAGTTAGCTTCCAAACACGATAAAATTGTCTGGCTCTCTTCGAATTCGTACATTCCATCTGAAATCTTAAAAGCATATTCATACAATGGTAATGCTGAACTTTTCAGCTTCTATTCTCAATTCGATCGGAGTATTAATCCGCTAAACCTCAACGAGATAAGTCTGGCAATTTCCCGTTCGGGGGGGGGCGGGAAATTCTTGTGTAATTATTTCCTGTATTTCTGAGCTCATAATGTACCATGGTGTCGGTAAAGTCTACCACTTCCTCCTTAATGTGATGAAAAATACTAGAAGGTTTTTAGGTATGCTCGTTGATGGAGCTCAGAGTAAGAAGGATGAGTTGCTGATTTCAACGCTCTTCGATGCTGTTTTCAGGCTTAAAAAGAGGCTTGCTGGCGATGATTGGGAGATACTGCTTATTCCTGAAGTATGCATCCAGAACAGGATGTACAGGCTCAGATATGATAGGGGAGTTGTTGAGCTTGAGCAGATCTGATAAAAAGCTTAATACCCGCATGATGCTAGACGAAAGTTGAAATGATTATAACAATAGTGGGGTGATAGTTCATGAAGATCCCCACAGGCATTCCTGGACTTGATGATGTTCTTAAAGGTGGTCTTGAGAAGGGTTGGAGCTACCTGATCAAAGGTGAACCCGGAACCGGTAAAACAATCTTTGGCTTGCAGTTCTTGCTTGCGGGAGAGAAATCAGTGTATATCTCCTTTGATGAGGTGTTCGACGAAGTAAAGCTTCAGGCTGAGAGGTTCGGCTGGAGTTTGGATAATATTCACTTCGTAGATAAGGTTAAAGAGATGGACATCTTAAGCGGGGATGTACTTTTCTACGACAATATCTCTGACATAACCGAGTTCATCGAGTCTATAACAAAGCTTAAAGAGCTTGAGAACGTTGAGAGAGTATTTATAGACGGGATTGGCGTCTTGAAGGATGCAACCAAGGACATCTCAATTTACCGCAGGATTCTCTCCTCCATCGTTAATTTCCTCAACTCCATCGGAGCTACAACGATTATTTCTGCCGAGATGACTGGTGATGTTGGAAAAGACGTAATAAGCTATTTAACGAGCGGAGAATTCGTTCTGAGGCGGAGAAAGAGGAGAGATGGTAGGGTTTTCAGGACGATAGAGGTTCTCAAGTACAGGGGTGGCGATGCTTATCTAGGAGAACACTATTTTAATATAACACCTAAGGGTATTGTTGTCTACCCAGTAATCCCCGTTTACAAGCCCAAGGAGTACGAGTGGAAGCTGATTTCGACCGGAAACACAGAGCTTGACAAGATGCTTGGAGGAGGAATACTAAAAGGATCAAAGGTCTATATAGCTGGAAAGACTGGAGTTGGAAAAACAAGCCTCTGCCTTCAGATTTTAAAGGCAAATGATGAGAAAGGAAATGTCGGAATTCTTTATGCATTTGATGAGTCTAAGGACGAAATCCTAAGGAAATACAAAGAAGTATTTGATTACGAACCGAAGAAGTTAGTTGTTAGGGAAGTGGAGGATATTAGCCTTGGGGAGTTCTACAACATGGTTATTGAAGACATTAAACTCGAACCTGAAATCGTAGCCATAGATCCGCTCAATGCCGTAGATGAGATGGCAATTTCAACGGCTGAATTCCTATCGATGCTCTCTCTGCTCAAAAGTCAGCTTGAAGGACTTGGCATAACCTTTATAGGAATTTATGAAATTACACAGCCGATAAGTGAATTCCATTTCACGGGAGCTGGAATGAGCAGGTTTGCAGACTATCTGATAGTAGGCAGGCATATGGAGATGGAAGGAGAACTCCTCAAAGCGATTGCCATCGTTAAGAACAGGTTCGGCAATCACGAGAGAACAGTCAGAATACTTGATATAGAGAGCGGTAAGGGGTTGAAGATAGGCGAGCCGCTGAAAGAATACAGTGGGATTATGAGTGGAGTGATCCGGAGAGTGACCAGCTAAAATTTTACAATAATTGCCTTTGTTTTATCCACTTCTGCCAAGTTTGCTGTATATTCTCCACATTTCAATTTTATCAGCTTTCTGAGCTTATCAGCCCTCACTGCCATCCAGCTGTTCTTTCTACGCAACTTCAGCCCTCTTTGTTCGCTCGGTACGATGACTAGAATCTTTCTATCTAAATCTACTCCAAAAGCGCAGAACTCTCCTTTGATCACGGGTGGAAAGAATATGTAGGTCTTACCACTCCTTACATCCACTAAAACTTTAAGCTGCTGGTCTAATTCGCGGATGCTGATGTTTTCAACCTGCACACTCTCCACGCCAATTAATCTCAAAAGTTTACTACCGTCCACCACCCATCGAAACTTTTCAGCGTATGGGTAAGCATCTTTGATCACCTTTAAAACCTTCTTTGGTAGATAAATCAGCCTAGCGTTAGTGTTCCTATTCCTCACAAGCTTATACGCTTTCTCTTTAGCGTTGCACTCTTTTTTCTCTATTATTTTCAAACGTACACCGTCTGAAACATCCCATACACCATACAGCTCTTTGCTAACATCAGCTCCAGCTTTTCTCAGAACGGCACTTGAAATAGAGATGATCCCAGTTTCACCTTTGAGCAATACAGGTTTTACGGGTTTTGGACTGCTTTTGGTGACCTTGATAACGTAAAACGGTGAAACTCCACATACTTCAGCTATCTCTCTGGGAGATAGGCCGGCATCACGCAGTTTCTGTAAATAAGACGGATCAGCAGTTCTGTAAAGCCAAATCACGATAACCACCTCAAGGCAGATCAAAGTAAATCGGCTCGATGTTTGGTGGAGCAATAGCTGGAATCAGCGAAGCAAGCATAGCGATGATATAACCAATAACAGCGTTCTTTACAATGTTTTTACCTTCTTGCATTGCTTTAGCATCTCCTCCTGAAGTCATTATCCTAATACCGCCCCACATCAAAGCTAATGTGAGTGCTGCTGTTGCAATTCCCCTCAGCATGAGAGCAAGTTGAAGCATATATCCTTATTACCTTGGAAGTATATATGTATTTCCTTGAAAGTGTAAAGAAAAGTATAAATACTTTCACATCCACATCTAAATATGTTCGGTGTGGTTAGGCTTGTTAGGGATGAGAGGGGAGTAAGCGAGGTAATGGCAGCGATGCTTCTAATGGCAGTCGTCGTGCTTGCAATAGCAGCGGTTGCGACGAACATCTTCGGCATGACGAACGTTGAGAAGGCGCCAAACGTCAGGCTGGACATAGTAGATCATCCGGATCCGATAAATCCGTCGGCAACTGGTGAGAATGCATTCATAATCAGGCACATGGGTGGAGACAGAATAAACTACAACGATATTGTTGTGGCCGTTTACGACTCAAGCGGGCAGATGATCTACAATAGCATCGTAAGCGAGGATACTACAAATCTGGTAACGCAGCAGATGAGCGGATCTGCCTATAACGATAACTTCTTTGAAGGTGGAGAACAGATTGTAGCGAGCGATGGCGTGCTTAACCAAGCTGGAACTTACGAGATTGCGATTTACTACAAGCCGACGATGGCTCTGCTGTACAAGGAAGCAGTAATGATCTCTTAATTATACTTCATTCGTTATTTATTTTTATTTTATTTTTAAAATAACAACTCTCCTCTTTGATATCTTCTTTAAAATGTTCAAAACCATCAATTTGTCTAAGCCACAGCTCCAAGAAGGAAGGATTACTCATTAAGTATTCAAGTTCCCACTTCAGCATAATTCCAGGATAATACAAGCCAGCAAATCCACCTCGACCATCGTAGTAGTCCCCGGTATGCCATTTTTCATTGGCTATAAAGCTTACCATTCCGTCATGGTGTCTGTAATCTTCAATAACTTTACCCACAATGAATCGCTTGCTAACTATCGAATTTTTCGAATCGCCAATATATACTACTACTTCATCGCCGACGTTAAACAAATCGTAAGGCCTGAGCTGGGGTATATAGGGTCTTTTATCTGGAGATTTAGCCACCAAATCCTCGAAAATTGAAATAATAGTATTTTTAATTTTGATTTTGTCTATTATTTCTTTAATTTTTCTTTTATTTTTAATCATATCTTTAATCGGTTTACTCATCAACTCCTCTAATTGTTCTTTTAGTATGGAAACATCACGTTTCTGACGTTTTATCAACACCTCTAGGTTAGATCTACCCAACTCTTTTAGTTCTTCCAAATTTTCTATCCTGAGACCCACATACTTAAGAATGTCAACCTCCATAACATTTGTAGGATAACTCTTCAAAATTTTAAAGTTTTTGCAGATATAATTCCAATCTCCAATATCCATTTCCAGAAATACTTGTTTTTATCTCCTTTTGATTTATCTCATACTAAATTGTTATCCATACTCCAAAAAAGATGGGTAAATTTTTCATCCTTAGACGTAAATACGTGGATGGTTAAATATATATACGGCAAAGCATACTTAAATCCATGCAATTAAGGTCACATCTACTAACACTTTTTAAAAAGAAAAAAGCGCCTGATTTCTCACTAAAAGACCTAAACAAGACACAACAGCTTGAAGGTAAGCTGCCCGAAGGCTTTGAGGAAGTTGAGAAGTATTGGCTTGAAAAACCGTTCTCAGCAGCTCTTATAGCCGTGCACGAATCGAAAGGATACTATTACTGCATTCTTGAACCTTCGTTGAGTGATGAAGAATTAGCACTATTCAACCAGCTGAAGAAAGAAATACTGGAAATCGTCCCGAAGTACGTTTCAGATGATGACAGAACAACTCTATTCAACGCTTTCAAGCATGTGGTGAGAGAGAAATTAATACCACTTGAAACAGCATCAAAACTCTGGTATTATATTGAGAGAGATGCCCTTAAAGCGGGTAAAATCACGCCCCTACTTTATGATCCATATATTGAAGATATCAGCTGCAGCGGTTACGGTAAGCCTGTCTACGTCTACCACAGCAAGTACGAGAGCATACCGACGAGCATAGTGATGCAAGAAGATGAACTGGACGATTTTGTGCTTTCGGTTGCGCAGAGAAAAGGGATTGAGCTAAGCGTTGCAAATCCAATGGCTGACACAACCCTCTACGATGGTAGCAGGATCCAGATAACGTTCAGAAGTGAGGTTACAGATCACGGTTCAACCTTTACGGTCAGGAAAATACGCAAGGAGCCAATAACTCCTATAGCCCTAATCGACTGGAACACGTTCTCAGCAGAGGAAATGGCTTTTATCTGGCTCAGCTTGGAGAGCAACAGTAGCATACTGTTTGCTGGTGGTACTGCTGGAGGGAAAACGACTGCGATGAACGCTGCAGCACTATTTGTCCCTCCAAATGCGAAGATAGTCTCAATCGAGGACACGAGAGAGATCTTGCTCCCACACAAGAACTGGATCCCCAGCGTTGCTGGTAAAGCGGATATGTTTGCTCTTCTGAAGGCTGCTTTGAGACAGAGGCCGGACTACATCATAGTTGGAGAAGTTAGGGGAAAGGAAGTAGTTGTGATGTTTCAGGCAATGTCATTAGGCCATACGGCTCTATCAACGATCCACGGCGGATCCGCTAGAGCAGTCATTGACAGGATTACGAGCCCACCTCTATCAGTCCCTGAATCTATGCTACACCATCTAGACCTCGTAGTCTTCGTAGGAAGATACCAGAGGGATAAGAGGATTGTTAGACGGTGTGCTGGTGTATGGGAATTAAATGAAAAAATTGAACTGAATCCTGTGTTTGAATGGGACGCTGAGAGAGATATCCACGTCAAGAAGAATCCAAAAGCAATTCTGGAAAAGATAGCTTGGAGGAGAGGATGGAGTAAAAGAGAAGTTGAAAAAGAGATCGAAAGAAGAACGGAACTTCTACAGTATCTTACGGAGAATGGAATGACCAGCCTGAAACCGTTTAGCGATATCATTTCCAGATACTACCACTCTCCAGATGCTGTTCTATCGGAAATAGCGTAGGGGTGAGAGGATGAGATTGCTCAGCGACAATTCTGCATTCAGCACCGTAATGGGATTTGCGATGCTCCTTGTTATACTTACAGCAGCCTACGCATACTTCCAGATCGAATATATTCCCGAAATCTGCTCATCGCACGAAACAAAGCACTTCAGCGAGGTTATAGACGAGCTTGTAGAGCTTTCAGCAAAAGTAAAAGGTAGTATTACAAACAATGAGTCCAGTAGCATATCAATAAAGCTTGGCGGCTATTATCCAGACATCCCGTTCTTCTCAACACCTCCTGGCTTCACAGGCATGCTCAGAAGCTACGATGCTGAGGTTAGAATACAGAACGCTGTTGGCGTTGAAGGCGAAGTTGCGCAGGTGTGGGATGGAAGTGAAGTTGTGTGG
This sequence comes from uncultured archaeon, assembly GCA_964652135.1. Taxonomy (GTDB): domain Archaea; phylum Halobacteriota; class Archaeoglobi; order Archaeoglobales; family Archaeoglobaceae; genus CAZZAF01. The sequence continues at coordinate 37,903 of CAZZAF010000007.1, forward strand.
ACCGGGCAATCCCTAAAGTACACTCCGAATTACATCTTTTCCAGTGGCGAAGCAGTTTGGGAGTACGGGATTGTTGCCGTTGGCAAGCTAAACTACGTTCCCGTTGATGGTAAAATCATAGAAGGTAAAACAATATTCATTCCATTGCTGAGGGCAAACATCTCAGACAGCTCAAATGCTCGCAAGGAGTATACCTTGTCGGTTTACAGTGGTGGCGGAAAGGGAATTCTGATAAGGGACAACGGCAACCCGATTAAAATCGTCCTGAAAACTTCTCTGCCAAGAAACTTCTGGGAAGAGTACTGGAGCGAGGTTATAGATCCGTCATACGTCTCAAGCGTTGCATACAACAATGGAGCGGTTGAAATTACGTTGAGGACGGGTACAACTTACAGGCTGATCGCTGGAGTTGTTGAAGTTGAAGAATCATCTGGTAGGGCTGTGCAGCACTACTTGTACAGACTTTCTCCAAGCAATCAGACCACTCCAGCCACTCTTGTTGTTGAGGTTAGGGATAAGTTCAACAATCCCGTTCCAAATGTGGATGTAACCTTCAGAAGCTCTTCTGTCACGTTTTCTGATGGTGTTCACACAGGAAATGCTCTAACAGTCAAGTCGGACTACAGAGGAATAGCCTCAGTCGTTGCCTTAGATGTATCGGGAAGCTCTGGTATAGCCGTTGCGTCGATAACGCGTGAAGATGGCACGCCCTTCGAGATAGCTTTTACGCTCTGGAAGGGGTGATAGAAATGAAGATCAAAGTTAAGAGTTTTCTTAAGACGCTAGTTCCAGGATACATTCCTGAAGACTTTATTACTGCTAATGAGCACAGATTTGCCGCAGCCGACATAAGCAATCCGAAGGAGTTCTCGAAAAGGATAGGGGTAATAGTTGACGTGATTTCAATCCTCTCCTTTATAGCTATCCTTCTGTATCCTCAGAATGTCCTTCTCTTACTGCTACTTCCAATCGCCGTACTTCCAGGAATCGTGCTGAAGAAGAGCGTAATCTCTGCAATCCTGTCTATGAAGATTTCATCTAGGAAGGAGAAAGTGAACGCTTACCTACATCAGGCCATTGTTGCCATGCTTGGCTATGCCAAGGCTGGTTTGACGCTTCCGGAGATTGTGAGGGAGATTGCAGTAATGGGGCTGGATGAGATCTCCGACATTTTTGCAAGGATCCACTATGCAACAGTTTACGGTGGAAGAACACTCAAGGCTGCCATGCTCGACGCTGCTGCTAAATCACCTTCAAAGGAGCTTGCCGAACTGCTGAGAGGGATAATATCGGTAATGGAAGCTGGAGGCGACTTGGCGAGGTTCTTCGAGGACAGGCTTGAGGCTTATGAGGTTGAAAGAAAAATGTGGTTCACCAGCTACATCTCAAAGCTTCAGCTAGTATCTGAAGCTTACCTCACTCTCGTTGTAGTTGGACCCATTTTCATGATCGTCATAGAGTCGAGCAGGCTGATAATGGGCAAGGGATCGATTCAAATGCTCAGGACAATAGTTTACGTTCTCATCCCGCTGGGCGTTGCAATGCTGATTTTACTCCTCCACGCATCTAGCCCAGAGAAGTTTGCTAAGAGGAAAGGAATAATCTTCACACTACTCCCTCTGATCGGAGGTTTGCTTGGAGTAACAGTCGGATTTATGATGGGCAATCCGGAGCTGTTTGGCATTGCTGGCGCAATAGTTTCTTCACTCATAGCAGCAGTCATCCTTCACAGACTGACTTCGGAAGAAGACAGGATTTCCAAAGCTCTGCCGGTTTTTCTAAACAAGGTTGTTGCGCTCATGGAGGCTGAGAAGGACTTTACAACGGCATTCAGAGTTGCTGCAAGAGATGAGCCAAATCCACTGGGAAAATACGTGAAGACCTTTGCCGAGATGATAAATCTGGGCGTTCCAAGGCACAAGGCTTTTCTCTGGCTACAAAATGCAACGGCAGTTCCAGATCTGAAAATGATTGCCCACGTTTTAGGAAGTATCGTAAACGTGAGTGGAAGAGTTAGAGAGACCATGCTTGCCTTGCTTGGAGAGATGAACAGGGTTGTTGCCTTCAGGAAGGAGAGAATTTCAGCGACGAGAATGCATATTCTTGTTGTGATCATGGCATTTCTGGTGTATCTTGGAATTTCTACTGCTATTTCAACAATGCTTTTCACTCAGATCAGCAAGTTATCAGTCTCAGGCTCGGTAGGAATATTCTCACCTAACACAGCAGTATTGGAGCAGATTAAAACGATAATGAGACATGCTGGATACATCATAGCTGCCGCAACTGCTGCCGGTATTGGGGCTGCAAAAGGTGACATGAGGAAGAGTATGCCCTATCTGGCTGGATTGCTTGCGATTGCTTTTGCAGTAGGAATGATGTTTCTTGGCTAGGTGAGTGGATGTGGCGAAATTGCTACAAGTTCTGTTATGTTTACTTTTTGTGATTCTTGTAATCAATCCAGCTTTAGCCGATCTTCCGAGAGCATATCAGTCGGATGATGTTGATATTAGCGGTACAACTAACTCTACAGACATAAACGAGATAGCAAAATACACTGACATAGTTTTTCTCAAGTATCCTTCAGCCGTTTCAGAGCAGAATAGAAAGTTCATAAGCTCGTTCCCATCAACGAGCGATTACGAGTGTGTTGTGCCAGAGGGTGTCCCTACTAAAAGCGGGAGTGTGATTAGAGATGTTTACATCAAGCTGATTCCCATTAGTGGGCTGGTCAGAACCCCGTTGGGAAAATACTATGCTGATGATGAGGTTGTAGTTGGGTACGTTGCCGATTATCGCATTGTGCTACCACCGGACGATGACGAAGGAGATGTCAGATACTATTATTCTCTCAAAGGCACGAGCATTACTGTTTCGGTTGATGGCAGGACTGGGAACGGTAAAAAGGATGTTCTGACTCTGAAACCTTCTAGAGACATAAGAGCTGTTGCTCTCATCACAGCAGTGGTAAACGTGAGAAAGGAAGTGGATGTTGAGGTTACTGTAAATGGTACAACGTACATTGAAACCTACGTTTACAACTATACTAAAAAGTATTCTCTGAGCGTTGAGGATGTTATTCCAGTAGTACCGCACAGGCAAAGCGTGGATGTTTACGAGCTTAGAGATGAGAACGGAACAATAGAATACTGGATTTTACTGCATTCCGGCGTGTCGGAGATAAGATCGAACGATACTGTAGTAGTTGGTGGTCTAAGTTCCTTCATAACCTATAGATCAATAAAGAGTGCTGTAAAGGTTGGGGAGGGATTTAAAGCACAGATTTCACTTTCCGAGCCGGCTTACGAGGTCGTAGTTTTGCCATCTTACGAGCTCTATTCGCATGCAGCAGTACTGGACAAGGATAGTGTTAAAGCTGACGTGAAGCTTGGCGATAATATTAAACTTGGAAATCTTTACGAAATCAAGGCGATTAGGGTAGGGTTTGATAAAGATATTGAAGTCGTTGACGTTTTTGGTAAGACATTGCCCCAGAAGAGGTATGTAAAGTATTATCTCAAGCCTAACGTGAGTATTCGCGTTGAGAAGACTGAAAAAAGCTATAAGGTCTGGATGAATGTCTCTGCCAATAGCACACCTTATAATGGTCCAGTTTACCTATCAATCGGATCGCAATCTCTTACACTAAATGCAACGAACGGGGTGGTTTATTTCAAGACTGAAAGAGGTTATAAGAAAATAGGATATTTAATCCCATCCACTTTACCAGATAACTGGCATGAAAGTGGCGGAACAGTATTCTTTAAGAGTATATCTGGTAGCTTTACACTCGGTAAACCGGATCCACTACTTAGCTCCATCTATAAGCTGATTTTTTGGGTAGTTGTAGTGTTGCCTTTTATACTACTGTATCTTCTTGCAAAGTGGTTATTGTGCGAAGAGGAGGAAGATGTTATTTAGATTAACGTATCTTGAGGATTTTTGATCACTTTTTACTCTCTGTACCTGAATCAAAAAGTCATGAGTTAAGTTTTAATAATGTGTCATTGAACTTATAATCATGGAAAAGAGGAGACTCGTTTTAACGTCCATCATTTGGCGTGAGGGAGATGTTTACGTCTCAAAGTGTCCGGAGCTTGAAGTTTCAAGTTGTGGAGATACTCCTGAGGAGGCTTTGAAAAATCTGAAGGAGGCTGTAGAATTATACCTTGAAAATGCGAAAGAATTAGGAATGATGGAGGATATGGAAGTTGTTTTTGCATCTGACAAGTTCATATCGAGTTTTGAAGTTATTGTCTAATCTAAAAGCTCGATGAATTCTTCTTTCGTTAAATTTGCCTGTTTAAGAATTGATAGCAACGTTCCCTTTGGAATTTCCTTCCTCTTTGGCACTATCACAAGCAATTTACGCCCAGTCTTTTCATCAACCTTATAGAGAGCTATATGGCTCCCCTTACCTCTTTTTGGTGCGTACACAAATCCAGCTTTTTTTAAAGCTCTGATTACGTCGTCTGATGATACGACTGGTAACTTTACGGGCCTCTTACGCTCATCCATTACTGAGTTTGTGAAGAAATAAGAATATAAAAAGATAAAGATCGACTTAAAAAGGAGATAAGGAGCAAGAACAATCTCTAATACCTAGAATCCCGTTGAACATATCATCGTAACCTTTCATGCTTTATTTTTAAACGAATTCCTCTTTCAACGGGAATGAGTAGGTATAGACAAGCTAAAACCACAATGAATACGATTAGGAACGGCAGTAAGTCCAGATACTTAGCTACGAGTGCATAAATTAGAAATGCTGCTGAGAGAGTAAAGAAGGCAATTGGATACCTCCAGAAAATATAACATATCATTGCCAAAGCTACAGTACCCATGTAGAACCCACCAAGGCTCCAGACGTAGTAGAAAATTAGTCCGTGAACGGCTCCAGCAATTATCCCATCGAAAACTCCAGCTCCACCAACAGAGCCAGTGCTTAATCCGTATCTTGCCTCACCCCACGCAAGCTTGATCACATCACAGCCAATTACACTTCCAAGCACTGCAAATGCAAATATTGTTGGATATCTTTCCAGCTCGAAAAAGCCGGCAACGCCAGCTCCGAATAACGCTGATAAAGATGCAATGACAAATGGATCCATTGAAATTCCTCTCCCCTTCTCGTAGCGAGATGCTATAAGCACAACTGGTATGGCCAGCAGAAAGTACGCTATGAACAGGAACTGTATCTCCGGTCTGAAAAATATCCTGTCAGCTACGGAGATTAAAATTACCAAAGGAACTATCAGTCCTCCGGCATTAACGAAGTAAGCTCCTACATCTCTTATCCTGATCACGTATCTGATGTTGCAACATTCCCTCTTAAAGCTGCGAATTCTCCTTCCAGGAATTTCGAGGAGCAAATAGTCTCTTCTACTCAGGAGTAGCGTAATCGCCCAAACAACCAATCCGGCACCAAAGCTTCCCAATACGAGTCCGAGCGCTATTGGGCCGGATATAACGTAAAGGAGCTTATTCACTTTTTGTATGTAGTCGTGCCAGAGGTGAAGGTACCATGTGATCAGATAAAGCCAGAGAAGGAAGTTTATCCATGATGCATCGAGAGGGATTGCGAGTGAAGATAAATACGTTACAGCTGGGTTAATAGCAGCTCCAGCATGCTCAAACATATCAGCAATAGGCTCTGCAAGCGGTCTAAGCACCACTAACGCTTTTCCAGCATACCAGAGCACGATATAAACAGAATAGGCTGCCCAGGATATAATATCCAGGACATCCATAAGAATTTCACTCCCAACTAATTCCCTCTTTCACGTAAGGATCAAGCTTCCCGGTCCACCTAATCTTCATCTCAATTTTTTCTATGTAGCTGGACATCAGCTTAAACGCTTCCATTACGGCCACAACTCCAAAGATTGAAGCAATCAAGCCACCCAATCCAATCCCACTAGCAAGGTAAGATGCGTAAAGGAATACTCCGAACGTAAATGGAGCTGCGACACTGTATGCAAGCTTTAGCCTGAGGAACTTTCTTTGCAAGTTCTCATCCACATCAGCCTTTTTTACAACATAACCCATGGCAAGCCCGCAGTAGTATGCTACCTTGTTCATCAACATCTCCGGATCTTCTTCCGGCTTGATTTTCAGAACCTTCTTTGGTACAATTTCGTCAGCATCGTCAAACCCTTTCTTTACGAGGTCTAGAGGTATTGGAATCCTATCCAGCTCTGAGATAATCTCACCATCTTTGACTAAAGCGTCGACTATCAAACGCATAGCCTCCCCTGCACGAAACATAGATGCGTTTCTCAAGTCCTCTCTGCTCCTTCTAACTAAACTTGGATCCTCTACCCTTTCAGATCCGATTTTATTGCTCCAAACCCAGAGAGATCTTGCCTCAAGCAGAAGATCTGCAGCTAACTCCTTTTTGCTGGTATCTCTACACTTGTATACGCCCTTCTTGATTGGTTCTTTAGATATTTCGTAACCTCTCTCCAAAGCTACTGATGCAGCAGTTTCAGCTATTTCAAGGCAGATATTAGCAATCTTTGCACGAGCATCCTCGCAGTACATTGCCAATCTCTCCTTTTCGTCTTTAAACGATCTTCAACACTGCTTCAAGCCCGTAAATAAGCTTGGACACTTTCTCGTCCAATTCTGCAACTTCTCTCTCGATCTCCTTAAGCTTCTTAACGTAAAGTTCAAGTAAAAACGGCAAAGCCTTTGCAAACTCTATCAACTTAACTCCACTCAGACTGCTGATGCCGTCAGCTGTTGAAACGCTCACGCGGTTCTTAGCGATCGTGAGGTTGAACCTGCCGTCGCTTACCGTTATGCTTTGCTCTGGAGCGTACGATGCGATGAGTTCGAGTAACTTCTCAACTCTGCTTGCGAGCCTTGAAACGTTGCTGTCAACTGATCCGGTATAGAGGGTTGCGAGCAGTCTGAATGCCTTCTCGAAATCCCCTTTTCTTCCTTTCACGTTACTTTCATCCATCATACGGCATCCCGTATACTCTTTCTTGTACATACCTTACTAAGTATAGTACTTTACATTTAAAAGTATTTAAACTTATTGTCGCTGTATACTTTAATAAGTACAGATGATACCACTAAAGTATACTCCTTAAAGTATGTTTCCTAGTTAAAAGGATGTACACACGTCAGAAACGCTTATACTAAAACGATATCGGCTATCTGTAAGTATCTGCATATTATTCACGTTGTAGTTGAATTATCTGGGTATTGCACTCCACATGCACGATTTGGGATTGTTAAGAATCCTCGCACTTCTATCATCCCGAGAGAAATTTTGTTTTAGCCTTTTAAAGGCAAGTATTAGCTCAACTTGTGAAAACGGGATAATTTATTTCTCTTTGCTGTAAGATTCGTATCATCGCACTTTAGCTAATATATGCACTGCCAAGGGATAATCCAATATTCGAATGAAAGCCTTTCATCGTGAATGGAGTTATATCTAACTTACTTACTTAAAACAGAGTAATATCTAGCATTTTTACGCAGTATGCTGCTGGTTAGTTAATGTTCGATGGAATTAAGGTAGTATTAAGGATGCAACACTCAAGATATTCGATCAAAGATTGCTGTCCAGCAATTGAGTAAAACTCAACTAGGTGTAAAGCTTTAGACTTCCATCCATCTTTTTTCAAATGCATCCAAAATGGAGAATACAAAATTTATCTAATTAGCAAATAAATTTGCATGGAGCGCATCTATGATGCTAGTTTTCGAGCTTATATCCACCCATCTCAACCACCGCACAAAACTGCATTATACACTAACTACTGATACCATCCCTCTCATTACCATTTACAATTTAACTTTATTACTCAAGTTTTTAAGTAACCACACCCTATCCTTACTTTAGCCCGCTCCTCAAAGTCCCAGTCCAACAACAGGTCATGTACAATATCTTGTCAACTTTCCAACTTCAAAAGGCTTTAATTTACTGAAAATGAAGATAAAATATGTTTAAGGAATTCGAGAAGATACATAAGGAAATAGAAAAAGAGATTAAGAAGATTGGGGCGAAAGCGATCTCTCCTTTAGTACCACCAGAAACCAGAACCGAGAAAAAGCTGCTAAGAGAAGAAACTTATTTCATCTGCGCTATTTGTAGAAAAGAACTAGGACCAGTTGATAGTAAAAAATGGGCCAAACTGTTAGAGTTCACATTTCATGGATTAAACATAGCACGAGGAGTAATTAATCCAGCAGATCCACTTTCAGTGGTATGTATTGCAACGGGAACGCTGGGAATCGGAAAAACTCTGTTTGGAGATTCTTCACTTAATCTCTTAGAGATTCCTAAAAAGGAATTAGAAAAAAGAGAGATTGGAAAACAATACCTCATCCAATGCCCGTCATGTGCTAGATGGGTTTGTATAGACTGCTGGAACACAAAGACTGGAGAATGCAAAGCCTGCTCAGCTGAAAGATAGAAACAGTAAATTTTACAGATTATGCAGTGTCTTCAAAGATATTGCTTAGATTCCACTCCTCTTCAACACCGAACTCATCGAACAAATCGCTTTCTACATTTTTATCCCCATCTATTGGATCATCCTTGTTAGTACTCTTAACTCCTTCAGACTTGATTGCTCCTCCAAAAACAGCTTCAATCACTTTCCTTACAATTCTCCTGTATTCATTGAGGTTTGGGTTATATACTTGCCATGCTAGCCTAGAATCACTATCAGACTCTTTAGCTTCCTCCATCCTCCTAATCCTCTCAAGAGTGCTTTTTGCAGTCTCGTGCACCCAGCAGTCCCTAACTTTAGTATCAACGATGGAGATCTGCTCAGGCCTAACTGTTACAAACTTTCTCCTCTCACCTTCAAGAACCCTTACCTTGCCAACTACGGCAACCATCTCCGGCGGTTCTATCCCCATCAGGGCTTCCAGCGCATCAGGCTGGAATCTGCCAACATAGCCTATTATAGCCCCAGTTGGATCTGCAACTCTAATCCTCCAAATTCCTGACTCCGGCCTAACCTCTTCTTTTTCGAGTAGGGCTCCAACGAAGAAAACTCTGTTACACCTCTCCCCAGTTGGTGTTAGAACGTATTTAGTCTTGGTATCGTCTGTGATCTTATACGTCGAGCTGTTGAGTTCAAAGGCGAAAACCCTCCTAGCTGGTTCTCTTTTTCCAGTCATGCCAACACCTTCTTGTCCAGTCCCCTTCAGCTTAGCCCCTAAATCCAGAAATGTCGCCTCTTTAGCTACGAGACATCTCTCGCCCCTCGTCCCAATTAGCCTGAGATATCTGCCGAGAAGTTTGTTCTTGAGTTCTGAAAGGACGGCATTTCTGTCGAGGTGTTCCCTCGCAATTTGTAAAGCCTCTTCAAGCCCGATTCCTGTTAGGGATTTAACAATCTCTTGGTTTAAAATGACTTCATAGACGTTTTCACCATCGTCGATCACTCCTTTCACTCTAAGATCATCGTAAACAGTTTTTCCGTGAACCGGGCACAAACCCTTGCTTACCGGCCTATTGCACTCCCTGCAGCGCTGTATCAGCCCACTATTCCTACGAATTGCTACAAGAGCGCCAACAACTTCAACCTCTCTCGGCGGAAGCTGCACCTCTTCATCTATTTCCTCGATTTCACTGCTCCTGTTCACGTTCACCTGCATTTTTCCATTGTAGTAGTCCGTAACAACATTCCTGAACACGTAGCTTTTTCCTTCCTCTACAGGCTTGACGTTGGCTGAAGACCACACGACGAACTTTATTATTCCAGTCTCATCCCCTATAAGCCCAGCCTGAGAAATGCTCTCGCTGCTCGGCTCCCAGAGCTGTGCAACCTTAACCTTAAGGCTTACCCACTCACCCGGTTCGGCGATGTCAACGATTTTGACGAGTGGAGCTTTGATGAGATGTTCTCTTGAAATCTCGAGCTCCTTCATCAGGTAGTTCTCAATAGTTTTGATGGCTTCGCTCTCTGGAACTTTAAACTCGAGAAGGAGAAGCCTTAACCTCTCTGAAACCTCTTTAGGTTTGATCTCATAGCCAGCTTTTTTGAATTTGCTGAGTATCTGATTGGTTAATCTGGTTACCAACTCCTGCTCATCCATATTAATACGATAACTTGGAAGTATATATACTTAACTTTGGACGTAAAAACGTATATATATCAACATCAACATAGATAAAGCCATGAAGCTAGATGTTGTTAGCACGCTAAAAGAGGGTTTGCAACTCCTCAAGGAAAATCCGAAAATACTGGTACCATTGGCGGTTTCAGTTGTTCTCTGGCTGTTAGTGGTTGTAGCCTCTTACGGTATCCTTGGGTTGGAGTATTACGATACAGCAGAACTGCTAAACGCTCTGGTCTTACTTTTGCTCGTCTGGACTGTGGTGGGAACGCTGGGGTATTTCCTTGATAATGTAGCTGTAAGAGTTGCTGCAGACGTTGCACTGTCTGGGGAGACATATCTAAAGGATGGTTTGCTGTTTACACTGAGAAAGTTACCAACTCTGCTCGCTGCAGGCTTTATCTACATGCTTATCGTCACTCCTGCATCGCTGCTCATTGTGCCAGGAATTTACCTTGGAGTAAGGCTCCTCTTCTTCAGCTATGCCATCTTAATAGACAACGAGAGTGCTATGGGTTCGTTAAAGAAGAGCTGGAGCATAGTCAAAGGCAACTGGCTGAGAACGTTCGCTCTGCTGGCAGTGTTTGCTGTAATTGGATTTCCGCTCGGGTATCTTCTCGAAATCGAAAACCTGCTCTTGTGGGCTGTAGCTTGTGCTGGGATGGTGTTGGTGAGGGGTTGGGCCATAGCTACTCTCACGCTCGCATACCTGCAACTTGCACCCGAGCCAGCAGAGGAAGAGGAGGAGGAGGAAGAAGAGTATTTGACGATGCCACCTGAAGAACCATTTGAGTTGCAGCAGAAGATTGATGAGCCTGAAATTCCGCTCAAGCCGAAGCCCGAGATAGAGAGAAAGCCGAGAAAGGATGAAGACGAGGAAATCAAAGAGGAGCAGAAACAAAAGAAAGTGTTAGATGAATTTCTGTTGAGTGAGGAGATTTCGCCAGAGAATAGTGTAGAATCTGAGAGTGGCATTACGATGCAACAGCTACAGACCGAAAGAAGAGATGAGGAAAAAGAAAAGCAGAGCGAAGAGATTGAGAAAGAGGAGGGAGATGTGAGAATTGCAGATTCTGCTGAGCGAAATGTGAAAGTGTCGGAAATTGATGTAATAGCTAATACAGTGGCAGAAGAGACGACTGACAAAGTTAGGATAGAAGGACTAGGACTGAGGCGCAGGAGATTGCAGAAGTCCGATACTAAACATGTGGACAAGAACGTGCCTCAGAAAGTGGATAAGGCAGAACAGAAGAGTAGGGGGAACACTAAAGACGTAGAGGAGAGTTCTCTTGATGGTGTTAGCGTAGTTCTTCGTAGAGATTAGTTTCTTGATATTACTTTAAACTTCTATGTGGAAGGAAATACATGTTTACATTTATGTAAAAGTAAATATGGTGATGAGATCATGTCTACAATTAGCATTTACGAACATAGAGACACGGCAGAATGCGAAGCAAATCTAGAAAACCTGAAAGAAACTTTCAAATACGTCCTTTTTAGGGTTATTGCAGATGTTAAAGTCGATTTCTCATCTCTAAAGGTTTTCTCGTACAGAGTTCTAAGAAATGGGGGTAGGAGATTATACGAGTACGTGATGGATGCTGAAGACTACTTCAAGTTCATTCGCATCTACGGAATGGACGTTATATTGGAGGATGAACTTCTTACACCGAAGACTGCCAAAGACCTTGAAAGAATACTTCCTGACGGTGCTGTAATCGAAGAATTGCCGGATAAAATAACAATTTACGCGCCGAAAGAGAAGATCGGATTGTTCATTGGCAGAAACGGATGGAAGGCGAGAAGATTAAGCGAAATCATGCAGAAGCGCGTGGTGATTAAGAGTGGGTATGTGTTGCGTTTTAATGGACTAATCGGAAATAAGGTTAGAGTCGTTGTAGAGCATGAAGGAGTAGTTATTGAGAATTTTATTCTTCCGTTACACGAGTTTGCGATGCTGGCTAATCGGGATGGTGTCCGTGTCTTGAGTAGGGGGATTGGTTTAGGCGGTATAGTTGAGAGCTACTTGATGTCGGAAAAAGCTTATCAGAATGCTAGGCAGCCAGACTTAGATTGCGAGATACTGTTGTGAGGCTGTCAAATTAGGTCAAAAGTTTTTAATCCAATCCTTTTCAAAGCCCATAAGATAGTGGAACTCCTTATACACAACTATTTCTGGTTCGTTTTCGCAGTTATCTAAGCTTCACCAAGGAAAAAACGTATTCATCCTTCAGGAGCCCATGTAGCAGGCAATCATCAGTTCTTTTTATTCATCTTTATAAAAATTTAGAGAAGTTTTTGGTTTTCATAGGACTAACTTCTTTCGGTCCAAGTTCCTGTGAGTATAACCTGTCCGTTTCCTATAACTGTTACCTCGCCCTGTCTAATTTTACTACCGCCACTTGGAACTACTTTTTCTTGTCCTTTATATAGTCTTAAAGTAAACTTTGAATATTTTGTTATATGTTTTGAATTTAAATCTCCTTCAATATATTTACCTTCAACCACTAAATCAATGTAATTTTCGTATTTATTAACGACTTGCCAAGATCCCGAAAATTTTCCATGTTTCCAATCTTCAAACTCTTTAACTGAAACCTCATAGTAGGATTTTCCGTCTGGAAATAACTTTATACTAAGGTGAGCCGGTTTTGCACTGCTGCTTAACCATATACTCACGACATTTGAAAAATCCACGAATTCATTTTCAGCTTTTAAAAATGTAGTCCGTACATTAGACTGTTGAAACGGAAAATAATTCCCAAGGAGTAGTCCCACTACAAAAACTATGACCAATAATGCTAAAGTTGTATACCACCTCATATACACCTCTAGTGCTCTTTTTAGACTTAATGATTTCTCAAACCATTTAATCTACTTAAAAAGCTAATAGCTTAAATCTCTTGACATTGAATGCTAAATTAAGCCAGCAGGATTAAAAATGATTTTGGGACCCAATCTTAGTGAGTAAGAGGTGTAAAAAATGGTATATCTATGCAGAGACTGTGGTCAAAAGTTCAAAAACGGATTATCAGTCTCAAATAGACAAACACCTCATGAAGAAAAAGCACAGAAAATTTTGTGCCCAATATGTTTCTCAGAAGACGTAATCGAGTTAAGATAGTTTCAGAATCCTGTATTAATGTAAATGCTTTTACTTTCACGTTAGAGTAAAAACATAAATACTTGGAAGTATAAACTTTCAGTATGACGGTGTATGTGATAGAGGATTTGGAGTTCTTCAAGGAGTGTGCGAGGACTGCGAGACTTAAGCTGTGGCGGGAGCGCCAGACTGAAAAAGGCGTAGAAATAAGAATGCGTGCTGGTTCGATTGGGTTTAGAAAGGAGTATGAAAAAGACGATCCAGAATTCAAAAAGGTCAAAGAATTCATAAATCTCGAAGGATTCGTTCAGATAATCGGTGTTGAGAGTGATGATACATTCTTCGCTTGAGTATGGAGCTAATACTATTTTTTACCGCAAGCAATAACCTTCGAGGATTTCTAAAGGATCAGAATGGTGAGAAGGAAGTTTTCTGTAAGAAGCTGAAAGAGAAAACAAAGACTGGAGCAGATAAATACGTGTGCTTTATCGTTGAAGGTAAAATGAGAAGAATCGGAACGATTGTGATCGGTGAGAGTAGCGGAACTATGCGGATAGGTACATCAGAGGGAAAGATCGTTGGTAAGGGTTACTTTGGAGAAACGAAATTAGATGTTGTAAAATTCAAATCAAAAAGAGGAAAAGAGTACTTGAAGTTAGTAGAAGTTCCATCTTTATAACTAAAATAATCGACAGATCGCTCTCACCTAAGCATTTTTCTTGTAAAGACGACTATAAACAACGATATTAGGAATACCCCAAGGAATGCCTCAATGACTGCAAAAGCCTTACTTACGCTACTATACGGATAAAATTCCCCAAATCCTAAGGATGTAAATGTTAAAGCGCTTGCATAAAAGCAATACCAAAAGTCTGAAAGTATTTCCTCAATTGGAGTTGATGATGCTATACTAATTTTATAATCGATGATTCTGTACTCTGGAATTACAACTATTCCGCAGAACATGTAAATAAGTGCCCACAGCAATATTACAAACAATGAAGCGAAAATAACTCTAAGAGGCTCTTCCCCATATCCAAACGTTACCCTATACAAATTAATCCACGAAAAATTTGTTGCAATAAGGTTTAGAAGTTTGCCTTTAACAGTTTTTGTAGAGTATTTCCCCGCTCTCTTTCTTTTGCATTCCCATTCCCTATAATGAAACTTTCCAGCTGTGTCGTAGTCTCCGTGGTTTTTGTAGCTAAGTTTGAGTTTTCTGTATACTGTTTCAACTTCCTTCCATTTCGATTCTATCTCCTTTATTTTTCCCGATTTAACAGCTTTCTCAAGCTCGATTTCATCTAATATCTTATAATCCTGTCTCCACCTAACATAGGTTAAATCGACATGTTCTACATCACATCCGGCAAGCAAAACATTTTCAAAATTTCCTGAAATTCTTATCTTTCCTAAGAATTTTGCCCCTCTCAGGTCAATCTTTCCGTGAAACTTCGCATCTATGTATGTCTCTCCGTGGAACTCAGAAACGTGGAAATCGACATCTCTATAGAACTCTACATCTCTTAAATGCGCTTTATCCCGACATCTTAGCAACAGCTTTGTTTTTGTGTAGAATTTTACGTTGGTGAACCTTAATGAAGAATCTGAGTGAATGTCAATGCGGACCTCATCTTCGTTACAATCTGAACCAAGCTCTACGTTATCCATGAAGAAATATCCAGGAAACCTTTCACTCGTACGACATGAGGATACATCGAGTTCTACTCTTTTGAATCTAACATTTTTAAATTGGCAACATCCGGCTGTTAACCCAAGGAATATGACAGTCTCAACGTCTAAATTTTTGAATAAAGCTTGATCTGAGACTGTTACAAGTTCAAGATGTAGGTATTTTACGTGTAATCTTTCAGATTCTCTAGATGTGGTAGAAGCGTTCTTGCCAATCCATATGTGAGAAGCGCTTGTTTGCTTAAGTTCGGCCGAGTTTAGTTCATTAACAAAGAATTCCAGTCGTCCTTGTATATCGGTATTGTCGAATACTATCTTTTTGATTTTGGCTTCATCAAACCAGCAATCGCCGTAAAATTTGGCTCCTCCAAATCTGACTTCATCGTGAAATTTTGCCCCTCTAAAATTTGCAGCGGGATACAATCCCGGAACGCCGTAAAACTTGGTAAGACTAAATTTGGCTTTACCCTTAAATTCAGCTCCGGAAAAGTCTGCACGCTTAAATTCTGCAAGAGTAAAATCTACATCACCTTCAAATATTACTCCCTTGAAGGAAAAATCTGGTGGAAAGTAACACCCACTAAAATCGAAATCTCCTTTACTTAGCTTTTCTTCTATAGCTTTACGGAATTCTTCGATATTCTTGTTATCGCTTCTTTCGTGTAGTATACAGTAACCATCTTTTGAATCCTTAAGGGCTGGTAGATCGCATTCTTTAGATCCTTGCCTATATTTACATCTCATTTTATTTAAACTACCCAGAAAAGCTAAATATAGTTTCCTAAATTAACAAACGGTTTTTGTCAGACAACTCTTTTAAATTAGAGTTGATTCATGCAAATTACTTAAAAATATGCATAGCTATCAATGTTTAAGATGTTTCAGGTGGTTGAACTCCTTTATTGGCAAAGAAAGAATTTCTTAGATCTTCTTCCTTGCCTTGATCTCCAAAAAGTCTATCTATCCAGCTATTATCGATATTATCCAATTTTCCTTTGGTCAGCTCGAGAATCGTTGATGATGTCAAAATCTCAACGTTCGATAATGCCTCTTTAATCTTTTTTAGCGCATCTTCTGATCCTCTGAATCCTATCACAAAGCTACCCTGCCAGACTTCAAGGAAACAATCGTTGTCGATCTCAATATAAATAGCCCTCAGGTTTTCGCCACTCATCACTTCTATATCCACCTATAAGTATTTATGCTTTTACTTGGAAGTAGAAGTAAAAAAATTTAAATACTTGAACGTAGATATGGTTATAGTAATTGAGGGGTATATAGGAACTCAGGTAAATGTATTGCTAAACCTTGCCCGCCAGGTGCGGGTGAAGAGCCGCCCAGGTGGCGGCAATTTCCGGCCAGGCGCCGGAGTGTAAGCTAGCCAGGTGCTGGCAAAACCCTGCCCACCAAGTGTGGGCTAAGTTGAAAACCGGAGTAGATAGTCTAAACATACCTACAGAAGTATACCTAAATAAGTATACCCGGAGAAGTATAGAGGGAAAAAACGAGCTGAAATAAGCACAATAAGTTGGAAACCCTGTCTGCCTTGGATCGCAGGCAGGAGGAAGTGTTAACTTCAGTTGTTAGTATCAACTATTGTTATTCTACTAGCCTAGAATATCTATAGTTTTGTTCAAATACAATGTGAAAAATAAAATGGGAGTGATGATGTTATGGACAAGTTCGTGTATGAGGTTAGGAGGTTTGAAGCTGGAGTTTTTGATGGGTTGATTTTTGAATTTGAGCTAAAAGAACCTGTCAGCCCGGATGAAGTACCAAAAATTGAAAAACAGCTACCAGATCTCCAAGGAAGAACTCTTATAATAAGCGGTAAAGGTCCAGCTTGGCTCTACTGCATGATTATGCGGAAATACCTATGTAGGTTCCCAGTAATTGCTGTGTACGATCCGGATCTACAGACTGCTATTATTGTGAGCAGTCACCTGATGAGCTTCAAAATGGGTGATTTGATTCAATTAAGGCTCTAAAATTAATTTTTAAGCTTAATGGGCTAAAAGTAGATATTGATGTGCTCGAAATGGAGATTAAAGACAGGTTTTAAAAAGATTAATTAGCAATACAGCGAATTCCCGAGAACAAACAAAGGAATTTGAAATCATTTGTTAAAGTCTTAAAGGAAAGTACGGTGATAGGGTGAATAAAATCATTCTGTTCGGATCTACCGCAAGGAAGAGGCTGAAGAGGAAAGCGACATAGAGAATGGAGTTTGTGAACAGGTATAGAAAAATCTATCCTACTATTTCCGGGAGTGTGGGATATGGGGAGGGGTGCAATCAACTTTGAACGAATCAAGAGGCTTATTGAAGAAGATAACTTTATAATTTCTAACCACGCAAGAGTTAGAATGTTTCAACGAAATGTATCTACGGACGACATTAAAAGGGTTATTATAGATGGAGAAATAATTGAAGAGTATGCAGACGATAAACCTTGCCCATCAGCCCTAGTTTTGGGATTTTCGAAAGGTGTTCCATACCATGTTGTTATTGCAGAATGTGAAGATCACGTAAGAATTATTACAGTTTACAAACCAAAAGAAGAAAAATGGATAGATTATAGAATTAGGAGGAGAAATGTATGAAACCGGATAGATGTAGTTTGTGTAATGGAAAATTACATGAAGGTAAAACAGAGTTTGTTGCAAGAGTTGGGGACAAAGTAGTAGTAATTAAAGATGTTCCAGCTTATATCTGTGAGGAGTGTGGAGAAGCATACTTCACGCCAGAAATTTCTAGGAAAATAGACAAGATTATGAGAGAATTCCACGAAGGGAGATTGCTAATGCGTCCAATTGCTGCGGGAGAGATCGAACTCGAAATCTGATTAAAGTTGTAAACTCTATACTCTTTTTTTACCAATCTTCATTCATTGTGCAGTTCTCCCTATTTTTAATCTCCTAAGTTTTCAAAATAGTTGTTTCTGGGCTTAGAACTTACTTTATTTGATTGTATGGGGCGGTCTCGCCGGGCTGAAACACGCCCGCCGCCCCTAGGGGGTTCTGACATGGGTAAGTTGAAAATAGAAGTATATAAGCCTTTTGTTGGCTCCAGCGAGGTCGCCCGAAAGGGCTTGAAGGCAGTGCCTGCGTTTGTTGGGAGAGTTGTGAGCTGGGTTGACAGATTGCTTACGCCGAGGATTGCTGCCTACAGCCTAAACTTCCCGGCAGTGAACAGACTTACGCACGAGGTAGAAGTCAGGGATTTCGTAGTGGAGAATCTTAGCTGGTCTGAAAGAGCTATCAGGGCTTACCAGATTTTTCAGATTGCAATGCTGTGCGTTGCGGGCATTGCTAGCGCATTTGCTCCCGAGACAGCCAACAACGCAATTGCCGGCTTTGCTGAAATGCTGACGAACGCGATTGTATTGATTGGAAAGCACATGCTCAAGATTTTCGGGGGTATCTGAATGCTCCAGCTTGACGTTTGGAGGTCTCCATCCACAATTACACCGTTCCTGACGGTGATAAGCCACAGCCACGCCGATCACATTCCCAAGAATGTCGCAAATGCAGTAGTGGTTATCCACAAGTACTGGGCCGACAGGCCGAACGTCAAGCATGTTAAGCCAATAATAGCGGACGGGAAGCCGATCATCTTCAAACCAAATAAGAATGCAAAGATCGTTGTTAAGGCTTTAACTCCAAGAGAGGTGGGCAGGATTGCTGGTAGAAATATCAGGAGACTTCACAGCACATGGTGGCTTATCAGCTACGATAACGATACAATCCTCTTCATCGGAGACCTCGATGCTGGCGAAGTATCAATCGTGAAAGAGTTCATTGAAGGACTTGAGAAGGCTGGAACCAGAATTACAAAGCTTGCAATACCATCCTACAATGGGGTTAACGGGCACAATTCAGAGGGTATGCAGCTTGCAAGAGAGATAGCAGACTTGACAAGGTATGCTAAGGCTAAGGGCATAACGACCATTGCATTACCTCATCCAGTTTTAGGTCCAGGGAGCTGGGACGAGGTCTGGGTTCGCTCTTAGTTTTACAGTCTCAATTTTTATTGGGGGGTGATGTTATGCAAGATCAGGTTGAAAGAGTATTTGATAGGATTGTTGAGTCTGTTAGGAAGGATTTTGAAGCCGGGAAAGACCCCTTCCCGCACGCAATCCTTCTCGATGGAGGTGAGCCACGAGCGGTTGTGGGATTGGGATTCATTGACGATTTAACAAAGCAGTTCACGTTCACCTTCCTACTGCCACAAATAATCAGAATGCACAAGCCAACAGCCTGCATTGTCATTCTTCCGTGCAGGGTTAGACGTATTGCAAAAGATGTCCCATTCTTGGAATCTGATGTTGAAGACGTTGTAATGGTTCACGAGATAGATGCAGTAAAGCTTCAGAGCGTCATGATTGTCAAAAGAAAGGGTAAGGCAGAGGTCATAGAGGTTGAGGAGGAGAAGATGCAGACACCTTTGCTTGATCCAGTCAGAGAGGTGCTTAAAGAGATCTGGTCTGACATGATTTGATGCTTTTTTAGATTTTTTAAGGAGGTGGTTGTGTTGTCCGGAGCAATTTTAGCGGATTTAGTTGAAGATGTCTGCTTGGAGAGGGTGAGGGCTGTAAGAAGGAGAATTAAACACCACGTGCCACCGATTAAGTTCAGAGTCGTTGCAACTGGCGGCTCATACAGCATCTACTATTTCGAAAACCTTGACTTGTATGTGAAGGCTAAGCCGGAGTATACTGAGCCCGGAATTCAGCCATCTCGCAGCTCTCTAATGAAAGTCTCAAAAGATTTCGTGAACAGAGTTTTTGAAGCTTTCAAAGTATTCTGAACTTTTCTGGAAAAATACTTGGAGAAGTATACCTACATAAGTATACTCAAATGGGTAGAATACTCGAAAAAGTAAGTTGGTGGTAGTATGAGGGTCTGTTATCTGAATCTGAATGTAGTTGACTGCACGGCGGATCCTCACATTCTCGATTACGATGCTGTCGAAAAGATGCTGGATGATGTGCTGAAGATTTGCGAGAGCGATGTTGTTAGAGCAATAAACGTTGTGAGGCTCTCAATAGGCAAAGAATACGAGGTCATAGAAGATAGGGGAAGTACAATCATTAGCGAGGAAGAATACGAGTCGGACTACTACACTGTTCCAATCACAAAAGAAGAACACAGAAAGGTTGCGACGGGTCCTTATGCGAAGAAGCACAAGGTAGAGGGCTTGGTTTTCAAATACGATTCTCCTTACGAGAAAAGGATTGTAAAAGTCTGCACGACTGTAAGCGGCGAGAAAGTTAAAATTGTAAGAGGAAGACTCCCAGTTGGACTTACAGGGGTTAGAAAAGCTATTGAGATGATTCGAGAGAGATTGAAGAGTAATCCATCGTTCAGAGACTTCGTACTGGAGATAGGAGTGGTATGGGATGAGTTCGGAGATCACAACTGCAGTGATTACATAATAGCGAATGGTAGGAACATGACGGTCGATTACTCAAATCAGGACTGGTATCGAGACGATGCAAGTATGAGAGAGAACTATAGAAGGCATCTACAAAGGCTTGCTAAGGTGCTTGGAGTTAAACCAGAGGATCTCATCGATGAGTGGTAGCATGATTGCCAAAATCTCTGAAAAACAGCTTAAGAAGTGTCCAGCGGTTGTTCATCTCTCAATAACTAAAAAGTGCAATCTGAACTGTAAAGAATGCTACTATAAAGGTAAGGAAAATCCAGAGTTGGTTAAAAGGATAATCAAAGATATTGCTATCAGCAGGGTTAAAGCCGTCGCTATTGGCGGTGGAGAGCCAATGCTGCATCCTAACATTACTGATTTCATCAATTTTTTAGTTGAATCCGGTAAGATCGTTTCGGTAACAACTAACGGAACGATATGCAAGCCAATTGATGGTGTTAGCAAGTATGCAATAAGTTTTGACGTAATTCACGAGCAGACTTGGAAGAGTCCAGAAAGCGTGATCACAGCAGCTAAAACCTATAGCGAGGTCGCCGAGGTTTGGATAAACCATATTCTCACGACAAGAGAATACCTCAAGCGTGTTTTAGATGTGCTGGGGGATTATGCAAGCACAATTACTCTATTAGCACTCAAACCAATCAAAAGAATAGACATCGAGTTGTGGTTCGATGCAATAGAACTTGTTAAACAGTACGGGCTGAAAGTTGCAGTAGATGCTTGTGTTGCCGAAATAACAGGTATTGGAAAGTGTAGGCAGGGAACTGTTAGCATGAGTATCGATGCAGATGGTAGCTGTGCAATCTGCTCAAACAATAGGAGTAACAGAGTAATGTATGAGGGTATTGAGAAGAGCTGGAAAAAGATTAGAAGAACTTGCCCCTTCAATCTAAAAAAACTCTGCTAAATAGCTGTATTTTGTGTTATTTTCCAATTTTTTGATTTTTTAGCGAAATCGCTCGATTTTGAGGTGATTGTATGCAGAGGGTGAGGATTGGCGGATCTGAAGCCGTATTTTTGGAGAATGATGAGAAAGACGTGTTGGGATATGCTGTTTGGTATACGATCAGCAGAACCCTCGTGCATAAAGACGATCTGCATGCTTGGTTTGACAAGCATGGACTCTCGAGGTTTAAACCGGCAGATCCAAAGCATGGTGATGCTTTCAAGCGGATTTGCTCTGAGTATAAGGAGAAGAAGATAGATGAATCTGCAGACTCTGAAACGTTCCTTTTACTCAGACCGCTGGAAACAGGGCTTACGAGGAAAATCGTGCTGGAAAAGAGGAAAGAAGGTAAAAAGCTGAGTTACAATGTTGTTGGAGAGATTGCGTACGACGAGAAAAGTAGAAGTGTAAATTATTCCCTTAGAACGGCAGATCCAGTGGTTAGAGACATCGTGAAGGAAATTCTGGACAGGTTTGAAAGGGAGAAGGATTGTTATACTGACGAGCACATAAGAAAAATACTCCACAGAATTCTCGACAGCTGCAATAGGGTTAAGCTGAAGCCGAGCGGTGGAATCTATTTCATACCCTTAGACGACTTTTACTGGATTGAGAGGTTCTCTAAGATTGTAGAGGAGATTAAGAAGATCGATCCTAACAACAGAACGGAGATCTGGTATGCTCCCATAGTAAATACGGAGCGCCACCGCAGAATGCTCGAAATAAAGGTTGAGGATACTTTGGAGGAGATTCTGAATTCAGCTATTGAACGGCTGCTGAAAATTGATTCTCAAGATCCGAGCAAGGTAAGGCAGGTTGATGAGATTGCAAAGCAGATCGAGCAAGCGACGAGAATGGCGGAGAAGTATACCAAAATGCTCAAAGTATCCTTGAACAGGACGACGAGCTTACTTGAAAAAGCAGAGCGTTTGCTAAACAAAATAAGGCAGATACAGTTATCGCAGATTGAGATTAAAGTTAAGTCTACTGCCTAAACTTAATCTCATTTTTTGAAGATTTGGCGAATTCGCTCTATTTTGGAGGTGGTTTGATGGGGTTAGTTAAGAGTAGGAAACTCCAGAATGTCGTTTTGGAGATGTGTGAATACTTTAAGGAGAGGGAAGAGCTTGTAAAACTCCTGATTCTGGCAGTTTTGAGCAAACAGCACGTCTACATCCTTGGTCCTCCCGGCACTGCTAAGTCCGCAATTGCGAGGGCTATAGCTTCACACTTTGATGCAAAGTACTTTGAATGGCTTGTTACGAGGTTTACTACGCCAGAAGAGCTCTTCGGCCCAATTGACTTGGTAGCACTTGAAAAAGGAGAATACAAACGCATTACAGCGAACAAACTTCCAGAGGCTGAGATAGCGTTTATAGATGAGATATTCAAAGCCAACAGTGCGATCCTGAATTCTCTCCTATCGATAATCAATGAGAGAATTTATCACGATGGCGGGATGGCTGTAAAGGTGCCGCTGAACACTCTCATTGCAGCATCGAACGAGCTGCCGGAGGATGAGAAAGAGCTGGCAGCACTCTACGACAGGTTACTCATCAGGTACGTTGTGGAATACATCAAGAACGATGGGAATTTCGAAGAAATGCTGAAGAGAAGTGACGATTACACTCCAAAGACTAGAATTACAAAGGATGAGCTGAAAGTGATGCAGGAGCACGTGGCTAAGGTGGATATCAGCCCTATACTGCCAACCATAGTTGAGCTGAGGAGAAATTTCAGAGAAAACGGAATAATTGTGAGTGATAGACGTTTCAAGCAGGCGATAGCTGTTGTTAAAGCCCATGCAGTCTTCCACGGCAGAAGCGCTGCAGCAACTGATGATCTAAGAGTCCTTCAGCACATAATGTGGGATACTCCGGAACAGATGAGAACGGTTAGATCAGTAATCATGGATATCGTGGATCCATTTGCAAGGAAGGTGATGGAGTATAGGGACATAATCAACGATTACACAAGTAAACTCCAAGGTAAGATCGATCCGGCAGAGGTCCAAGAGATCATGGCCAAGTTAAAGGTTATTGAGAACGAGATTAAAGAGCTGAGCAAGATGGCTTTGAGCAGCGGGAAAGATACTGCTGAGCTGGATGAAATTCTCGATGAAATACAGTCTCTAAAGGTGAGCATGCTGGATAAGATGTTCTAATTTCCATTTTTTACTGGAGGTGTCATGTTTGAAGGTTTTTGTTTACTTGCTAGACCTATTCATTCCTTTAGATCTATCACCGGAGGAAATTATGAGCTCTTTTGAGAAGGATGCTCTAAAACCATTTGAACTTGTTAAAGATGTTGTAAAGAGGGAATTGGGAGATATTAAAGAAGCTAAGTTTTATAACAGCTATACCAGTTCCAATGGTTTTCTAATAGAATACTTGGTTGATTTCAGGTGTGGTCAGGCATCAGTGAAGATAATATGTGCCAAAGATCCCAGAAAGGCTCTTATTGATTACTATAAGGCTGAAAAAGAGAGAGCTGGCATTCGCAGGTGAGTTTATGGCCAAGTTATTGGAATCTCTTCTCAAGATTTATGAGAAAGTACCGTATACTGTAAAGAGGGACAGCCTTGACGATCTCCTATTCGACAGGCACAAAGACAAGCTAACAGAGAAGGTTAAGGAGAAAGTTGAGGAGTTCATACCGCAGTTCCCGCCGCTGATAGCTGACACATTCAGCATTTTTTACAAGCCCAATCCACAATTCTTGGATGATAGCCAGATAGCCCCAGAATTCAGGATAAACAAGCGTGTGCTTGAGAAGGTTATGAACACAGACACTTTTAACGAGTTAAAGGAGACGACGGTTCTTGACGACGTAAATTCCGCGATAGCGACTGTAATTCTTACAGAAAAGCTCTATGAGGAGCTGAAAAACAAGCTTAAAGAGATAAAAGAGCATACTGAAAAAATCCAGCAACTGAGAAATCAATTACCGAATAAGAGTAAACATGAGTTTAAGAAGACCGTTCAGCAGATCGAGCAGCACGCTGAGGCATTACAAAGCATTGTAACACAAGGAGCAGTTAGCGTTGCTGTGAGAAAAGCCCAGCAGGAGTTTGAAGAAGTGCAGAATGCCATAGCAGTGTTAGGGTTTGGAAATGAGCCTGGGCAACCCATACAAGTGGATCCTGAAACAGCGATAAAGCTCGCTGTGGAGCTGAAGAACAGCCAGCACGTGAAAAAGATGATCGAGCTGCTTGGAAGGATGAGAAACCTGCTCAAATCAACGGCAAAGGCTAAACCGAGGAAAAGCAAGCTTGAGCTGCACAACGTTGCAATGGGTAGAGAAGTCGAAAGATTGCTACCTTCAGAGATTCTAAAGCTTAGGAAATACAGACCCATTTTCCACAAAGACTATTACGAGGGGAGACTGATGCACTACGATCTAAAGAGGAGAGAGAAAGAGGCTAAGGGTCCAATAGTGATCGCTTTGGATTTATCGGGCTCGATGGCTGGAGAGAAAGAGCAGTGGGCTAAAGCCGTCTCGCTCGCTACCATAGATCTTGCCGTGAAGGATAAGCGTCCATGGGCTTTCGTAGCATTTGATGCCAAGATAAAGGACGTTAAAGTCTTCAAAAAGCCGCCAAAGCCTGAAGAAGTGCTGGAGATCATGAAGATAGGGGCAAGCGGTGGAACAAGCTACGAATTGCCGCTTAGAGAAGTTATGAAGATAATTGAGCAAGAAAGAGAGTTCACAAAAGCAGATGTGCTGTTTATTTCTGATGGTGAATGTAACATTCAGCAGGAGTTCCTTGAGAAGTTCAATGAGTTCAAAAAGCAGAGAAACATAAGCGTTGTTGGAGTGCTAATAAGTGGTATTCCGATAGTTATGAGGCAATTCTGTAATGAGGTGCTGGCTTTAAATGGTAGAGTCGATGCAAATGCAGCGGAAGCAATTTTCCAGAAGTTAGTTTGATTGTTTTATTTAAGCTTGTTAGACCAGCTCTTCGAGGATTTCTCTCTTTGGGTTCCTGTTGGAGGGTCGGTATGTTAACTGTTCTTAAGCAGCTGATGTTAAAACATATGAGTCTCTTCTACCGATCTGGCAACGAGCTGAAGATGGAGCTAGCCTACACTAAAAGCGGCTGGATTCCAACCTGGTTGCTGTCAAGGGAGACAATTGATAAGATCGACGTTAGTGGGTTCGTAGATAAGAAGTTTGTTGTGGACGTTCTCGAAGGAAGCTACATAAAGAGAGTAGTTAAGGAAAAAGATGAAACAAGAACAAAAATATACCTCGTTACTCGAAGTGGGCTAGTAGAAATCCCGTATGATTATAAAAACAGAAAATACGTTCTAAACACAGGAGTCGTTTTAAATGACTGGGAAAGAGGGAAGAGAGTGGGTGAAATTTATGCAAATTTCAGGAGAAGATATCCTTGAAAGGCTTAAGGAGAAGTTGAGCCAAAATTTTCCCGATGATCTGCTGAAGAGTGTGTTCGAAAGCTGGCATCAGTTTTCTCTGATCGAAGCTCATCAAGATGCACAGTTTATTGAAAAGCTAAAACAACACTATAGTACAGATAATGAAATCGAAGCAAAAATGAGGCTGTTTGAAGACGTGTTCATCGAACTCACTACGCTTGTTTTAACAGATCTTGGATTGATGAAGCCGGAAGGTGGCGTAATCCCGCTTACCGTCTTTGTCGGCATCTCTCCAGCGATGAAGGAGATCTTGGTCGTACTGTTCGACAATGATACGGGGAGAGTTGTGCATTCTTTCCGCATAAACGAACTTGACAGGAATATCTGGGAGAAAGAGCTTGAAAGAGCTTATGAAGATATTGGGAACTTTTACTTAGGTGGGAAGAAGTATGAGCTGTCTGAATCGCAACTCAAAGCCTTTGCCTATAAAGTTATCCGACATTACATGAAATACGGAGAAATCAATTGGGAAATTCTCAAGACCGAAATATTTGATCTAAAATCTGATTAATCCTGAATTTTGGGATATCTCTAATTTAACTCAGTTAGCTGAGACTATCCCCCTATTTTGGATTTTGAGTGTTTTGGAGGGGATTTTATGTCTGAAGTTTTGGTTGTAAACCATTCCGAGCTTGTGGAGATTGTTAAGAAGGTGTATGAGGAAAAGTTGAGCGCGTTTATCTGGGGTAGGACGGGTGTTGGAAAATCACAATCCGTGAGAAGAGCTGCTAAGGAAATTGCCGAGAAATATGGGTTAAAATACGTAGAATGGCCAAACTGGAGTGATCCCGAGACGGAATTCGTTCTCATCGATATTAGACTTTCACACATCGAGCCGAGCGATCTTATAGGCATGCCGAAGCTTGTTGACGAAGAAGGGGTGACTAAATGGTACGCTCCGAACTGGCTTAAGGCAATAAGCAAGGAGAGGGAGAAAAATGGGATAAAGATAAGAGGAATTCTTTTCCTCGACGAGCTCAACCTTGCTCCGCCTCTCGTCCAAAACGCGTCTTACGAGCTCGTTTTAGATAGAAGACTTGGCGAAATAGAAGTTGCCGATGGTGTTGCGATCATAGCTGCCGGCAATCTAACAGAAGATCAAGCGTATACATTTGACATGCCCCTTCCCTTGAGAACAAGATTCGTTCACGCTACTCTCAGACCGCCAACGATCGATGAGTGGGTTGAATGGGCTAAAGAAAACGGAATTGATTCGAGAATTATTGCGTTTCTGAAAATGCAGCCCTCAATGCTCTTCAAGGAAATGTTAGAGGATAGAACGTTTCCGACGCCGAGAGGATGGGAGTTTGCGAGCAGACTTATTGCGAACGAGAGAGATGCAAAGAAAGCTGCAATGTACGTTGCAATGGCTTGCGGCGTGGTTGCCGGAACTCAGTTTGAAGCTTTCTTAAAGCTCAGCGAGACAATAGATCTCAAAGAACTCCTGGAAAATCCGGAGAGGTTTGACAGCTTGAGCATGGACATAAAGTACTCCGCAGTAGTTAATCTGCCTGAGCTCTTGAGAAGTGATGGAAAGATAACAAACAAACTGCTCAAGTTTGCTGTAGCGATCCCGCCGGAGTTTGCAGTCCTCTTGCTCATGTCAATGAAGCAGGTGATGGGGGTAGAAGCGTTCAAAGATTCTCTCAAAAGATTCAAGGGTGCTGGGGCAAGGGAACTTATAAGGCTCATAAGATTTCTTCTATAATTTTATTTTAATTTAATGAATTAAGTTGGAGGTTTTTGGATGTCCCTGCTCGGAGAGCTAACACCATCTGAGAGAATTAGCAAGGCTAAAATTAAGCTGATGAGAGAATATCCATTCTTCGGCTACATTGCCATGTACCTAACCTTCATCGAGAACGATGAGATACCAACGATGAGTGTCAACCCAAAGGGTGTAATCAGATATAATCCGAATTACGTTGAGAAATTATCTGATAATCAGCTTCTCGCAGATGTTATTCATGAGGTTAGCCACATTGCATTCAGACACTTTGAGAGGGAAGAGATACTGGAAATAACGAATCCGATTTACAAGAAAGCTTACGATTACGCAAACGATATTGTGGTGAATGCAATACTCCTGGCAAACGGGTTTGACGTTTATGATACCGGTCTGAATCCCGAAAGGATAGGAGGAAAGTTTGTAACGCGGTTCAAGTTCAGTATAAGAGGCATAGTGAATGTAAACGGGATTAGACAGGAGATAGTTGTTCAGATACCTATAGAAATCTGGGATCCGGAGCAGAAGTCGTCTGAAGAAGTGTACCTTGAGATCCTTGAACAGCTAAGAGGTAATGGTGGAAACAGTAACGTCAAGATACTGTTTTCCAAGTGCAGTTCAGACCAAAATGGTAATTGTGATTCGAGTAGCCTGTCGGATTTGATTAGCGATATCAGTAACCTGATCAACAACATGGACATCAAAGAAATCTCATCAGATAAGAAACCGTTCGATATCCACGAATATGGAAACAATGGAAGAGGAAGAGAAGAAGAAAACAGATCTCAAGACTGGGGCAAAATCATTGCCGAAGCTTACAACTACGCAAAAATGGTTGGCAAAGTTCTGGCTAGGATTGAAAGGCATGTAGAGGCTACACTCAAACCAAAGATTGATTGGAGAAAAGTTCTCAGGGACTCGATTCTTCCAATGATCCCTCAGGACTACACATACCTCAAGCCAAGCAGAAGGAGTTTATCCGAAGTTTATCTCCCAAGTATTGCCAAAGACAAATACCTTGAAGCTCTTGTCGCGGTCGATACGAGCGATTCGATATCTGGGCAGGAGCTCAACCAGTTCCTCTCAGAAATCCAGTGGATTGCAAGGAACTTTCCAGCATTCAGGATAACTCTCCTATCAGTCGATGCAGACATCCACGATAAAATCGAGTTAAGATGCTTTGCAGATGTTAGGAAGATTACCGGATTGAGAGGTGGGGGCGGAACGGATTTCAGGCCTGTCTTTGACTACGCTATTAAGCACAGAAAAAGGCTGATAATATTCTTCACAGATGGATTCGGAACATTTCCAGAAAAGCCTCCCAGTAGTAAGACGATTTGGGTCGTCTCACCAAATGGTGCGCCAAGTAAAAACTTCCCGTTCGGGAAAGTGATCAGAATGAACGATACAGCTCAACGTTAAATTCAACAAAAGGTATTTGAAGATTTGAGGTGATTTAAAAATATGACAAAATTAATTGAGGCGATATATGAAAAAGATGGTTTTAAACCCCTTAATAAAGTTGATTTGAAGGAGAGAGAAGGGGTAAGAATAAGGATTGAAAAGCGTGGGATATATGACATCATCAAAGAATATCGTAAATACTTTGAGGATATTGAAGAAGATTTAATTGTCTTGAGGGAAAGGGGAGAGGATTGAAATGGAGGCTGTTTGGGTTGTAAAAGGTATAGAGAACGTAGTTAAAGCGAATCCTAAGAAGTTGGAGGACTTACTTAGGAGTCTCAAGAAGGATAAGGAATTGTTCGAGGAGATCGTCATTTCTGCATATGTAGAAGGATT
The DNA here is from genome assembly GCA_964652135.1 of uncultured archaeon. Lineage (GTDB taxonomy): Archaea > Halobacteriota > Archaeoglobi > Archaeoglobales > Archaeoglobaceae > CAZZAF01. The sequence goes on from CAZZAF010000007.1 coordinate 67,145, forward strand.
AATTAGTTTGTCTAAAGCCTCAGAATTACTTGAAATTACGCGAGACGAATTGATTGACCTTCTTAAGAAAAAGGGTATTCCGATAAGGGCTTTGAGTAAGGAAGACGTAATAGCTGAAGTAGAGGCGATCAAATGGTTTTAGTCGATAACACTGTTCTTTCAAACTTTGCAAAGGTGAACAGGCTGGATTTGCTTAAGAGAGCCTTCGAAAGAGTATATGTGACGGAGCAGGTTTTGAAGGAGTTTAGGATGGGTGTTAAGAGAGGAGTTTTACCTAACATATCTCTTGATTTTGAAGTGTTAAAGTTAAGAGAAGAGGAGACTGAGCTTTACAATTCATTAAGGGTAAAGTTGGGAAAGGGAGAAGCTTCTTGCTTAGCTATCGCAAAGAACTGCAACATGAAATTTCTAACAGATGATTCAGATGCGAGAAAAGTTGCAAATATTTTAGGAGTTCCTGTGTCTGGAACCATCGGTGTTTTAGTTCGCTGTATTGAAAAGAATATAATCTCTAAAGAGGAAGGAAATCAAATCTTAAAGGAGATGATTGCAAAGGGTTTTTATTCCCCGATTTCCGATTTAGACGAGATTGTGTAAACTGTTCAATGAATATATCTATGAATCGAGACTCCGAATTGATTTTGATAGAATAAAGTTCAAAAGAGGCTTTCAGGATAGCCTATAGTTGGTATAAGAAGTATTTTTGTTCAGGTGGCTTGATCTGGTGTTTTTTATGGAAGTTATATTCTGTTGGGATTGCCTAACTTTTGGAATTTATGCTAAAGTGATTAAGAAGTACATGTGCAACGGTTTCGCTGACAGGGAAGACAATGGAGAGGAAGAGGAGAGTACTTTTGAGATAGAGTGTTATGAGTGTGGGAGCTTAAACCTAGCACAGACGAACACAGACGAGTGGGATGGAGAGCTAAAAGAGGAAGTGGAAGAGTTCATTGTGAGATTGTACAAAGGAGAATACAGCGCTGAAATACCTACAATAATCCTTCTGCTTGCAGCAGCGGGTAAAATTAGACTTTTTCACTACTCCCGGAAGAACTACAAGGATTCCTTTAAGCCAGTTGACAGAAAAGAGGCTCTTGAAAGACTAAGGAGAGAAGTTATTGGCGGTAGAGAAGATGTTATCGATGGAATACGAAATGCATTAGAACATGAAAAGATTGCTGAACTCGTAAAACCAGCTATAGAGGAGCTCAGCGCAGATATTCTTACTAGCGTTCTGTAATTTTTTCTTCAATCTTTTAAAGGATTAAATGGAGTTATAGGTGGTGGCAAATTTGAAAGTTTGCAAGCTTATTGAAATACTACGAAAAGGTCATTTGGTATATTCGCTTGAACAAGAAAGAGTTAGGATATTTTACGTTAAAGACGGCTACTTCGACCTTATTAATGGCTCGAACGATTACAAGATCGTTGCAGATGTTGAAGAGAACTCGACATCTATTAATCTAACAGAGCTTCCTTTAGACTTAAGGGCTGAAGTGACAACCAAGGTTTCTGAACTGCTTAATGTTGGGATTGATTTGGCTAGGAATGTTCTGGCAGAGTTTCCAGAGGTTAAAGAAGAGAACGGAAAGATAATACTACTTGCAAATCCTATCAACTACTCAAAATATTTTTTAGGCTTCGTGGAGGATATCGAAGCTTGGCTTAAAGTTGGAAAACTGATAAAAGCCGTGGCGAAGTCGCAGGAGAATGGCTACGCTGTGATGGACAATTTTGTCATAGTTTCGGGAGTTAGGACGATATTTGTATACAATGGGAGGACTGGTTACTTCATTCACGAAAGAGATATTGAGCAGTTCATAAACTATGCAGTCTTTGGAGAAAGCAAGCTAAGGACAGTGAAGCCCGATGATTTTGAAATAAAAGCCGTACTTGAGACAATTAACGGGGTTAGCATCCCATATAAAGACGAGCTACTTAAATTAATTCTTGCTGAGAGGATTTAACTTAATTTTTGCGTAAGAAAAAGCTGGCTGAATTTGTTTTTGATTTTTAGAAATTTGGAATTCTTTGGGGGGTGTTATTTTGGGTGAGAAGGTAGTATGGAATTTTGAGCTGAATGTGGTTAAAGAGTATTTGAGCAAGTTTTATTCCTCAAACTTTGCCTGTATAAGAGAATATGTGGCGAATGCGATTGCGGCCCAGTTTAAAGCCGATGTAAATGATCCAATCAAGGTTGAAATCTATCCAGATAGAATCATCATCGAGGATAATGGCATTGGAATTAGCAAGAAAACGTTCAAGGAAGTCTTCATGTGGTTCGGCAGGAGCGAGAACAGAAACATTATCGGAGTCCAGGGAATGTTCGGTTTGGGAGCAAAGTCTTTCATGATGCTTACTGGGGAGAAGGGCAAGATGATTATGAAAACGAGATCAAGAGAAACTGACGAGGCTTATTCAGCCATTTTAACCTCTTACGGTGCCGAAATAATCGACAATGGTGTCAAGGAAGACTACGGCACGAGGTTTGAGATCTATCCTGAAGAGCCTCTCAGCTCTAGAACGATAAGCAGCTTTGTTAATGAGATAAGAGAACTCTTCGACTTTTCGAGGATTCCGATCGAACTGCTTGCAGTTTTAGAAGACGGAGATAGGATAGAACTCAGCATAGGCGTTCACAACCACGAAATTGAGATGTTAGAGGAGAACGAGATCTACGAAATAGGAATACTGAAAACAGTTCCAGCCCACGAGAGTTGGAGAAGTTGGAGGCACGACAAGTATGCAATAGTCCTCGGGGATGTTCTGGCGAAGAGGCTGATGTACTCTCCACCGCAGGGTTTCTTCCTGAGGATAAAGGTAGAGGATGGCAGGATGGTGAACATACTTGGGCGTGAAGTTAGAACACCTGTACCTACACCAAACAGGGACGACTTCAAAGAAGGGCACAGAGATTTTACAACCCTAATGGAGCTGAAGTACAGGCTGATCTTGTTCAAAAGAGATTTCTCAAAGTTCCTACACATGTCCGCTCAGGATCTGTCATCATACTCCTCCAAACAGCTTGAAGAGCTGCAGAAGGCGTTGAACAGGATACACAGCTACTGGGAATCGTATAGTGACGCGATAGAAAGAGAGATACCGAGATTCTTGAGCCTTAAGAGAACAGTTGATCTCCTTTTGACAGAGCTGCCAGCATACGGCGTGTGGGGCGGTACGAGGAGGAACGGCAGGAGAATTATGGTTCTCTGTAAGGATGTAATCTATTTAGCTGCGACTGGGAGAAAGACGGGTTATTTGAAGAGGAGACCAAACTCAAAGAAGGAGTTGGATCTAGAGGATGCTGGAATTCATGCAGTCTACGTTGACAACCCTGCAATCATTGAGTTCTTAGAGAAAAATGGTGTTAAGGAAGTCAATTTGAGTAGGGAGAGAACTGTAAAAAGGATCAAAGTGTACAGAATTGGTAATTTCGAAAGAGATGGGCCACACTACTACACTAAAGAAGAATTGCTTAACGAAGTATTGGAAGGAAAGCCGATAATCTACGCTGAGAAGGTAACTGACGTACCGGAGAGCGGTTTCCCCTACGGATATCTCGTTGTGGGTTCAAAGAAGTTCTACAAAGAGCTAAAAGAGGTACTCAGAGATCTCGTCATAACATACGACGAGTGGCTGGAGTTTGTTAAAGAATCGACGCTCGTAACCGACGGCTATTCGGTCAAAACTCTCAAGCAAATAGAAAATGATTACATTCTTGTAGAAGCTCCAAGCAATCTCATCCCGCTACTTCCCGTGGTAAGAAAAGTCGTTGGAGAAGTTTATGCTGTTCTGGATGTTACAAATACTGGGTATGCTAAGGAACTCTTTGCTGTTGAAGAATTCGTAAAGTGGTTCTTATCAAGATACAGCTCAAGCAGATTCAGAAGCGATCTGGAGCAGCTTCTATTCATAATATTCAACGAATATGAGGTGCTTAGGCACTCAAACCTGCTAAGAGATCTAATCAATATAGCGTGCAAGTATGCCGGAGTTGAAAAAGGCAAAACAGTTGAAGAGCTGGAGGAGGATGCAAAACTGATAATTAAAGGCATAGTTGAGAAATACGGCAGACTCGGGCTGGGAAAGTATGAAACAGCCGTTGAAGAACACACGATTCTCCTTGAAGATGTCGCTTTTCCAAATCCGTGCATTCCAGAATCAACGATAGAAAAGGCTGGCGATGAAGAGCTTATAGGACTAATAAGGCTGAAGAACCTGTTCGGTGAGATGGGATTGCTGATCCACCACGCTGAGAAAGGCGGTTCAGTAAGAACAGCAGATGGTTGCGAGATAACGAATGAAGAGCTAAGGGAAATCATTGAAAGATGGATTGAGATGAGAAAGGACTCGTTCAGGGACTGGGAGTGGAAAGCTCTGGCAAGCTATGCACCAAACGTGACTGGGCTTTTAACTCTTGCAATGCTCATCTAATTTATTTCCAATTTTTTAATAAAAAGAAGTAAAGGTGATTTGAGATGGAAGATATTTACTTCTGTGCAAGATGTTTACATTTCGGTTATGATGCTGTAGTGGAGGATGTGCTATATTATGATGCATTCGGAGAATTCCTTAAAGATTATCCCGGAGAAGAAAAAGAGAGGCTATGCCATAAAGAGGGGGAAGGAGGAATACTAGTTTATGCTGAATGCAACGAAAAAGTAGTAGAACTTCTCAAGGATGTTAAAAAAGAGTTTTGCGGCGAAGTTGCTTCAGCTGTGGCACTCCTGCTGAGCGTAGCTGGGAAGTTCTCTATAAACGGGGTTGAAGGAGTAATCAACGTGTATGATGTAGATGCTGAAAGAACAGCTAAAAAAGGCGGGTATGAATTGGGCAAACTTACAAGAGATGTTCTGAAGGAGCATTTCGCCAAGATAATCAGCGAGGATAGATCTCGTGCAAAGCACATTGTAGAAGCGGTAGAAATAGTAAAATCTAAGGTTCAGATTGATGAAAGTTTTAAGAGATACCTTGATGAGATTGAGAGGCTTGTGCTGGCAGTGTTAGTCTGATCAAATCCTCTTTTTTATGAGGTGTGATATTATGGGAACAACCTGGTGCAAAAGTGAGGGCGACGTTTTGAGGGAGCTTGCTAAAAGGCTTGAATATTTAGAAAAGCTGGGGGCAAAAATAACGAGAATGAAAGCTCTCAAGGAGATGAGAAAGATCGTTGGTGTAGCTGAAAATAACAAAGAGATATTTTTCTTCGCAGCAAATTTTGACAGCAAATATGTGTTCACAGCAGCGTACAAAAGCTTAGAGGAACTGAAAGATGCTGCAGTAGCCCCATATGTTCCTTACCTAGAATTTCCAATAGATGTCGTCGGATTTATCTCAGAAGCTTATGAGGAAGTTTCAGGATTGGAAGAAGCTTTAAGCAAGCTGGATTTAGAAGCAGAACTTCTGGCTAACCTCATCTGACTGATATAAAATTAGTGAGGTGGTTAGATGGCGTTTATTCCATACTATGATCTTATTTCGTGTATGTTCTATAAAGAGATTAGTAGTGGTGTAGAAAAAGTCATTTTCGAGGCTGATGGAACTGCAAAATACGTTTACTGGGGAGACAACGTTTTTGCTGAATTAACACCGGATAACATGCTAATACTCAGAGAGTGCGATGATTATTTCAGTGATTATTTTTACAGAAGTGCTCTCCTTAGATTGAACGGAATACTTGCTCAGGCGTCGTATTACGCTGGAAAGAAGTTCGAAGTCGATTTTGAAGCAAAAGCTAGGCTGAGAAGATTCGGTAACGATAAAAAGCTCTTTATATGGTTCAACTGTATAGCTTACCCTTTCAAGGATGGTCTTGGCATAAACCTTAGCAATGGATCTCTAATTCCACCCGATAGTTACAGAGAGCTGTATGAAAGTGCTAGAGAGCTGCAGGAGAAGTATAAAGCTCCAAATTCCTCAGTAGAGAGAGCCGTACACATTCTGGAGAGTAGAGGCTTCAATGCTGCTGAGAAATACCTTAAGATAGCTATCAAGAAATCTGAGAAGGGCAAAAAGGTATTGAAACCGATTACAAACTTCTACAATGAGCTTAAAAATAGTAACGAGATCGTGGATGTTAGTGGGTTTAAGCTGTTTACATTCACTTATAAAGTCTCTAAATGGTCTGACAAGGAGAAAGAAGTAGTAGTAATCATTTGCAAGAGTGGTATGGCAATTTTAGAAGTCAGAAATTTGTTTAGAGTGTATTCTGTTCTAAGGAAAATTCAATGTGGCAAGTTCGAAGAACCTGTAAACTGGACCGGTGGCGATGAGAGAACATTCTTCAAGTGGAATGATCCAAAGCTTCTGGATTACTTGAAGAGGCGCATTCTTCCGAACATCGGAAATTTGAAGTTTGATTTACTCGAATTACTCCCTGATGACGTGAGGCTTCAGCTATTCTGCGATATTCTTTAGGGGATGAATATATGGTTTTATTCTGCGGAGAGTGCTTTCATTTCGGTTATACAAAATACTACAATGAATACTACGATTACGACGGATTTGAGGAGAAGGTAGATGATTACGGAGACCTTGCAGAAGTTTACTGCCCGTGCTGTCATAACGATAGGTTTTTAGAAGCAGATCTCGATGAAGATCTCGTTAAAGCTTTAAAAGAATTTGATAAACTCGTGCCAGAGCTCAAAATTGAGTTGACAACAGCATGTGATTTCAGAGAGGAGTTTTCTATTGCCAAAGAGTTCTCGATAAGTGTTCTGATATTTGCAGCTGCTGGCTTGTGTAAGCTTAGGATCAAATACTATTATGATGAATCTTGGAGGACTGAAGAGTTCAAGGAAGATATATACAGAATACTTGAGAGAGCGATTAAAAATGACTTGAAAGCAGTGATAAACGCTGTAAAGCTACTTTCGAGAACAAGTGTTAAAGAAAAAGTTGGGAATGTTGTGGATTGGATAGAGAAATACATTAGAGAACACCCTGAATTACTAGCGAATTGCATTTAATCCCATCCCACAACCTCTACAGAGGGTCTACATGGCAGTCATCGAAGTCGATTCAAGAAACTTTGACGATGTTTTGAGGGAGAACGAGAGCGTTATAGTTGAGTTCTGGGCTGAGTGGTGTGTACCATGCAAAAAACTAGAGCCGATCATAGATAAGCTTGCCGGCGAGTTCTCAGAGATAGTTTTCGCAAGGTTTAACGTTGCCGAGGATTCAGAGATTCCCAACAGGTATGGCGTGTCCGCTGTACCGACTCTAGTATTCTTCAGGAATGGTAAGCCTGTTGATGTTGTGATTGGAGTTATCCTCGAAAATGAGCTGAGGAGAAAAGTCAAGG